>JAFTMS010000007.1 GCA_017452265.1 Bacteroidales bacterium | reverse complement strand
CCGAACCTGCGTGGACGGCTGAGGAAGTAGTATTTTCCTGTAGAAGCTAAACGATGTATGTGGTGTGTCTTGTCCACATACACAAAATCGTTTCTTCTCAAATCATCAAAATTCTGTATTCCTATCGGGTACAACATATCTTCGTCGGTTTCTGTCACGAGCAAAGATACAAATTTATTGCTACAATCACTACGGTGTTAAGTTATCCTTCATGATTTTGGTCAGGATTTCAGGCTATTTGTACATATAGAACGCCTGCCATAGCGCAACTTGAGCATATGATCATTCCGAATTCATAACTATAGCCCTTCCTTTTCGTCAGAAATGTCATGCCGGTTCCTTGATATGAATTCTGTCGGATTGATCCCGAATTCCTGATTGAAGCATTTCGAGAAATAGCTTGGTGTGTTGAAACCGACCATCCAGCATATTTCGTTGATCTGATGATTGCCTTGAACAAGGAGCTCGGCAGCTTTACGAAGTCTCACGGTTTTGAGATAACCACTGGGACTAAGTCCTGTTATATCCTTAATCTTTCTGCACATGTGACTCCGGCTCATACCGAGCTGGACAGCAAGATCCGGAACAGATAAATCCGGATTTGACATGTTCTTGGTCACAATGTCATTGAAACGCTTGATCAGGTCTTTGTCTGCCAAATCTTCAGCAATGTTCTGGAGGCTAAGATAAGGCCTCTTGCTGAATGAATCCCACAGCATTTGTCTTCGCTCCAGAAGATTCATAATCTGTGTCTTCAAGTAGGCGATATCCACAGGCTTGTCTATATAAATGTCTGAACCATTCTGGGCGCTCTGTTTCCTTATTTCAATATCAGAATTAGCAGAGAGCAGAATGATTGGAATATGGCAGAGATTGATGTCTTTTCTGATCGTGTTGCATAATTCTATACCATTGAGTCTTGGCATCATTATGTCACTTATTATCAGATCCGGCAACTGTCCTGATTTCAGCATGTCCATCGCTTCCTCTCCATCCGATGCAGTCAGCACTTTATAGCTTTCGGATAAAATGCTGGCAAGATACAATCTGAGATCGTCGTCATCGTCAACTATCATTATTGTGACGATATTCTTTGCCTTCATGTTCATGCCGTCTCCCTGCGTCGTATCCGGTTTCACTTCAGACAGTGATTCATTCACCACTGTTTCTTCCATGAACTCTTCCTCAGCCGCTTCTTTGCCACTCAAAGGTATGCGTATAGTGAATTCAGTGAATTTGTCGACTTCGCTTGTAACATTCAGTTTCATTCCCATCTTGTGAGCCAGCATACTTGTTATGGACAATCCGAGGCCAAAGCCAGGCGAAGGCCTTCTCGCTGTCTTGTCGTAGTGCCAGAACGCTTGGAATACCTTCTTAATTTCGTGTTGAGGTATACCTGTCCCATTGTCATAGACTTTAATGTACAGAGTATCGTTGATGATATCAGCTCGTATTTCAATTAAATCTTTTGTGAACTTGATCGCGTTGGTCAGCAGATTGTTGATAATCTTATTCCATGCCTCGGTATTGATGTCAGCAATAGCCTTTCCTTCTGTATTGTCCACAAAATTCAAGGTTATTCCCTGTGCTGTCGTTACAGGCATGAAGTCGTCCGCTATCTGTCGTGTGAGTTGGATTATCGGTTTTGGGGAAATTTCCATGTCTGAACTGCTTTTCCTGAAGTTCAATATTTCATTCGTCAGGCTGCTGAGCTTGTCCGAACTCTTCTTTATCAGGGCAATGTTGTCCTGAACCTTTTGGGGAAGGTCCTTCATTCCAGCTATCTCATTGGCAGGAGCATTGATCAGCATAACAGGTGTACGGATTTCGTGAGCCAGGTTGGTGAAAAACTGCAGTTCAGTCTCTATTCTGGTCTTTTCCTTTACATACTTGATTTTTTCCGCACGACTCTTTTTCTTTTGCATTGTGTATGTTATGAAAGTCGTGGCTATTCCCATCAGAAACAATAATCCAAGAGCAATATATATTACTATAGCCGCTGTACAATTGTACCAGTATGGCTTGACGGTGATTTCAGCAGAAATCGGTTCACCCCATATACCATCATTGTTGCATGAATATACACGGAATATATAGGATCCGCAGGCCAAATCAGAGAATGACACAGTATTGCAGTCCCATGATGTTTCTGTCCATGTATCTTCGTGCCCTTCAAGCATGTAACGATATCTGTTCTTTTGAGGCGCTCTGTAGCTCAGGGCTGAAAAACCTATTGTAAACGGATCGTGTCCTTTTCTTATGACAATATGGTCTCCGTCCATCAGGTCGGGAAAGGAGCATCTTGTGAATATGGTTCCAGGAGACGTGGTGTTTTTCTGCAGATTATCCGGCTTGAAAATATTGAATCCGTCATTTGTACCGAGATAAATGTAGCCGTCAGCGGTTCTAATGCCTGAGTTGCTGTTGAATACATCTGTCTTCAGACCGTCTGACCTTCCGAATATGCTCACCTTTCCTGATGTCAGATCATATCTCAATAATCCTTCGTTTGTACTCATCCACAATTCATCTTCATCATTTATTAAGTGAAAGATACTTAGATTTGCCATATTATCGGTCGGGCTTTCCAGTCTTACCGTTTTTCCCGAGCTGATATCATGCCTTACGGCTCCACGTCCGGCTGTTCCGAGATATATCTGGTCGGAATGTATGCACATGGACAGAATCTCCTCTGGAATTTTATCGCCTGAACTGCTGTATACGGCATTCAACTCCTGTGACTGAGGGTCGTAGCAGAAAAGTCCATTGCTTATTGATGCGAACCATATGTGTCCTTTTGTGTCTGCACAGATGGCAATTATGTCGCTATGGAATCCTAAACGCTTCATAAGGGTGAATCCCTTTTCCGCATTCCAAACATAAATTCCCGTCTTTGTGCCGATCCACAATCTGCCTGTCTGATCTTTGTAGAGAGAATATACGCTTTGATTTATACTGTCCTTTTCACTGAATGTGGGAAAATGCTCTACTTTCCCGCTACGTATCTCCATGCGGTACAGTCCGTTGCTGTATGTGCCTGTCCATAGATATTCTCCATCTTTCAAGAGCGCATGGATATTCAGGTTCGGTATGTCCGGATCAATTGCAACCTGAACGCTTTGCTTTTTTGCCGGATCATAAAGGAAAACCCCTCCGTCATCGGTTCCAATCCATATTTTACCGTCTCCGTTTTCGCAGAATTTGCTTATGACGCGGCCTTTTGAAGCCCCCACGCTGCATTTTTCCAGAATAAAACTGCTGCTGTTCGGATTCATGTAGTTCACTCCACCGAAATAAGTCGCAATCCATAAGCCTCCTTCTCTGTCAAGAAAAATGTCATGTACGAAATCATCGGAAAGACCATTGTCTGAAGCATCTCCATATGAAGTAGTCGAAAAGCGACCTGTGTCGTATGATAAATCAGTCAATCCTGCGTCAGATCCTATGAGGAGACGTCCGGGTTCTGGTTCCGCAAGTGTGTGTATACGTCCTTTCAGAAGCGGCCCTCTGGAATTTGTCATGTGGTTCGTAAATATGCCGCTTTCCTTGTCGTAATGAAATATTCCGCTGTCCCAACCGCCGATCCAAAGGTCTCCTTCCCAGTCAAGACACATGGTGAAGGCATTCTTGGCTGTTTTGCCTTTTATGACGTCTTGTATCAGAATCGGCATGAAGCTGTCGGTTTCGTGCTCGTGTCTATAAAGGTATTTGCCCGATGTCAGACACCATACATTGCCCATTGCATCTGCAAGTACTTTAGGGCAATAGTCTGATCCTATGCTTCCGCTGTCCAGAATGTCATGTCTCCAGTTGCGTATCCGGCCTGTATCGGAATCAATGCGGAAAATTCCGTTCCCAAGAGTTGCCAGCCAGATATTCCCTGTCGTGTCCTGTGCAATTGACCTTATGTGTGCAGAAGCCAGGTCCGTATCTTCCATTGCCAATGCAAAAGTGCTGTTTCGCCTGTTGTATGTGAAAAGGCCTCTTTCCGTGCCTATCCAGAGTGTTTTGTCCCGATCTTCGAATATACTGTAGATGCTGTTGTTCCCGATTGACGTGGGATCTCCGGGAATGTTTCTCCATGTCCTGATCATGTATGTGTCATACACTGAAAGCCCGTCATTCGTCCCAAACCACATCAGGCCTTCACTATCCTGATAAATACATTGAATTGTATTGGAACTGAGACCATTTTCGATTGTAATGTGGCTGAAGGACATTCTACTCCCTCCGTAAACAGGTAAAATGCCCAGCATTACTGCAAGTGCAGCCGCATATCTTCGTAAGTTTTCCATAAACAGGCCTTTAATTATGTGGTTATTGGCTCTTTGCCTGACTGTCGTGTGTGTTAGTGCTGCAAATGTAATGAAAATAACGATTTGGAGTCCATTCTTTCTTTATTTTTGTTTTAGTTCTGTGCGATGAATCTTGTATCGTGTAAATTTTGTCTTGTTAATGTAAATTTTGTCTGAAATAGGTGTCGGGGGGGGTAAAATGACTGTTGAATAAGATGAAATTTATATAGATGATGTTTTTTATTGCCGTTTTTGGCTGTGACAATGGCTACCTTGCGAAAAATTATATAACCACTAATTATTACCTAAATATTCACAATTAAACTCAATCAACTATGGGAGTTTTTTCTACTCTTAGAAAAGCACTTCTGGCGATAGCGGCGCTGATGATTTCAGCTGCTGCCTTTGCTCAGCAAGCCGGAATTTCCGGAGTCGTGCTTGATGAGGCAGGTGAGCCGTATATCGGTGCGACAGTGATGGTCAGAGGTACAACCACTGCCACGATTACCGATCTTGACGGTAAGTTCAGTTTTGATCTGAACGAAAACGCCAACCTCGTGATTTCGTATATCGGTTGCGAGACCCAGTCTGTGGTTGCCTATGCCGGCAAGCCATTGACAGTCGTCCTTAAGCCGGATGCCGTGGCTCTGGATGCAGGACAGGTTGTGGCGGTCGGCTATGGTACCCAGAGAAAGGAATCTGTGGTAGGAGCTGTCGCAGCTATCCGTCCTGATGAACTTCGTGTTCCGGTGCGTTCCCTCAGCCAGTCTCTCGCTGGTAATGTTGCCGGTCTCGTTGCTCTCCAGTCATCCGGTGAGCCGGGCAAAGATGATGCTCAGTTCTGGATCCGTGGTATTGCAACATTTACCGGTGATCCGGATCCTCTCGTGCTAGTAGACGGTATTGAACGTCCTCTTGAGAATGTCGATCCTCTTGAAATAGAGTCATTCTCTGTGCTCAAGGATGCTTCAGCCACTGCTGTCTATGGTGTGCGTGGTGCCAATGGTGTCATTCTGATCAATACACGTCGCGGTTTTGATGGACCTGCCCGTATTGATGTGCGCTATGAGCATGGTTTGTCTTCACCGAGCAAACGTCTTTCATTTGTCGATGCTGCAACTCGTGCAATGCTCTTCAATGAAGCAGTTGACGGTACTGCGGGTATCTCTTCTTCATTTAAATATACGGATGCGGAAATCGCTGCTATGCGCGATGGCACAGATCCTGAACTTTATCCGAATGTAGACTGGCAGAAGGTCCTCATGAAGAACCTCACCATGTCGGAAAAGGTAAGTGCGAACATCTCTGGTGGTGGTAAGTTCGCCCGTTACTTCACATCGGTTTCCTTCTACAATCAGGAAGGACAATACACTGTGAACCCTGGTGCATATTCATGGGTGAGCCCGACTATCGGTACTTTTGGCTCGAATGTGAATTATACAAGGTACAATTTCCGTTCGAACGTAGACATGGATATTACTCCTACCACAACAGTCAGCCTCGGACTTCAGGGAAATGTCTCTGAAAACCTTGAACCTGCGGAAGGCGGTTCCGCTGCCATTTACCGTGACATCATCAATGCAGCACCGAATGCTTTCCCGGTACGTCTTAAGGATGGAAGACTTGCCGGCCGCGACGGTTTGAACAACCCTTACAACATGTTGACTCAGAGGGGTAATGTCAAGACCATGTCGAATGCTCTTCGTGCAAATCTCTCCATTGATCAGGATCTCAAGTTCATTACACAGGGACTTACGGCCAAGATCACTTATGCTTATGACTATGCAACGACTGCAATAGATGAAAGAACGCGCAGCATCAATTTCTATGAACCTACAGGCCGTGATGAAGACGGTGAACTTATGGTTTCGGAATGGTATGCAGACCAGTATATGGACTACCTTAATTATAGTCATAAAAGTTCTTCTACCAGATCGCAGTATGCAGAGGCGACGGTGAACTATCAGCGTTTCTTCGGAAAGCATGATGTTGGTGCCCTTGTCATGGGATTTGCAAAGGATTATCGTTATATGGCTCAGGGAATGGACTACATGACGTCTCTTCCTAAGAGAAGCATCGGTCTTGCCGGTCGTGTGACATATGGATATGACAACAGATATCTCGTGGAGGCCAACATCGGATTCAACGGTTCCGAGAATTTCGCAAAAGGAAACAGAATGGGTACCTTCCCGGCTGTCGCTCTCGGATGGGTGGCATCACAGGAACCTTGGCTCGAAAACAATAATGTCCTGACATGGGCAAAGCTTCGTGCATCGGTCGGACAGGTAGGTAACGATCAGATACCTTCCACCCGTTTCATCTATCTCGCTACCATGAATGACAATGCGAACGGATACGGTAATATCGGTCTTAACTATAATCAGGGTGTCGGTGGTATCGGTGAGGGCCGTATGTCAAACGAGAATGTGACATGGGAGGTCGCTACCAAGTATAATCTTGGTGTTGAACTCGGCTTCTTCAATGCCCTTCGTATCAACGGAGATATATTCTACGAGTTTCGTGAAAACATCTTCCTGTCTCCTCAGGTGTCGGAGGTGACCGGTCTGCCTAAGGACTATGACATCTACGCCAATATGGGTACAATGGAGAACAAGGGTTTTGAAGTGTCTGCTGAATATCAGAAGCAGATTGGAACAGACCTCTTCATTTCTGCCCGTGGAAACTTCACTTTCACAAGGAATACAGTCCTTCAGGATGGTAAGTATTATGCATATCCATGGCAGGATCAGAAAGGTGCCCGTTATGGCCTGAGGCTTGGTTATAAGGCTATGCATCTCTTCTCTCAGGAAGAACTTGATGCCCTTCCTGATTATTATGAGCAGTTCTCGATGGACAAGACTCAGCTTCGTCCAGGAGATATCCGTTATGAGGACCTTAACGATGACGGACGCATTACAGAGGCAGACCGTACATGGATCGGAAATCCTTCAATGCCGGAAATCGTTTATGGTTTTGGCGCTTCCCTCAACTGGAGAGGTCTCGACTTCTCTTTCCTCTTCCAGGGAGCCGGCAACAGATCGACTTACCTTACCGGCGGATGGTATTTCCAGCCGTTCCAGGCTGAGCGTGGACCGAAGTTCATGGGTAATGTGATGACTGCTTTCCTTGATCGTTGGACAGAGGACAATCCGAATCCGTATGCATTCTCTCCTCGTCTCAGCTATGGTTCCAATACGAACAACTATCAGACATCCACATGGTGGTTGCGTGATGCAAGCTATCTTCGTCTGAAGAATGTCGAGATTGGATATACCCTTCCAGACCGTTGGGCCAAGAAGATTTTTGCAAACTCGCTACGTGTATATCTCCAGGGTGTGAATCTCCTTACATTCAGTAAGTTCTACTCAGACTTCTGGGATCCGGAGACAGGTGCCGATTCTTACCCTATGCAGCGAACCATCTTCCTTGGTGTGAATGTTTCATTCTAAACATTTGAATATATGAAGAATAAGATTTTATATATGATTCTGGCATCGCTGATGCTTGTTCCGGCATGTTCGGACTATCTGGATCAGGATCCGGGCGGAATGAATACGATCGATAAAGTGTTCGCATCCGAGGTCTCAACCAAAGAATGGTATGCCCGGATGTACAGCGATGATTTCATGGTGCAGGAAATGCACTATTCAGGTCAGATACCGTATTTCTGGTGTACTGACGAAGCTGCTTATGTCATGGAGGGCAACATTAAAGGCGTTTCTGAAGGTCTGATGTCTCCGGACAATTATTACGGCTATACAGTTTACAACCTGTACTTCTTTGTAAGATATTATCAGGCTATCCGCCATATCAATATCTTCCTTGAGAATCTTGACAAATGTCAGGAGATGGGCGAGCTTGAACGTCGTGTCAAGAGGGCCGAGGCTCGTTTTATGCGTGCATATTACCATTATCTTCTGCTCCGTCTTTATGGCCCTATCCCTGTCGTGGAGTCCAGCCGTGGTGCCGATGCCATTGCTGCTCCTCAGGCTCGTAAGCCTTTTGCAGAGTGTGTCCAGTGGATAAGTGATGAGATTGATTGGGCTTGTGAGAACGGCATGCCTGAAACAAGAAACGAAACTCTTGAACTTGGCCTTCCTACTGTGGCTGCGGCTCGTGCGATCCAGTCCCGAATGTACCTTATGGCTGCCAGCCCTCTCTATAACGGCAACACCATATACGCCAGCTGGACGAATAATGATGGTACTGTCCTTATTCCGCAGCAATATGATAAAGAACTTTGGAAGGAAGCTGCAGACAGAGCCAAGGATATCATTGACAACTATGGATTCTCTCTCAAGAAGGCTCCTGAAAAAGCTTCTTTTGACGAGATTGTGGACAATATCCGTTCAATCACTACTACATGGGGAGCTGAAAACAATCCTGAGGTAATCTGGGCTCATCCGAACAGTATGCAGTGGTATGGCATGTGCGCTCTTCCTGCCAGATGGTTCGGATGGAACGGACGTTACTCGCTGGCTATCGGAATGGTCAATGACTTCTTTATGGCCGACGGTTCCGTAGCTCCTGAACTTGAAACATGGTTCGATGACAAGAAATTCTCTGAAGAAGCAGGTAACGGAACCATTGCCAATACCTTCTGGATGTTCTGTAACAGAGAGCCTCGTTTCTATGCGAACGTTCATTTCCCTAACCAGCGCCTTTCATATGCTTCTCCAACAGAACCGGATGCCGCACAAGATGCGGATGGTTATGGAATTGTTGACTTCTGGTATAGCGGAAAGTCCGGAAACGGATCGACTCCGGGTGACAAGAATACCACAGGATTCTCTGTAAGAAAGAATATTCCGCTCGACTATACTTCCAACAAGGAGAAGAGTACTGCCACCAGAATGATGAACTGTCCGTTCCCTATCATTCGTCTTGGAGAGATATACCTCAATTATGCAGAGGCAGTGAATGAGTATTATGGCGAGGCTGAGCAGGATGAAGTCCTGAAGTACCTTAACGAAATCCGTGCCCGTGCCGGCATCCCTGCATATGAGGGCAGCTATTCTCAGGAGGAAATGCGTGAAATGATCCGTCATGAGCGTAAGGTCGAACTGTGCTACGAATGCCAGCGCTGGTTCGATGTCCGCAGATGGTTCATTGCACACGGCCCTGAAGGAGTTTTCAACCATAACGAGTATGGCCTTGACATGTCTAAGGGAACAGGCCCAACTGACAAGGAGTTCTTCACATTGACTCAGGCAGCCATCAAGAGATTTGATATACAGCACTATTTCATGCCTGTCAAGGCTTCCGAGTGTGAACTCAACACCGAACTGGTTCAGGCTCCGTTCTATTAATAGATGATTCCTGTTCGGATTCTCTATTGATTTAATGGATAAGTAAACGATTTTAAGAAAATATTATGAAAACATTTTTTAAGATATTCTCATCGGTTGCCCTGTTCTCGGCTTTGGCAGCATGTGAAGCTGAGCTGCCACCGATTGTGATTAATCCGGATCCAGTATTCGATAAGACCGGTGTCTACACCGTGAATACGATCTCGATTTATGATCAGGAGGAGACCGTCATCATTGTTTCCCGTGTCCATGGCCTTTCAAAGGATGTGGAAATGACAGTCGGAATAGATGAGGCTCTTCTTGCTGAATACAATACTTTGAACGGCACTTCGTACGAGCTCATGCCTGCTGAGTATTATACCATTCCTCAGACAGTGACGCTCGATAAGACCGTCAAGGAAATCGAAGTGCCGGTAGTGATCAAGCCAAAGGCTCTCGTAGCTGCGTCAGGACTCTCAAAGGCCAATAACTATGTGATTCCTCTCTCGATAACAAGTTCATCAATCGAGCTCGACGAGAAGGGCGCTCAGACGGAGGTTATCCTTCTGCCGAGTGTTGTGGAACCTAAGCTTGA
Source organism: Bacteroidales bacterium (assembly GCA_017452265.1). Taxonomy (GTDB): domain Bacteria; phylum Bacteroidota; class Bacteroidia; order Bacteroidales; family UBA932; genus Cryptobacteroides. The sequence goes on along the minus strand of JAFTMS010000007.1, from coordinate 139,306 downwards.
AGTTATAGAGCCGGAGGTGAATTCAAGCCTCAGCTTCATAAAAGGAGTTCCTTTCACTCAGGATGTGGTTCTCAACGCGACTTCTAACTTTACTACGGTGGATGCTTCTAAAGTGACTTATGTAGCAGTACCTTCAGCAGTTGCGACTTTTAATGAAGTCAACGGTACAGATTACGAGCTTCTTTCTGAAGAGTACTATGCAATTAAGAATGGAGTCCTTGATGTTGAGACAATGAATTGGGGTACGACAGTCACTTTTGATTGCTATGAGATGACTAGTGATGATATCTATGTGCTTCCTCTTGCAATGGAGTCTGATGCATATCAGGTGTCTCAGAAGAATCCTATCTATGTGCTTGTCCAGCTCTCTACTCTTTATATGTGGGTTGTGGATGCAGACGGTCTCTTTGTAAGCACAAGCGGCAAGGGCAGCATCGGCGTGGAAATGAATGCTCCTATTTCAGAGCAACAGCCGTTGAATTTCGTTGTAGATAATTCCAAGGTAGCAGAGTACAATACTGCAAACGGCACATCGTATCTCAGCCTTGATCCTTCCAAGATTACTGTTACAGCTGCTTTCATCGAAACAGGAGCCAAGACAGGAAAGGTGTCATACATCGTCGATATGTCTGAACTTGAATATGATGGTGAGGATAAATATCTGGTTCCATTGGCGTTGGACAGAACAGATCTTTTCGTCGGCACAAATGTCGAGGGAGATGTCATATATGTTCAGCCTTTCAGAACATTGGGCGTAGAGTATACCAAGGAACTCTGGGGTGAAGAAAAGTCGAATAGAAAGACTAAGGCCGGTATCCTTACTGCTACAAACTTCACTGGTTTCAGACCTTCAAGGGGAGAGGAAAAGCAAAAGTATGCTTTCCAGTACAATGAGGTATGGGCTGATGGACTCATCTATTTCAATATTTTGAATGAGACAATTTCCGGATATCCGAACCGTCTTAAACTCGGTGATTTTGTCGATAGAGCTTATGATAGGGCTGCAGGATATGACGAGATTGTGGATAACGGCAATTCATATGTCGATACAGAAACCGGCATTGTCCATATTGACCTTATGGTTCTTGATAATGCATATAAAGAACAGGGCGGTTTCCCTATTCAGGTTAACATGATTCCTGTGGAATAAATATGAAATTGAGGTGGGAAGATGACCTGTGGGACATCTTCCTGCCTTTTCATTTTCAAACAGTAGATAGATGCGAAGAAACACATTCTTGTTTATGATTTTTCTTGCTGCCGTTTCATGCGGCGGCACGGATTATTCCGGCTCTGAAACCATAGATCCGGATGTGCCTTCGGTTCCGGAGGTTCCGGTCTCTCCCGTAGCTCCGAAGCCGAATCTGCTCGTCAATGGAGACATGGAAGCAGACATATCGATGGAACTTGTATCCGAAGCTGCCACAGGGAACTGGAGCTATATCGGCGGATGGAATACGGAGGCCGCTCAGGTTTCCCAGGAGGATGGAAAAGGTGTAGGCGGGTCCCGTTGCCTGTCTATCATTGCACTGAATGAAGATACTGATGTCAAGTTCGCACAGAAAGTCACCGGACTTGTTCCTGGAGGATATTACAAGGCTACAGCCAAGGTGAAGACTGATATGATTACAGGAGGCAAAGGTGCGAATCTCTGTCTTGACTATCTTTGGGCCCCTTCGTCTGATGCCTTGACCGGTTCGAACAACAAATGGAAGACGATAGAATTGGATGTGGACGATGTCCCGGAGTCCGGCGAAATCACGCTTTGCCTGCGTCTTGGAAACACAGCGGCATCTTCCAAGGGACTTGTGTATTTCGATGATGTGAAGCTGACTGAAAATGACGAACTTTACATTCGCGAGAGCAAGCATCTTCGTCTTGTGGTTGATAAGGAATATGTCGCGATTTCTGATCAGATTATCGATGATTGGCTTGCAAATCTGGACAAGGTGTACGAATGTTATGAGGAACTTTTCAGCGGAATTGTACCGTTCGAAGGCAAGATCACGGCTATTCGGGCCGCTACCATAGATGCATGGGCTTATGCCGGCAATCCTATACAGTGGAACAGGAATTATATAGAAGAGACATTGGCGAATGTCGCAAGAGGAGACTGGTGCTTCGGCCTCATGCATGAAATCGGGCACAATTTTGCCCCTTACATCAATGATGCGACCTATTCCTTTGACTGGAACGAAGAACTTTTTGCCAATTTCAGAATGTTTTATGCACTTGAAAAACTTGATGCTGTTGTAATTACAACTGCTTCCATTCCGCAAGGTGACGGAACATTCAAGTCACAGGAAAAAACTTATATCGGGGCGGAATTGGCTGACTTATATAAATCGGAATCAGACAATTGCTATGAACGCACTATCGGTGCAGGACGCTCAGTTGAAATGGGCAATGCGCTTTGTTATAAGTTGATTCAGATTAAGGAGAAATACGGCTGGGAACTTTATAAGAATGTCTTTGCAGATCTATATAAGCGTCCGAGAAATCAGGAAGAAGAGCAGAGCTGGAACAACTGGCAGAAATTCGAATATTTCATGGAATGCCTGAGTAAGCATGCAGGTGAGAATGTTTACGAAACCTGCTTTAACTCCACGGAAATAAGCACAATTCGTACTTATCTGGAAAATGAATAATATAATCATATCATCATGAAAGCAAAATTCATATATTGTTTATGCTTGTCCGCTGTCCTCGCATCTTCATGCTCCAAGGACGGGAATGGCAATACTCCTGTGGAACCGGTTGTCCCGCCTGTAGTTGAGGATCCGTATGCAGTTGAACTGCCGAACGGAAATTTCGAGGATGGCCTTGAAGGATGGACTGTAAAGAAATACGCCAACGGTGATAAGACAACGGTGGAGGTGGTGGAAGGCCAGGGTGTCAAGGACAGCCGATGCCTCAAGATCCAGCAGTTTCCGGAAAACGGGAAATGCTGTGTCGGCGTAGAGAGGAAACTTACCGGACTGGAACCGGATCAGATGTACAGGATTACTGCGAGAATCCGTTATTCCGATATTCCTAATGGTGAGGGCACCGGCCCCGTGGTCTTCAGCCCTAACACAAAGCAGTACTGGAACTCGTCCAAGTATATTTACGGAACCGAACTTGAGTCATGGACTAATGTGGTCATGGACTTTATGTCGGATGATAATGGAGAGGCCACCATCACTGCTGCCCTCGGTTTCTGGCAGGGAGGAATGGCAAACGGGGGACGTTCAACAGGCACGGCCTATTTCGACAACATCAGTGTAAAGAAGATTTCTGATGAACTTTTCCAGCTTGAAAGCGATCATATGAGGCTTTATATCGAGCCAACCAAAGTAACCATATCTTCTCAGATTCTGTCGGATTGGATAGAAGATCTTGACGGATATTATGAGGCATGCGTAGAGCTTATGGGAGCTGCTCCTCATGAAGGCCGCAAACTTGCCATACAGACGACTCGTGGAATATATTCCGGATACTGGGCACTTGCCGGTTATCCTATCCTTTGGAGCATCAATTACACCGCAGTGGAAGATTCATTTGCGAAGATGAAGGACTATGGCGACTGGTGCTTCGGGCTTCTGCATGAGATCGGTCATGTATTCAATATCGGGAACACTTCATGGAACTGGAACGACGAGATGTTTGCAAACTTCAGGATGCATTACGCGCTGGAAAAGACCGGTGGCCAGGTGCATCAGACAGATGCCAATGGAGAATCAAAAGTCTTTGTCGGCGAAGAAATCCTGAACCTGTACAAGCCTGACTATGACAAGACCATAGGTACTAAGGTGAATGACAATGGTATACATTACATGCTTGCCAGAATGTCCAGAAATATCGGTTGGGAGCCTTACAAGAAGACTTTCGACTATCTTAGACAGAATGGCGGTAACGGAGGCAGCAAATATGATAAATTCGTATACTTTGTCAATATGCTTGATCGCTTTACAAAAGAGACATATCCTAATGTAGACCTCTGGTCGTATTTTACAGATTCTGAATTGGAGTCGATAAAGAAGCAATTGCAATAAATCATGAAGACAAAAGTTTTATATCTGGCATGTCTTGCCGCTGCCGGTTTTTGTGCCTGCGCACCGGCAGACAATACTGTTTTTACAGATGATTTCAACAATGCGGAGAACTTCTCCCTGTTGTGGACTGACAATGCCGCTGACAATGAGTACGGTAAGGTGGAATATCTCACGGAAGGCGGTGTGGATAATAGCGGCTGCGTTAAGATCAGCAATCCTGAGCGTGGAGCCCTGAGAATCATGCATTCATTGGAAGGCCTTGAACCTGGAAAACTTTACAGGATGAGTGCAAAGATGAAATGTGAAGGTGTCAAGGAAGGCCGCGGAGCCGTGCTGTATCTGCTGCCCGATGATCTTGAACAGCCTTGGAATGCATCGGAGTTCGCATATGAGGACAAGGACTGGACGGAAGTCTATATGGACTTCGTACCTGATCAGGAAGGCAAAGCCGTAATCTGCTGCTCGCTCGGCTTCCCTTGGGGTACCTACAATGGCGGCAAGGCTTTAGGAACCGTATGGTATGACGATGTATGCGTGGAGCCAGTAGGCGATCAGATGTACCATCGTGCAAGCGACCATATCGAAGTGTGGCTTGATACAGCCAATGTCACCATTACTGATGCACAGATGGACGAATGGCTTTCCGAGCTTGACCGTGTCTATGAAGCATATAACGAACTTGTAGGAGAAGTGCCGTTTGGAGGCCGCAGGATACATATCATCAATACACCGGGTATTGAACCGGGCTATTGGGCGCTCGCAGGAAATCCAATCCTCTGGAACAGCCATGTCAAGGTGAAGGATGTGATTGAACGCACGGCCGAATTCGACGACTGGGGATTCGGAATCCTGCATGAAATCGGTCATGTCTTTTCAGCAGGTAATATTCGTGGTCGCGGAAGCTGGAACTGGAATGACGAGATTTTTGCCAATTTCCGCATGTCCTATGCCGTGGAGGTCTGCAATGGCGGTGTCAGCCAGAGGAATGTCGTGTATCGCGGTGCTGATGTCAGGGACTATTACAAGATTTTCTATGACGAAACCATTGGAGCCGGCATTCCGAAGAATAATGGAGATGCACTGCATTATACCTTCCTCAGAATCAAGGATAAATATGGATGGGATGTATATAAGAAAGCTTTCAGGGCACTTTATGCTCTTGAGGAAGATCAGCTTCCGAAGTTGGATGGGGCATACGAGCGTTTCCTCTATTTCCTTGGTCATGTGTCAGAGGCAGCCGGAGAGGATGTAACCCTTACATGCTATACTCCAGAAGAACTTGAACTTATAGAAGAATCTCTAAAAAGATAACCAATCAAAACTTTATCAACATTAAAACATTTCTTATGAAGACAGAAAAAATGAATCGGGGGGGGCAGGTTTATGAAGCTCCCGGCCTTGAGGTAGTGTATTTGGCTACTGAAAGTGTGCTTTGTGCAAGTCAGGTCGAACTTTCCTTTGACGATTGGCAGGAAGAGGATCTCTAATGTTTACCGAATAAATTGAAGGACAAAATGAAGAAGATATTGTATTTCGCGGCATTAGCCGCTCTCGCAGCAGTATCCTGCGCAAAGGAAAATGTTCAGGAGATAAAGACTGTCACACTTACAGCTGTAGCTGCCGGTGATGAGACCAAGACCGTTCTGACCGACGGAACAAAGACTTATTGGGCACAGGGAGACGCTATTTCTGTTTTTGATGCACAGAAAATCAACCGTCCGTTTACGACTGCCATTACAAGCAGCCAGGCTACTGCAGAATTCACTTATGAAGGAACATTTGAGCAACCTGATACATATTGGGCCTTCTACCCACAGAACACAAATATCGCTACATCCGATTTCTCTACTTTTACCGGTTTGAACATTCCGGAGGTTCAGATAGCGACCAAAAACGGATTTGATCCGACTGCGACTCTTGCATACGGAAGTTCCACCGGTTCTGAAATCAAATTCCATAATCTTACAGCTCTTGTGAAGTTTACTGTGACAGAAGGTGAGATCTATTCGGTAAAACTTTCCGCTACAGGTGACAAACTTGCCGGTGAAGCAACTTTCGACGGTTCTGAAATCTCTGCAACAGAGTCAGAAGTCACTCTCAAAGGAGGTATGTTTGTGGGAAATACATATTACATTGCTGTAGCTCCAGGAACATTCTCTGCCCTCAAGATTTTTGTTAATGGTGTTGAGGCTAAATCATACTCTAACAAGACTCTTGTAGAAGGTACAATATATAATATGGGAGAACTTGATAATCCTCTGGAGTCAGTTGCCGGTTATTGCACGTCATTTAATAATGATTTGGCAACTACATTTACAACTGAGGAAATTCAGGCAGTCATTCCAGAATATGATCCAACGGTTACTGATAACATAAAAGATCCGATTTCTATAAGAACCGATACATACAGTTACCACTATAATGGTTCAAATATCTTTGCAATGGCGGAAGATGGTTATACCATGACATCCTATATGGATGGTGAAGAGTATATAGTGAATACGACTGATCACGAAACTCAATGGAGAAACGATACCACTAATGGTCAGTTATATGGTATCCTTTATGACTGGTTTAATCAGCCTCTCTATTTCAATATTGATTGGGAAAGCAAATATAATGGTCAGGAAGGTGTGTATCCGATAGTTGATATTCAGGATAGGCATGGAAATCACAATACTGTAGTCTTGAATCATTCTTATTATGATTCTACGACCAAAACATTTGTTCTTGACTTTATCGCAGCAGAAGGATCAATTACAAAATTCTTTGTTGTGAGCCTTACGAAATAATCAGTATATTTTGCCTGCGGCATGGTGAAACAGGCCGCAGGTGCCGATTTGAAAACTAACCGCAATTAATAATGAAAAAATCAGTTTTAGCGACAATCCTTTTGGCCGCTGTCTGCTGGAGTATGACTGCCCAGCCGCTTCACCGTTTTACCGTCAAGGTGGGAATCGACTGCGAGTCTGTGGACTCCCTCGGCGGAGAGGCTAATGTCAGACATCAGATTACAAGGATGTTTGACAAGATCAACCGTGCTTTCAACCATACAAGACAGTTCGATGCTGTCTATGATTTTGTGGTGGACTGGGATGCATTCTATATTTATGACGGCATTTCGGCTCATGAGGTGCATAAACCTCACCCTGATCATGACTATCTTGTTGTGATAGACGGTTATAAGTCTCATCCTGAAGAGGTCGGAGGCGGCTGGTATGGTTCGGACATACTGACAGTCTACCATGCCCGTACACATAATGACCGCTTCAACAATCCGTTTGAACAAGGGGCGATAGACGGCATTATCCATGAGTTCGGACACGGACGAGGTGTACCTGACATATATGCCATGAAAGTGGATGCGGACAAGAACCCTGTAGCGCCGATCGGATGCTACGGTACGAGGTGCATCATGGACTATCCGTATGGAGAAACCTTCTGGAGCGATTATGCCGTCAATATGATAAATCTTTCAGGTGACAAGATGGTGGAAATCGACAATCTTGTGGCCGAAATGTGTCCTGAATGGTTGTCTTTCTGCGTCAAGGGACCGGATGGAAAGCCTGTGAATGATGCGGTTCTGGAATTCTATCCTGTCGGATGGTATTCATACAGTGTCTCTCCTGAAGCTGTCCATGTGGCAAAGACCGACGCGAATGGGGTATGCCGCTTTAAAACGGAGACGATTTTTCCAAAGACCAAGGACTTCGGCCTGAAATATCCGAATATGTTCGTAAAGGCTTCTTCTGGCGGCAAGGTGGCTTACGCATGGCTTCCGCTTTATGAAATAGAGAATGTGACTTTCGAGGGCAAGGATACCTATCGTCTGGATGTTTCTTTAAAGGACACGAAGCCGTCCGATCCTTTTGAATTCAATGTCGATAAGTCCAGATTCTTTCCGGCGCCGGCACAGAAGGTGGCATCACGTTGGAATATAAATACTGATGGAAATATCGTGTGGAAAGTAAATGAGGGAACATATCCACATTCCGACCATATCGAGATGACGGGTGAGCAGGTGTCGTGCGTCCTCCGTTGGGGACTGGATGAGAATTCCACTTTATCTATGGAGCGCTCTCTTGTATTCCCGATGCTCAGGACTCTTCCTGACAATACCCACGCCAGCCTGATGCACAGGATCTCTATCGATATCCCGTCGCTCATAAATGTAGACGGTCTTTCTCTTAAGAACGGAAAGACGGAATCAGTCACGCTGAACGGAATGTTCTGCGCTGTCGATACATGGTGTGTGGGAAAGCACAATATCGGCTCGGGAAGGGGCACCGCTCCGGTTCCGGCAGTCAGCATGCAGAGGACTGTATTCCCTTCTATGGACAAACCGGCTCTCTGCGAATATTATAGAATTGAAAACATTCGCGAAAAGGATGCAGTCGTCTACATTCCGGAATTCTCTCAGTCTTATCGTACGCTTGAGTCAAAAGGAAGGGACGGCGTCTATGTGATTTCGGCTGATATCCATGGAGCCGGTACGTATGTTTTGAAGAAGGGAGAGGCTGTTGTCTTTACAGTGACCTATTCTGCCCGCAGGGAGAACGAATCCGTGCAGGACATAGATGTGAAAGCGGAATTGAAGGCACGATGGTCTTTTGTAAATGGCGATATAGACAAGGCTCTTGTCCTTGAAACTCCAGATCCGGTGATAAACACGATGTTCCGATATGCGAAGATCCGTACAAGTGAAAGCATATGCAAGACATCGGGAGGCTACATGCATGCACCGGGAGGAGAATCGTATTATGCTGCAATCTGGGCAAATGATCAGGCTGAATATGTCAATCCGTTCTTTCCTTATCTCGGATATTGGCGCGGTAACGAGTCGGCCATCAATTCGTTCCGCCATTTTGCACGCTTCATGAATGACAGATGGGAACCGATACCAAGCTCAATCATTTCTGAAGGCCGTGATATCTGGAATGGGGCCGGAGATAGGGGAGATGCCGCAATGATAGCATATGGTGCATCCCGTTTTGCCCTTGCATACGGAGACAAAACCGTGGCACAGGAACTCTGGCCGTTGATAGAGTGGTGTCTGGAATATTGCGAAATGAAACTGAACGACAGCGGAGTGGTTGAGTCGGACACAGATGAATTGGAAGGACGCTTTGAGGATGGAGATGCCAATCTCTGTACTTCCTCACTGTATTATGATGCTCTTTTGAGCGCTGCCTGCCTCAGCAGGGAACTTGGCATGAAGTCATCAGTAGCCAAGGATTACAGAAACAAGGCAGCGGCTCTCGCCGTAAATATCGAAAAATATTATGGTGCAGAGGTAAGTGGTTTCAATACATACAGATACTACGACGGCAATGATCTCCTGCGTGCATGGATATGCATTCCTCTTACTGTCGGCATATATGACAGGGCTGATGCTACGGTTGAGGCATTGTGCAGTCCGCTTCTCTGGAAGGAAGACGGCCTTCTGACAGAGCAGGGCAGTACTACCTTCTGGGACCGCTCGACATTGTATGCCCTCAGGGGAATATTTGCTGCCGGAAAACCAGATGTTGCGATAGAAAAGCTGACGTCATATTCACATAGACGTCTTCTTGAAGATCATGTCCCATATGCAATAGAAGCCTGGCCGGAGGGCTCACAGAGGCATCTGGCTGCTGAAAGCGGATTATACTGCCGCGTAATAACTGAAGGATTGTTCGGTCTCAGACCGGTCGGATTCCGTACATTTGAACTTCGCCCGTCTATGCCTTCAGATTGGGACAGGATGGCTCTGAATGACATCAAGGCTTTCGGGGCGGATTTCGACATCAATGTGACAAGGAATGATGATGGACGGCTTGAGGTGATTGTTTCTCAGACAGGAGAGAAGGACAGGAGGTATGTGGTCAAGGATGGGCAAACCCTTAAAATTGCCCTCCGATGAGATGAGTATATAATAAAAACAGATATGAAGAGAATCCTTAAACTTATTGTCTTGGTCGCAGTGGCCGCGTTTGTTTCCGGATGCCGGGAGGTTCCGGCGCAGATGGTACTTAAATCTCCTGATGGCAGGCTTGCTGTGACGGTGTACACTGCTGCAGGAGAACTTACCGGTAGTGCGGACCTTGCTTATTCGCTTGAATATGATGGTGTTCAGGTCGTAAATGTGTCGCCTCTTTCCATGACTTTGTCCGACGGTACTGTCCTCGGAGGCATGAATGCAGAAGGTGAAGAATTTTCCGTAAGGAAGGCGAGCTACGGGGCTCGCTCCGAAACGATAGGCGCCCCTTTGTACCGCCAGAGTTCCTTCACGGAATCATGCAATGACCTTTTGCTGCAGTGTGACGGATATAGAATCGAATTCAGAGCATATGACAGTGGCTTCGCCTACCGTTTTGTTACAGAGATGGGCGATGGTGTCATAGAGGTCAAGGATGAACAGAGCACTTTCCACTTTTCAGAGGATGCCAAGTCTTGGGTTGCGTATTCTTGGGGTAAAGATTTGATCGCCAATTCTTTTCAGGCAACTTATACATCCGAAACCATCAGCGGCTTCGGTTCCGGAGATTCGGATGTTGCCCTTGTGCCGCTTGCTGTCGAGACGAATTCGGGCCTGACCGTACTTATATGCGAGTCTGATCTGAGGTCGTATCCGGGAATGTTCCTTACCGCCACTGACGGCGGATATAAAGGAATGTTCGCCCATCTCCCGGACAGCATGTATATCAATCCGGTACGTTGCCAGAAGAAGGTGGCGACAAGAGAGGATATCATTGCCCGTACTGAAGCTTCCAGAACTTTCCCATGGAGGATTGTTCTCGTTTCCGATGATGACCGAAAGCTTCCGGTAAACAATCTTGTCTATGCTCTTGCCGAACCATCCCGTATTGAAGATGCATCGTGGGTAAAGCCGGGACAGGTAGCCTGGGAGTGGTGGAACGACTGGGGGCTCAGAAATGTGGATTTTACTCCGGGCATAAACAATGAGACATATAAGGCATATATAGATTTTGCTTCAAAGTTCGGTGTGGAGTATGTCATTCTTGACGAAGGATGGTCTGCAAAGGACGATATAATGACAATCAAAGATTGTATCGACCTTCCGGGACTGGCCAAGTATGCTGCTGAACGTAATGTCGGACTCATAATATGGGCTGTGGCGAATGTTCTTGACGACAAACTTGAAGAGGCTTGCGCTTATTACAGCGAAATGGGGATAAAAGGCTTCAAGACCGATTTCATCGACCGCGATGACCAGGAATCCATGGATCTCATATATAGAATATGTGATGCTGCTGCCCGTCATCATCTGGTGTTGGATCTCCATGGCGTAAACAAGCCTGCAGGTCTGAACCGTACTTTCCCGAATGTGGTGAACTTCGAAGGCGTATTCGGAATGGAAGAACTTAAATGGTCAAACCCGGATCAGCCTTCATATGATGTGACCTTCCCGTTCCTCAGGATGGTTCAGGGACCTGTGGACTATACGCAGGGCGCATTCGTCAATGCAACGAAGGAAGGTTTCGAAATCGATTACTACGAGCCTATGGGACAGGGCACAAGGGCTCATCAGGCCGCTACATATGTGGTCTTCGACTCTCCGCTGGCAATGCTTTGCGACACTCCTTCCAACTATATGGATGATCCGGAGTGTACGTCATTCATCACGTCCATCCCGACGGTGTTTGAAAAGACAGAAATACTCGCGGCTGATTTGGGAAGCTATATAGTGACAGCACGTCATGCTGAAGGCAAGTGGTATGTCGGTGCGCTTACGGACTGGAACTCACGTGAAATCACTGTACCGCTTTCGTTTCTTGAGGATGGACGGCAGTATCGTGCAAAGATACTTGAATATACCCCGAAATCGAACGAAACACCGTCATCCCATATTATACAGGAAATCACACTCACATCTGCAGACGAAATGACATTCAGACTTGCGCAGGGTGGTGGAGCAGCAATGATAATAGAAGAAATTTAACACTGAAACCGATATGAAAACAATTGTAAAGCTGTTTGTTCTGGTGGTTCTTGCCGCCTCGGCTGCGTCATGCAGCAATGATCCAAAGATAGTGTATCTTGCTGATTATCTTCAGGAAGGTCAGGCTGAAAAGGATGCCATGCCGGCAATCCGTGAGGCTTTGGCTGTCTGCAGGGAGATGAATGCATCGCGTCTTGTCCTCCCGGAAGGCACTCTTCGCATATGGCCGGATCAGGCATACGAGAAGTATCAGTTCATCAGCAACAATACCGAAAGCCTGAAAAGGATTGCTTTCGATCTGGAAGGCATGGACAATTTCGTGGTTGAGGGCAAAAACACTCTGCTTCTTTTCACTGGATTCATCTCTCCTTTCAGCATTGAAGAATGTGAAAACGTCCGCATCGAGAACCTTTCGATTGACTATACGAGGACATTCCATTCCGAAGGTATCATTGAAAAAGTAGGGGACGGATATCTGGACATCCGTTTTCCGGAGGACTACCGTTGCAACATAGTGAACGGATGCCTGTATTTTACCGATGAAAACAACATAACATACGATTTCTCGAACCTTCTGGAGTTTGATTCCCAGAAGAGAGAACCGGCTTTCCTTGCTTCTGACTACTGGCTTTCAAAGAGAACCATACAGGCAGAAAAACTTGAAAGCAATCTTGTTCGCATCAAACGTCACGATCTGAAGGGGACTGTCGGCAATGTTATGGTGTTTGGTGCTGCTGCCCGTTACAATCCGGCCTTCTTCATATCAGACAGCGATGAAGTGTGGATCCGTAATGTGAACATCTGGCACTGCGGAGGTATGGGCGTCATCGCCCAGCGCAGCCGCGACATCGAACTTATGAATGTTGATGTGGTACCGTCTCCGGGGAAAGGCCGCATGATCAGTATTACGGCCGATGCTACGCATTATGTGAACTGTGCCGGGTATATCCGTATGCTGGACTGTACTTTCTGCAACCAGAAGGATGATGCTACAAATATCCATGGCCTTTATATGGCTGTAGATGAGTTTCTTGCTCCTGACAAGGTTGTGCTCAAGTGGCGCAATTCAGGACAATACGGAGTGGATTTCGTGAAGCCGGGCATGAAGGTGGAAATTGTCGATCAGAAGACCACAGACACATATTGCTATGCCGTTGTAAAGGAAGTGGAGCGTCTGAATAAGATAGCTACGGTCGTAACGTTTGAGGAGGCCCTTCCTGAAGGAGTGGAAAGGAATATGGTCGTCGCAGCAGATGAAGAATATCCTGATGTGATCATAAGGGGCTGCCATATGGCCGGAAACCGTGCTCGAGGCCTTCTTCTTGGCTCGAGGGGACGCATGGTCATCGAAGACAACTATTTCCATATTCCGGGAGCGGCCATCCTTTTTGAGGGAGACGGAAACTTCTGGTTCGAGCAGGCCGGCGTACGTGAAGTGATCATCCGCAACAATGTGTTTGAAAACGGTAATTTCGGATATCCTACATGGGGAGCAGCCTGCATCGCAGTCGGCACACGCATTCCGGAGCTTGACAAGGCAGAACGCGGCTATCATAGGGGAATTCTTATTGAGAACAATACATTCCGTGTCTTTGATCCGCGCATCCTCAATCTCTTCAGCGTCGAAGACCTGACTTTCCGCAACAACACTATAGAGATGACCGACGACTACCCTTACACATTCGAAGAAAAGAATTCCTTCGTCCATCATCACTGCAAGAATATCGTCATAGAGCAATAAAATTCTCATTTCGGATTTAAACTTCCAAAAGAGCTTGCCTTTTACTTGGTTGTTTTAGGAATTCCTGTTTGTGAATTTATGAAGCCCCTGTTTATAGACACGTTATAACGAATTGTACGTATGAAAAAATACCATTTTACCTTTGTGTTATTATTGACATTGTTTTGCCAATGTTCACGCTATGAATCATCGGAATCAATTGAAGAGAAATTGTCTGAGACCTCGGTGGTTTTTGGAAAAGCAGTTGCCTCGGATATTCGTCTTATTGGTGTGTCTTTACACAAAATGGGTATAGATTATTCTGATGCTGATGCGTCTGTGGAATTTCAGCAGCGTTATTTCAATGATATATCACAGATTGTTCCTATCCCGGTTACGAAAAATACGGTCGGAAAAGAGTCTTATGCTATGTCACCACAAGATTTCATTACTGCTTATAAGACGTTAACGAAAATACAGATTCAGTATATCAATCGTATTGTCGATGATTGTGCAAGCAGTACATCTTATGGTGATATGATGTTTCGTCTCTCAAGTCTTGCGGATGAAATATTGACTTATGTCCCGGAAATACAGCAAGAACGCTTACAAAACGTTATTGCAGCTTTATACTATGGAGCCCAAGAACTTCAGTATTTGGAAGAAAGTGGCCTTATGGTGCCAACTCCTAATAGCGGGCTGAAAAGGATTAAGACAAGGAGTGAAGCTTCCGATGGGGCGACTTGTCGTATTCTGTTAGAGACAATTTGGACGATTGCAGTTGGTGAGCCTACGCCTACTGGGGAGATTGTCGCTTCGATTGCAACTGTCGTAATTGCTGGAATTTTATATTATGAAGTTGTTGTGTGTAAAACACAATCATCGATATCCAATGGAAATTTCGAGTATTGCCAGAGACAATTCGAACGTTGTTTTTCTCCAATTCCTGATGGATGTTCAAAATGCTTGGAATATTGTTTGACGCAAGGAGTCTGGCCGCCGTATAATACACACCAATGTGGTTCTACAGCATGAAAGGATTTGTTATTACATCAAAAGGACAGAGTATTAAAGTCGGTGTGAAAGACGGTGGCTTGTGTACAATTCATCTTCATTATCAGAATGCCGGTCGGGGGGAACGTAATTTTGTGATGATTGATAGTGTGGATTATGATGCAAAACAACGTAATATCTGGCAAAAATTTACTCCGATGAATGTGAAAGATAGTTTCCAGATTAAGTTTGCAGAAATGGATGAATTATCCACTCCAATGGAAAGTGTTACAGACGAAAGTATTAGATGTCCTATGTCGAAACTGGACTCCTTTCGTCAATTGGAAAACTTCTTGAAAGAAAAAGGATTGTTATGAAAGGATTTGCTGTTTTATCATCTGTTTCCTCTTCTGCCAACGCCGCGATTGAAAGTGGCTCTGTAAATGTGATAATTACAAATAAAGAGGGAAAATACTCTTTGTATCTTGGCGGGCTGGATGCAAAGGGAATTTCTTATACATGGATTTCGCGGCAACTATTAGATGATGAAGTCTTGAACGTGATTTTTGAAGAGATAGATGAATCATCTGTGTCTGAAGTCCAATCTATACGAGACGCTAATGATGAAATCATGGAGTCACGATTGCTTCTTGATTCATATTACCGTCTCCGTGATGAACTTATACAAGATGGTGTTTTACAACAAAATACAGATAAATGAAAATGCGAAGGCTCTTTAACATATTTTTGACACTATTAATGGTCAGTGCGTGTAAGCAAAGTATATTATATAATGCTCCATTTTCTGAAATGTCTAAAATATCAGAACAAGTTGTTCATGTGTGGAGCTTTTACATGAAAATCATTCGTATGAAATATATCCCGGCAATGAACTCGTATTAGGCTTTAAGTTTATTCCGGATAGAAAAGGAGAACTTAGGCGTGAAATATATGTATTCTCGGATGCCGTTCAACAACCGTTGTCAATCATAAATCTAAAATGCGATGTACTATGATGGTATCTTATAGAATAAGATTACTTGTCATTTTAATTGTCTTATTTACACATTTGAATTCTTGTCCTCCGGCTAAACAGAATGAATTATACCGGAATGTAATCGCGCATTATATTTGTGAGCCTATGAAACAGGCGGCTGCTGCATATCTTATTGAGAATATGCAGTATCATCAGTCGTTTGAAATTGTACCATATTGTGATTATTGTAATGCCATAGATTCGCTGTTTTTGTTAAATCTTGATGAGCCCTCGTTGCGTGAAGAAGCGGATAAAATTCTTCGTAAATATGTCGGAAAGATCAGATTAAAAAATGATGAGGAATTGTTGACGGAGGATTATCTTATCTCGCAAATTGATGCGGCTTTTGTACGTTGGAAAACCGGAGAATATCTACAGCATCTGAATTTTGACGAGTTTTGTGAATATGTTTTGCCATATAAGTGTCTCGAAGGGCAGATGTTGGATGATTGGAAAGATTATTCTGTGATAGATTGGTCGTCTGATACGCTTTGGAATGAGATTTCTTTGTTTGAAAATAGTGTGAGACATGGATATATGAGATTGCATGATTATATTGTCCGGAACACAAATGTAAAATCTTATTCTCATTTGGATATTATACCTGTGCTTGTGCCGCGAGCCATTTTAAATGCTCCGTATGCCGATTGCTATGAAAAGGCAGCTTTAGAACTTATGTACTGTAGGGCAAATGGAATACCTGCCAGCATAGATTACACTCCGAACTGGATGAATCGTAATGGTGTGCATTATTGGATTAACATTTTGAATTCGACACGAACTCCTGAAGCTTTCGAACCATTGGATCCCAATGACGCATATCCAGGATATTTTCGCAAAAATGACTATCGTATGCCTAAAGTTTATCGTTTCTCATGGAAACCTCGTGAGATTTTAAAAGAAGCATGTGATGCCGGAATTGAATTGCCACCATCATTGGAGTATATATTTACGACAGATGTCACTGCCGAGTATTGTAGAGTTGCAGAGTTCGAATTGCACACGGATTCTAAACATGAATACTTATATCTTGCTGTATTTGATGATTACGATTGGATTCCGGTGGATATTGCGGTTAACCGTAAAGGAACTCTTAAGTTTGCTGACGTTGCAGTAGGCGGAACATATTGTCTGGTAGAGTATGCCCATGACAGAGTCAAGCAGGTTTCATGCCCGTTTGAGTTGTCTTTAAATGGTGAAGTCCATTATTATTCGATGGATTCGACCGATAAGTCGTCACTTATTATAACCAGAAAATATCCGCGGTCTGCTGATGTTTATGGTATACGTTCATTTCTGAGCGGAGGAACTTTGTATGGTTTAGATGGTAGCAATGACAAGACTCCTGATAAGATTTTTGATTTCCCATCAGCTCTTGCTGGTAGTATAGTGGTCAAAGAAATAGGTTCATATAGATATTATAGCTTATCGGTAAATGCTAAAGAGCCGAGTGATTTTGCTGAATTGTGCTTTTACGATCACTCCGGTAAGCGCCTTTACCCGAAAGTACTTTGGGAGGAGTCTCAGACTTCTTATTATATCAATCATGCGCGACTTATTGATGACGATCCTTTGACATTTTCTCGTATAGAAGCGGATGACGTTTCTGTTTCAGTGATTTTTGATTTTGTTTATCCGGTTACATTGGGTAAAGTGATATATTATCGTCGTGGCGATGGTAATGATGTGTTTCCTGGAGATAGATATGAACTTTATTATAATACAGGAAGGAGCTGGGAACTTCATGAAACAATGACTGCCGTAGATTCATATGTGGAGTTTCACGATGTACCACGCTATGCGTTATTATATATAAAATGTCTTAATAGAGGACGTCAACATCGTATATTTACACATTGTAATGAAATAAATTGGAAGTAGCTTATGAACTTGACTGCAGGAACTTTTAAAAAATATGCAGATTTCCCTGTATGTTTGATTATAATATTGGGCTTGACTTGTATTTCTTCATCGTTGTTCGTTGAATATACTCTTGCACCCAAATGGATTTGCTTGTTTGCCTGGATTCTGTTTGTGGTACTATTAAATTGCGTGCAGACATTGGTAAGTCCTGGCCGGTTGCGCATATTCGGAAATATGGCTACAATGATAGTTGCATTTGTTGCCGTTGCTGGTTTCATGTCAGTCTATGGGCTTTTGCAGAATAAAGGTTTGATCCCATCAGTCGGTCGGTTCAGAATTACTGGATCTTTTGACAACCCGGCTGGGTTCGCCTCTGCTCTCGTGTTTATGATGCCATTTATTTTATATGGTATGATTGCTGCCAATAAAATTCTTCGCGGGGCTTCCCAGATAGTCTTTTTTGTCATGTTTCTGGCAATAGCGTTGTCTGGCTCTCGTGCTGGAATGTTAAGCGTGCTTATAATCCTGATTTTTGGTGGGCATAAATTCATAACCAAACGTTCTGTTGCTAAATGGGGCCTTATAATAGCCTGGGTCTTGTTGCTGGCTGCTTATATGTATACTAAGATGGATTCGGCGTCAGGAAGATTGCTTATATGGAATGTTACGTTTGATATGATTCGCGATAATTGGCTATGGGGAATGGGACGTGGTGGATTTGCGGCGGAATATATGAATTGTCAGGCAGCGTTTTTGGCGGATAATCCCAATGAAAAATGGATGATGTTGGCTGATAATATACAGCATCCATTTAATGAGTTGTTGTATTTGTGGGTTTCTTTTGGTATTTTCCCGGTGCTCGCTTTATGTGTTTTAGGGGTATGTGTCTTGAAAAGGTATTTTGCCGACAGATGCCCGGAGAAATTGGTCGCTTTGTTATCGTTTCTTTCTGTAGTTGTATTTGCAATGTTTTCATATCCGTTTAAATATCCTTTTACATGGTTTGTTGTGGCATATTCGATTGCTATACTGCTGCATGATGCCCCGTTCGTGCAACGTCTTTCGGAGTTGAATGCTCATGTGAAGCGTATGGTAGCGTTGATAATATTTGCTGTTACAATTTGGTTTTCTTATGAATATAATTCTCGAATTCGCTCGGAATTGCAGTGGGCTGAAATAGTTGCTTCTAGGCAATATGGAGAAGAGCAGCTTCAGCAATATGAAGCTCTTTATGCAAAGAAAAATACGGATAGATTTTTCCTCTATAATTATGCTTATGCATTATATCATACTGAAAACTATGAAAAAGCGCGGGATGTCGCTGAAAAGTGTGAGGTGTTATGGGCAGATTATGATCTTCAATTGCTTTTAGGGCTGATTGCTGAGAAACAGAATGATTTTGGACGTGCAATGGAATGTTTCGATATGGCATCTGCAATGTGCCCGAACCGTTTCAGACCATTGCATCTAAAGATGAATTTGTGTGAAACTCTTGGTGATATAGAAAATGCCATGAAAATAGCAGAAGAAATTATGTGCAAAAAGATAAAAGTACCGTCTGTGGAGGTGTCGCAAATAGTTAATCACGCAACTGGCTTTTATGAACAAAATCATGCGGAGTAATACAATGCGAGTTGTAGAAGATAAATAAAACAGCATACGTAGTTGTTAGTAGGAGTTAAAGGGGAAGGAGGCCACCCCTATAACAGAAACCCTTGTCAATACGTATAACCAATAGAAAATTACTATGCAAAATCACGGCCGATAATGAGGTTAGCCTGACACAAGAGACCGTATGGAGACTTAACTTGAAAGTCCGTTTTGCGGAACCGTGCCACTCTTGGGACATAAAGCATAAACGATTTGATAAGGTAGAATATGCCGAAAGGTGCGGATTATAACGAGTCGTAATATCTTAGAGATATTTTTAACTTTGAATTTCGATAGTGTTGCGCTATTGATTAAAATTTACCGTTGATTATGAAAGTACATTTTTTGTTTATTTTTATTGTATTCGCATCAATGTCATGTACAAGGGATGTTTTTGAGGAATTATCTATGATGGAGTCTCCAAAACACCATGGAATGGTGCTTACTAAATCTCTTCAAGAGACAGAATACGAGGCATTGAAAATAATAGAGGCTGGGTATATAGAATTCGACAACTATCAATACAGACTAAAAATCTCGTTAGAAGAAGCGATAGAATTAGGGTACTCTCTTGATAGCTATAATTATATGGATGCTCAATTGCATTTGGCAAATGAGCAGATATTGCAGGATATCGCAAATTGGGAAAATGATCCGAATATTAATGAATGGCATATAGACGATTGTACTTATAGTACGACTTCCATAGTAGTCTTGCCGTCTCTTAAGACTCGGCAAGAGCAAACCGTGACAATGCCGAGTGGTTCCATTTCCGCTACACTTGGGGTCCCTGGCGGAGTCTCAATTTTTGCTCCTAACGGTATGAAAGGTATTAATGGACATTGTTTTAGTAATGTTGCTTTGGTTGGTTGGAGTGAAGTTAGAACAGAATTCTTCGGTGGAGTACATTCCGCCAGACGTTGGGGAAATGGGAATCTCAGTGTGGCGATTGCAGCGTCTAATACTTATGGAACAATACAATTTACTACATCAGATTCAAATGGAGGAACATACTCATGGTACGGGTATTTATAATAGTTGCTATTTCAATATTTTTTACAGCGGGATGCTGTAGAAGTGATGATAATGTCATTAATGATGAACAGTATGCCATGTATATGCGCGAATTGGGCCTGTTTGAAGGAGACATTATGAAACCTGTTGACGATTTGCCGTTGAGGGACAGTATTTTTAATACGATGCTGAAAAACGTAGAGGTACATGGACGCCGCTTCAAACTTGGAATAGATAGGGATGATGTCGTCAGTATGGGCTATCCGTCTATTGTATATGATGTGATGTGTTGGAATATTGCTCATATGAATAATACCATTAAAATGGTAAGTCGTTCTGAGCGGAAAGAAATGGTAGAGACTTTCCTGCAACAACAGAATGGAATACAATAATTTAGTTTGTAAATAATTTGTTAACAATATGTTATCATGAAGAAGTTGTTTATTTTGGCTGTAATGGCTGTTCTGCCGTTTGCTATGCAGGCGGAGGTGAAGCTTCCTTCCGTTTTGGGAAGCAATATGGTGCTTCAGCGCAATACTGAGGTGAATCTATGGGGTAGTGCAGAAGCCGGCAAGACCGTGACTGTAGAGACTTCGTGGAATGGAGAAAAGTACAAGGTGAAGGCTGCTGATGATGGTTCTTGGAGCCTGAAGGTGGCTACAGGAGAGGCCGGCGGTCCTTATACAATCACTTTCAGTGATGGAAAGAAGACGGTTCTTGACAATATCCTTCTCGGTGAGGTGTGGATATGTGGCGGCCAGTCGAATATGGAGATGCCGGTATGCGGTTTCATGTATCAGCCTGTTGAAGGATCATCAGAAGCAATTCTTTATGCAGCGTCAGAAACCCCGAATGTCCGCCTTTTCAACGTGCCTCGTGTATCGAATGACGTTCCTCAGGCCGATTGTGAAGGCACTTGGCAAGTTTCAACACCACAGAGTGTATGCTCTTTTTCTGCCGTGGGATATTTCTTTGGTAAGGCATTGACAAAGGCTCTGGGTGGAATTCCTGTGGGACTGATTTCTGCGAATTGGGGTGGAAGCCGTATAGAATGCTGGATGACTGAAGAGGCTATTGATGCAACTGAAGGAATCAATCATGAAATTGCGAAAAGCGGTAAAGGCGATACGAGCGCTCCACAGAAATTATACAACGGACTTATCCATCCGATAAAGGATTTCACGGCAAAGGGCTTTATCTGGTATCAGGGATGTTCTAACAGGCATAATTGGTTTGACTATAAGAATCTGATGGTTTCTCTTGTTAAATTTTGGAGAAATATATGGGGTGATGACAAAATGCCGTTCTATTACACTCAGTTGGCTCCATATACCTACGAAGGTGATGGCCTCCGCTCACTGCCGTTGGTCATTGAGGCTCAATATCAGGCAATGAAGGAAATTCCATATTCCGGAATTGCTGCTACGACCGATCTTGGAAACCGGACCTGCATACATCCGTCTGAGAAAATACAGGTGGCGGAGCGCCTTGCCTATCTTGCTTTAGCTAATGATTATGGACTGAGAGGTGTGCCAAGACCTGCTCCACGTTATAAGGAGATGGAACTTATAAATGATGAAAGGCGTGGAAACATGCTTGTGCTCAGTTTCGAAAATCTGTCAAAGAAATATGAATGGAACGATCCGGACAGTTTCAAAGGATATGCGAAGAATGCTTATTGCACTCCGGATGGATTTGAAATCGCGGGAGCTGACAAGGTGTGGCATAAAGCTAAGGCCAACTACCGTTGGTGGGAGAACAGAATAGAGGTTTGGTCGGAACACGTTCCTGAACCTGTTGCAGTTCGTTACGCTTTCTGTAATTTCCCTAAGGACGCAAACGTTATGACAACAATGGGACAGCCTCTTGTGCCATTCAGAACAGATGATTGGGAAATACCTGCAGATGAAATCGGTGAGATAAGATAATTATGAAACTGAAATCATATATAACTGCTGCCGCCTTGCTGTTGGCGACGGCAGTTTCTGCTCAAAACACATTCGAACACCCGTGGGCCGGAAAGAAGATTGCCTATCTCGGCGATTCGATAACGGATGCCCGTAATCGGGAAAGTAAGACGAAGTATTGGGGCTATCTTGAGGAATGGCTTGGGGCGACTTCTTATTGTTATGGACAGAACGGCCGCCAGTGGATTGAACTTTTAGGACAGATTGAAAGACTTCATGCAGAGCATGGCAATGATGTGGATGCCATTATGATATTCATGGGAACCAATGATTTCAATTCAGCGGTTCCTGTCGGAGAATGGTTTACGGAAGAGAAGGGTGTTGTCAATGCAGATGGGCATTGGGTGGAACGCACTCGCCGTGTGACAAATTTCGGCAGGAATACGTTTTGTGGCCGTATAAACGTAGTTCTGGATACTCTTAAAAGACTGTATCCGACAAAACAGATTGTTATGCTTACTCCAATACACAGGAGCCGTGCTTCGTGGGGACAATGGAATGTACAGCCGACAGAGGATTGGCAGAACGGATGCGGTGAATATCTGGATGCGTATGTGCAGGCGATAAAGGAAGCGTCGAATATCTGGTCTGTCCCGGTGATTGATACTCATGCCCTCAGCGGTCTTTTCCCTATGCATGAGGAGCAGAAAGACTATTTCTACAGTGATACAGACCGTCTGCACCCGAATGACGAAGGACAACGCCGTCTGGCTCTTTGCCTGTATTATCAGCTGGTATCTCTGCCATGTAGAATAGATATGACGATAGAATAATCTTTTAACCTGATGCCTGAAATGAAAAGACTTCTGACATTCATTGCTGCTGTTTTGTGCTTTGGGGTTGTTAGTGCGAAACAGTATGAACTGTCATCTCCTTCGGGAGTCCTGAAAGTGACCCTTGACGTGGATGATGCGCTTTCCTATAGTCTTTCCGTGGACGGGAAGGTCGTGATGGACGATTGCGCCCTTTCTATGACTCTTGCAGACGGTCGTGTCCTTGGTGCGGCTCCTAAGGTGTCCAAAGTGCGCAAAGATTCCAGGACGGAGACCATCGTTGCCCCTATGTATCGCCAAAGCTCGTTCGAGGTGTCATACAATATTCTCAATGTCGTGTTTTCTGGAGGGTGGACTCTCGAATTCAGAGCATATGATGACGGCATTGCCTACCGTTTTGTTACTGATTTCAAGGATGGATTCGATGTGAGGGACGAACAGGTTGAGTTTCGCTTTACGGAAGATTATGAGCTCATCATTCCATATTCGGACAAGCGCAAGGATAAATATGCAAGTTCATTCGAGAGCCAGTATACCTTCCATAAGTTAAGTGAGAAACCTTATGACGACAGGTTTGCCTTCACGCCGCTCCTTGTGGATATGGATGACAGGGGATGGCTGCTGCTGATGGAGGCCGACCTCATTGATTATCCGGGCATGTTCATTGAACGGAATGCTACCGCTGATGGCTTGACGGCGGTCTTCCCTAAAGCTCGTCTGACCCAAGTCGAGACCATGAGCGGGAGTCTCAATGCCGGAGAAAGGAAGGATGTGATTGCATGCGGAATGAAAGCGGAGGAAACTTTCCCATGGAGAATAGTTGCCTATGCTGCTGATGATAAGGATCTTCCGATGAATAATATGGTGTATCAGCTTGCCACTCCATGCAAGATAGATGATGTGTCTTGGATCAGACCGGGCAAATCGACATGGGATTGGTGGAACGGATGCAAATTGTACGGAGTGGATTTTCGTGCAGGAAACAATACCGAGACATACATGTATCATATCGATTTTGCATCTGAATATGGAATCGAATATGTCATGATTGATGACGGGTGGTATAGTTTCCGGGATAAGGATATGCTTAATCCTCGTGCAGACCTTAATCTCCCGAAGCTTTGCGAATATGCAGAGAAGAAAGGCGTTGGGATAATACTCTGGGCGGTGGGACATACCCTTGTCAAGGATGCTGAGAAAATATGTGAACACTATGCCAAGATGGGTGTGGCGGGATTCAAAGTGGATTTCTTTGAGTCTCAGGATCAGGAGGTTGTGAGGGATCTATATACTCTTGCTGAGGTGACGGCAAAGTACAATCTCCTTATTGATATGCACGGAGTATACAAGCCGACCGGGCTCAGCCGTACATGGCCGAATGTCATTAACTTTGAGGGAGTTTATGGCCTTGAACAGATGAAATGGACTGATAAGGATAAGGCAGATATGCCTTTGAATGATGTCCTTGTTCCTTATATCCGTATGGCATGCGGCCCTCTTGATTACACTCCTGGGGCTATGATCAATGCGGCCAAAAGAGATTACAGAAGTATAGACCATATGGGAATGAGTCAGGGAACCCGTGCACATCAAATAGCGCTGTATGTCGTTTTTGATGCGCCTCTGACAATGCTTTGCGACACGCCGTCCAACTATATTAGAGAAGATGAATGTACGCGTTTCATCTCTGCGGTTCCTACTGTTTACGACCGTTCTGTCGTTCTTGAAGGAAAGGTGGGCGAGAGCATCGTGATGGGACGTCTGAAGGACGGGGTGTGGTATGTGGGAGGTCTGACTTCATGGGAACCACGCGACATCGCTCTTGACTGCTCGTTTCTTGAAGAAGGAGAATGGACTGCGGAAATAATCCGCGACGGAGTGAACAGTGACCGCCATGGAAGCGACTACAAGAAGGAAACTGTTGATGTCTCGGCAACATCGGTACTTCCGTTTCATTTAGCTCCAGGCGGTGGTTTCGCTGCTGTTTTTAAAAAGAAGTAAAACCTCATCAAGCATCAGTCCCTGCTTCTTGCAATGCCTATGTAGTAGAACAGGGTGGCGAGGGAGCCGAGGGCTGCGATTACGTATGTGTATGCTGCCCATTTGAGGGCGTCTATGGCCATCGGGCGTGTCTGGCTGTCTGTGATACCGGCATTGCCCAGCCATGCTATGGCCCTTGAGCTTGCGTTGATCTCAACTGGAAGAGTGATGAAGCTGAAGATGGTGGTCATGGCAAAGAGGGCGATTCCGAACCAGAGCAGGCCCGGGAATGCCTGGGAGAAGATTATTCCGGCAAGAAGCACCCACTGCACGATGTTCGAGGCGAAATTCACGACAGGCACGAGGGCCGAGCGCATCCTCAGAGGGGCATAGCCATAGGCATGCTGTACTGCATGTCCGCATTCGTGGGCTGCGACAGCCGCTGCCGCCACAGAGCGGCTTGCATATACGCTTTCGCTGAGGTTCACGGTCTTTGTCTGCGGATTGTAATGGTCAGTCAGGCTTCCTCTTGTCGGCACGACCTTCACATCATATATGCCGTTGTCGTGGAGCATCTTTGCCGCTACTTCAGCGCCTGACATTCCGTTTGGCAGTCCCACTTTCGAATACTTGTTGAAACGGCTCTGGAGCATCTGCTGCACAAGAAAGCTCAGAACCATTATTGCAATCATTATCACCCAGATATTCATAACTGTTGCTCAGGTTCCGCAATGGTAATTTGTCTGTTATCAGAAGGTCGGTGGCTGCGGAACTTTTCCCCACCGCACTTTCTCTGTCTGATTGCCGATGTCCACAAAAAACGTACTGACGACAAAAATAGTAAATATTGTCAGATAATTTCGTAATTTTGCTGCCGTTTTGTGCCGGCTGCTGACAGTTTGGCAGGATATATATACGGAAAATGACGAGAAAGGAGGACTTTTCAAGGCTGGAGATAAATCTCGGAGCGTGCCTTGACAACTACAGATACTTCAGGTCGAAGCTTGAGCCTTCGACGAGGATGCTTGTGTTGGTCAAGGCCAATGCATACGGCCATGGCGCAGTTGAGTTTGCTTCGCTGATGGAGAGGGCCGGAGCGGATTACTTCGCTGTGGCATATCCGGTAGAAGGTGTCGAGTTGAGGGAGGCAGGCATCAGCCGGCCGATAATCGTGCTGACGGCCGGAACGGACTTCTTCAACGAGATCATCGACAACAGTCTGGAGCCCGGCATACCGAACATGTATACACTGAAGGCGTTCTGTAATGTCTTGGAGGAAAGGGGAGTGGAGGAATATCCCATACATATCAAACTCGACACCGGCATGCATCGTCTCGGCTTCATGTCTTCAGAACTGCCGGATCTTATGGCTTTCCTCAAGACATGCGGCAGGGTGCGCATTGCTTCGATATATTCGCATCTTGCCGCATCTGACGAACCTCAGTGGGACGATTTTACGCTTTCTCAGGTGAAGATGTTCCATACAAATGCCGACAGGATTGTGGCTTCTCTTGGATATAAGCCTATGTATCATATACTTAACTCTGCCGGAATAGAACGCTTTCCTCAATATCAGTTCGATATGGTACGCCTCGGCATAGGGATATACGGAGTCAGTGCACTGCCCGGGGTGCAGCTTGCACCTGTGGCATCTTTCAAATGCAAGATTCTGCAAATCAAGACTTTGTCAGCATATGACGGGACCATCGGCTACGGACGTCACGGGAAGATTGCTCCAGAAGGTACGGTCACAGCCACTATCCCTGTCGGCTATGCTGACGGAATCGACCGTCATCTCGGCTGCGGAAATGTATCGTTCATGCTCAACGGCCGCAGGGTTCCGACCATCGGCAACATCTGCATGGACATGTGCATGCTCGATGTCACAGACGTTGATGCAAAGGTAGGCGATACTGTGACCATCTTCGGCGAGAATCCGACCATATCCGAACTCGCCTCCATCCTCGGCACCATCCCCTACGAAATCCTCACCTCCGTCCCCCGCCGCATCGAACGGGTTGTGACCGATATTGACCGATAAGTGTCTGTAATTGCGTAGATATATGAATACCGACAAGAAATATAAAGTATTATTTGTCTGTCTGGGGAACATATGCAGGTCTCCTGCGGCGCAGGGAATCTTTGAGCATGTTGTCAGGGAGAACGGGATGCTGGACAGGATTGAGGCAGATTCGGCAGGAACTTACAGCGGACATCGCGGAGAATTGCCGGATCGTCGTATGCGCACAGCGGCCCTGTATCGCGGATATGGCTTGACTCATAGGGCCCGTCCGGTATCCGGTCTTGACTTTCTGGATTTCGATCTCGTCATCGCTATGGACGATCAGAACTATGAGGATCTGATGCATCTTGCTCCATCTGTGGAGGATTCCAGAAAGATAAGAAGGATGGCAGATTTCCTTACCATCCATAAGATGTCCTATATCCCGGATCCGTATTATATGGGTGCCGAAGGATTCGGTCTGGTTCTCGATCTTCTCGAAGAAGCCTGCCGCAACCTCTTCAATGAAATAAAGACTGCAGAACTTTAGGGCTCGGCAGTCTTTTGACTTTTTCATGTCCGCGTGCTATTTGCTCTTCATGAAGCGGAGGCATTTCATGATCCAGCTTGGAAGCGGCTTTGAATCGTCGCGGTTCTCGAGGTGGAGATATATGCCCAACTTCTTGAGAATCGGGATCTTGAATGTCTCGACGAATTCGATGAGGGTGCCGTCCGGATCCTCGATATACGTGAAGTGACCGTTTGCCTCTCCCATCTTGAAGTCACGTCCTCCGTCGCAGACGAACTTGTGGCCGAGGGCCTCGGATGCCTTGCGGATTTCCTCCATATTGCGGATGTCGAAGCAGAGGTGGATGAATCCCGGATCGCCCCACAGCCTGCCTTCATAGAGCTTGCGTGCTGCCGGAACGCCTTCTTCTGCAATCCTCTGGACCAGTTCTATGTGGGATGTTCCCATGACTTCGCTCAGAGGGCCTTCAATCGGCTTTGAACGCGTGAGCATGACTCTGCGCAGCCGGTACTGACCGCCGGGAACGCCTTTGAGGTCTGCAAATGTGTCTGTGACATCGTATTCCACCTTGTCGTAGTCCATGATCGAACTGTAGAACCTGATGGACTTGTCCATGTCTGACACTCCGAGGAGCGCACCGTTGTTGCCGCCCGTATTCTTGTCTTCATTGATGAAGCAATAGCTGTCGCTCTCGATGTCGAAAAGGTTGTTCCAAGGATCCAGAACGAAGAAATGCTCCTTACCTGCAGGGTTTGCGGCAGGCTCTGTAAGCACATTGACTCCTTTCTTCTTCATCTCTTCATATGCGGCACGCACATTGCGCGACTTCACCTTGCAGGCGAATATGCCGTAGTCTCCGAGTTCCGGAGTGAACTGCACATAGTTCAACTCACGTCCGCGAGGTTCCCACACTTCGAATCCGCCGCCTCCGCGAAGGTTCAGCACCAGGATTGCATAGCGCGGCTGTGGCTTTCCTCCTGTGTACGGAAGCATCCTCTCGGCAACGCCTTCGTCGCCGAACATCTTCACGTCAAAGCCGAAGACGTCCTTGTACCACGCCCATGACTCTTCAACGCTTCTTACTCCGATTCCGACCTGCTGTATTCCGCAGATCACTTTTCTTTTGTTCATATTATGTAAAATGTAACTATTTGATTATCATTGTTTTATTGAAAGTGCGTGCCGTCAATGGTGAGCACGCACTTTGGGTAAGGTGTTTGTATTCAGTGCTTTATGTTTTACGGGGTGTCAGCGTGCTGATACATTGCGTGCTATGAGGCGGAACAGGCACGGGATGTACTTGTAGAACGGCACCATGATCGTGTCGAATCCTCCGACGACTTTCTGATGCCTGCCGCGTGCAATCGCCCTCATTGCCTTCTTCGCCATCTTGTTGACATCCATTCCGTTGGCCTGGCCCGGATCCATTACACCTGTCGGCTTTCCTGTGCCGTCAAGGGCGTTGATGGATACATCGGTATGTATACGTCCCGGAATGATGATTGTCGTCTTTATCTGAGGATATTCGAGGGCTATGGTCTCGTAGAATCCGTGCAGAGCATGCTTCGATGCACAATATGCGGAACGGACCGGAAATCCGAACACTCCTGATACAGAAGATATCACGGCTATATGTACACCTCTTTCGAGGAACATGTCCTTAAGCGCCTTCACGAGGTAGATGCCTCCGAAGTAGTTCACTTCCATCACCCTGCGGTCCACGCTCATGTCCGTCTCCAGGGTTAGCGACCTTGTGGATATGCCGGCATTCTGGAGCAGGAAGTCTATCTGATGGCCTTCCTGACGTATCCAGGCTACGAGTTCGTCGATTGTTTCAGGCTTCTCGACATCTACAGTCCTGCACCATGCCTTCACACCGAGAGCGATGCAGTTTTTCTGCACTTTTTCGAGGGTAGCGATGCGTCTTCCCGTGAGGATGACGTTTGTACCTCTTTTGGCATACTGGTAGGCCATTGCCTCCCCGATGCCGCTGCCGCCGCCCGTGATGAGGACGGTCTTTCCTTTAAAATCCATATCAATAGGTTTTAGAAACTGTTTACATTCTGAGACGTTACAGTCAAGCGCTGTCAGAGCATCAGGCCTGCCTTCACTTTGTCAGCTGTTTCCTGCCCCTTGATGTGTGCAAGGATTGCAAGGCCGAATTCCACAGCCCAGCCCGGGCCGCGTCCTGTGATGATGTTGCCGTCCTTCACGACGCCTTCCTTCACATATTCGACACCCTTTGCTGTGAGGGTTTCCTCAAAACCGTCATAGCAGGTCATGCGGCGGCCTTTGAGTCCCGGAAGAAGTGACAGCACGACGCTTGGAGCAGCACAGATCGCCGCTACGGTACCGCCTTCCGCATAATGCTGCTGCATTATGTCCATCAGCTTTCCGAATGCTGCAAGATTTGCAGAACCCGGCATTCCGCCCGGGAATATCATCACGTCCGTCGGCAGGCAGGCTCCGAATGATGTGGATGCCCTGAATTCTCCGAATGACATGTCTGCCACGACCGGTATGCGGTTCGAACTTGTGACGATCCTGTCGTCGTAGATTGATACGGTCTTGACGTTCACTCCGCCTCTGCGGAGCATATTGACGGTCGTGAGGGCTTCAGACACCTCGAATCCGTCTGCGAGAAATACAAATGTTCCTTTCATATCAATGTAAACTGTAAATTCATGCAAAAGCGTGCAAATTTACCTTATTTGGCGTTCTTTTCCAACTTTAACCAGAAAGGTGCGACAGGAAGTCCCTGCACATTCTTGAGATTGCCCGGTCTGAAATCACCCCAGCCATAGCGCACCTCACAAGGATCCCAGACGAATTCCGATCTGACTCTCAGTATCTTAGGCTCCCATTCGAAATATGCGTAAGTCACGGGATAGAATATACCTTCGCTACCGGCCACCTCAAGTCCCTCGATCTCCATCCAGCGGCTTATTCCGTTCCAGCAGTTCGTAAGCTCCACTCCGATCTCGTTTCCGCTTCCCATCTGTATCGCGCGTACCGCCTCAGGACTGTCGCATGCAATCGTGGTGAAGCCATAGTTGCGGTTCAGTGCAAGATATGCAAGTCTCTCCCCGACAGGCTTCTTCTTTGCCGGATGTATGTTGTCCATCTCATAGCTCTCCACAAGGTCGTTCGTCACGACGATGCCGCTGTTCGGAATCTTCTTTGCCGCCTCATGCTGGGCCTGCCTCAGAAGGGCATACCAGCTTGTGGCGCTTGCCGGCTTGTTGCGGTAAGGTGCGATTTCCACCATATAGAATGGCAGGCTGGCATCCGTGTCGTTCCAGCACTTCCTCCAGTGTCCGACCATGTTCTCCATGCGCTCCACGAACTGCTCATGCTTTCCGACATTCGAACATCCCTGATACCAGATGAAGCCTTTTATGGTGTATCCCATTACAGGGCAGAGCATTGCGTTGTATGCAAGATAAGGGCGGTGATAATGGACCATGGACTCGATGTGCTCACGGCTGAGGTCTTCGTCCGGATACGTCTCAAGAATCTCCTTAGACGTCCAGCTTTCGACACGCGCTCCGCCATATGCGCACGAAATGACTCCCACAGGAATGTCCAGCATCTCGTTCAGCTCGTGTGCGAAGAAGTATGCCACTGCACTCATCCCCGGAACTGTTGACGCTTCCGCTCCAAGCCAGCTGCTTTCCACCTCGGTCTGCGGCTCGTAGGACTGCTTGATCGGAACCGTAAACATCCTTATCTTTTCCTTCGCTGCAGGGGCACTGATGTAGTCGAGAGCATCCTCGACAGGGCAGTTGTAGAAGCCTCGCATCGGCATCTCCATGTTGCTCTGTCCGGAGGCAAGCCATACTTCTCCTACCAGAACGTCATTGATGCGTACGGTCTCTCCATCTCCCTTTACGGTAAGGGTGTGACTTTTGTAACTTCCCTCAGGTGTATCAATTTTGACAGTCCATCTTCCCTCGCCATCGGCGTTGCATCGATATGTCCTGCCGTTCCATGATGGGCTTACAGATATCTGGGAGCCTGCTTTTGCCGTTCCCCAGATCGTCGCCTGTGAATTCTGCTGCAGCACCATCGAATCGCTGCAAAGTTTCGAAATCGAAAGTTTTGCCTCCGCTGCAAGGCATGTGCATAGCAGGAGGACTAAGGTCATTAGTCGTTTCATGTATCTGTATCGGTTATATGTTTCGGTGTCTTATGCCCGTGAGGCGGGAGCAAATTTAGAAAACAATCACGACATATTCCTAATGTTTTCGCACTTTCAACAACATTTATTACATGAAGAAACAACAAAAACTCCCACTCCTTTCCGTCGGGAATCCGTATATTTGCTATGTGAAAATGCTCGCGTTTGCTTGCTATAATGACACAAAACATAATTATTAACCACAAACTAACACTGTCTCTATGGAAAAGATTTTCCCTAAAAGACTCGTGACGGCGCTTGCAGCGCTGCTCGCGATTGTCGCATGGGGGGGGCAGGCATTTGCCCAGACCCATGTCACAGGTAAGGTTACCGCTGCGGCCGACGGTTCTCCTGTCATAGGAGCCGGAGTCGTCGTGCTTGGTACGACGGTCGGAACTATGACCGAAGCTGACGGTACCTACTCGATGATGTTGCCGACAGGGACGACGGAGCTTTCTGTCGTATGCCTCGGCTACAAGACGGTCACACAGCAGATCAACGGTCGCTCTGTGATCGATTTCGTCCTTGAAGAGGATCTGAATACGCTTGAAGATGTCGTGGTCGTCGGCTACGGTGTCCAGAAGAAGAAGCTCGTGACAGGTGCAAATCTCAATGTCAAGGGTGACGAACTCATGAAGCGCAATACCACAAGCGCCCTTCAGGCGCTTCAGGGCCAGACCCCGGGTATGCAGATCACCTCTACATCAGGACAGCCAGGCGAAGGAATGAAGGTCACTATCCGTGGTATCGGTACTACAGGAAGCTCAGGCCCTCTGTATATCGTTGACGGAGTGCCGGGAGACATCTCGAAGATCAACCCTGCCGATATAGAGAGCATCGACGTGCTCAAGGATGCCGCTTCTGCAGCCATCTACGGTTCGCAGGCAGCCAACGGTGTGGTTCTCGTGACCACGAAGACCGGTAAGGCAGGACAGGCCCATGTTTATTTCGACGGATATTATGGCGTTCAGACCGTTTACCGTCAGGCGCGCATGCTCAATGCTGAGGAATATAAGGTGATCATGGACGAGCAGGCACTCAATTCAGGCAGCGTCCCTTACGACTGGTCACAGTATAATCTTGCAGATACGGACTGGGTGGACCAGATGTTCCGTGAGTCGGCTCCGACGCAGAACTACACAGTCGGCGTGACAGGAGGAAACGACATTTCCGTATATGCACTTTCGTTCAACTATACGGATCAGGAAGGTATCGCAGGAAGCCGCGAGAAGTCAAGCTACCAGAGCTACAAGGTGCGTCTCAACTCAGAGCACAAGGTGTACAAGGACCTTCTCAAGGTGGGTGAGCACATGACTTTCGTCTACGGCAAGTCCGCAGGCATCGGAGTGGGCAACCAGTACAACAACACCCTCCGCGGAGCATTCAACACCTCACCTCTCGCCCATGTATACGGAAACAACTATTACGGCTGGGGCGATGAGGGCGGCATCTGGAACGACTCTGCATACGACAGCACAAACTGGTATAACAACGACGGCAACCCTTATGCATCCATGATGCTCGGCAGGTCTACATCGGCTTCACAGAACTTCATCGGTGACGTATATGTGGAACTCACTCCTGTGAAGGGCCTTGCAATCAAGTCTACCGTGGGCTTCTCTCATTATTCATCTAACGGCCACGGCATCGGCTACAATGCACGCTGGAACTCATACGGTACCATCCCTTCAGGTGAGACCGACTATTATGCATCCGTAAGCCAGAACCTTTCAAGCGGCTACAGCTTCTCCTGGATCAACACTGCGACATACGACACTACAATCGCCGAGAACCACAACATCTCTGCTATGATCGGTTCCGAGTGGGACACGAACTACGGCGAGTGGATGTACGGAACCAACAAGATTTCTGTCGAGCAGTTCAAGGACTTCGACCATGCATGGCTCAACAACGGTTCTGACGACAACACATTCTGGGGCAAGCCTCAGGGTAATGTGAACGACATCGACAAGACCTTCTCGGCATTCGCACGTCTCGGCTACAACTACAAGGAGAAGTACATGATCAATGCGACATTCCGTGCCGACGGTTCTTCGAAGTTCGCCAAGGGCAACCGCTGGGGATTCTTCCCTTCAGTGTCTGCCGGCTGGGTGATGACCGAAGAGGACTGGCTCCGCAATGCCGAAGGCCTCGACTTCCTCAAGATCCGTGCGTCATGGGGACAGGTGGGTAACAAGAACATCACCAACTATGCATTCACAGCTCCTATCTCGACTGTAAACCACTCATACACATTCGGTACCAGCTCCGGTGCCGAGCTCGGTTCAGCTGCCGAGACTCTCGGTGCGGTACAGGAGCGTCTTGCAAATTCAGCTATCAAGTGGGAGACTTCGGAACAGCTCGACTTCGGTATCGATGCACGTTTCCTTGACAGCCGCCTCAGCCTGAATGCAGACTGGTATCGTAAGATTACGCGCGACTGGCTCGTCACAGCCCCTATTCCTGCAACCGCAGGTACCGGAGCACCGTATATCAACGGAGGTGACGTGACCAACTCAGGTGTCGAGCTTGCACTCAACTGGAACGACCATATCGGAAAGGACTTCAACTATTATATAGGTGTAAACGGCGCATACAACAAGAACGTCGTAGGCGAAATCCCTAACTCAGACGGAATCATCCACGGAAACACTAACGAGCTCTTCGACAATGCCAAGGAGTTCTACCGTGCTGAAAACGGCCACTCTATCGGTTACTGGTGGGGCCTTGAGACCGACGGCATCTTCCAGAATCAGCAGGAGATCAATGACCATAAGGCTGCTGGCCTCGGTGTACTCCAGTCGGATGTGCAGCCAGGTGACGTCCGTTTCGTAGACCAGAACAGGGACGGAAAGATCGACGACAGCGATAAGGTTGACCTCGGAAACGGTATGCCGGAATTCACATACGGATTCAACCTCGGATTCGACTGGAAGGGCCTCGACTTCAATGTCACAGCCTACGGTTCTGCAGGAGCTGAACTTGTGCAGTCGTACAGGAACTTCACTAACAAGTATGCGAACTACACCACTGCAGTCCTCGGACGCTGGCATGGTGAGGGCACGTCGGACAGAATTCCTCGCGTGACAGACCAGAACATCAACTACGCTGAGTTCTCGGATCTCTTCCTTCAGGACGGAAGCTACCTCCGCATCAGCAACATCACCCTCGGCTACGACTTCGCACGTCTTGCAAATGTGAAGTGGCTCAGCCAGGCAAGACTCTATGTCTCAGTGCAGAATGCGTTCACATTCACGAAGTATGACGGAATGGACCCTGAAATCGGTTACGGTACTTCAGGCTGGTGCTCAGGCATCGATCTCGGATACTATCCGCATCCGCGTACATTCCTCCTTGGTGTAAACCTTCAGTTCTAACCGTTTAAATCAAAGAGAATTATGAAAAAGTTTTTTAGAAATGCTGCAATAGTTCTGTTGGCTGTAAGCGGTACTGCATGCTCTCTCGACACGGAATCGATGTCAAGTATCGACTCACAGACATATTACAAGACAATGGCCGATGCAAAGGCCGCCCTCGTCGGCTGCTATGACGGTTATCGCCGTACAGCATCCGGAGGAGCTTCTCCTTCATTCTTCGAGGCTTCGGAGATTATGAGTGACGACTGCTTCGGAGCTACAGGAAATGGTGACGGCCGTGGCTATCAGGTAATTGACCGTTTTGACCAGAGTCAGTCCCCTGCAGATATGAACCTCTTCGAAACACTCTGGACGCTGTATTATGCAGGTATCTTCAACGCAAACTCTCTGCTCGTGCAGCTGGACAACATCACATGGGAAGAGTCTGCGGACTTCAACACTTCGTCAGCTGAAGAGACAAAGGCTGCTGTAGAGGGCGAGGCACGTTTCCTCCGCGCAGTACAGTACTTCGACCTCGTCCGTCTTTTCGAGCGTGTGCCTCTTCTCACAGCTCCGAACAAGGACATCGTGCCTCAGGCAGATCCGGAAGAGACATATGCACAGATATTTGCAGACCTCAAGTTCGCTGCCGAGAACATCAAGTACGTTCCTACAAAGGCATGGCATGCAGTAAATGACGGACGCGCTACATCCGAGGCCGCAAAGGCAATGCTCGCACGTGTATACCTCTTTTATAAGGGATATTACGGAAAGGAACCGGCTGACGTTACGAAGGACTATGTGATCAAGGGCCTTGAGGATGTCGTTGCCGGCGGAAACTACGGTCTCGTGCAGAATTCCGAGAACAACGGATTCGCACGTCTGTGGAGGGCTGCTGTCGCTACTGACAACGGTGACGGCCAGGGCCTTAACTATCACGACTGGGTAGGCATCGGATGCAAGGATTCAGAAGTGAACGAGTACCTCTTCACAATGAAGTTCAACTATACCCAGGACTACAACGGAGTGACTACTGGTAACCGCTGGCTTGTGATGGTGGGCCTCCGTGGCATCTCTGATGCATGTGCAGTCCCTTACGGAAAGGGATGGGGCGCTTGTACGGTGAATCCTGATTCATGGAATGTCTTCGAGGCAGGTGACGCACGTCAGGCCGCTACCATCATCGACATCGTCGGAGAAGGCCGTCAGGCAATGTTCGGTGAAGTCGAGCTTGCAGACCAGCGTGAGTACACAGGCTACAATCTCAAGAAGTATATCCCTCTTTCATACAACGTAGGCGGACAGGCAGTCCCTGAGGTTCAGGCTGAATCGACATGGGAGGGCGGCCACGACTTCCAGATTTCACAGTATCAGGACTACGTGATCATGAGATATTCTGATGTCCTTCTCATGCTTTCAGAGCTCAAGGAAGACGCATCATACATGAACGAGGTGCGTGCACGAGCAGGTCTCGGAGCCGTCGATTATTCCAAGGACAACATCATCGCAGAGCGTCACCGTGAGTTCATGGGTGAGGGCCTCCGCTATTGGGATCTTCTCCGTCAGGGAGTGGACTATGCCGCAAACGAAATCGCAGGTTCATGGACCGTCCTCAGCGGCAACCAGAATGATGTGGTCAAGATCGATGCTCAGAACGTCATCTCAAAGCGTGGCCTCTGCCGTATTCCTGACAATCAGATCACACTTTCCGGCAATGTTTACACTCAGAACAAGGGCTGGTAATAACCTTTAATAGAAACACTGTTATGAAAAATATAAGATTGTTCATATTGTCGCTTCTGTGCCTTGCAGGGGTTTATGCCTGTATGCCGGAAGAGTATGAGTTGGGCCCTGTCGATGTGACTGCGGACGAGCTTGTACAGGGTATTGCATACAGCGTTACCCAGGACCCGACAGATCCTAATACGGTCTACCTCAAGAACCTTATGGCTGGCTATACTCCTCTGTGGGAGCATCCTCAGGGACGTAGTCAGAAGGATGAAATCACACTTAAGATAGCGTTCAAGGGCGAGTATACAATAAAGTTCGGTGTTGAAACCGCCGGCGGCTATGTATATGGCGAGCCATATGTGCTGAATCTCACAACCGACAACCTTTCCTATGTGGATGACCCAATGTGGAACACCCTCACAGGTGGAAAAGGTCAGTCGAAGACATGGAAACTTGATGTCTCTGCAGACGGATGCAAGTATTTCGCAGGCCCTCTCTACTTCTATGGTACTGACGACTGGTATGGAAACGTAAACGGAGGTCAGGAGGCGACCGACTACAATGGTGACGGTACACTTGATTCGTGGAACTGGGCAGCAGACTGGGCCGGAAACGGTTCATGGCTTTTCGGAGGTACAGGTGCAATGGACTACGGTACGATGACATTTGACCTGATTGACGGAGCTCACGTGAAGGTGACACGACTCAATGCTGACGGCTCTGTCGAGTCTGAGCAGAACGGTACTTTCCTTCTCGATACGGAGAATTATAATCTTACAATGTCGGATGCAGGCATCCTTCATGATCCGGGCCGTGACGCAATCGTCACTCAGTGGGGCAATGCACGTGTGATCCAGCTTACTGAAGACTTCCTCCAGCTTGGAGTTATCCGTGACAACGATCCTTCAGAAGGCCCATGTCTCCTTCTGTACAACTATGTGTCACAGAACTATTGGGACAATCCGCCAGCGCCGGAAGAGCCTGCAAAGCCGTCTGAGCCTGTCCTTCCTGAAGGATGGCAGGATATCGTAGGTACGATTTCCCAGACTGCAATCGAGTGGAAGCTTTCAGATCAGAATCCTCTCGACTGGTGCAACATGGACGGTTCGCGCATGAACGGCTGGCTTACTCCTGGCGAGTATGCTGACTGGCTCGGAACTCCTGATCCTGCTGTATATGAAGGCTTCTCTCTTACAATGGACAGTGCAGACAATTCATATAAGGTCGTCATTCCTGACGGGTCTGAGGCCGAGGGTACATATACTCTTGACGAGAAGGGCGTCTATACATTCGACAACGGAATACCATCGTTCACAGTGGTCGGCTGGGCATCGTTCGCGACAACAGCAGAGAACCAGCTCCGCATCATGGAGATCACTACAAAGAACGGTGTCATTTCGGAGATGTGGGTCGGTGCCAAGGATCCTGCAAAGGAAGAGTACATGGGCTATCATCTCGTGGCAAATGTCGGTGCCGGCGGTGGTGGAGTAGTGACTCCTCCTGCAGAAGCAAAGGTGCTTTCTGTTGACAATACAAAGCTTGCTGTCGGTGACCTTGAAGGGAATGGTAATCTCCGTATCGAATTCTACAATGAGTGGGGTTCTACAAAAGATGATCCGGCTGTTAATCTTGCAGATATTTCATTCTCTCAGGAAATGAATATCAGCATCACTCTCGGCGGTATCCAGCTCAAGGACGGAGCGGCAGGTTCGTATGTCGGCGGTGTATACTATTCAAATCCGGACTGGTCTGTACAGGCTGATACCAAGAATGAGACTGCCGGTACGATGGTGACAGGAAACGGCACCTATAATTTCAAGGTTCCGGTAGCTGCACTCGCAGAAGGCGCTGTCGTATTCGTGCTGGATATTGTAGGGCTTTCTGCTGATCTTGCCGATGGCTCTACACCGGTTGCTTACGTCAACAAGATTACCCTTGACGGTGAACTCCCTGCGATCAAGTCTCTTGCAGCTGACAACTCAAAGCTTGCTCTCGGTGACCTTGAGAATAACGGCAACTACCGTATCGAGTTCTACAATGAATGGGGATCCACCAAGCCTGATCCTGCTGTAAATACGGCAGAAATCTCATTCTCTGAGAACATGATCATGGCAGTTACATTCAGCGGTATCGAGCTGAAGGAAGGTGCTGCCGGTTCATACATTGGCGGTATCTATTACTCAAACCCTGACTGGAGCGTTCAGTCAGATAACAAGAACGAAACAGCCGGCACGACTGTGACCGGAGATGGTACATACATCTTCACTGCTCCTGTTTCTGCACTTGCTGAAGGTGCTGTTGTCTACGTCCTCGATATCGTAGGCTTGGGCGCGGATCTCGTGGATCCTGCAGCTGTACAGGTAAGCGTTGATGCGATTACCCTCATGTAATATGATTTGAGGTGGCGGTCTCTGGCCGGACCGCCGCTTCCCAATTCAAATCTCGAAATTATGCGTAAATATATTGCAATTGTCGTTATGGGGATCATCTCCATGTCTGCGTTTATCGGATGTCAGCCGGACGATCTTAAGAATGACGTCGTGGAATTCAAGATAGGCGCGACCGAATTCGTTTTCACTGCTGCCGGCGGGACTCAGGAACTTTTTGTCCAGACGACGGCGGAAGTTGGGGTCACAGGTACTGCTTCATGGTGCACTGTGGTCAAGGAACCATATGCTTCCGACAAGATCAGCAAGTTCACGATTTCCGTTCAGGAGAATCCGAATGTCTCCGAAAGGGAGAAAGTGCTTTCCGTAATGATCGATGGCGAGGAAGCCGGTCGGGTGACAGTGACTCAGCGAGGGTATTCACTTCTCGTGGACGAGGCTCCTGTCAGACTTCCTTATACGGCGACGACCTTCTATATCACGGCACAGGCTGCCGAGGATTACGAAGTCTCGTTTGGGGATGCTTCATGGCTTACTCTGGAGGAGAAGGATATCAAGGCCGGAACTGCTTTATTTGCTGCGACATTGAATATGCAGAACTTTGCGCGTGAAGCTGTCATTACCTTTACATCAGCTGATGAGCAGTATCAGGTGCAGGTGATTCAGGCTGCAAATGATGAGGACGTGCCTGAAGCTGATATGACAGGTATGGAGAGCGATGCGAAGACCCTCATGAAGAAAATGGAACTGGGTATAAATCTCGGAAATACCCTCGAGGCTACAGGAGGCGAGACTTCGTGGGGCGCTCCGAGGACGACGGAGGCTATGATCAAGTATATTAAGGGCTTGGGCTTCAATGCTGTACGTATACCGTGCTCATGGCATCAGTATCTCGAGCCTGGAGACGGATATGTAGTCAAGAGCAGCTGGATGAGCCGCGTCAAGGAAGTCGTGGACTATGTCGTTGATAACGATATGTATGCCATCCTGAACATTCATTGGGATCAGGGCTGGCTCGAAAACGATATCCCGAACGGATATGATGAGGCTGTAAATGCTGAGCAGCATTCTATCTGGACCCAGATCGCGACGACATTCCGCGACTACGACGAGCATCTTGTCTTTGCCGGCACGAACGAGCCGAATGCCGAGAATGCGTCACATATGGAGACTCTTCTGAGGTATGAGCAGACTTTCGTCGATGCTGTCCGCAAGACAGGAGGTAGAAATGCCTATCGCGTACTTGTGGTTCAGGGACCAAGCACGGATATCGACAAGACCGATCAGCTGATGGACAGGCTTCCGGTCGATTCTGTAGAGGACAGACTTGCAGCCGAAGTACATTATTATACGCCTTGGACATTCTGCGGTCTTGCGCAGGACGAAAGCTGGGGAAAGATGATGTACTTCTGGGGAGATGAACAGGAATCATATGCTGCAGGCGCATATGCAGGACGGTGGGACAGGAATTACAATGAAGGCTATGTGGCAAAGCAGATGGCAAAGATGAAGAAGAAATTCTGGGACAAGGGTATACCTGTCATCATCGGTGAATACAGCGTATGTACGACCAAGAACTGCAATCTTGGAACTGCCGCTGAAAATGAAAAGGCATACGAGGGCTACATGAAGTCCCGTGCTGCATTCAACGCTTGTGTGGTAAGGGAGTCCAAGGCCAACGGCTGTGTGCCTTTCTATTGGCACTGCGAGGGAGACCTCATCGACAGAAGTGAACTCAAGGTCACGGAACAGGCGACATATGAGGCCATAATCGAGGCCGGAAAGACACAATATCCGGATTAAATGACTAACTTTAGGGCAAATTCCGATTGATGAAAAGATTTGTCTCTATCATAGTTTTCCTGCTTCTGCCGTTCCTGATGCGCGCGGAGGCAGGAAATTATCTGTTTGAACATGTCCAGACCCCGAACCATTGGATCAACAGCATATTTCAGGACAGTGACGGCTTTATCTGGATAGGCACGAGAAACGGACTTTACAGAGGCATGGGTGGCCATGTGCTGGAGCAGGACGTGATATGTGAGGGCGATTCCTTTCAGGACATACAGCAGGATGCTCAGGGCAGGATATGGACGAAGAAGCGTAACGGCTTTGTAATATATGATCCTCAGACCTGCCGTATCGGTACCGAACAGGAGGCTGCTGCCGAGCTTGGCGCCTCGACATGGCTGGATGTCGTGCAGATAGATTCCAGATTCAATCTGTGGTGGACGGACAACAGAATCCTCAAGGTAAGGATGGCCGGAACCGGACAGACGCTGGAGGCCGGGCGGGTGGACGGAACTCCGTATGACATCTTCTGCACTAACGGAATAACGTATTTGCTATGTGCGGACGGCGATGTATACAGGTATGCCTATGGAGCGGACGGGATACGGGCATTGGATGTCATCAAGGCTCCTGTGGAAGTGCCTGAGGGCAGTACTGACCATAGATTCCATTGTGTCTTTGCGGATTCGGCAGGTAACATGTGGCTTTCACAGGGCGCAAGGGGAGTGTGGATGCTGCCTTCGGACGGTTCTGAAACAATCCGTTACTCAGAGGAATCACGCGACCATAACATATCCGGGGGCTTCATCTGTGCGATTTTAGAAGATGCCGATGGGAATGTCTGGCTTGCTTCCGATCACGGCGGAATCACGATATGCAGCCGTCGCGGAGATGTCCTTCACCGGCTGAAGAATGTGCCTGACGATGCCAATACATTGGCCAGCAACGGTGTATACGCCCTCTTTCGTGACAGTCAGGACAATATATGGGTGGGATATACCAAAAAAGGCCTTTCGATATGGCGGGGCGACAACCGGACATGGTCCCTGTCGCATCTGAAGACACTTCACGACTATAGCTTTCCGGACGACATCAATGCATCCTGCGAAGATTCCAGAGGCATGCAGTGGTTCGGAACCGATGGTTACGGACTGATAAGGTACAATCCTGCGGACGGTACGGAAAGGCTCTACAACATTGCGAACAGTGCCCTTGCGAGCAATGTCATCACGGACATCCATTGCGACAATGCCGGTAGGCTGTGGATAGGCACCTTCTATGGCGGACTGACGTGCATGGAGAACGGAAGGATGCGTACATACGACTATGACCGCAGCGGAGCCGGGCAGCTTGCCTCCGAGAACATATGGGCGATCGACCACGACGCTTCAGGCCGCATCTGGCTTGCGACGTTGGGAGGCGGCCTTCAGCTCTTCAATCCGGCGGATGGATCGTGCCGGACTTTTGTCAGTGCCACGCACGGCATTTCAAACGATTATGTGCTGGATCTGGACTGCGCTCCGGACGGCAATATATATCTGGCGACAGCCTACGGACTTACGATATTCAATTCCCATACATGCACCTCACGTGTCGTGGGTACGGCTGACGGCCTGGCCTTCGAAAACATGACGGGTGTGCATGTGGACTCAAGGGGGCTCGTCTGGATGGACGAGGATGGCCTTGTGCAGGTGTA
This sequence comes from Bacteroidales bacterium, assembly GCA_017452265.1. Lineage (GTDB taxonomy): Bacteria > Bacteroidota > Bacteroidia > Bacteroidales > UBA932 > Cryptobacteroides. The sequence goes on along the minus strand of JAFTMS010000007.1, from coordinate 96,662 downwards.
TGATCCTGCTTCAGGAGCAGTATATACACCGTCACATCCTGCTCTGAGGGCCGTCAGGGATATATTGGAGGACGCTTCTTCTGCAATATGGGTGGTGACGGACAAAGGGCTTTGCCGGGTGGATGTGTTCCGCAGCACTGAGCATGGCTATGCCTTTGACTTCAGCTCCTACAGCTTTCCGCAGATTCCGGACCTGCACTTCAATCAGAAGGCGGCCTGCATGACACCAACCGGCGACATGCTTATGGGAAGCTTCTGCGGAGTGATGCGTTTTTCTCCGGACAAGCTCTCCGCAAGGATGGCGCATGACGAAGCAAAACTGTATTTCACAAGACTGTATGTCGGCAGCATGCCTGTACGCCCGGGGCAGGAATACGATGGTGATGTGATTCTCGAAAAGGCATTGGAATATACACAGGCTGTGACATTGCCTCATGAAGCCTCGCTCATATCCGTAGACTTCACGAATCTGGACTATTTTTCCGTGCAGGACTGCAACCTGTATTACCGTCTGGAAGGCCTGTCCGACGAATGGATCACTACGGACAAGAATCTCAACCGTCTGACATTCACGTCCCTGAGTCCCGGAAAATACCGGCTCTGCCTGACTCCGGACATCAGTGATTCGTCCAGAGGAATCACTCTGGACATCCGTATCCTGCCCCCGTGGTGGAAGACATGGTGGGCCATCTGCCTGTACGTGCTGGCCGGCACGGCTCTGCTATGCTTCGCCTCTCTCATGGTGAGAAGACGCAGAAGGATGGATGCGCGTCAGAGGGAACTTGCCATGAAGCAGGAACGCAGGCATTATCTCGATGAGATGAAGATGCAGTTCTTTACAAACGTCAGCCACGATTTCAGAACGCCGCTCACGCTTATTCTTACACCGATTGAGGAAAAGCTTGCAAAGAATCCCGAGCTTCGCGAGGATGCCTTCATGATGACTGTGCACCGCAATGCCCAAAGGCTGCTGAATCTCGTGAATGAAGTCCTGGACTTGAGAAAGATAGAGATGTACGGAACGGATCTGAACCTTGCGTCGGCGGATTTCATATCAGCTGTCCGTGATGCCTCCGATTCCTTCCGTCTGATGGCAGAAAGCCAGTCTGTCATTCTTTCCGTGGTGTCGGATATTGATTCCCTTGTATTCGATTTCGATCAGGGCAAGATTGTCAAGGTGCTGACGAACCTGCTTTCAAACGCCTTCAAGTTCACTCCGTCGGGAGGTGCGATTACTGTCGATGTCCATATGGACGGGCAGGATCATGTGGCTGTGGAAGTGCGTGACACAGGCTGCGGTGTTCCTGAAAAGGACAGGCACCGCATCTTCGACCGTTTCTATCAGTCGAAGGGCAGTCCTGCAGGAAGCGGCATCGGCCTGCATGTGGTGCGTGAGTTCATCCAGCTTCATGGTGGCGACATCTCGGTGCGTGACAATGAACCGACCGGAAGCATATTCTCTTTCACCCTCCCGGTGCAGAGACAAAGCGCGGAAACGGTTGATGACGAGGATGTGACGGAGACGGCTTCTCCTGCTGATGTTCCTGCCGTCGAAGGGCGTCCGACGGTTCTCGTAGTGGACGACAATGACGATTTCAGGACTTTTCTCTGCGCCTCACTGAGCGATGAGTACAATGTCCTGTATGCCTGTGACGGAGCGGAAGCCCTGAAGGCAGTCGAGGCCAACGATGTGGATGTGGTCATATGTGACGTCATGATGCCGGTGATGGACGGAACGGAATTCTGCCGAAGGATGAAGTCGGACATAAATACGTCTCATATACCTGTTATTCTGCTGACTGCCAAGGCGATGCGTGATGATGAATGCCACGGCCTCGAATCCGGAGCCGACGACTATCTCACCAAGCCTTTCAACATGTCCATCCTGCGTCTGCGCATTGCGAAGTTCATCCAGTGGAAGAAGCGTTCGAAGCGCCTTTTCGAAAAGGAACTTGAAATAACGACAGAGCAGATTACGCTGACATCGATGGACGATCGTCTCCTGCAGAAGGCCATAAACGTAATAAACGAGAACATAAGCAATCCGGATTTCTCCGTGGCCGAGCTTTCTGCGGCTTTGTACATGCATAGGGCAAGCCTTTATAAGAAGCTGCTTTACATCACGGGAAAGACGCCGGTCGAGTTCATCAGGGCCCTGCGTCTGAAGAAGGCTGCACAGCTGCTGGAGACGGACGGAGTGTACATTTCCGAGGTCGCCTATATGGTCGGATTCAACTCTCCTAAGGTCTTTGCGGGCCATTTCAAGGAAGAGTTCGGCTGTTCACCGTCCGAATATCGTAAAAAATCCTTATCTTCGCAGGATGTACATTAGAATGTTTCAATCCGGGATATGAGGAAAAGGATATTTACGACCTGTTTTTTCGTGTTTCTGGCGATGCTTTCGCTCCGGGCCCGCCCGGACGGTTCTCCGCAGGAACGCTACATTGAGAAATACGCGGAACTTGCCGTCGAGGAGATGTACCGCAGCGGCATACCGGCCAGCATAACCCTTGCCCAGGGAATGCTTGAGTCGGGAAACGGCATGTCCGATCTTGCGGTCAGAGGCAACAACCATTTCGGCATAAAGTGCCATAACGGGTGGACGGGAAAGACCATCCGCTACGACGACGAACGCCGTGGCGAGTGCTTCCGCAGGTATTCGTCTCCGGAGGAGTCTTTCCGTGACCATTCCGATTTCCTGCGCTACCGCGACCGCTACAAGTTCCTTTTCGACTATCGCGTGACGGACTACAAGGCATGGGCGTACGGCCTCAGAAAGGCCGGTTACGCCACAGATCCGTCGTATCCGAAGAAGCTGATAAAGATAATAGAGGATTACCGTCTGTACGAATATGACTCGCGCAGGCCGGGCTCGGTACGCAGAAACCGTCATGACCGACATACGGAAGACGTTTCTGACGCTTCTGCGGTTCCTGCTCCTCCTTCAAAGATGGAGGAGGTCGTGCCGCTGTCGGATGTCCGCAGCGGCCATTTCCAGTTTCCGCTCTCGCGTCAGGTGTATACGAAGAACGGTGTTCCGTTCGTATATGCTGAGGAAGGGGATACATATGAAAGCCTGGCTTCATATTACGGACTTTTCCCGCGTGAGATTCTGAAATTCAACGACCTGTGGTATTCCGGGGGGCTTCAGCCGGGCACAGTGGTGTATCTCAGGGCCAAGAAGGGAAAGGCCGCGAAAGGACTTGACAAGCATGTGATCGAGGAAGGCGAGACCATGAGGGAGATTTCCCAGAGGTACGCCTTGAAGCTTTCGAAACTTTACAAACTGAACGGATTTGAGCAAGGGTACGTCCCGAAGGAAGGAGATATAATAAGATTGAGGAAATGATATGACAGTAAGATTGAAGATAAGCTTATGGGTGCTTGCCGTCATGGCTGTCCTGGCCGGAATCGGCGGTTTTGTGCTCGGAAGGTATTACAGCGACAACAGGAAGCCTAACTTTTCAAAGGAATATGTGCTTTATGTGCGTCCGGGGACCGATGTGCAGGAAGTCATGGATTCGCTGCAGAGCGGAGCCGGCGTGCTGAGGCCGAAAAGCATAGAGCGGACTTTCAGAAAGATGGATGTCGCTGCTGCAATGAAGCCGGGCCGTTATGTCGTGGAGTCTTCAGCGACAAGCATTTATGTCGCTCGTATGCTCGTATACGGCTGGCAGACTCCGCAGATGATGACGCTTTCCGGCACGATGCGCAGCAAAGGCCGGGTCGCGAAGAAGATAAGCATGCAGATGATGGCGGATTCCGCTTCTGTGGCCGCTGCTCTGGATTCTACGGAATTTCTTGAAAGATACGGATTTACGCCGGAGAATGTCTTTGCGATGATTCTTCCGGACACGTATGAGATGTACTGGACTGCGTCGGTTGAGGAAATCTTTGACCGCCTGCATAAGGAATATGAGTCGTTCTGGACTCCGGAGCGCGATGCCAAGGCCAAGGCCCAGAGACTCAGCAGGATGGATGTGTCGATTCTGGCTTCGATAGTGAGCGGTGAGACGCTCAAGGATTTCGAATATCCTAAGATCGCAGGAGTGTATCTGAACCGCTATAAGAAAGGGATGAAGCTTCAGGCGGATCCGACCGTCTGCTTCTGCTTCGACTACAAGCTGGACCGCGTGCTCAAGAAGCACCTGACGGTGGACTCTCCATATAATACATACAAGTATGCAGGTCTGCCTCCCGCACCGATCAATGTGCCTCCGAAGGCCTGTCTGGATGCTGTCCTGAACCCGGACAGCCACGGCTACATATATTTCTGCGCAAGCCCTGCCTTTGACGGAACGCACCGTTTTGCAGTGACTTACAGCGAACATCTGAAGAATGCCCGTGCCTTCCAGCGTGAACTGACGGCCCGTCGCAAAGCTAAGAAATGACAGATTATGACGGCGATGACGATATGTCTGGCGGCAGTGGTGCTGCTGTCTGTTGCGGCTGCATGTCTTGCGGTCGCATTGAGGAATTCGAAGAGGAATGTGGCTCTGGTTTCCGAGAGCTACGAACGTACCATCACGGAGCTGAAGGAGGGGAATGAGAGGACTGTGGCTGAGCTGAACGCCGGGCATCAGAGGGCTCTGGCGGAGCTTCGTGCGTCGTATGATGAGGTGCAGCGCAGGCAGCTGGAGGCCATGAGAGCGGAGATGACGGCGGAGAGCGAACGTGTGCTGAAGGCGCGTGAGGAAGAGCTTGAGAAGAGGGCGAAGGCGACGTTCGAAGCGCTTGCAGGCGGCCTTGACAAGAATATGAAGGATATGAAGGAAGCCTTCGATCAGAACCGCAAGACTCATACGGAAGTGTCGCAGAGCCTGAAGGAGAATATCGAGAATGCTGTGAAGAACCTTCGCGAGCAGACCGTATCGATCGGTGACAAGGCGGACAGCCTTGCCGATGCGCTTCGCGGCAGGAACAAGACACAGGGCAACTGGGGCGAGGTGATTCTTGACAATCTGTTCACGGCGGAAGGGCTCCGGGAAGGCAGGGACTACGACAGGGAGGAGACGCTGCGTGACGAGCACGGAAATATAATCCGCAATGAGGATACGGACAGAAGGATGCGTCCTGACTTCATCCTGCATTATCCGGACGGCAACGACATCGTGGTGGATTCCAAGGTCGTCCTGTCGGCTTTATATGACTATTATTCGGCCGATGATGAGGCTGCCAGGGCGGATGCGGCGTCACGCAATCTTGCAGCAATGAAGGAGCAGGTCAAGCGTCTTGCGAAGAAGGACTACAGCCGTTATCTGAAGCCTGGACACCGTATGCTCGACTATGTGATAATGTTCGTTCCTGTATATTCCGCCCTCAGATTAGCTTACGAGTCGGAGCCGAATCTATGGCACGATGCCTATTCTCAGGGCGTGCTGATAACGACGGAAGAGACGATGATGCCTTTCCTGAGAATGATAAATATAGCATGGACGAGCCATGAGCAGGTGGCGAACCAGCAGCAGATTATAGCTGCCGCTGAGACGATGCTCGCCCGTGTGTCTGATTTCTGCACCGCTCATGCAAAGATGGGCGAAAAGCTCGAGGACGCCATGAAATATTATGATGCCTGCGACCGCAAGATCCGCGAACGCGGCCAGAGCATTGTCGGCGCCGCCAACCGCCTCATAAGCTACGGCATCCCCAAGAATCCGAAAAAGCCCCTCCCGCCCGAACTCGGCATGGAGGAGATGGCGTGACGCTTTTGCCACGATTCGATGAATTGCTCCGGAAAAAGGCCCGTTTTTCCGGACGAGTCGAGCAAATTGCCGGGGTCATCCGGAAAATCCGCCGTTTTTCCGGACGAGCGTCAGGTCTGACTTGATCTTTATCTCTGTCACATCTCTGTCGGCGTCATAGGTTGCCGTTGCATTTGCTCAGTTAATTCTCTGTCCGGCAATATACGCGGACGCTTCACTTTTTGACTATTCGACTTTCGGTGGTGTGGGAGATTCATTATATGGCTTAAAATTCATTATCTTTGCGCTTTGAATCATATAACTGCATGACACTGACCTCCAAAGTCCATAAAAAGTACATCACGGTCAGTCCTGCGGACCATGACAGGGGACTGCACATAACCACCGTCGGCCATCAGTCGATAGGGGAGGACGAGGCCTATCCTCCACAGGACCATCCGACCAGATATCTCTTCAATACGGCAAACGGACGCACGTTGAACAAATATCAGCTTCTGTATATCGCAAAGGGAAAAGGAATGTTCAATTCCAGATCCAGCAGCATATGACACCTGAAGGACGGCTACATGTTCCTGCTCTTCCCCGGTGAATGGCATAAGTATATGCCGGACGAGTCCACAGGCTGGAACGAGTACTGGATCGGATTCAACGGGAAGATAATGGAGGATTGGGTGAAGGCGGGATTCTTTTCAAAGGAAAACCCCGTCTTCAACGTCGGGCTTAATGAGGAACTCATATCTCTTTACAAGAGGGCAGTGATCATCGCGGATTCTCAGGATGCCATCGTGAGGGTCACGCTCTCGAGCATCTGCAGCAGCGACCTGCATATCAAGCACGGGAGTGTTCCTCGTGCAGTGCCGGGAATCACCGTGGGCCATGAGATGGTAGGAGTCGTGGAGCAGGTCGGGGCTGAAGTGACGTCAGTCAGGCCTGGAGACAGGGTTGCGGTCAATGTCGAGACCTTCTGCGGGGAGTGCTTCTTCTGCAGGAATGGATACGTGAACAACTGTACTGATCCGAACGGCGGATGGGCGCTTGGGTGCCGAATAGACGGCGGTCAGACGGAATATGTCCGCGTGCCGTATGCCGACCAGGGACTCAACAGGATTCCCGATGGTGTGTCCGATAAGCAGGCACTATTTGTGGGTGATGTACTTGCAACAGGGTTCTGGGCAGCAAGGATATCTGAAATCAAGGAAGACGATACCGTGCTCATCATTGGTGCCGGTCCGACCGGACTCTGCACGCTTCAGTGCGTGATGCTAAAGAACCCGAAGAAGATTTTCGTATGTGAGGCTTCTTCTGAACGAAGAGCATTTGTTCAGCATTATTTATCCTTCAGTGCAGGTGGTGACTCCGGAGGAATGCCTTAATGCCGCTCAGAGCCTTGAAAGGGGAGGAGCAGATGTCGTGATTGAGGTCGCTGGAGGTGAAGACACTTTCGAACTTGCATGGAAAGCGGCAAGGCCTAATGCTGTCGTCACTGTGGTTGCTCTTTATGGCAGGCCTCAGATACTTCCTCTGCCACAGATGTATGGCAAGAACCTCACATTCAAGACCGGCGGCGTGGACGGATGTGACTGTACAGAAATACTGTCTCTAATAGAGGAAGGAAAGATAGATACAACTCCACTCATCACTCATGGCTTCCCTCTCTCACGCATAGAGGAAGCCTATAAGATATTCGAGAACAAGGAAGATGGAGTGATCAAGATAGCAATTGATAACAGATATTAGATATGATACCGGATTTTCAAAAAAATGACCGCAGCCTCTGATTGAAGTTGCGGTCGTCTGTTTCTATAGAGAGTGCTATCTTTTATCCATGATGCCGAAGTATTCCCATTTCTCCATCGGGAAGTTGTTCTTGATGGTCTGGCGGTATCCCATTGCCAGATCCTTCACATCGGCAAGTTTCTCGTTTGCTGCCTGAAGTTTTTCTGATACGGTCTGCCTTAATGCATCCACTTCCTGGATCATTTCGATTGCCTTCCTAGCCTCGGCCTCGAGGGTGTCAAGACCTTCTGCCTTGATGCCGAGATGCGTCACCTCATTAAGGTGCGACTTGATGCCAGATGCCATCGTCAGGGCCTTCTGAGCATTGGTTTCAAATGTTTTTGACATGTCATTGAACTTAATGTTAAACTGGAACCTTCATATGCCTGTGGCATGGTGGGTTCACAGCAAATCTACAAAATTTTTTGTCAAGTTGTGACTTTTTTTTTATGCAGGTATTTGCATATAAAAATATATCCCTATATTTGCAATAGATTTGAATAATTCAAAATAAGTGTAATAAATCAAAGGATTCAGATTATGGAAAAGGAACTCGTATTGAAGGTAATGAGATAGGCTGGAAAGCCAATCCGGCAGGAGAGTTTCCAGCGGTCACAGCTTTCAGAACTTTAGTCGGGTTTGACATATGAGATGCTCCCAATAATGTGATACCATTACATTGGTATCAAGACTGCATAATATTTACTTTGCATCTCTGACTTCCTTTATAATCGCGTTGATTTCCTCCAAAGACATGTCTTGTAGCCCGGCTTCTTTGGCTTGCTGACCAAGTTGCATGATTGCATTCCAACCATTCGCATTAATTTCATTGCGGCTCTCAGCTTTAATCTCAAAAGGAATCTTGCGTTCGCGAACAACTGTCTTCATGAATACTGTATGAAAACTATATCTTCCTCAGTTCGAGACAATAATTTCAGCTCAGCAAATTATGGTTAAAACATCGGAAGTCGCTGCAAAAATAGTCTACAAAACGATTAACTCATTTTGCGTCGCTATCTATTCCTCCAATCTGCTATATTTTTGATCTGCATGAAGACTTCATCGTCAAATTCGATGATGTCTTCGTCTTTCAAGACGCCATCGCAATACAGATTTACCACAGTCATGAAATATCTCGAGCCGCTCAATCCGTCATATCTGTCGGCTATATGCTTGTCGAACTTAGTGGTCAGCTTATAGATGTCAAGATAGCGTTGATGGTTGGGCTTAGTGAGTTTTGTGTTCAGGTGATGCCCTGCTAATGTCTTCATTCTAAGGTTGAAGACAGCACACTCGCGTTCAAGTGCTATGTCGATGAGCCTCTTGGCAATTCTTTTCTGTTCTTTGGTCAAGTCCATCATAATTGATGCATTTTTGAATTCTATTTGTTCATCTCGGATTCTGCTTCCTCTGCAGTAATCAGCTCAAAGCGTCTGAAGGACTTGCCATCCCTCTCGATTACCTCCTCAAACATGGTCTTTGGTCTTACCCATTCATCATGACGCTTTTGCCCCGGTTTGCGTGGGTCATCCGGACCATCAGAACGTCTGCGAGATGATTCTGCGGGCGTATGCCGGGCTTGTGTAGTCTCTTGAGCCTTTGTCGTTGAGGTTGAGGGTGAGGATGGTTTCCATGTCGCGCTTGTCGAGAGTGAAGTCGAAGAGCTTCATGTTCTCTTCCATGCGCAGGATGCTGGTGGATTTCGGAATTACAGGTATTCCCTGCTGAACCAGAAACCTCAGGCCCACCTGTGATGCCGTCTTTCCGTATTTCGCACCGATTTCGGTCAGTGTGCCGTGGGTGAAGAAATCGTTCTTGCCCTGGCCCATCGGCCCCCATGCCATGAGGCTTGTTCCGTATTCCTTCATCAGCTCCCTCATGCTGTTCTGCTGGCTGAATACGTTGGTTTCCAGCTGGTTGATGGCTGGGATTATGCCGCTGTTGTGTACAAGGTCGCAGAAGCGGTCGTCGTAGAAGTTGCTCAGACCGATGGCGCGCGCCTTGCCTTCCTTCCGGGCCTTGTCCAGCTCCCTGTATATGCTGTAATAGTCGCCATATGGCTGGTGGACGAGCAGAAGGTCCACATAATCGGTGCGCAGCTTCCTCAGACTTTCCTGAATCGAAGCGGCAGCCTTCTCTCCGGAGTTCGTGAGCCATACCTTTGTGACGATGAATATGTCTTCCCTCGGGATTCCGCTTTCCGCAACGGCCTTTCCGACGCCTTCCTCGTTGGCGTAGAACTGCGCAGTGTCTATCATCCTGTATCCGACGCTCAGGGCATCCCTGACGCATCTTTCAGATTCCTTCGGATCGACCTTGAAGAGGCCGTATCCCAATAGCGGCATTTCAATGCCGTTGTTCAACTTTATCGTTTCCATATATTATTTGTCCTGTCTCGCAGGAGTCGTACAATTGTTTACAAGATATATTATCGAACGGTAGGGGATTCCTGAATTGGTCTGGAGGCCTATTTCACATGTGCGGCTGTTGGAGTAGCCCACCTCTATGCCTCTTTCCTGAATCCTGCTTCTGAGCTTGCGCAGGGCATATGCGTTCAGTTCAGGATGCGTCATCCCCTTGTCGCCGGCGAATCCGCAGCAGCCGATGCCTTCAGGTACGAGCACTTTCGAAGAGCAGAGCTCGGCCAGATCCATGACTATACGGTCGATCTTCATCAGACGTGTCGAGCAGGTGAGGTGCAGGGCGACCGGCGTATCCGTCCTGTGGAACGTCAGCCTGTCCTTTGCGAATTTCCAGATGAATTCGGCTGATTCGTAAAGCTGCACTTTGGTCATATGCTGCTTCATCCTGTGCAGACATGGGCTCTGGTCGCATATGACCGGATATTTCCCGTGCTCCGATGCCTTCCAAAGGGCTTCCTCCAGCTCGCTGACCTTCTTTTGTGCAATGTCCGGCAGTCCTTTGCTTTCCCATATCGTGCCGCAGCAGAGCGAGTCCATCCTTTCCGGGAATATGACGTCGTATCCGGCCTTGCCGAGCAGCTGTACCATCTCTTCGGCGAGCGGCTTCATTCCTTTTGAGGCCTTGTCAGTACCCATGGCCTGGTTCAGGCAGCTCGGGAAATACACCACCTTGTCGCGCCCGCCCTCCGTGGCAGCTTTTACGACCGCTTCCGCTGCATTGTATGCCTTAGGCATCGACGGTGTCCAGAGCGGAACGCCCACCGAATGAAGTGCCTTGCCGATGCCTGTCATGGCTTTTGTGCCGAGAACCGTATGACCGAATGAGGCGAGGTGAAGAACGCCTCGCAGCGCTGTCTTGAGGCCGTGGAAATGCTCGGCGGCGAATTCCCCGACCTTGTATCCTGTTGCGCCCATGTCCTGTCTGCGCACCTCGTGAGTGAGGTCTGCAACGTTTATTCCCATAGGGCAGGACATCGAACACAGCCCGTCTCCGGCGCAGGTCTGGCTTCCGTAATATGAATACTGCCTCTTCAGCTTCTCAAGCAGTCCGGGATTTTCACCCGTTGAGGCGAGCCTTGCCATCTCCCTCTGCAGGACGATTCTTGTCCTTGACGAAAGGGTGAATCCGCATGACAGGCAGTTCACTTCGCAGAATCCGCATTCGATGCATCTGTTGAGTCTGCCGTATGCCTTTACGGTCTCTTCCGGAGCTCCGTCCGCAGGGGCAAGCATCGGAAGGGCCTTGAAATTCCTGAAGCAGCACTGAGGGTCTTCATTGAATATGACTCCGGGATTCAGCAGGTTCTCCGGATCGAATATTGCCTTGATGCGCTTCATGATTCCGAATGCCTTGGCGCCCCATTCATATTCCACAAACGGAGCCATGTTTCTTCCCGTGCCGTGCTCGGCCTTCAGCGAACCGTCGTATTTCTTCACGACAAGCTCGCCGACTTCGTATATGAGTGCCTTGTAGCGCTCCACTTCGGCTTCCGTCGAGAAAGACTGGTTTATTATGAAGTGGAAGTTGCCTTCGAGAGCGTGTCCATATATGCATGAATCGTCGTAGCCGTGCTTTTCTAAAAGGGTAGACAGGTCGCAGACGGCCTGCGGCATATCTTCAATATGAAAGGCTACGTCTTCTATGAGGCACGTCGTTCCCTGCCTCCTCATGCCTCCGACCGTCGGGAATATGCCTGAACGGATTGCCCAGTATCTGCCGTATTCCTCAGGATCTGTCGTGAATGAGAAATTTCCGTATATGTCGAATTCAGATAGGGTTTCCGTTATGGCGCGGACGTTTTCAGCAAGCTCTTCCTCCGTGGGTGCCTGTGTCTGTGTGAGCACTGCCGTAAGTCCTTCGATTTCACCTGCGTTCACTGAGGCGAGCGATCTTTTGTCGAGCATCTCCGCTGCTGTCACATTCAGGCCTTTCAATGCCACCACAGCCCGTGCCGCCTCCGCCATGTCCTTGAAATACACCATGGCGTCAGCTTCCTTAGGAGCTGCCGGCAGTGTGCGGAATGTGGCTTCGGACAGAAAGGCGAGTGTTCCTTCCGAACCGACCATAAGATGCAGCAGGATGTCGAACGGATCGTCGAAAGTCACCAGCGGAAGAAGGTTCAGGCCTGTCACGTTCTTTATGGAATACTTGTGAAGGATCCGTTCCGTGAGCTGTCCGTCCCTACGCACTTCGTCACGCAGTTCTTCAAGTGACCGTATGATTTCAGGATGCTTTTCTGCAAAAGCTTTGCGGCTCTCCTTGCTTGCCGTATCCAGACATGTTCCGTCCATGAATACGAGCCGGGCGGAGAGCAATGTCCTGTCGCTGTTGGATGTCGTGCCGCAGCTCATGCCGGAAGCGTTGTTCATGACTATGCCGCCGACCATGCAGCTGTTTATCGATGCCGGATCCGGCCCGAATCTGCGTTTGTATGGCCTGAGGATGGCATTCACTCGTGAGCCGATGATTCCGGGCTGCAGGGTGATGGCCTCACCGTCCTCGGAAACCGACCATTTTTCCCAGTTCTTTCCGGTGACAATCAGCACGGAATCGCTTATCGACTGGCCTGAGAGGCTTGTTCCGGCCGCTCTGAACGTCACCGGAATGCCGTGGTGTCTTGCGGTCTGCAGCAGAAACGCCACTTCCTCTTCTGAAGACGACCGTATGACAATCTGCGGCGTCAGTCTGTAGAACCCGGCATCTGTGCCCCATGCAAGACGCCTCAGTTCGTCCGTATATATCCTTTCTGCAGGGATCTGCCCTGCAATTTCCTTTAAGAATTCCTTGTAAGCCCGTTCCATGTCAAAGTGTGGTGTAGTGTGGCCTTTTAAAACGTGCAAATATAGCCGTTTTTCATTTCAAAAGACCACGCTTCCGCTTTATTTTCTGACAAGAAGACTTTCTGTTTTCCTTATTGAGCCTTTGACTTCGGCATTCACCGTGGCTCTGATGTCACGTGATGATGCGGCGATATGGAAACTGTATGTGCCTCCGTCAGTCACCCAGGCGCTCTGCGATTCGTCGTATGAGGCAAGGTCTGCATTGCGGACTGTGAACTTCACCGTTTCGGATTCGCCCGGCTTCAGCTCGCCGGTCTTTGCGAATGCCTTCAGCTCGCGGACCGGTTTGTCGAGGCTTCCTTCAGGGGCGGAAACGTAAAGCTGCACGACTTCCTTTCCTGGATAAGAGCCTGTATTCCTTATGTTTACGGAGATTGCAACCTCGTCCTCTCCGGTCTTGACAGAAGGTTCGTCATATTCAAATGTGGTATATGACAGTCCGTAGCCGAACGGATATGAAACTTCCATCCTCTGCTTGTCAAACCATCTGTAGCCCACATATATGCCTTCTTCGTACACGACATAGTCGATGTTCTTTCTGTCGGTTCTGCCCGATGCATCGGCTGTGAATGAAAGCGGCATGTCTGCATCTATAGGGAAATTTGCGTCCGAGCCGTGGTCGTGCATGTCGCATGGGAATGTCATCGGCAGCTTTCCGGAAGGTGTTGCATTTCCGCAGAGCACATCGGCAACGCTGTTTCCACCCTCCTGGCCGGCCTGCCATGCACACAGAATCGCATCCGGCATGTCCTTCCATGATGAAGTCTCGATGACGCCGCCGATGTTGAGGATGACGATGACCTTCTTGCCTTTGGCATGGAATATCTCGCTCACGTTCCTGATGAGCTTCTTCTCGACATCAGACATGTAGAATTCACGCGACTTGCGGTCTGCGAACTCTCCGGAAGGACGTCCGATTGTGATCAGGGCTGCATCTGAAGCTTCTGCAGCTGTTTCGATCTGCTTACGTGTGACCTTCATCTCACCGACCTGCTCCCTCGGCATGAGGGCCGAGAAAGCGTCCTCCTTCTTCGGCCTCAGCCTTTCAGCTTCTTCCGCGACGAACCTGCTGTAGGCCTCATGGAGCTGCGGTTCCGTTTCGTATCCGACATTCTTCAGTCCGTCCAGAAGCGAGACGGTATATGCCCTTACGACATTTCCGGAGCCTGTTCCGCCTGCATAGAAATCATACGATATGCTGCCGAAAAGCGCAAGCTTCTTCACGTCTTCGGCGAGCGGCAGGGCATTGCCTTCGTTCTTCAGCAGCACCATTCCCTCCGTGGCAGACCTGCGGGTGACTTCCGCGTTTGCCTTGAGGTCCGGCTTGCCGTCGCACACGTATCCGTTGCATTTCGGCGTCTTGAGAATCATTTCCAGCACCCTTTTGACGTTCCTGTCCACAATGTTTTCGTCGAGACTGCCGTTGCCGACTGCCTCCACGATTGCCTTGTACTGCCTGTCCGTGCCCGGCTGGAACATGTCGTTTCCTGCCTCAGCCTGTGCCACAGGATCGTTTCCTGCTCCCCAGTCCGTCATCACCATGCCGTCAAAGCCCCATTCGTCGCGGAGAAGCTTTGTGAGCAGGTCGTGACTGTGGGAGGCGTATGTGCCGTTGATATAGTTATATGCCGACATCACCGTCCACGGCTTTCCTTCCTTCACGGCGATCTCGAATCCCTTCAGATAGATTTCCCTCAGCGTCCTCTGGTCTGCTATCGTGTTGCAGCTCAGGCGGTTGGTTTCCTGATTGTTCGCTGCGAAATGCTTTATCGATGTGCCCACTCCATTGCTCTGGACGCCTCGGACATATGCCGCTGCAATCTTGCCGCTCACGAGCGGATCCTCGGAAAAATACTCGAAGTTACGGCCGCACAGTGGGTGTCTGTGGATGTTGAGTGCAGGGGCGAGCAGCACATCCGCTCCATATTCGAGGACTTCATTGCCGATTGCATGGCCGACAGCCTCCACAAGTTCCTGATCCCATGTCGCAGACAGAAGTGTGGCGATAGGGAAGTGCGTGCAGTAATATGTATCCTCGCTGCCTTCCCTTTCTGCATCGATACGTACTCCTGCAGGACCGTCCGTCAGCACTACAGCCGGTATTCCCAGACGCTCTATCGGAAATGTCGTTCCGGCGGCTCCCGACACAATGTTGCGGCAGGCTGTGATGAGAGAGTCCATTACAAGGTCTTTGTCTGTGGATATGCCCGGCTGGCCTGTCCCGACGAGCACCCTCGCCTTTTCCTCGATGGTCATTGCGGCGATGACTTCGTCGATTGAGTCTTTCCCCAGCTGCGGCGTTCCGCTCTGGCATCCTGTCGCGATAGCTGTACATGTCAGCATGATGGTCATGGTCTTCTTCATATAGTGTTATCTCAGTGGTATGTCGTAATCTTGCCAAAGGTAGCGAATATTTTGAACATATGTGAAAAACTAACGCAAAATCGCCGTAAAATGTAAATCTTTGATTGATAATTTATTACAGAAACTGCGTGCCGCCATAGGGGAGCACGCAGTTTGCGTAAACGGTTGATGCTGTGTGTTTTGTGTTTTGCGGCTGCTATCTGAAAAGCTTAGGAACGAACTCAGTGAGGTAGATTCTCCAGTTGCGCCAGATGTGGCCGCCTTCGTTCTCGTAGTATTCGTGCGGATATCCGGCTTCCTTCAGCTTTGCGATGAAGTCCACGTTTGCCTGATAAAGTGAATCAGTGTTTCCGCAGCCTATCCAGAGAAGTGACGGCTTCCTGCTGAAGTATGTGGCAAGCTTCGTGTCGAAATCCTGATATATCGGGGATATGCTTGTGTCGCTCACACCGATTGCAGCTGAGAACATTCCTGAATATGCAAACATGTCGGGATTGTTCAGGCTGATGTATAGGGTGTGGAAGCCTCCCATTGAAAGACCGCAGATGGCACGGCTCTGCTTTTTAGCCATTGTCCGGTAGTTGCTGTCGATGAACTTCACTATTTCAGGGAATGATGTCTCGAATGTGCCTTCCATGGTCTGTGGCAGATGTGTCGTCGGGCGGTTGTAGCCTGTGGCATTCGCGCCCGGAGCGGCCTCCTGAGATATGTTTCCGTTGGTAAATACGACAATCATCGGCTTTGCCTTGCCTTGTGCGATAAGGTTGTCGAGAATCTGTGCCGCGCGTCCCTGCTCGATCCATGCGTCCTCGTCACCGCCGATTCCGTGCAGTACGTAAAGAACAGGATACTTGGTCTTTGCACTCTTGTTGTAGCATGGCGGAGTGTATACGGTGAGACGGCGCGCAAAACCGGCTGTTCCGCTGTCGTACCAGACCTTTGAAACCGTTCCGTGCGGTACACGCTGGATCGTATAAAGGTCTCCGCGTCCTCCCGGGACGATGAATGCGCTTGTGAGAGTGGATATGTCACGGTTCACCCAGATGTTGTTCTTGTCGATGATGTTGTCCCCGTCCACATTGAACGAATATGTATACATGTCTGACGCCACCTTGAAATCGGTCGTATATTCCCATACTCCCTTCTCGCCCTCGCGGAGTTCTGCAACTCCTGGAACATCGAACGTACCGTGAGGCGTCTCCATCTTCCTGGTCGGAAGGAAATCTCCCGAAACCGTGACCTTGACGGCCTTGGGAGCCTGATAACGGAATGTCACGGTACCGTCTTCATTTACTACCGGTGATTCTACCTGTACGTTGCTCCAAAGTGCTTCCTGGGCGAATGAGCTGACAGCTGCTGAAAGTGCAGCGATGACTGTAAATATTCTTTTCATATCAGTGCTGTTGTGTGGTTGTCAGTGTGTTGCAATGCATGAAGGATGTCCTCAAGGATGTCTTCGGGGGCTTCGAGACCGATGCTCAGACGGATTGTCGTGTCGAGGATGTCCATTTCTGCACGTTCTTCCGGGGTGAAGTTTCCGAAGATCGTGCTGGCGGGATGGATCGCGAGGGACTTGTTGTCGAACAGGTTGGTGGCGCGTCGGATCAGTTTCAGGCGGTTGATGAAGCTGAAGCAGGCATCTCTGTCGGCGAGGTCGATTGTGATCATCGCTCCGCATGTAGGACCGAACTGTCTTGATGCAAGCTCGTGGAACGGATTGTCCTTCAGACCGATGCAGTTTACCTTTCTGATCGCCGGATGCCCTTCGAGTCTTTGAGCGATTTCAAGAGCTGTCGCAGATTGTCTTGCATATCGGACTGACAGAGTCTCAAGCCCGAGAGCCTGCATATAGGCTGCATGTGGAGTCATGTATGCTCCGAGATTCATCAGCATTTCCTTGCGCATGAGATCGCTGAAGCTTTTCCAACCATAGTCGATGGCGAGGCCGCCGATGGATGTGGCACCTCCGGATATGTATTTCGTGCTTGATACAACCTCGATATCCACACCGAGCTCTTTTGCAGAAAATTCGGTGAACGGTATCATGGTTGTGTCAGCAACGAGCGGAATGTTTCTGCTGTGCGCAGTTTCAGAAAGCTTTTGCAGGTCGACAACTTCCATCTGCGGATTGGTGATGATTTCGGTGTAGATGCAGCAGGTGTTGCCGTCGGTTGCAGCGGCGACCTCTTCCGGATCCGTAAGGTCGCATAGCCTTGCTTCCACGCCGAAGCGTCCAAGGGTGTCTGTAATCAGCATGAAGGTGTTTCCGAACATGTGGCGCGAGGTCACGATGTTCTTTCCTGCTCCTGCAAGGCACATCAGGGTGCCGCATATCGCAGCCATGCCGGAACTGAATGCAATGGCGTCCGCAGCTCCTGTGAGGGCCTTTACCTTGTTCTCGAAATATATCACCGTCGGGTTGGTGACACGTGAATAATCCGGAGCGTCTATGCGTCCGCAGAATGCGTCAGCCATGGTGGCTGCGTCCTCGAATTCATATGCTGCCGTATGGTAGACCGGCATGCTCAACGCTCCATATGCGTCCGAGGACTGGAACCGCGTATGGATGGCTTCTGTCTCTTTTTTCATATCTTTCTGTAGTTCATTTATATCTGGCGTCATTCCGAGCGCCTCATACGTCATTTCGAGCGCAGTCGAGAAATCGCCTCCACTGCATTCCTCAACTGTTCCATTGCCCTTTCCAGCACTTTTCGCGATGAGGCCACGTTCATCCTCATGAAGCCTTCGCCCCCGGGATTGAACATCTCACCGTCATTCAGCGCGAGGCCGGCTTTCTCTACGAACAGGCTGACTAATTCATCGTGCAAAAGTCCGAGAGCACGGCAGTCCAGCCATACGAGGAATGATGCCTGCGGACGGAGCGGACGGATTGCAGGAATCTCGCGTGCGCAATAATCGACTATGTATTCGATGTTGCCCTCGATGTATTCCAGCATTTCCCTGCGCCACTCTTCGCCCTCCTTGAAGGCTGCGATCGTGGCAATCGGCGAGAAGATGGGCGCATCATTGAGCTCGTTGGCCGTGAGCCATCCGTAGAACTTCTCGCGCAGCTCCCTGCATGGCACGATGGCGTAAGAACTTACGATGCCCGCAATGTTGAACGTCTTGGACGGTGCAGCGAACGTGATGCTGCACTGCGCGGCTTCCGGACAAACGCTCGCAAACGGGATATGCTTATGGCCGTACAGGGCCATGTCGCAGTGTATCTCGTCCGAAATCACAATGATTCCGCGGCTGTGGCAGAACTTCGCCAGCCTTTCCAGATTCTCGCGCGGCCAGACTATTCCTGCCGGGTTGTGCGGGTTGGAAAGTATCAGCAGACGGCAGGATTCGTCGCAGACTTCTTCAAGATTGCTGAAGTCCATCGAATATGTGCCGTCCTTGTTCTCCTTCAGAGGGTTATAAACGATTTTACGTCCGTTTCCCTGTGGAACGAGGCGGAAAGGATGATATACCGGAGGCTGGATTATGACCTTGTCTTCAGGGCCGAGGAAGGCGTTTATGACCATGCCTATTCCCTTGACGATGCCGGGGATATATGTCAGCCATTCCCTTTTGACCTTCCAGCCGTGATGCTCGTAAATCCATTTCATTACGGTCGGCCAGTAGTCCTCCGGCTCGACTGTGTATCCGAAAACGGGATGCTCCATGCGTCTTTTGAGTGCTGAAACGACGAACGGAGGCGTCTCGAAGTCCATATCCGCCACCCAAAGGGGTGTCAGACCGTCATGACCGAATCTCTCCTTGAGCGCGTCCGTCTTCAGAGCGCCCGTTCCGCGTCGGTCGATGACCTTGTCGAAATCATATTTTCCCATACAAGAAATTTTGAGGCTGCAAATATAGTCATTCTTCTGTCTGAATAAGTTGGTCAAGGCGAAAAAAAAGGTTATATTTGCAGATTGTAAGAATTGAATTCAAATGACTATGAAAAGAATATTGCTTACTTTGCTTCTCGCATGCAGCGTTTCCGTCCTTTTTGCCGATGACGGTAGACCGAAACTCAAGGAAAACAACGAAAAGAAGATCGAAAAGCTGAAGAACGGAGGCAAATGTCTCGAAAAGAAAGGATTATGGGGATACGCGGACGCCGAGTACAAGTTCGTCATACCGGCTGTCTTCGCCAAGGTCGAGCCGTTCAACGAAGGCGGTCAGGCTTTCGTCGCCTACATGATGGGCGGAAGGATGAGGTGGACTCCGATCGACATATCGGGCGTATACCTGACCGGACTTGAGTTCGACGAGCCCGGTGTGTTCGACAAGGCCGGATTCGCGAAGGTCGTCACAGGCGGCAGGTACGGAATGATAGACGCCAAGGGAAAGATGGTGGTTCCATGCGAGTATCCGCAGGTGGAGGAATACGGTTCCTGCTACGTCTTCCATGGCGAGGACAAGCAGACCCTCGCCCTCGTGCACGAGGACAACGACAAGGGACACGGGCTCTACACATTTGCGGCCGGTGCTCCTATCGTACTGACGGTCAATGAGAAATGCGGCATCGTCAGTCCCGAGACGTACCAGCTCGTCGCTCCGTTCGAGTTCGATGCGTATCAGGTGACGAACGGTGATTTCTATTTCCTTACGGCCGGCAAGAAGAAGGCCGTATACACCAGCGACAGGCTTTCGTCGCTTTACGACAATATATCCCTTTCAGATGATTCCGCATACCTGATAACCCATGACTTCGGACGTTACGGTGCCCTGAATCTCGACAATGAAGTGCTGATTCCATGCGACCAGACCGAGATGCCTGTCCTTGACGGAAACTACAGGCTGTTCACCCTTTCGGACGGCACGAAGATATTCTCGACCAACAGGAAATGGATGAATCTCACTTCGTATGACGAGCATCTGCGGGATTCATGCCTTGCGACTCCGTCGAAATATATTCTCGATACTCTCATACCTTTGAATCTCAAGCAGTTCACCAATGAAATGCTTTCTCTTTCGTATGGAACGAAGGAGTTCGAGGCTTTGAGGGATGAGGACGTGGCTCTGGACTATGCCGAGGCAAAGAGGCTCATGCTCATTGTGAACGCTGCGGCTTCGGGTTCATATTACGATGTGGATCTGAAGAAGACCGTGAAGCTTGCCCATAAGGCCGACCACAGCATAAATGTCGACGGACGTCCCGCCTATGTGACCGTGATAGAGAACGGAAACAGAAAGGGTCTTCTGGACGTATGGACGGGATCGCTTCTCCTGCCTTGCGATTACGACAGCTTCGAACTTCTCGGTTCTGATTACGCCGTGATGCGTCAGTCGGATTCCCTCCGGCTGTACAACCTTGTGAACCAGCGCCTCGTGTTTGACGATTGGTACAACGATGTCGTGCCTGCCGAAGGATATGACGGTCTGATCGTACTTTCGAAGAAAGGAAAGAAGGGAGTCTACGACCTCAGGTCATCGAAGTGGCTGCTGCCGGCGGAGTTCGAGGATGTGCGTGTGTGCACGATGACCGATGCCGGCAATGAGGAGGTCATTTGTGCTGAAGTCGTCAAGGAAGCCAAGCACGGCCTTTACGATCTGGTTTCGGGCCAGCCTCGTGCTGAATGCGTGTTTGACGACATCATCGGTGGAAATCTGAAGGAGCTTCGCGTCGTGAACCGCAGCAAATTCGGAATATACGACACCTATGTCAAGGACTTCGTGATGCCTTGTTCCTATGACGAGATCATAGCGGTGAACGAATGCTTCTACAATGAGATGTCCCACAGGCTTGTGACCGTGAGGAACGGCAGGAACATGGGACTTTTCGACCTTTCCATCAAGAAGCTGGTCCTTCCGGTTCAGTCCCTTCTCATGGAAGTGCTCGACAACTATGCCTGCATTTCGAACGGAGGCGGCTTTACTGTGATGGATCTCAAGACGAGAAACAATGTGTTCACGTCCACATTCAGGGATGCAAAGCTGCTCCCTGACGGATATGTCATCGTGAACGAAAGTTCGAACGCGTCGGCTCCGAAGTACGGAGTGTACAACCTCAACGTGCGCAGCTGGGTCGTGCAGCCTGTCGAGGGCACTGTGATTGCCGACATGGGCCGCGGCTACATCAGCTACAAGGGCGTCAAGGAGGACGGTATCCTCGACTACAAGGACGGTCGCTGGATATGCCGCACTGATGGAGCTGAGGAGATGGTGCTCCACGGAGACAAGTATGCCGTGATAACCGCCGACCACAACTACCTCAAGGGCATCTACGACGTCAGGGAAAGGGCATGGCTCCTGAATCAGGAATATGAGAACGTATCCATCCACAATGCCCTCACGTCCGAAGGCAAGGAGTATGAAAGATACGCTATTGTCGTGAACATGTATTCCAAGTATGGCTTCATGGATCTGTCCACCAAGGAATTCGTTCTTGGCAGCGTATACGACGGAATAGAGATGGTCGGACATGATGTGCTGATGGTCCGCAGCGGAGGTCAGAATGCTGCGTATGACGTTCAGGCCAGGAAATGGATCATGAATCTTCGTGACGAGCAGATCGTTATTTCCGAGAAGGACGGAATCCTTGATGTGAAGGCCGGGGCGGAGTCATTGCAGTATGACCTGAAGAACCATGCACCGGTTGTTCCTGTGGATTATCATCTTCCGTTCACTGCACAGTCTGTTGACGACAGCTATCTTGCTGATACAGGCTTGCTTATGGTTGCCGTTGAAGGTAAATGGGGACTTTACGACACTGCACAGAAGGCCGTCGTGGTGCCATGTGAGAATCTCCGCATCGAACCGATGTACAGCCTCGATCGCAAGTGATTGGCGACCGGAGCTTGCGAAAATTGTTCGGGCTTCAGGTGCGAAAACCGTTAAAAAGGCGTCAGAATTCTGACGCCTTTTCCATTTTTGCCTTTATGCTGTCGTTGCACAGGTTGCAGATGCTACCTATGTGCGTGTGATGCAGGTCTTCCGGCTTAAGCTCTCCGTTGCTTCTGCCTTCCGCACCCTGATAGCGGAATTTCCCATCGTTCACTTCTATTCCTACCGACTTGTATGCGTCTCTGAACGGCATTCCTTCCAGAGTGCGGCGGTTCACTTCCTCGACCGTGAACAGATAGTCAAATATCGGAGCGTCAAGTATATGCTCGTTCACGCTTATGTGCCGGAGCATGTAGTCCGCCATGAAGAGGCACTTGTGCATGAGATCGAGCGACGGCCAGACGATGTCCTTGAGAAGCTGGAATTCACGGTGATATCCGTGCGGCATGTTGCTGCAGAGCATGCCGATCTGATTCTCTGTGGCCATGATCCTGTTGCAGTTGCCCCTCATGATTTCCCAAACGTCCGGATTCTTCTTGTGAGGCATGATGCTGGATCCGGTCGTAAGCGTGTCCGGGAACTTTATGAAGCCGTAGTTCGGGCACATATACATGCAGCAGTCTGCGGCGAACTTGTTGAGCGTCAGTGCAATCGCGCCCATCGCTGATGCCACCGCACGCTCTGTCTTGCCACGGCTCAGCTGCGCCGCCACGACGTTGTAGTCCATGCTTCCGAAACCGAGAAGCTCTGTCGTCATCTGCCTGTCGAGAGGGAACGAATTTCCGTATCCTGCAGCTGATCCGAGAGGGTTCTGGTCGGTCACGTTGTACGCGCCGCGAAGCATGTACATGTCGTCGGCAAGTGCTTCCGCATATGCTCCGAACCAGAGGCCGAACGAAGAAGGCATGGCCACCTGTCCGTGTGTATATCCCGGCAGAAGTGTGTCCTTGTGCTTCTCGCTGAGGCTCTGCAGGGTGTTGAAGAGGGTGAGCGTCTCTTCCCTGAGCTTCAGTACTTCGTCCTTGAGGAACAGCTTCACGTCCACCAGCACCTGGTCGTTGCGTGAACGTCCTGAATGAATCTTCTTGCCTATATCTCCGAGGCGACGTGTCAGAAGCAGCTCCACCTGTGAATGGATGTCCTCAACGTCGTCTTCGAGTACGAATTCACCTCGTTCTATTTCGCCGAGGATGCTGTTCAGCGCCCGGGTGAGAGTGTCCAGCTCATCTTTGCTCAGCAGGCCGATTCGCTCAAGCATCCTGATATGGGCCAGCGAGCCCAGAACGTCATATTTTGCAAGCCGCATGTCCAGAATGCGGTCGTTTCCTACAGTGAAATCCTCCACAAGCTCAGTCGCCTGCGTTCCTTTACTCCAAAGCGTACTCATGTATGAATCTTATATATGTTTCTATTGCTTCTTCAATTTCTTCGGTGAAGACGAATTCGTCTTTCCTGTGCGAGCGGGATGAGTCTCCCGGGCCCATCTTTATGGCATCGCATGTTATCCGCATCCAGTCGGACGTGGTCGGGGATGAGAACGACTCTATGCCGAGCCTTTCTGCCGTCTGCGTTAGAGGAGAGTGCTCTCCTGAGGCGCTTGAACGGTTCTTCAGATTGCGTGGTTTGAGAGTGCTCCGGCATATGCCCTGCAGCTCGTTCAGTATCTCTTCGTTGGTGTATTGCTCTGTCGGGCGTATGTCTATGACGAAGGTGCAGCTGTCAGGGACCACGTTGTGGGCCGTTCCTGCATTGATCTGTGTCACGTTCAGATTTACATTCCCCATTCTCGGTGACACTTTTGCGAACTTATGGTCGAGCAGCTTTCCGATGTCTTCCAATGCGATGTATATTGCATTCACTCCTTCGTTTCTTGCTGCATGTCCGCTGACGCCGTGTGCCTGGGCATCTATGACCAGAAGGCCTCTTTCGGAAGTTGCTGCCTTCATTCCGGTCGGTTCTCCGACGATTGCATATATTCCCTCACCGTACCTTTCCTGAAGCAGCGGCCACATGGCCGTCATGCCGCCCTGACCTGAACGCTCTTCCTCGCAAGTAAGTACAAGCACAATATTGACGTCTTGCCCGCTGAAATACCGGTATGCTGCAATCATCGCCACCACCGAAGCCCCGTCGTCATTGCTTCCCAGCCCCGCCACAATATCCTCCGCCCGCACCTTCATGTAGCCCTTCTCTCCTTCCTTCGCCGCAGCTTCGACCTTCATTTTCTCTTCGACCTCTTTTGCCGCCGCTTCATAATCAGGCTTGTACGGATCGAAGCTGTATTCCGGACTCGGTGGAACAGTGTCCATATGGGCACACAACATAAGCACCGGCCTTCCTTTGTCCGTGATGTGCTCTGCTATGATGTTATTGCCGATACGCTCGTGCTGCACACCCTTGTCCGACAGCCACCCGCTTACAAATGTGCACACGGCATCTTCACTGAAAGACAGTGACGGTATCGCCACCATATCCTTCAGCAACTCAACTGCCTCCGCCTTCAGCGTATCAATATATCCTTCCATATCAAAATATCAGTTATCTGCTCCGTAAAACCGCCCCATTTTCCGGATCACCCCTACATTTTGCCACTCTGCTCCGTAAAACCGCCCCATTTCCCGGATCACCCCTACATTTTGCCCCTCTGCTCCGTAAAACCGCCCCATTTTCCGGATCACCCCTACATTTTGCCCCTCTGCTCCGTAAAATCGCCTCATTTCCCGGATCACCCCTACATTTTGCCCCTCTGCTCCGTAAAATCGCCTCATTTCCCGGATTACCTCCGTCTCATTGTGCTAAGCCTGTTGCCGATACGTCATTGCGAGGCCTTCCAGGCCGTGGCAATCTACCTCAGCACAGTGCCCTTGTCGTTCAGAAGGTTACGCGCATGCTTTATTATAACCCTACCCACACCGCTGTCTATCGCCTTGAACGAATTGGCCAGCTTTGGAATCATCCCGTCCGCCACACGTCCTTCCGCCTTCAGAGATGCAAAACGTTCCCTGTCGATTTCAGGAATCACGCTCGAATCGTCATCCTTGTCGTACAGCACTCCGTCCTTTTCGAAGCAGTATATCAGCTCCGTCTCGTGAGTCAGCCTGCCGTCGTCGCTGCAATGCGTACATTCCTCACATCTGCTGCATACGTCCCTGCAATCCCTGTAGCGGTATCCTGCAAGCGCACATGCCACCGATGATGCAATCGTGTCTGCATTGGTATTCAGGAGATTGCCTTCTCCGTCGTGATTGATTGCATTGAATACAGGCACGATGCCTCTTTCCATCAGACTGTATATGAATGCTGAATTTACACTTTCGGCCTTCACGTCGCCGACGTATCCGTAATCGACATCCTTTCCGAGGCTTTCTACAAATACCGGCGGACGCTTCATCGCCCTGATGGCATTTCCGTCCGCTCCTGTAAGCCCTATTGCATTGCATCCTTCGGACTGCAGGAGTGCGGTGATGTTTTTGTTACACCACCCTGCGTATACCATTGTGACCACCTTCAGCGCGTCTTCGTCCGTAACCCTACGGCCTTCCACCATAACGGGTGTCATGCCCATCGACTTCTGCATCTGACTTGCCATCACGCCGCCTCCATGCACCAGCACCTTCATGCCGGGCATTGCCGCGAAGTCCTTCACAAAGGACCTCAGCAGCTCGGGATTGTCAACGACGTTTCCGCCTATCTTCACTATCCTTATCATAGCGTGTTTTGCAATTTTCTGATTTTCAGCCTCTTGCTTAAACTGCGTGCTGCCAAAGGGGAGCACGCAGTTTCGCTAAACGACTGATGTGCAATATGTTATAATTTACGCAGAATTTCCTT
This sequence comes from Bacteroidales bacterium, assembly GCA_017452265.1. GTDB lineage: Bacteria > Bacteroidota > Bacteroidia > Bacteroidales > UBA932 > Cryptobacteroides. Next base: position 70,948 of record JAFTMS010000007.1, on the reverse strand, counting down.
CAAAACGGTCTGTGCCGACACGACGCGGTTTGCCGCCTCCTGAATGACAATCGACTGCGGACTCTCTATGACTTCATCCGTGACTATCATGTTTCTGCGCACCGGAAGGCAGTGCATGAAATATGCGTTGTTTGTCAGCGCCATCTTCTCCGAATCAATGGTCCAGCCGCGGTCTGTGCAGAGCACCTTGCCGTAGTTCTCCCCGGTGTATGCCGACCAGTTCTTTGCATATATGAAGTCTGCGCCCTCGAATGCCTTGCGCTGGTCGTATTCAATGCGTGCACGTCCTGTGAATGCCGGATCCAGTTCATATCCGTGCGGATGTGTGATCACAAACTCGTAATCCGTCATGTTGACGCCTTCTGCAAACGAGTTCGGAACTGCCTGCGGAAGAGCCTTCGGGTGCGGTGCCCATGTCATGACGATCTTCGGCTTCTCCACCTTCTTGTGCTCCTCGATGGTGATCATGTCCGCAAATGTCTGGAGCGGATGCCTTGTCGCTGCCTCCATGCTGAATACAGGCCTGCCTGAATATTTTATGAACTGGTTTATGATGACTTCCTGATAGTCGTCCGCCTTGCTTTCGAAACGGGCGAACGAGCGCACTCCGATCACGTCGCAGTAGCATCCCATTACCGGTATCGCCTCAAGCAGATGCTCAGGCTTGTCTCCGTCCATTATCACTCCGCGCTCCGTTTCAAGCTTCCATGCTCCCTGATTGACATCCAGCACTATCACGTTCATGCCGAGATTCAGCGCCGCCTTCTGGGTGCTGAGCCTTGTCCTCAGGCTGGAATTGAAGAATATCATCAGCAGCGTCCTGTTTCTGCCGAGCTCCTGATCCGCAAACGGATTCTCCTTAACATATCTTGCCGCCTCGAAAGCCTTCTCTAACTCTCCAAGCTGTGTTACCGATGTGAAATGTCTCATAATATATAACCTTTTATATGTCCGTTTCCTGTGTTTTACGAAACAGGATTCAAATATAATAATTATTTTTGCCGCCCGAAAACGAATTTACGAAACGAATTCAAATGTCTACGTTAAAACAGCAGCGGATCGGACATGCTGCCCTGTTGGGCTCCAATGTCATGTGGGGCATCATGGCTCCGATATCCAAATTTGTGCTTGCCGGCGGCATCATCTCCGCCACGGCCCTGACCGACATCCGTCTTTTCGGCGGAACCTTGCTTTTCTGGATCGCCTCCCTGTTCTTCAAACGGGAGAAGGTGGACGGAAAGGACTACATCAAGCTTTTCGGAGCCGGATTCTTCTCCACAGCCCTCAATCAGGTGCTTTTTGTCAAAGGTGTGTCACTGACCTCCCCGGTGGACGCCAGCATCTGCACTTCCACTCTTCCGATATGGACGATGCTCATGGCTGCCGCTTTCCTGAAGGAGCCTATCACCGGCAAGAAGGCCGGCGGCGTGCTGCTCGGACTCAGCGGAGCCCTGATTCTCGTGCTCTTCGGAGCTCATGCGGCTTCCGGAAGCTCGAATATCTGGGGCGATGTCCTGTGCCTGGCTTCGCAGATGAGCTATGGCGTATATCTCGTATTCTTTCAGGATGTCATAAAGAAATATTCCCCGGTGACACTGATGAAGTGGAAATATACTTTCGGTTCACTCATGCTTCTGCCGTTCTCCTTCCGTGAGCTTCCGTCGACAGACTGGGCTTCGCTTCCGTCGATGCAGTGGGCCGGCCTTGGATATGTGCTCATATTCGGTACTTTCCTGGCCTATCTTATCGTGCCTCTCGGCCAGAAGCATCTCCGTCCGACGGTCGTAGCCATGTACAATTATCTGCAGCCTGTCACAGCGACTGTAATCGCCCTGCTTTGGGGACTGGATTCGTTCAGCATCGTGAAGGTGCTGGCTGTCGTACTGATATTCACAGGCGTGCTGATGGTCAACAGTAGCAAGGCTAAAGAGTCAGCTCCTTCCACGCCGATACAAACCTCTCAGCAGTCTCCTGAGATACGGTAAGGGACGGCAGCAGACGGATTACCTGCGCTCCGGCGGCTCCGGTGAAGAAATGCTTCTCGAACAGCAGCCTGTCGCGCAGACCGATGTATTCGTCCTTCAGCTCCATGCCGATCATCAGACCCTTGCCACGGTATTCCTTCAGGGCCTTGTCTTCTGCGAAGGCCATCCTGAAATACTCGCCGATACGTGCCGCATTCTCCACAAGGTGCTCGTTTTCAATGATGTCGAGTACTGCCAACGCAGCCGTACATGCAAGGTGGTTGCCTCCGAAAGTGGTTCCTAACATTCCGTAGACCGGCTTGATGGCCGGGCTTATGAGCACACCGCCGATAGGGAAGCCGTTGCCCATTCCTTTTGCTGTGGTGATGATGTCGGCACGAACGCCGCTGTGCTGGTGGGCAAAGAACCTGCCCGTCCGTCCATAGCCGGACTGTATCTCATCGATGATGAGCACGCAGCCGTGTCTGTCGCAGAGCGTACGCAGTCCATGAAGAAATTCTGATGTAGGCTCATATATGCCTGCCACTCCCTGTATTCCTTCTATTATCACCGCTGCAAAATCCCCTTTGGACAGTTCTGCGGAAACGGCCTCAAGGTCGTTCAGAGGGGCAAAGACTACATTCGGAGTGCTGTTGAACTGCGACTGTATCTTCGGATTGTCTGTTGCGGCGACAGCTCCCGACGTCCTGCCGTGGAATGCCTTGCGGAAAGCAAGCACCTTTCCCTTTCCTGTGTGGAACGATGCCACTTTCAGTGCATTCTCGTTGGCCTCCGCGCCGCTGTTGCACAGGAAGAGGGAATAGTCGTCATATCCGCCTACCTTTCCAAGACGTGCCGCAAGATCCCTCTGCAGGGAGTTCTGTACAGCGTTTGAGTAGAAGCCCAGCCTGCCGAGCTGCTCGGAAAGCATCTTCACATAATGCGGGTGGCAGTGGCCGACGGAAATCACGGCATGGCCGCCGTACAGATCCGTGTATTCTGCCCCGTCCTTGTCCCAGAGGGTGGTATCAAGTCCGCGTACCGGCTCGATGTCCCACAACTTATATACTTCAAATAAATTCATAATTATTAAAATGCTGACGGCTTGAGGCGCAGTCCGCAGTCTTCCGGCAGACCGAACATCAGGTTCATGTTCTGCACTGCCTGTCCTGCCGCGCCCTTCACCAGATTGTCAATGCACGAAGCTATATGCACATATCCGTCATGCAGTTCCACATGCACCAGACCCTTGTTCGTATTCACGACCTCCTTCATGGAGATGCCTTCGGCACTGTGGAACACAAAAGGCGAAGCCGCGTAATAGTCCTCGTATATCTTCTGATAATCCTCCTGTGTCATTCCTTCGGCCGCTTTTGTGTACACGCTTGCAAATATTCCTCTTGCAAAATCACCGCGAAGCGGAACGAAGTTCACCTTATAATCAGCCTTGGTCTGCGTCTGCTTAATCGATACCCTTGCCAGATTCTGCCTGATTTCCGCCAGATGCTGGTGCTTGAATAGCTTGTATATGGAAATGTTGTCCGTGCGATAGCTGAAATGCGTCGTTTCCCCCGGCTTCTTTCCGGCTCCGGTAGAACCTGTTATGGCCGTCACATGTATTTCGTCGTGAATCAGTCCGTTGGCCGCAAGCGGAAGCGTCGCCAGCTGGATCGCGGTCGCAAAGCAGCCGGGATTCGCCACGTCGTGTGCCTTCTTCACATCCTCTTTTGCGCTCTCGCAAAGTCCGTACACGAAATGTCTTCCGGCATAGTCTCCGTCAAGCCTGAAATCATTTCCGAGGTCTATGATCCTGCATTCCGGCTTGATGTCGTGACTGTCCACGAACTGCCTCGAAATCCCATGTCCCAGACAGAGGAATATCACGTCCGGATCGTTCAGCTCCGTGCCGAAGCAAAGTTCTGTCTCGCCGATGAGGTCGCGATGCACCGAAGCCACCGGAGTGCCTTCCGATGAAGTCGTGGTTGCAGCCACAATCTCCACCGCAGGATGGTTCATCAGTATCCTGAACAGTTCGCCGCCGGTATATCCCGTGCCTCCGGCTATAGCTGCACGTATCTTATTCATCGATATTTCCGTTAACAGAATAGTAAATCTTCAGCGGATTCGCGATGACCTTGGTGAAGCCTACGACGTCACGTCCGGTATATGACTTGTTGATCTCGCCGTATGCTCCGAACTTTGAGCTCATAAGGTCGTGCACGCTCGTACATCCAAGGACAGAGAAATGGTATGGCATAAGCGCAATCTCCACCTCTCCGGTCACATTCTGCTCGATGCTGTCCATCATGGCCTCCATGTCGCGGCAGACCGGATCCAGATACATCGCCTCATGCATCTGCTGTCCGTACCAGCCTGCAATCTGGTCTTTCCAGTAGAGCTGTCCCTTTGTAAGTGTGTGCTTTTCAAGCAGATGGTGTGCCTTTATGATGATGAGCGGAGCCGCTGCCTCAAAACCTACACGGCCCTTGATTCCGATGATGGTGTCACCGATATGTATGTCACGTCCGATTCCGAACGGGCCTGCAACGTCCCTGACAGCCTTGATCACATCGACCGGAGACATCTCCACACCGTTGAAGGACACAGGCTCACCCTTGCGGAAACCTATCTTTATATGCTCTGGAGCAGACTTCGTGACCTTTGTCGGATATGCCTCCTCCGGCAGATAACCGTCTGACGAAAGCGTTTCGACACCTCCGATGCTTGTGCCCCAGAGGCCCTGGTTGATGGAATATTTCGCCTTCTCCCATGAGAAATCGAAGCCGTGCTTCTGGAGATAGTCTATCTCGAACTGGCGTGTGAAGCATTCGTCACGCACCGGAGCGATGATCTGCACCTCAGGCGCCAGAATCTCGAACACGATGTCGAAACGCACCTGGTCGTTGCCTGCTCCTGTGCTTCCGTGAGCCACTGCTCCCGCTCCGAGCTTCTTCACATGCCTGAGCACCTCAAGAGCCTGGAAAACCCTCTCCGAACTGACAGAAAGCGGATATGTCGCATTCTTGAGGATATTTCCATATATAAGGTACTTTATACCCTTGCTGTAATATGTCTCTACAGCGTTCACATTCGTGTGTGAAGCTGCTCCGAGCTTGAGCGCGCGTTCTTCTATTGCTTTTTCTTCTGCTTCCGAGAATCCTCCGGTGTTCACCATGACCGTGTGGACTTCATAGCCTTTTTCCTTTAGATAAGGGACACAGAAGGATGTGTCCAAGCCGCCGCTGAAGGCGAGTACTACCTTGTTGTTCATATGTTTGTGTTTAATTATATCTGTTTGTCTTTATGCTTCCGGAAGGGCCGGATCCTCCACCACTATATGCTCGGACGGATCGTACAGGAGGCCTGTGCAGAGGCACATCTTGTAGTTGTTTGATTCGAGGATCTGGAAATTGCGGCATCCCTGGCAGCCTTTCCAGAATTCGGGATCGTCGGTCAGAGCCGAGAACGGTACAGGCCTGAAACCGAGCTTGTAGTTCATCTTCATTACGGCCGCTCCTGTCGTGATGCTGAATATCTTCGCTTCCGGGAAGAGCTCTTTGGACAGCTGGAATATCCTTTCCTTTATCCTCATTGCAAGGCCGAGCCCTCTGAAGGCATGCGCAACGATGAGTCCTGAGTTTGCGACGAACTGCCTGTGTCCCCAAGATTCTATATATGAGAAGCCTGCAAAACGGCCGTCTTCCGCCACTGCAATCACAGCCTTGCCGGCCTTCATCTTTTCTATTACGTATTCAGGAGTCCTTCTTGCGATTCCTGTGCCCCTTTCACGGGCCGATATGAATACTTCTTCGCAGATTTCATCTGCATACGCTGCGTGGCTTTCGTCAGCCACCATTACGTCAATGTGCATAAATTACTGATTTCGTCAAATTTCAGTCAGATACCGGCATACGGGAATCTGAAAAATTGTCTTTATGGAAATTATTTGCGGAATGCCCTCACTATGAGGGATCGAAAGGGATCCTAACGGCAAGACAAACCGAGATTGTCAATTGCAATTGGGAGGGAATTGCTTCGAGAGCCCCTCCTAAAGTCGGACGAATATGTTCCCTGTTTTCATCATAACGGCTACAAAGATACATAAAATCTGAATAAAATAATTAACTTTGGCGAAATTTTGCACACAGGAACTTATCGTGTGCGGAGAACCTTGATTCAGAATCTTTATTCAAAGCAGTGGCAGGAAAGAAGAAAAAGACAAAGGCAGGCCCGGATCCGGAATACCTGAAGAAGCAGAAGGCATCGCTTGTGCGCAGGCACAGGCAGGTCATCTATCTGAACGACAGCGAGATGGCTGCAATCAACCAGTATTGCTCGAGATTCAGGGTGGGCACAAAGGCTGTCCTCTTCCGTGAAGCCATCATGGAAAAGATTCTGTCGGAACTGGACGACAACCATCCGACGCTTTTCTGATTCAAGGAGTTTACGGTAACAGACAACTTTCGAAATCCCGGTTATGAAGAAATTTATTATCGCAGCCCTTTTTGCAGTATTCTGCATGGCTGCAGATGCACAGGAACAGAATGTTATGAACCCACAGCAGCAGATTGAAAGAACGGATGACTTCCAGATAATCAAGGACGAGACTGTCGACGGAATCAGATGCGTCACAGCAGTGCCAAGCGCAAAAGTATGCTCAAGGCAGATTGACATCCGCATCAAGGACGGTGTCATTCAGAGCGTTGTATATACACGTGGCTGTGAGGGTAATGCAAAGGGCATCGGTGCCCTCATCAAGGACATGACCGTCGAAGAGGCCATCCGCCGCCTCGACGGCATCACCTGCGGCAAGCGCGGCACTTCCTGCCCCGACCAGCTCGCCCGGATACTGAAGGCGCTGTAGGGCTTTTCCGTACGAGAGTCAGCTTTTTGATTATTTCCCTTCCGACATTGCTGCGTTGTAGCAGTGGCGGCAGAGCGGTTCGTAGATGTCGGTCTCGCCGAGGACCACGAGCTGATCGCTTTTGGAAAGGCGGTGCGAGTGGTTGGCCGGGCTGCCGCATTTGACACATATCGCATGAACTTTCTGGATGTCTTCGGCAACAGCCATCAGGGCAGGCATAGGCCCGAAAGGCTTGCCCATGAAGTCGGTGTCGAGTCCGGCTATGATGACACGGATTCCGCGGTTTGCAAGCGTCTGCACGACGTCGACGATGGTCTCGTCGAAGAACTGCGCTTCGTCGATGCCGACAACCTCCACATCGCTCGAAAGCAGCAGCATGCTTGCAGGGGAATCTATCGGAGTGGAAGGAATGCTGTGCGAATCGTGCGAAACTACCTCGTCTTCAGAATATCTTACATCGATGCAGGGCTTGTAGATTTCCACCTTCTGCTTCGCGAACTGCGCTCTTTTGAGCCTTCTGATGAGTTCTTCGGTCTTTCCTGAAAACATTGAACCGCAGATTACTTCAATTGCGCCCGGTTTTTTTGCACTTTCTAAAAACATTTCCTTAATTTTGTACGATTTATATATAAATGTGGTTGCCTTCCCTTGAATTTCGGGGATGCAAATATAGTCAATAATTGCCTTATGGAAAATAGAGAGCAGCAAATTTTAGCTGAAATCAAGACAATGATGGCTTCAATCAGGAGTCAGCTCGAACTGCTGGATGCGAAGATGGCAGAACTGCAGCAAACGGTTGAACCGGAGGATATTGAGATAACTCCTATTGATCTTGAAGTTGATCTTGAAGTTGATCTTGATATATTGGAGGAACCGTTTGAGCCGGCGTCTCCGGAGGCTGCGCCAGAGCCTGTTGAGCAGGAAATTCCGCTCGATGATGAGCCTGTGGAGGTGCCGGAGATTACGTCAGAGGCGGATGAACAGGTGGATATGCCGGAACCGGCGGATGAAATAGGCGATCTTCCGGAAGATGAATGTGGTGACATGCCGGCATTCGATGAACCGGAGCCGATGGCTGAACCTGAACCGGAGATTGAACCTGAACCGGTTCTGCTGGCAGAGCCCGAGCCTGTGGCTGCGGCAGAGATTGAACCAGTATACGCTGCTGCGCAGTCTGAGCAGCCCACGACGGTGAACGATGCCCTTGCCGAGAAGCAGGCATGGCGTACGGATATGCCGGGAACGGCTGTAAGAGACATCAGAAGCGCCATTTCTCTGAACGACAGGATAATATTCATAAACTACCTGTTCAATGAGGATCCTATGGCATTCCAGGAGGCTCTGACAAGGATCAATGCCATGAATACATTGGATGAAGCCGTCGGCTATGTTGTGTCTGAGCATCCTGAATGGAATCTCGAATCGGATTTCGTGTATCGTTTCATGATGGCTGTCCGCCGTCGTATACGTCAGTGATATGGCAGGCATATTATATATAGTACCGACCCCGGTAGGAAATCTTGAGGACATGACTTTCAGAGCGATACGCGTTCTGAAGGAGGCGGATCTGATACTTGCCGAAGACACACGCACGAGCTCTGTGCTTCTGAAACATTACGATATTCACGGCCGTCTGGAATCGCACCATAAATTCAATGAGCATAAGACTGCATCGATGATTAAGGAGCGTATCCTCGCAGGGCTGAATGTCGCGCTCATCAGTGATGCCGGCACTCCGGGAATCTCAGACCCGGGCTTTCTGCTGGTGAGGACTTGCGTACAGGAGGGCATTGAGGTGCAGACGCTTCCTGGCCCGACGGCTTTTGTTCCTGCAATCGTATCTTCCGGGTATCCATGCGACAGGTTCTGCTTTGAAGGATTCCTTCCGCAGAAGAAGGGACGTCAGACACGCCTGAACGAATTGGCTGAAGAAACGAGGACTATGATATTCTACGAGTCGCCTTATCGTCTGGTGAAGACGCTCGAGCAGTTTGCCGAGTTTTTCGGACCGGAACGTGAATGCTCTGTAGCGAGGGAAATCTCGAAGAAGTTCGAGGAACATAGGCGTGGAACATTGGAGGAAGTTGCTGCGTGGTACCGTGAACATGAGCCGAAAGGCGAAATTGTAATAATTGTCACAGGCGCTCCGGAGCGTAAACGTGATAAAAAGTCCTATGCAGATGATAAAAAAAAGCAAAACGATTAAAAAAAAAGAAAAATCTGTATAAGAAAAAGCAAAACGTTGCGATACGCATTGTTTTGCTTTTTTTGTTTCCGGAACTTTGTGAGAAAACGCGCGGAGATGACGGAAGAGAAAAAGAAGAAGACAGGGCTGTCGGAATCCTTTATAATAGGAGTCGTGGCTGCGGCTTTTCTGATGATAGGCTATCAGACGGCCTTGTTCATACATAATTCTGCTGTGACGCGGATCGCGGCAGGGCGAGATGTTCCGGATACCGTATATGTCTATGGGCAGGGCGGATGGCAGGGAGAGACAGCGGAGCCTGATGCCAGTGGGGCGGGGAAGGGCGCTGGGACAACGGTGAGCCGGCAGATTCATGGTGACGCAGTCAGATCGGAGCGGAAGAATGCGGAGCATTCGGAGCGGGTGCAGGCAGTGCGGAGGAATGTGCCCCCGAAGCGTGTGGAGTCCTTCCGCTTCGATCCGAATACCGTTTCTGTGGAGGAACTGTGCCGGCTCGGTTTTTCGCCAAAGCAGGCCCAGTCAATCGACAATTACAGGAAAAAAGGTGGACGGTTCCGGCGCAAAAGTGATTTCGCAAAGTCGTATGTGGTGTCAGACAGCATTTTCCGCCGTCTGGAACCTTATATCGACATACCGCTCGTGGATCTGAATACGGCGGATTCTGCTGCTTTTGACGCTCTGCCGGGAATCGGAGGCTGGTTTGCCTCGAAGATGATAGCGCACAGGAAAAGACTCGGAGGATATTCCTACAAGGAGCAGCTGATGGACATCCGCAATTTTGACCATGATAAATTTGCAGGCCTTCAGGAGCTGGTGACGGTATCGCCGGAGCATGTGACGCCATATCCCTTGTGGTCGCTCCCCGCGGACTCACTGCGCCATCATCCATACATCGGCAATATGGAAACAGCCCGTGCGATAGTCCTGTTCAGGGAAAACACTCCGAAACAGAACCTGACGGTCGAATTCCTTTCCGCCGCCGGAATCCTCCCCGAAGAATCCGCCGAAAAACTTTCAAGATGTTATATCAAATAAAATGCAATATTTTTTTGTTGTGCTCCGGTTTGGCACAATGCGAATATAATTTTGCACCCGAAAGGATTTTTCATTACATTTGCTTTCGCTGTCGGAAAAGTTCCTTCAGCAGGATAACGATTAAATTTTTATACATTTATGGCTAAAGAAGAAGTACAGGGAAGTACCGAGATCAATGCTGCGAAACTCAAGGCATTGCAGGCGACGATTGACAAGATTGAGAAAGACTACGGAAAAGGTACGATCATGAAGTTAGGGGATCAGCCAAAATGGGAGGTTTCGGTCATTCCGAGCGGTTCCATTGCGCTTGACCATGCTCTCGGAATCGGTGGCTATCCGCGTGGAAGAGTCATAGAAATCTACGGACCGGAATCCAGCGGTAAGACGACTCTCGCCATCCATGCGATTGCCCAGGCGCAGAAGCAGGGAGGCATAGCGGCAATCATCGATGCCGAGCACGCATTTGACCGTACCTACGCCAAGAATCTCGGCGTAGATCTCGAGACATTGCTCATATCACAGCCGGACAACGGAGAGCAGGCTCTTGAGATTGCAGACAACCTCATCCGTTCGGGAGCGATCGACATCATCGTGATCGACTCAGTGGCAGCCCTCACTCCGAAGGCTGAAATCGAAGGTGAGATGGGAGATTCAAAGATGGGACTTCAGGCCAGACTCATGAGCCAGGCGCTGAGGAAACTGACTGCAAACATCAGCAAGACAAATACATGCTGCATCTTCATCAACCAGCTTCGTGACAAGATCGGCGTCATGTTCGGAAATCCTGAGACGACGACGGGAGGAAATGCACTCAAGTTCTACGCTTCAGTACGAGTTGATGTCCGCCGCACAACGCAGATAAAGGACGGTGACGAGGCGCTCGGAAACCGTACTAAGGTGAAGATCGTGAAGAACAAGATGGCCCCGCCGTTCAAGAAGGCGGAATTCGACATCGTGTTCGGTGAAGGAATATCGCATGTGGGGGAAGTCATCGATCTCGGAGTGGAGTTCGACATAATCAAGAAGAGCGGCTCATGGTTCAGCTATGGAGACAGCAAGCTTGCCCAGGGACGTGAGGCGGTTAAGGCTCTCCTGACCGACAACATCGAACTGTGTGATGAAATCGAGGCAAAAATCCGCGAGGCCCTGCAGAACATTCAGGATTGACGCATGTTATGAAAATAAAACTTCTCGGAAAGAATCTTGAGGAACTGAAGGCCGTCGCTGCTGCGGAAGGCCTTCAGTCATTTACGGCAAAGCAGATGGCCCAGTGGCTGTATGTGAAGAAGGTGAGGACAATAGATGAGATGACGAACCTCTCCAAGGCGGCAAGGGCAAAACTGTCGGAAAAGTATGAGGTGGGCGTCTCTGAATACGCCGGCCTGCAGCTCTCATCGGACGGTACGAAGAAGTATCTCTTTCCGGTAAAGTGTTCGCATAAGCGTGGTCTGAACCGTCAGGATGAGGATATGGAGGAAGGCGCAGTTGAGGCTGTGATGATTCCGGATGAAGACCGTGCAACCCTTTGCGTGTCCTCCCAGTCCGGCTGCAGGATGGGCTGCAGGTTCTGCATGACAGGCCGTCAGGGCTTTCACGGGCATCTCTCTGCAGCTGACATAATGTCGCAGTTCATCGCCGTGGACGAGTCCGACAGACTGACGAATGCCGTGTTCATGGGCATGGGTGAACCGCTCGACAATTACGACAACGTGATGCGTGCGATAGAGATTCTGACGGCGGACTGGGGCTTCGGATGGAGCCCGAAGAGGATAACTGTGTCCACAATAGGCGTAATTCCTGACCTCAGGCGCTTTCTTGAGGAAAGCAGGTGCCATTTGGCAGTAAGTTTGCATGACCCGTTCGGCCCTGAACGTCTGTCTGTGATGCCGGTGCAGGGAGCGTGGCCGATTCAGGAGGTGCTGGATCTGATAAGGCAGTACGATTTCAGCGGCCAGAGGAGAGTGAGCTTCGAATACACGATGTTCGCCGGATTCAATGATACGAAGAATCATGCGGATGCGTTGATCAGGATGCTGAAGGGCCTGGAGTGCAGGATGAACCTGATACGCTTCCACAAGATACCGGATTTCCCGTATGAAACATCGCCGGATGTCATCATCGAGAATTTCAAGCAGAGGCTCAACAACGCCGGAATAATGACAACGGTGAGGGCATCTCGGGGGGAGGACATTCTGGCGGCCTGCGGAATGCTGGCAGGGCAGCACAGAAAGTGACGGATTGCCACGTCGCGATATGTAATTGCGAGGCCCAGCCATCCGCCATTGCGAGACTCAGCCATCCGCCATTGCGAGGAGCATGGCGACGTGGCAATCTAAAATATAGTATATGAAACGTACGATCTCAGTCATCTTCATGGCCATGTGCCTTTGTGCCGGTGCCGTCTGTTCTTCTGCGCGAAGCGTCACGCCGAAAGAGGATTCCGTGGCGGTTGCAAAGATGCGTCAGCGTATGGCTGAGATAAGGAAGCACCGTCCGACGGTGGCTCTGGTGCTGAGCGGAGGAGGAGCGAAAGGAGCGGCCCACGTCGGGGTGATAGAATATATCGATAAGCTGGGCATACCGGTGGACATGGTGCTGGGCACGAGCATGGGGGGCCTCATCGGGGGGCTGTACGCGCTCGGATACACGCCGGAGGAGATGGACACGCTGGTGCGCAACATGGACTGGGACTGGGCCTTGAGCGACAAGCTTTCACGTGAATATATATCGTATACGGACGTGAAGTACAAGGAAAAGTATCTTCTGTCGATGCCGTTCTATTACGAGAAGGACTATTATCAGATGAAACTGGCTGACGACAGCCGTTTCGGCGGAGTCCAGCAGCATGAGATCCTGCATATAGGAGCGGACTATGAGGGTGGTGCGGACATGCTGAGGAACAATCTGTTGGGAAGTCTTCCGTCGGGATATATCTACGGCCAGAATGTGAACAACCTCATAAGTTCGCTGACGGTAGGCTATCAGGATTCGACATCCTTTCTTGACTTCCCGATTCCGTTTGCCTGCATAGCGACGGACATGGTTTCGGGAAAGGCGAAGATATGGCACAGCGGCAAGATGAATACGGCCATGCGTTCCACGATGTCCATTCCTGGAATGTTCGCTCCGGTGAGGACGGGCGGAATGGTGCTGGTGGACGGAGGTATGAGGGACAATTATCCGACGACGCTTGCACGGCAGATGGGTGCCGACATAATAATTGGAGTGGATCTCTCGCAGAAGCAGAGGACGTACACACAGGTGAACAATATCGGAGACATCGTAGGACAGGGTATCGACATGCTCGGACGTGAAGCCTTCGAGACCAATGTGAACGTGCCGGACGTGAAGATAAAGCCGGATCTGCATGAGTTCAACATGATGAGCTTCAATCCTGTTGCCATAGACACGATAATGCGCAGGGGATGGGAGGCAGCGGTGGCGCAGGACTCGCTGCTGAGAGATGTCGCGCGCAGAACGTCCGGGCGGTATGAGGTGCCGAAGAAGCACAAGGCGCTGGATTTCAGCCGCGAACCGATTCTTATCGGAGAAGTGGACATAACGGGGGTGCTGCCGGACGAGAAGGTGCTGCTCATGGACAGGCTCGATATAGATCTCTCAAATAAGGTGACAAGAAGCGACATAGACCATATCGTGGCGCAGATATACGGTACGAACGCCTATGACTTCGTGACCTATGAACTGCTGGGAGAAGGTGAACCTTACAAGCTGGTGCTGAGCTGCAAGAAGGGCCCTGTGCATCAGCTGGGCCTCGGGGTTCGTGCAGATACTGAGGAAATCGTGTCCCTGCTCGTGAATGTGGGACTCAATACCCACAGGCTTTTCGGCCACAGATACGATCTGACGGGCAAGATAAGCGCAAACCCGTATCTCCGGTTCCGCTGGTCGTACGATATGCCCAAGGTGCCGACTCTCAACGCGATGGCTTCCATCAGGTGGACCGACCTGAACATGCTGAACTTCGGGGACAACCGCCTGAGCCTCACGTATCTGAGTTCAAGACAGGAACTGTATCTGTCCAACATGAAATGGAAGAAGTTCGATATAAATGGAGGACTCCGGAATGAGGTCTTCGACATAAGGAACATCAAGTCGGTGCAGATAATCGGAGACTACGACTTCGGACAGCTTTCCAACAGCTTCGTCTCCCTTTTCATGGATGCGAGGATGGATACGTTCGATGACGGATACTTCCCGACCAAAGGAGTCGGCATAGGTCTTTCATATTCATGGATATTCGCCGGTTTTCCTGTGAAGATCAATAATTTCCATACGATACAGTTTGACGCGAAAGGTGTGCTTCCGATAGGTGACATATTCGCCTTCATCCCGTCCGTGAACTTCCGTTTCCTTTTAGGAAAGGAGATTCCGGTGGCGTATTTCAACGCTATGGGAGGTTCGCTGGCAGGACGTTATATGGATCAGCAGATGCCTTTCATCGGCGTGCAGGCGCTTTCGGCGATGGAGAACATGCTGACGATATTCCGCACTGACTATCGTTTCCGCATAGTGAAGAACCACTATCTGACAGGAATAGTGAATTATGCCCGGGACTGTGACGTGTTCCGAGAATATGGAAAAGGAAAAGGCTATTTCGGAGCCGGGCTGGAGTATTCGTACGATACGATTTTCGGGCCTTTGAGCGCAAATCTGCATTGGTCGGACATCTCCAACAAGGTCGGCCTCTACCTCAGTGTCGGCTATAATTTCTGAACCCCGCACGTCATTCCGAACAAAGTGAAGAATCCATATGAACAATGATATAAACAAAGTCACTGACCGCCTCCGCCGCCTATGCTCGCGACGCGAGTACTGCATTGCTGACGTCAGAAAGAAGGCCCTTGATGCCCTCGAGGGCGATTCCGAAGCCGCTTCCAAGGTGGTGGACAGCCTTGTGACTGAAAAATATGTTGACGACCTGCGCTATGCCTCCGCCTTTGCCCGTGACAAATCGGCGATACAGGGATGGGGAGCCGTGAAGATACGTTACATGCTTTCGGCCAAAGGTGTCCATAAGGACATAATAGCTCAGGCACTGAAGGAAATAGATGACACAAAGGCGGAATCCCGTCTTGAAAAGCTGCTCGAAACGAAGTCCCGCTCCCTGAAGGACGATCCGCAGAAACGCCTCAAGCTCCTGCGTTTTGCACTCGGAAGAGGCTACAGCTATGAAGAGACGGAAGCCGCATTGAAAAGAACGGACTTGAGATGAATGCACTGGAAAAGAATGATTACAGAAGACTGACTGCAGAGGAAATAGAAACCCTGAAGTCACAGAAATGCTCCGCTGCAGACTGGAGCCTGATAGAGGTCGCCGAGGACTTCTGCCCTGAATATGTACATTACACACGCTTCTCCGGTAACATAAGGCTGGGTGCGTTCAGGAAGGAATTCTCTCTTGCCGGAGGAATGAAGAAGCATTCCGGCCTGTACGACACGACTCTCCATAACGTGACAGTCGGCGACGACTGCTGTATCGAGAACGTGAAGAACTATATCGCGAACTATACCATCGGGAACGACACATTCATAGAGAATGTAGACATCATCCTCACAGACGGCCGGACCGCTTTCGGAAACGGAGTGGAGGTGTCTGTCCTGAACGAGACAGGAGGCCGCGAGGTGATGATATATGACCGTCTTACTGCCCAGACGGCCTATGTAATGGCCCTTTACAGGCACAGGCCGGAGATGGTCGCGAGGCTCCGCGAAATTATAGGTAAATATGTGGAAAGTGTCTCATCTTCAGAGGGATATATCGGAGCGGGAGTCACGATTGTGGATGCCGGGTACATTAAGAACGTGAAGATAGGGGACAGCTGCAAGATAGAGGGTGCATCCCGGTTGAAGAACGGAAGCATCAACAGCAACGAGGCCGCTCCTGTCCACATAGGCGTGAACGTCATAGGAGACGATTTCATCATCTCCAGCGGTTCGAGCGTTGAGGACGGAGTGACTTTTTCGCGCTGCTTCATCGGCCAGGCATGCCGGCTCGGCCACAATTATTCCGCATCCGATTCCCTTTTCTTCAGCAACTGTCAGGGCGAGAACGGTGAGGCCTGCGCGATATTTGCCGGCCCGTACACGGTGACGCACCACAAGTCCACCCTGCTGATTGCCGGAATGTTTTCGTTCATGAACGCCGGATCGGGATCCAACCAGAGCAACCATATGTACAAGCTCGGCCCGATCCATCAGGGAATAATGGAGAGGGGAGCCAAGACGGCGTCGGATTCATATATATTGTGGCCGGCGAAAGTCGGTGCCTTCTCGCTTGTGATGGGACGCCATGTAAGCCATCAGGACACGTCTGATCTGCCTTTCTCCTACCTTATAGAGCAGCAGAACACGTCTTTCATCATGCCGGGAGCGAACCTCAAGAGCGTGGGTACGATACGCGATGCGAAGAAGTGGCCCGGACGTGACGGCAGGAAGGATCCGGACAGGCTGGATCAGATAAACTATAATCTGCTCAGCCCGTACACGATTCAGAAGATGCTGAACGGAATGGCCATACTGAAGGAGCTCCAGAGGATTTCCGGAGTGAATTCCGATGCGTACACCTATCAGAGCGGCAAGATCAAGAGCTCTTCTCTGAAGAACGGCCTGAAGTATTACGGGATGGCTGTAGATAAGTTTCTCGGCAATTCGCTGATTACAAGGATAATGAATTCGAACGCCCGTACGCTTGGACAGTTGCATGAGGCTTTTGCTCCGGTGTCTGAATACGGAGAAGGCGACTGGGTGGACATTTCCGGAATGATTGCTCCGAAGGCGGCGGTGGAGGCGGTT
This sequence comes from Bacteroidales bacterium, assembly GCA_017452265.1. GTDB lineage: Bacteria > Bacteroidota > Bacteroidia > Bacteroidales > UBA932 > Cryptobacteroides. The sequence continues at coordinate 54,066 of JAFTMS010000007.1, read as the reverse complement.
CTCGACGATATCCAGAACGGAAAGCTGACGGGGGCAGACGAAATCAATGCCCGCTTTGCCGCCATCCACAGTTCGTATTACGACTACGAATGGAAATGGGCATATAAGGTGATATGTGAATATTACGATGTGGATCTTGCGGCGGTTTCTGCAGAAAAACTCCGCGAACTGGTGAATCGATGGAAAACGTCGGTAGTGTCGCTTGACAATCTTGTGTACGAGGATGCGCGCAAGGAATTTTCATTGAGCGCGATGACCAGCTTCGGTGCTGATGGCGACGAAAAACAGCGTATGGACGATTTCGAGCAGGTGCGCGGCTCGTTCTTCGAAGCGGATCCATTCGTGACGTCTGTAAAGGAGCATATAAGGATAAAATCAGAACTCGGAGACAAAGTGCTGGAGATTCTGCATCGTCTGTAGTCATTTTAATCGGAAATTAATCCAAATCGCAAACGCTTATTAAGGTGTCGGTTTTTACTTTGTAAAAAAGTAATACCGGCATTTTATGAAAAGGATACTGTCGCTGCTCTGCCTCTGCATGAGCATCATCTCTTCAGCCTCATCGCCCGATGGGAAGCTGCACTTCAACCACATCTATGCACCGCAGGAAGGTCTTGTGAACAGGACCGAGAAGCCGTACCGCGAGGAAATCTGCCTCAACGGCAGCTGGGAATTCCAGCCGGTCGCATTGCCTGAGGATTATGTCTACGGCAAAGGCATGGCACCGCAACTGCCGCTGCCGGAAGCTGACAGCTGGGACAAGGTACGGATAAAGATTCCGTCACCATGGAATGTGAATGATTTCGCATACAGGAATCTGGAAGGCCCGGACCACAGGAACTATCCGTCCTATCCGCAGGAATGGAACGACGTGAAGATGGCATGGATGCGCAGGACTGTGGACATTCCGCAGGATTGGACAGGGAAGCAGATAAGGCTGCATTTTGAGGCTGTCGCCGGAGCGGCCGAGGTGTATGTGAACGGTCGGAAGGTCGCGGAGAATTTCGATCTCTTCCTGCCGTTTTCTCCTGATGTAACGGAATACGTCAAGCCGGGAGAAACCGTAGAAATCCTCGTCGGAGTGCGCTCACAGCAGCTTTTCGAGGACAGAAGCACGACAGGACGCCGTGTCGTGCCGGCCGGTTCGATGTGGGGATACCACATAAACGGAATATGGCAGGATGTGTATCTGCAGGCCTTTCCTATGGTGCGGATAGAGGATGTGTTTGTGAAGCCGTTGGTTTCGAAAGGTATTCTTGCAGTGGAAGTTACGCTTGTGAACCAGACTCGGAAAGATGCGGATGTGATTCTCGGAGGAACCGTGCAGGAATGGCTGAACAAGGCCGGGACAGATGTGCTGTCGGCTCCTGTGCCGGCGTGGGAGCTTGGAGAAACTGAGCTCGTTGCCGAAGATATGAAAGTGCGGATTCCTGCAGGAGGAAAGCTTGTCAGGCAGATGGAACTTCCTGTCGATGAGGGAGTTCTGGAATATTGGACACCGGAGCATCCGAATCTTCATGCCCTCATCCTGACGATATGCGGCAAAAGACAGACGATAGACAGGAAATATACCCGTTTCGGCTGGCGTGAGTGGACGATAGAAGGCACAACACATTGCCTGAACGGCCGTCCGTATGCCCTCAAAGGCGATTCCTGGCATTTCATGGGAATTCCTCAGATGACAAGGAGATACGCATGGGCATGGTTCCGCGCCATAAAGGACATGAACGGCAACGCAGTACGTCCGCATGCGCAGGTATATCCGAGATTCTACCTCGATATGGCGGACGAGATGGGAATATGCGTTCTCAACGAGACGGCCAACTGGGCAAGTGACGGAGGTCCGAAACTGGATTCAGACCACTTCTGGAAGGCTTCCAAAGGGCATCTGGAGCGGTTCGTCCTGCGTGACAGAAATCATCCTGCCGTATTCGGCTGGAGTGTCAGCAACGAGAACAAGCCCGTGATTCTATATGTGTTCAACCGTCCTGAACTGCTTCCGCTGCAGGAAAAGGCATGGGAGGAATGGCGTGACATCGTGCGCAGGAACGATCCGACGCGTCCGTGGATATCGTCGGACGGAGAGGATGACGGCAACGGAATACTGCCGGTTACCGTTGGCCATTACGGTGATGAGCATTCCATGCGTCACTGGATGGAAATCGGCAAGCCGTGGGGAATCGGTGAGCATAGCATGGCATATTACGGAACGCCTGAACAGGTGTCGAAATACAACGGTGAACGCGCCTATGAGTCCCAGTTCGGCCGAATGGAGGGCCTTGCGGTGGAGTGCTACGACCTCATAGCCTCGCAGCGCAATCAGGGTGCATCCTATTCGACTGTCTTCAATATGGTCTGGTATGCTCTCCGTCCGCTTCCTTTTGGAAAACGTGACCTCAGCGCAAAGCCGGATATGGAGGATGGAATATTCTTCGGAGAATATGTGGAAGACATGCCCGGAGTGCAGCCTGAACGCATAGGCCCGTACAGCTCGACGCTCAATCCCGGCTACGATCCGTCCCTGCCTCTTTACGACCCTTGGCCGCTTTTCGACGCGATGAGGGCGGCGAATGCACCTGACGGCCCGGAATGGTGCAAGTGGGCGGAAACGCCTGTACAGCAGCAGATTGAACCGATGTGTGCGGAACCGTATGAGCAGGTGCTTTTCATCGGAGCAGACGATTCGCCACTGAAGAAGATCATGGATGCGCAGGGTGTGGTCTTCACCCCGAAGGCTGGAAAGCCGCGTAAGTCCGGAAATCCGCAGAAGGCAATAGCCATTGTGGACGGCAGCTCAATACCATCGGAAAAGGACCTCAAGGTATTGACAGACAAAGGAATGCATATATGGATATGGGGACTTGTGCCGCAGACCGTCGATGCGTTCAATGCAATTCTGCCGTATCCTGTTGAAACTGACTGCCTCAGCCGTTCGTCTTTCCTGCCTGTGCAGAAGTCCTGGATGCGTGGATTGAAGAATTCGGACTTCTATTTCTGCGAACTGCAGAAGTCGGATGCCGCAAGGTACACGCTTAAAGGACAGTTTGTGGAAGAGGGTGATGTGCTTCTTGAAGCCTGCAGGACGGACTGGAGAACATGGAACAAGAGAGCCGAGAAGCTCAAGACGGCGGCTGTGCTCAGAAGCGAAAACGAGTGTACGGCAGCGGCTCCGGTATTCGTCCGCAATGGGAACGTATACATAAGCACCTTGACTGATTTCGCCAATACGGGAAAGGGCTACAGGACATTGGCAGCCATTCTCGACCATGCCGGCATACCTTGTGACCGTTCAGGCATAGCTGTGGAAGATATGTTCTTCCTTCAGGACGGACGCCTCATCTTCCCGGATTCGATAAATGAAAAGATTGAGGATAAGAAGCTTACGGTATATGTATACAGCCCTCGTCCGCTTGACGACCTGCTCATAGAACCGAATATGCCGAAGCTTACGCTTGTATTCAACGACAATTCCTGCAAGCTCACACTGAACGGAATTCCTCGTTCGGCCGACGTGCAGGACGGCAATGGTACGACATATCATGAACTGCCGCTGCTGCAGGGCTGGAACAGTCTTGAAATCAGCATAGGAGCCGTTGAGGAACGTACCCTAGGAGGATATTTCGAGTGCACCAACCGTCAGGAATATGTTCCGATGCTGCAGGTGCGCTTCACAAATCCTGAATAATGATCACTAAAACCAATATCATCATGAAACTCAAAAGAATCATCTGTATCATCATGGCCGCCCTGATGGCCGTCATGAGTCTTTCGGCAAGAAGCCGCAAGGCCCCTGTGAGGGTGACATGCATCGGCGCAAGCATCACTGAAGGCGCCACAACACCGAATCCGCCGGCAGATTCCTATCCAGGACAGCTCGGACGTATGCTCGGAGACAAATATGTCGTTAGCAATTTCGGAGTGGGCGGCTGCACCATGCTCAAGAAGGGCGATTGCCCGTACTGGGAGAAGGAAGCCTATCAGAAGGCCCTTGCATCGGAGCCCGACATCGTGTTCATAGACCTCGGAGGAAACGACAGCAAGGCGATCAACCGTGTCTATATGGACGAATTCATCAAGGACGCATGCGAGATGATAGCGTCTTTCCGGAACCTTCCGACGAAGCCGAGAATCATCATCATGACCCCGATCGTCTCTTTCGTGGTGGATTCTAACGGTATCTACGACGACATAATATGCCGTCAGGTGTCGCCTAAGACGATTGAGGCAGCGAGCCGCATGAAGATCGAAGTCCTCGACATGCATCCTGTCCTGAACCGCCATCCCGAACTGATGCCGGACCAGATCCATCCTAACAGGGAAGGCTCGGAAATGATGGCAAGGAAGATGTACGACTATCTCATGGCCTATCCTGAGAAGCCTTCGCCGGAAATGACCGTGGACGGTATGGCAAGCAATCCTTTCATCACGCATATGTACACGGCAGATCCTTCTGCACACGTCTGGAAGGACGGAAGGCTCTATGTCTATGCGTCGCACGACATCTTCCCTCCGAGGGGTTGTGACTATATGGACCGCTACCATGTGTTCTCGACCGACGACATGATCAACTGGACGGATCACGGCGAGATCCTGAATTCAGGACAGGTTCCGTGGGGACGCCGCGAAGGAGGCTACATGTGGGCACCAGACTGTGCATACAAGGACGGAACATACTACTTCTATTTTCCTCATCCGAGCGGCACGCATACAGGAAGCACCTGGAAGATCGGCGTTGCGACAAGCCGCAAGCCTGCATCGGATTTCAAGGTGCAGGGATACATCGAGGGAGTGCCTTCATATATAGATCCGTGCATATTCATGGATGACGACGGCCAGGCCTATATCTACAACGGAGGAAGCAGCAGATGTTACGGTGGAAAGCTCAAGGACAATATGGTGGAGCTTGACGGCCCGATGGTGGAGATGCAGGGACTCAACGATTTCCACGAAGGTGCCTGGATACACAAGCGCAACGGCATATATTATCTCTCGTATCCGGACAACCATATCAACGAAAACGGAAAACAATACAACCGTATCCACTACGCGATGAGCACATCGCCTCTCGGTCCGTGGGACTACAAGGGAATCCTTCTTGAAGAGACGGACTGCGACACAAGCCACGGCTCGATTGTGGAATACAAAGGCCAGTGGTACATGTTCTACCACAACTGCGCACTTTCCGGCAGGGGAAATCTCCGCTCGATCTGCTTTGACAGACTGTTCTACAACGAGGATGGTACCATCAGAATCGTCGAGCAGCGCAACCGCTCGTTCCTTGAAAGATATTGAGATGTATGCTAATCCTTTATAAGGTCAAGCATAGAGACAGGAAAGGAGGTGCCCAATGATGACTGGTATTCTTTGCAGAATGCATCGTATACGGTCTTTGCGAGGCCCTTCTTTCCTTGTTTATACAGGATGCTGCACTTCACCTTGAGTGCGTCCTCATTGATGAAGTCGTGCTGGAAGAGCGTGTCGGCAATCCTGAGAAGGAAGGCGTCCGAAAGGTCTGAACGCTTCAGAAGCCTTATGAGGAAGTCAATCGTCATGTTCGAGAAGTCGTTCTTGAACGGATCCACGAAATCGCTTTCCAAATTAGGGAGCATGACGCCACGCAGAAGCAGCTCCACCGTCTTTTCAAGCTCCTGATTCTCCTTGTCTGCAAAAAGCCTCTGGGCCTCAAGATAATCGCACATCGTGCCGCCTTCGAAGCTGATGCTCCAGAATCCCTTCTGATTCAGTATCTTGACATCTCCTATTCTCTCCAGAATGCTGCGGAGCTTGCTCATGTACACGTTCCTGTTGTTCTTTGCCGATTCCTCCGTCTTGTCGAACCAGAGCGTCTGTATGAGCCTGTTTCCGCTGATTCCTCTTGCATCCTTGCCTGTGTGGAGGATGAGCAGGATGACGAGGGCCTTGAGAGTCGGCGTGAACAGGTCTGTGACATCGTTTCCGTCCTTGTCCGTGGCACGGAAGCCTCCGAAGAAGCATATGCTGCCTTTAGAGAAATCGTAATTGTGCAGAAGCGGCATCTCATCGAAGTCCGAAGCCGGAGCCTCTTCATCCTTTCTGCCTGCCGGCAACGAAACTTCTTTCTCAGCAGTCTTCCTGCGGCTTCTCCAAAGAAGAACGGTAAGGCAGCCGACAGCCAGCGCAGCAAGTATATATATCCAGGAACTGTTCCTTTGGTCCGCCCCCCCCCGGCGCTTCCGCTACAAGTTCATCCTTCAGGGCCACAGGAGGCCAGTTCAGTTCGTAGATGTTCACCTTGCTCATCTCGTCCACCTGCTTCTGCATGAAAAGGGCATAGAGCTTTTCTTCGGAAGGCGAGCGGAAGAGGTTCGTATATATATACTGTGCTCCCTGACTTATGTTCACAGGAAGCGACATCATCTCTATCTTAGGGCTTGTCCTGCCTATCTTCATGAGCATTCCTCCCTGCTGCATGCAGAATAAATAGAAGCAGTCGTTCTCCTCGTCGTACAGCATGCTGCTGCCCGGAATGAAGTCTCCGTCTGTCGGCCTGCCTTCGAATTCCCAAAGGCGCTTAAGCTGTAATGTGTTGAGGTTCAAGGCGTACAGGTCGTAATAGTATTTCTGCTGCATCTCCTGCTTTCCGGACTCGCATCCGCGTCCTCCGAAGATGTACAGGACGCTGTCCACAAGGGCTGATGTCGGAGAATAACGCGGGTCTATTTCCTTGAGAATCATTCTTTTCTGCTGGTTCGGGCCGGTGACAGACGGATAGCTTATGAGCAGCTCGTTGTTGAACCTGTAATGGCCGTATCCTCCGAAGCTGATGATCGATGAATCCTGTGGGTTCCATGCGACTGTATTGTTCCAGTAATGCTCCTTGTATGGCATGACGGGCTTTATCCGGCCACCCCATTCCCTGGTGTCGAAATCGAAGCAGGAATAGAGGTTCTGGTCGAGGTTGTACGACATTATCTTGCGCTCGTCCGGCAGAAAAATGAGCGAATTAGGGTATGAGCCGGCATATTCGCCTCCTTTGGATACGACCGTCCGCTCCTTGAGGTCTCTGCAGCTGAATGTGCTCACAGTGCGGCCGTCCCTTGTGATGAAGAACACCGCAGAATCCGCATCGAAGGCTATCGAGGCCTGTCCCTCGAAACTTTTGCCGTATATCTGACGCCAGATCGTGTGCTTGTCCAGAAGCCACACTGCGTTGTCCACAGTTGCCGGATAGCGGCCTATCTTGTCGTAGCAGGTGTCACCCTGATGCCTGAACATGTCCCACTGCCTTATGTTCTTTCCGTTTACGGACAGGATGATGTCCTTGATGTTCACCGATGCGATGTTGTTCAGGTCGTATTTTTCCAGAGGGCAGATTCCGAAGAAGATGCGCAGGCTTTCCGTGGACTTTATCTGCGGTGCATCCACTTCGAGGACTGTCCCGTCGTACGTTATCGTCACTTTTTCCTTCTTGGGATCGATGCAGAGCGACACGTCCACCCAGGTCTTCATCTTCAGTTCGTTCGAGAGAGGGTGTGTCTGCTTGCCCACGACCAGATACGGGAAGCGCCTGTCATTTTCGGACACTCCGTACATCAGGTCTATGTTTCTGTTCCTGTCGGTCACGATGCGGAACACGGCGCCGAAGACGTTTTCCTCGCGGTTCCACAGCTTGAAGCTCATAGTGGCAGGCTTTCCCGAAATCCTTATCGGCTCGCCTCCTTCGAGGGCAAGGCCGGTGAATTCTGATGAAGGATGCGGAAAGGTCTGGATATGAAGGCCGTAATCAGTCGGTTGGGCGGCCAGACTGCAGCTGATGAAAAGCAGAAAAAATATGAACAGACGGTTCTTCATGTACTAAGGCTATTGTCTTAAGTTTAGTGTCAAACTTGACAAAGTTAATACTTTTTTCGTAAAGAAAAGAGTAAAGAAAACCTTTTCTCGATTAATGTGAAAATTAGCCGTGGTTTAATTGTTTTTTAATGGAAAGGTTAATGTACACGCGTTAAATTTACAGAAAAAACGAGTATGAAAGCATTATTCCCAAGCCTTCTTCTGTCGTGCCTGCTGCTTTGCGGATGCACGGATTCCGGAACCTTCAGCTTCGAAGCTCAGGACTGTGATGTCGAGGTGACCTTCCTTTCCTCGGACATTGTCCGCGTGGCAAAATTTCCATCAGGCCTGCGCTCGGAGCGCTTCTCTCCTTCTGTGGTCATGGAGCCTGAGAGGGTAAATGTGCGCAAGTCGGTGAAAGATGGGGTTACGGTACTTGAAACGGATGCTCTGAAAGTGTTCGTGGACGGTTCCCGGGTGTGTTTTGAAGACTGCTCCGGAAATCAGCTCCTGAGTGAACGCAAGCAGGAATACAGCCCTGTAGACCAGACTTTTGTGCTTCAGGACGACGAGGCCCTGTACGGTCTGGGCCAGCACCAGCAGGGAGTCATGAACTGGAGGGGAAAGCAGGTGCATCTGTGTCAGGTGAACATGGAGATCGCGATGCCGCTGGTGCATTCGTCCAAGGGATATGCCCTTTTCTGGAACAACAGCTCCATCACGGATTTCAACGATTCCGAAGAAGGGATGACATTCGCTTCTGAATCAGGTGAATACAGCGACTATTACTTCGTCTATGGCGGCAATGCAGACGGCGTGATATCCGGTCTTCGCAGGCTTACAGGCCAGGCTCCGATGTTCCCTCTCTGGAGTTACGGATTCATCCAGTCCCGAGAGCGTTACGCGACGCAGGATGAGGTCGTGGATGTCGTCAGGCGCTACCGGGATCTTGGCGTTCCTCTCGACTGCATAGTACAGGACTGGCGCTATTGGGGTGACGACCATCACTGGTGGAATGCCGTGGAGTTCCTCAGCTCGGGATTTCCGGATCCGGCAGGAATGATGGAGCAGCTTCGTGACCTGAATGCGAATGCAATGATTTCCATCTGGCCTTCATTCGGCCCGGAGACCAATATATATAAGGACTTGGATGCGCAGGGCCTTCTCATGCCTCACGAGACTTTTCCTCAGGACCATGGCGTCAGGAACTACGATCCGTGGAATCCGAAGGCACGCGAAATCTACTGGAATTACATCAGGAAGAATATGGCGGACATCGGCATAGCAGGCTGGTGGCTCGATGCGACTGAGCCGGAGCATAATCCGATAAAGCCGGAGGATTACGATTACGTGACTGCCGAAGGCACATTCCGCGATGTCCGCAACTCTTTCCCGATTGTTTCCACAGGCGGCGTATACGACAGCCAGCGCAGGGATGTTCCGGACAGAAGGGTGATGATACTCACACGTTCCGCTTATCCGGGACAGCAGAGATACGGTACGCACGTGTGGTCAGGAGACGTGCATGCGACATGGGAAGTGCTTGAAGACCAGATTCCTGCAGCCCTGAACTTCAGCCTCTGCGGCATGCCGTACTGGAATTCGGACATCGGAGGATTCTGGACATGGCAGCAGTATCCGGACGGCGTGGACGATCCTGAATATCACAAGCTTTACGTGCGCTGGATGCAGTTCGCCACATTCACGGGCATGATGCGCTCGCACGGCTCTAACACGCCACGCGAGATCTTCCGCTTCGGAGAGCGCGGCACATGTGCCTTCGATGCGCAGGAAAAGTTCATCAATCTCCGCTACCGCCTTCTTCCTTATATATATGCGAACGCATGGCAGGTGACTTCGGAGGATGCGACGCTCATGCGTCATCTGATCATGGACTGGCCGGAAGATGTCAATGTGCCTGATATAGACGATGAATACATGTTCGGAAAATCCTTTCTTGTAGCTCCTGTAGTCACTCCGGAAGACGTTCGTGAAGTGTATCTTCCTGAAGGACAGTGGTTTGATTTCTGGAACGGTGTGGCTCTCGAAGGAGGGCGCAAGGTCATGAGGAATACTCCTGTGGACGAGATTCCGCTTTATGTGCGTGCCGGTAGTGTGATACCGGTCGGCCCGACGGTGCAGTATGCGGCGGAAAAGGACTGGAGCGACATCCAGCTCCGCATATATCCTGGTGCTGACGGTGAATTCACGCTTTATGAGGATGCAGGAGACGGCTACGGATACGAGAAGGGCGAACGTTCGGAAATCAGGATGACATGGGACGATGCTGCAAAGGTGCTGACGATTCATCCGCGCGAGGGTAAATGGGCCGGAATGCCTGTGGAGCGCACTTTCCGTGTTGTCATGGTGCGTCCTGAGGCCGGTACCGGACTTGACAACGGAAGTTCTGACGTGATTGCCGTGTACAACGGCGCGAAGACCGAAATCTCATTGTAATTTATACCATATGAAGAAGATACTGATGACGGCACTGGCGGCTTCTGCCTTTGCCTTGACGATGACCGCGGCGCAGGACGTCCTTCCCAAGGATGTCCTCACGCAGCTGGAGAGATATGATGTAAGCTGGAATACGCTCAGCACGACAGGTTCGCTTGAGTCCATGCCGCTCGGAAACGGAGATGTTACCGTAAATGCCTGGGTGGAGAAGGACGGAGACCTGATGCTTTATATCGGAAAACCGGATGCCTGGGCGGAGTCCACAAGGCTCCTGAAGGTAGGACGCGTACGTGTGAGCCTGAGTCCGAACCCGTTTGAGGGCACGTCTCGTTATTCACAGGTTCTGCGTCTGGCGGACGGCACATTGGACATCGATGTAAAGTCCGGGGAAGTGTCATGTAATATCAAGGTATGGGTGGATGCATATAGTCCGAAGATACATGTGGACGTGAAGTCGGACAAAAAGATTTCGCTCACATGCACGAATGAAATCATGCGTAAGGCTCCATATGTGCTGGAATCCGGCGCAGATCCCCTTCAGGACAGCTTCCGTGGCGTCGTCGGCAGCCCGATACGTCCTTGTGAAAGCGCAGACATAGTGCTGACGGATGTGGAACGCATAGCCTGGGCACACAGAAACGAGGCATCGCTTTATCCTGTCATCCTGGAACGTCAGGGCGCCGCTGAATTCATCGGGAAATACGAGGATCCGTACATGAACCGTACGTTCGGAGCAGCAGCAGGCGGCAAAGGCATGAGGCCTGTCAACGACACGACTCTCGCATCTGTGGCTCCTGCACGCATTTTCAATCTGGAGATTACGGCCCTCACAGCTCAGGCTCCGACTTTGGAGCAATATGCAGGGCAGCTTGCGGCTCTGGCTTCCGAACCGTCCGCAAAGGATGCCTACAAGGCACACGTGGCATGGTGGAGGGCGTTCTGGAACCGCAGCTGGGTGTTCCTTACGGGAGATGCCGATGCCGAGAAGCTCACAAGAGGCTGGCTGCTGCAGCGCTATATGATGGCCTGCCAGAGCAGGGGAGCGTATCCGGTGAAGTTCAACGGCGGTACGCTCACGTTCGACTATCTCGGCAACAATGCGGACTACAGACGCTGGGGCCCGGGCTACTGGCATCAGAACTGCCGCCTCTACTACTGGCCTCTGCTTGCCTCCGGAGATTTCGACCTCATGAAGCCGTGGTTCGACATGTACATGGACATGATGCCTCTGCAGATGGATGTGACAAGGAAGATGTACGGCCATGGCGGCGCCTTCTTCCCGGAGACACTGAACTTCTTCGGAATGTTCATCCAGGACGACTGGGGCTGGAACAATGCTGATGGAAAGGCCTCTCAGACACGTTGGATCCGCTATCACTATTCCGGAGCCCTTGAAATGACCGCGATGATGCTGGACTATTATGCCTATACGAAGGATGATGATTTCGCAAAGGAATATCTCGTGCCTTTCGCCGAGCAGACCGTACGATTCTTCGCTCAGCACTGGCAGAGAATCGAGAAGAAGCTGAATTTCGTTCCGGCAAATTCCCTTGAGCAGTTCTGGGACTGTCTGAATCCTATAGACTACATCGCAGGATTGAAATATACCCTCGCAGAGCTTGAAAAGCTGCCTGAAGGCCTCGTGTGCGAAGCCCTCATAGCTGAATGGAAGGACTGTGCGGACGCCCTGCCGGCTATGCCGATGAGGGACGGCCGTATCCTCCCTGCTGAGGAATACGGTGTAGGCCGCAACTTCGAGAATCCTGAACTGTATACCATCTTCCCGTTCCGTCTCTACGGACTCGGACTTCCGGACATCGAGACTGCTCAGAGAACGTATGATGCCCGTGTGTTCGACTCTCCGACATGCTGGGCCCAGGACGCGATACAGGCTGCTCTTCTCGGAAATGCCGAAGATGCGAAGAAGTATGCGCTGCTCAAGGCAAACGCTGTGGATCCTGAAATACGCTTCCCTGCATTCTGGCGTCCGGGCAGTGATTACACTCCGGATCTGGACAGCGGCGGTGTGATGGCAATGGCCGTCCAGTACATGCTTCTGAACTGCATCGACGGCCAGATGCTGCTTCTTCCGGCTCTTCCGGACGGCTGGAGCGCGGATTTCAAGCTCCATGCGCACGACGGACAGACCGTCCGCGTGAAGAGCAACGGAAAGGAAATTCTGAAAAAAGATATTAAAAAGTGATTTTTTGTCAATTTTTAAACCATTTTTAACTGCGAATTAAGCCGTTATTAAGGTGTCACGCGTTATTTTGTGGTGTTGAAAATGCGCGAAAACTCAACATTTAACATAATTACTAAACACTATCAATCATGAAAAAGCAATTTTTTAGCGCGCTGATGTGCGGCGCAGTTGTTCTTTCAGCTGGAACATTCGTTTCATGCGACAATGGTATTGATGAGCTGTCAAGCAGGGTTTCGGTCCTTGAAGGCTACATCTCTGAAATCAAGGCTCAGCTTCAGAATGCGCTTACCACAGGCGCCTCCATCACAAGTGCGACACAGGACGAAAAGACAGGAGCCTGGACTCTCGTCCTCAGCAACGGCCAGACCATCGAGATCAAGGCATCTGCCGGCGGTGCAGGCGGCGGTTCTGACGTGACTGTAGCGCAGGGCGAGGGCAGCTTCACCATCACAGTGGACGGCACTGCCTATACAATCCCGACAGGAGCTTCAGTGAACTCTCTCGTATATGTACCTGAATATTCAGACGGCCTCGTGGTTCTTGGTAACGACGGCGCAAAGGTGCGTCTTCTCGCGACTCCTTCAGTTGATGTTTCAAAGGCTTCATTCGACATCGCTGTCGCTGAAGAGCTCAAGACACGCGCAAGCTCGCTTCTGAAGGTGGACGGCGTGGCTTCTGAGAACGGTTATGTAGTCGTGACACTCAAGGGACTCGGCGTTGAGGCCGGCAAATCTTACGCTGTTGTCATCTCCATGACTTCAGGCGGCACGACCATCACATCAGACAGCATCATCGTGAAGGTGGCTGACGACTTCTCATTCAATACTGAGGAAATCGGCGGCGTGACGATCAAGGCTGAATACAACCCGACGGAGGTTGACGCCAACGGCTTCTGCGCCATGACAGTTGTCGGAAGCAAGCTCCTTGAGGACGGTCTCAACTTCTCTACATTCTTTGACGTACTTCCGGAAGGCGCCAAGTTCCAGGCTGCACCTAACGCAAACCAGCCGGGCGGAAAGGCACAGGAGAAGTCAGGTGTCATTGCAGCCAGCCTCAAGGAGGACGGATCATTCGCATGGTCAGAGCGTCCTGGTACTGCATTCAACGAGAATGCTGAAAGACCAGGCTTCCTCGTATACGTAACTGCAAACGACGTCATCAAGGCTAAGATCTATGTTGTCATCAATGACGAACTCGCAGGACTCGAGACTGCATTCGAGGGCGGAAGAACAGGAAACTTCGAGGCAGAGTGGGGCGGACGTGAGAAGGCCCTCCAGCTTGGAGTGAACGAAATCGACATCTGCAAGGTATGGACAAACTATCTTGAGGAAATCACTATCCGTCACGGATCATCAGACGACTGGTTCGCTCTGTGGCCTGAATATACTGTAATGACTGCCGCTGAGGATGTGATCCTCTTCAATGACGGTGGCAAACTTACTCTCGGCGACCTCGGAAAGACATATGCTAAGGGATGCCGCGGAATCTACTGGTTCTATCGTGGATTTGCAATCTATGTTCCTGAATCATTCGCACCGGAAGGCGAGAACTTCGTTGACGAGACAGGTTCATACGGTAGAGGTGAGGGCTATGGCGTCGACATGTGGATGGGTCAGTACAATGAGTATATCTACAATGCTGAGAACTGGTACAACGGTTGTGCACAGTGGGGCATCACCCTCGATGAGGCTACCGGTATCCTCAGGACTCCAGAGTCATATACAGGTTATGGTCTCCGTATCGCATTTGACGGCGGATACGAGTATGCTTACGGCGTATATCCATTCCACGGTGCAGGTTCAGACCAGTGCGGTATGCTCTTCTTCAACCGCCGCGTGGCTCCGGATGGCGCAGCAATGCCAGCGAAGTAATCGCAACATTTCTTTCAACGGTGTGCGCGACACCGCGCACACCTGATAAAAGACATTTCATTCAACAGAAAATCTGACCATGAAACAATACTTTAAACTGATGGTGCTTGCACTGATATGCTTCCTGTCGGCATTGCCAATGTCGGCCCAGAGGCGTGCCGTCAACGGTTCGGTCTCTGACGACAAGGGAGAGCCTATCGCAGGTGCGAGCGTCCTGGTCAGCGGCACCACACGAGGTGTCAGCACCGACCTTGACGGCAACTTCTCCATAGATGCTGCCGCAGACGAGACCCTGGTCATTTCTTTCATCGGTTTTGAGGATGCCAGAGTGAAGGCTTCTTCAACATCGCTGAAGGTTGTCCTCAATCCGGATTCGGAACTTCTTGAAGAGACAGTGGTGGTCGGTTACGGTGTGCAGAAGAAGGCTACTCTTACAGGTGCCGTTTCTGCCGTTACCAACCGTGAGATCACTGTTACCAAGAACGAGAACGTGGTGAACATGCTCTCTGGTAAGATCCCAGGAGTACGTATCAGCCAGAATTCGGCACAGCCTGGTGAGTTCGACAACAGCATCGACATCCGAGGTATGGGTGAGCCGCTCATCGTCGTGGACGGAATTCCTCGCGACAAGGCATATTTCTCACGTATGGACTCAAATGAAATCGAGTCTATCTCAGTCCTCAAGGATGCTTCGGCAGCCGTGTACGGTGTGCGTGCCGCAAACGGTGTGATCCTCATCACCACAAAGCGCGGTGCAGGCGAGTCCGGCAAGTTCGACATCACCCTTTCCGCAAACTACGGCTGGCAGCAGTTCCTTTATGTGCCAGAAACGGCTTCGGCAACAGACCATATGCTTCTCATGAACGAGAAGAGATGGAACGCTTTCGACCAGAACTATTACGTGAAGGCGGATCCTGCATACCGCTGGGACGAAATCTTCGCATACAGCTCGACAGGAAATTCCGGTACTAACTGGTCTGACGTCCTTTTCAACAACAATGTGCCGCAGATGCAGTACAACGTGAGCATGGACGGCGGTTCGGACAAGATCAAGTACTTCTTCAACATAGGTTACATGGACCAGCAGGGTGCCTACTCTACAGGTTCGCTCAACTATGACCGCTGGAACTTCCGCAGCAATGTGGACGCACAGATCACAAAGCGCCTCAAGGCAAGCGTGCAGCTCAGCGGATACATCGACGAGAAGAACCAGCCGTTCACAGACATCTGGGCTGTGTACAAGAAGGCATGGACTTATAAGCCGACTGCAAATCCTTTCGTTGAGGGAACTGACCTTCCTGGCTACAGCACTGAGTTCCTCGAGAGCGAGAACCCTTATGCAGCCATCAACAGCGACCTCACCGGCTATCGTCAGGAGAAGCGTGCAAACCTCAACGGCTCACTCTCCCTCCAGTATGATATCCCAGGCGTGAAGGGCTTGAACATCAAGGGATTCTACAGCTACGACTACTATACTACAAACAATACTGAGTATAAGCGTCAGTACGAGCTCTACAGCCTCAATGCCGACGGATCGTATGCTTCCTACACCCGTAATGCAGACAGCTACCTCCGCCGCAGCACAGATCCTAACTACGGTACCCTCATGCAGCTCTCCATCAACTATGCAAACAAGTTCGGAGACCACAGCGTGAGCGCAATGGCCCTCTATGAGGAGTCTTACAACTCATGGGACAACTTCTATGCACAGCGAGTGATGGCCCTCGACGGCGAGTACCTCATCTACGGTGAGGATGACGAGCAGGTCGGCTCGATGAGCGGTGCAGGCGACATCAGCCGTAAGGCCGTGATCGGAAAGGTGAACTACGACTACAAGAGCAGATACATGATCGACCTCTCGTTCCGTGTGGACGGTTCGTCAAGATATCCGCAGGCAGGACGCTGGGGCTTCTTCCCTGCAGTTTCGGCAGGTTGGCGCATCAGCGAGGAGCCTTGGGTGAAGGGCCCTGCAGGCAACGTGCTCACAAACCTCAAGCTCCGTGCATCATACGGTATCATGGGTGACGACGGTTCGGCCGGCACTTATCCTAATACAGTTGTGGCCTACAACATCAACAAGGATCAGATCGGCTGGTTCTACGGTGACGGCTACATGGCAGGTGTCGCAGCTTCTGCAATCCCTAACCTCTACCTCACATGGTACACGGCGAAGACGGCCAATGTCGGTGTGGACTTCGACCTCTGGCATGGCATGCTCGGCGGTACAGTGGAAGTCTTCAACCGTACCCGTGACGGCCTTCTCGCAACATCTTCAGCAGTCGTTCCTGACATCGTAGGTGCATCACTTCCGCAGGAGAACCTCGAAAGCGACCGTACGTTCGGTTGGGAAATCTCCCTGAACCACCGTCACAGAATCGGTGACTGGAGCTGGTGGGTGAACGGCCAGATCTCGGCTACAAAGAGCCGCTGGGTGTACAAGATGAACTCTCTGGCAGGCAACTCTATGGATAACTGGTACCGTACTGATGTGTCCGGACGTAACAAGGACATCTGGTTCGCAATCCAGGAGGCCGGCCGCTTCACAAGCTACGACCAGATCCGCTATCACGGCACTACCGGTACAAACCTCGGTCAGGGTACGCTCCCGGGCGACTACTACTACGAGGACTGGAACGAGGACGGTATCGTGAACGACGGTGACCGCCATCCGGTTGCAAACTACAACCTTCCTGTATTCAACTACGGTCTTACTCTCGGAGCTGAGTGGAAAGGCATCGACATTTCCGCAAACTTCCAGGGTGCTGCAGGTGTCTACAACATGTACAGCGAGGTGTTCACCGAGGTGGGACCTTTCAATGGCGGTGCAGCCCTGAACATCTACAAGGACAGATGGCATACCGTAAATCCTACCGACGACCCTTGGAATCCGAATACTCAGTGGGTTGAGGGATATTATCCGGCAACGCAGCATTCGTTCAATACCGGTACGACAGGCATCAAGAACACTTCATATCTCCGTCTCAAGACTCTGGAGATCGGCTACACTCTGCCGAAGAAGTGGATGAACAAGATCAATGTGAAGAGCCTGCGCGTCTATGCGAACGGTTACAACCTCTTGACTTTCAGCGGTCTCAAGTATATCGATCCTGAACGTCCGGGTGCAAGGGGCGGTTCCAATACCAATAACGGTTCAGACAGCGTGCTGTTCTACAACTATCCTGTCAACCGCGTCTTCAACATCGGTCTGACAATCAAATTCTAATGCGAAAGGTTATGAAAAACGTTAAATACATATTCGCAGCAGCGGTTCTCGGTCTGATGGCTACGTCCTGCAACGATCTGGACCTGGATCCTAAGGGACAGCTTTATGAGAACGTCCTGCTGTCTTCGGACACCGGTGTCAAGAAATATCTTGCACTCGTGTACCAGGACCTTCCTATCGAGGACTTCAACTACAAGCAGAACGGCGACAACAAGGGATATGCTACCGTAAACTCAGGCGGATGGCATTCAGGTAACAAGTGGGAGGCTCAGAAGGGCAGCCCGGCCGCTGCGGCAATGGAGGCTGTGGGACGTGACCCGTCTTACGGTGACAGCTGGGGATACTGGCCATACGACCGTATCCGCGACATCAACAACATGATCGAGCGTCTTCCGGACTACAGGGACAGCTACGGGGAGGACAAATACAACGAACTTCTCGGTGAGGCTCATTTCCTCCGTGCATACTACTATTTCGGTATCGTGAAGCGTTACGGCGGTGTGCCTATCGTGGACAAGGTGCTGGATCCGACAGCGGAGTCTTCGACTCTCCAGCTTCCTCGAAACACAGAGTACGAATGCTGGAAGTTCATATACGAGGACCTCAAGTTTGCGATGGAGAACGCCACTGCATCAAAGGCTGAGACAGGACGTGCAAACCGCTGGGCTGCAGGTGCCCTCATGAGCCGTGCGATGCTTTATGCGGCAACCAACGCAAAGTACGGACAGTACATCGGAACAACCGGTGAGGCTGTGTCAAAGGGCCTTATGGTGATGGATCCGTCATATGCCGAGGAATTCTTCCAGTATTCATACGATGCAGCCAAGTGGCTTGCCGACAACGGCGGATTCTCCCTCCACACAGGTGCAGACAAGGAGAAGGCATATACGGAAGTGTTCATCGAACCGACGGTAGAGGATATATATGTGAAGCAGTACGGCCCTAACACGACCACTCCTACCAATACATCCCTCTTCCACTGCTGGGACACTATGGTTCTTCCGCTCGGAACAGGACTCGCCAGCAACGTCGGTGCAGCTCTCCAGCCTACATGGGAGATTATGGGACTGTACGAGATGCCTGCAATCATAGACGAGAACGGCAATCCTGTACGTTTCAACTCTCCTGAGGAAATCTGGAACAACGGCGAGATGGAGGCACGCTGCCGCGCGAACTTCTTCTTCTCTGGCATGACCGAATCTGTTTCAGGCGAGGTCATCGAAATCCAGGCCGGTGTCTACAAGTCATACCCGGGCACTGCTGCCGACGGAACCGAGGAAACCCAGGGCAGTACGAATGCCTATACCGACCAGTACCGCGTGAGGGCTTCGCAGCCTGGTACAAGGCAGACTGTCGACGGCGTAGAAGTGCAGGTTTCAGGTAAGTACGGTCTTTCAGAGGGAACCGGCGACGAGGGATATACCCGTACAGGTGCATTCATCCGCAAGTACGTCAACTATAACGGAGCTGCTGCTGACCGTGTACTCTTTGGAAGCACACAGAGCTGGAAGGTGTTCCGTTACGGTGAGATCCTTCTCAACTGGGCCGAGGCTGCTTACGAGCTCGGACTCGAAAAAGGTGATGAGAGTCTCAAGAAGGAAGCCTTCACATACGTGAACATGATCCGTGAACGTGCAGGCGCATCTCAGCATGATATGGTTGAGGCACCGGCAGACCTCGGAACAGATGTATACGGTTTCCCTATCGACGAGAACCTCCAGTACATCCGCGACGAGCGTGCACGTGAACTCTGCTTCGAGAACCACCGCCTGTATGACCTCCGCCGCTGGAGAGTCGCTGACATCATGTTCCTTGACGGCAAGTTCGCACACACCCTCCTTCCTTACTACGTGATTGACGAAGGAAAGTGGATCTACCTTAACGAGGTCGAGCGCGAAGGCCGTAAGGTGACATTCGACAAGAAATGGTATTATGAGCAGATGCCGGGCGGCGAAATAAGCAAGAACCCGAACATCATCAGAAATGACGGTTATTAATAGATAAAGGAAGTCAATATGAAAAAGATATTCTACATAATGTCAGTGTGTGCCGCAGCTTTCATGGCCGGCTCATGCATGGAAATTGACAACTTCGACGCTCCTGACCAGCATTTCACCGGCCGCATCATAGATTCCACTACCGGCGAGAACATCCTTGCCGATCAGGGAGAGTGCCACGTGAGGATCTGGGAGAAGAGCTACAGCCTCAATCCGAGCCCGCAGGACATTCCTGTGAAGCAGGACGGAGCCTACAACAACAGCAAGCTCTTCGCCGGCACATATGATGTAGTTCCGGAAGGAGCATGGTGGCCTGCAGATACAGTCCGCGTCGGAATCGGCGGCGGCAAGACGGTCACTCAGAATTTCGAGGTGACGCCTTACCTCAGGCTCATAGATTTCGATGCAAAGATCGAGAACGACTCGCTCGTTGTGTCGTGCCGTCTGGACGAGCCGCCTGTCGTTGAGGGGATGCCGAACATCATGGACATCCGTCCGTTCCTCAGCCTCAACCAGTTCTGCGGTGCAGCCAACTGCATCAGCCACTATTCCACTATCGATGCCTACAAGAAGAACATCAACGCAAAGTGGGAGAAGGTAAAGAAACTCGAGGACGGAAAGAGCGAGGTGTACCAGTTCAAGCTTTGGGTTAAGCCGGGCTACACCTATTTCGTCCGCATGGGCGCACGTGTTAAGGACACATTCCAGAAGTACAACTATACTGAAATCAAGAAGGTAGAAGTACCTGCTGAATAGTGTTATTGGTTAATAATTTGTTGGTTTTGCCGGAGGAGAGCTGCCCCTCTCTTCCGGCTTGACTGGAAAATAGGGAATCTATATGATATTGAGGAAAACCACGCTTTTGATGCTGTCGGCACTTGCTGTCGGCTGCCTTTCGTGCAACAAGCCCGACAATGGCGGCATACCTCCGGCAATAGAGGAACCGGAACAGAATACCGAACCGGCAGAGGATCCCCGTGCCGATGTGCCCGTGCATGTCGACGGAGAGCCTTACACGACCTACAGAGGTCTTGTGATGGCCGGATATCAGGGATGGTTCGGTGCTCCAGGAGACGGCTGTTCGCATGCAGACCACAAGAATACCGAATGGTACCACTACCGTGAGAACGACATGTTCAAGCCGGGCGTGCTGCGCAACAGCATAGACATGTGGCCGGACATGAGCGAATATGAAGTACGCTACGATACCGAATTCAAGTTCGCGGACGGCACCACTGCCCAGGTCTTCAGCTCGTATGACGAATCCACTGTGCTCCTGCACTTCAAGTGGATGAAGGAATACGGCATCGACGGAGTCTGGATGCAGCGCTTTGTGGGCGAGGTGATTGACAATCCGGACGGAAAGGACCATTTCGACAAGGTGCTCTCCAATGCGATGAACGGCTCGGACCAGTATCAGAGGGCCATCGGAGTGATGTACGACCTCGGAGGCTACAATCCGAATCGCTACGACAAGGTGCTTGCGGATGCGAAGATGATATACGATACGTATGCAAAAAGCCGCAGGTATTATATCCACGAGAACGGCAAGCCTATGATCGCCCTCTGGGGTGTGGGCTTCAATCCGACCGAACGCAACTATTCCAACGATGACATACAGGCGCTTGTCGACGGCCTTCAGGAACAGGGCTGGAGCATAATGCTCGGAGTCTCGACCTACTGGCGTGCCGGCGGGGGTGACACATACATGCCTGGAAAGGGGTCGCTCCACAAGCTCATAAAGGATGTCGATGCCATAATGCCGTGGTATGTGGGCCGTTTCGGAGATATAAGCGGCTATAATACAGGTGGAAATGAGGGCGGTTTTGCCGGCATGGTGAGCAAGGATCTCGAATGGTGCGAGAATGAGGGCGTGCTTTATGTCCCTCACTGTCATCCGGGCTCTTCAGACCTCAACATGCACCCTTATTATACAAGGAATTCCCGTGTGGGAGGCGACTTCTTCTGGCATCAGCTCCACAACTGCATAAAGAGAGGCTGCCAGGCGATCTACATCGCAATGTTCGACGAAATCGACGAGGGCACTGCCATCTTCAAGTGCATGAACAAGAGCGATGTGCCGAGCAATGAGGCCGATGTCGAGTACTACGTGGTCTACAATCCTAAGAACGAGACCGTCAGGTATGCCAACATGAACGGCTTCACTGCGTCGACCACCAGCACCGTATTCATGGCTTCAAAGCCTGTGGAACCGGAGCCTACAGACGGCTGGTGCCGCTCTGAGAAGGAACTGGCCATCACGTTCGAGGGAATAGACGACAATCTCCCTACCGACCACTATCTCTGGCTCACAGGACAGGCCGGCAAGATGCTCCGCAAGCAGATTGACCTCCAGTCCTCACAGCCGAAACGTTAACTTAAAACCTGAATACTGTATGAAAAGGAATATTATCATCATGGCTGTCCTCGCACTGGCTGCTGTCGGCTGCCGGAATGCGTCGAAGCCTATCGAACTGGGACCGAACCCGTTCATCACCCACATGTATACGGCTGACCCGTCTGCACATGTGTGGGAGGACGGCCGACTTTACGTGTATCCGTCCCATGACGTCGCTCCGCCGAGAGGATGCGACCTTATGGACGGCTATCATGTGTTCTCGACAGACGACATGGTGAACTGGGTGGACCACGGAGAGATACTCCACTCTTCTCAGGTGTCGTGGGGACGCAAGGACGGCGGCTTCATGTGGGCTCCGGACTGCGCATACAAGGACGGTACATACTATTTCTACTTCCCGCATCCGAGCGGTGACGACTGGAACAACACATGGAAGGTCGGAATCGCGACGAGCAAGGAGCCTGCGGCGAACTTCACCGTGCAGGGCTATCTGGACCTCGGTGGAGATACATTTGCCATGATCGATCCGTGTGTGTTCGTGGACGATGACGGACAGGCATACTTCTACTATGGCGGCGGCGGACGCTGCGTGGCTGCAAAGCTCAAGGACAACATGATGGAACTCGCCGAGCCTCTCCGCTTCATGGAGGGCCTCAAGGACTTCCACGAGGCGACATGGGTACACAAGAAGGACGGCCTGTACTACATCTCATATGCAGACAACCACATCATGCCTGACGGAAGCCAGCAGAACCGCCTCAACTATGCGGTGAGCACGTCTCCATACGGCCCGTGGGAGTACAAGGGCATCTATCTTGAGCCGACAGGATGCGACACAAGCCACGGCTCCATCGTGGAGTACAAGGGCGAATGGTTCGCATTCTACCACAACAAGGCGCTTTCGGGACACGGAAACCTCCGTTCTATCTGTGTGGACAAGCTCTACTACAACGAGGACGGCACTATCCAGACCGTAATCCAGACGAAATAACACCAAATCAGACTGCTTATGTACAAGAGAATATCATTGCTGCTGGGCCTGCTTCTGTGCTGCGCCGGACTTTCCGCAAAAGTGTATGAGGGAGGAAGGCAGTATGATTCCTACAAAGGTCTGGTGATGGCAGGCTATCAGGGTTGGTTCAATGCTCCTGAGGACGGGGCCGGCCGCGGCTGGTATCACTACACCGGTCGCGACGGCTTCAAGCCTGGCTCATGCACGATAGACCTCTGGCCTGAAGTGTCCGAATACGAAAAGCTCTACAAGACGGAGTTCGTGTTCGAGGACGGCACTCCGGCATATACGTTCTCGTCACATGACGCCTCGACGGTGGAGACGCATTTCCGCTGGATGGAGGAATACGGCATCGACGGAGTGTTCATGCAGCGTTTTGTGGCGGAAATCCGCAACAAGAGCGGCAAGAAGCATTTCGACAAGGTGCTGGATTCTGCAATGGAATCTGCCAACAGGCATTCACGCGCGATCGGCATCATGTACGATCTCAGCGGCATGAACCCCGGTGATGAGAAAGTGCTGATCAAGGACATCAGGGAACTTGCCGAAAAGCACTCTCTGTTCAGCCACAAGGACAATCCTTCGTATCTCTATCATAACGGGAAACCGCTTGTGACCGTCTGGGGCGTGGGCTTCGACGACGGACGCAGATATGGCTACAAGGAGGCGGAGAAGATAATCGACGCTCTTGAGAAGATGGGATTCAGCATCATGATCGGTGTGCCGACACAGTGGAGGACATTGAACGGTGATACGCTTTCAGATCCCAAGCTTCATGAGCTTGTGAAGAGGTGCGACATCGTGATGCCGTGGTTTGTGGGACGCTACAACGAGAATACGTACACGAAATATCACGACCTTATCCGCGGAGATATGGCCTGGGCTGAAGAGAACGGTGTGGATTATGCGCCTCTCTGCTTCCCGGGATTCTCATGGGAGAACATGATACGTTACGGCAGGGGAGTGCAGATTCCTCGCAATTCAGGTTCCTTCTTCTGGAAGCAGCTTTCCAATGTGATCGCTTCCGGAGCCGAGATGATATACATCGCGATGTTCGATGAAATCGACGAAGGAACGGCAATATTCAAATGTGCCCACAAGGTGCCTGTGCCTGCCGAGAACAGCGAGTTCGTGCCTATGGACGAGGATGTGCCTTCAGACCACTACCTCTTCCTCGCAGGAGAGGCCGGAAGGATGCTCCGTGGCGAGAAGCCTCTTCAGAAGGCCATGCCTGAGCGTTCATGCTGTGCCGGCGACAAGCCTTCCTGCTGCGGCGGCAAGGCTCCGTGCTGCGGTAAGGCTGCAGCCAAAGAGCCTGTGGACTACGTGAATCCGTACATCGGAAACATCAGCCATCTCCTTGTGCCGACTTTCCCGACAGTACAGCTTCCGAACAGCATGCTCCGCGTATATCCGGAAAGGGCGGACTACACTTCGGAGCTTCTCAACGGTCTTCCGATCATCGTGACCAACCACCGCGAGCGTTCTGCGTTCAACCTTACGCCTTATCAGGGCAGTTCCCCACGTCCTGTCGTGGCATACAACTACGACAATGAGAGGCTTACTCCATATTCTTTCGATGTGGAGCTGAACGACAATACGATACGTGCACGCTATGCCCTTTCGCACCAGTCCGCGCAGTATGAGATAACCTTCAGCGGCGAAGGCTCTGTATATCTTATAGTGAACAGCCGCGGAGGTGAGATGAGGCGCAACGGCAGCGGTGTGAGCGGCTACCAGAAGCTCAGCGACAATACGAACGTATATGTATACCTCGAGACGGAGGCTGCTCCTGTGGCTGTGGAAGTGATGAATGAAGGCGGCAATTCAAGCCTTGCACTCCGTTTTGCGGACGGTACATCTGTGGTGAAGGCGCGTTACGGCGTATCCTTCATCAGCGAGGAGCAGGCTCAGGCGAATCTCCGCCGCGAACAGAAGGGCTACGATGTGGACGCTCTTGCGGCTATAGGACGCAGTGTCTGGAATTCTGCTCTGGAACGCATCAAGGTGGAAGGCGGCAGCGAGGACGACCTCACCGTATTCTACTCTTCATACTACCGCACTTTCGAACGCCCGATATGCATGAGCGAGGACGGACGCTATTTCAGCGCCTTCGACGGCAAGGTGCATGAGGACGGCGGCAATCCTTTCTATACTGACGACTGGATCTGGGACACCTATCGTGCGACACATCCTCTGCGTGTGCTGATGGACAGGGACATAGAGGAAGACATCCTCGGTTCGTATCTGACCATGGCGGAGCAGATGGGCAACATGTGGATGCCTACATTCCCTGAAGTGACGGGAGATTCCCGCCGTATGAATTCTAACCATGCGGTCGTGACCTTCGCAGATGCTGTGGCAAAGGGACTCCGTGTGGACGTGAAGAAGGCATATGAGGCTGCACGCAAGGGCATGGAAGAGAAGACTCTCGCTCCGTGGTCTGGCAGCAAGGCAGGCTGGATCGACGGCTTCTACCGCGAGAACGGCTATATTCCTGCTCTGCGCTACGACGAGAAGGAAACCGATCCTAACGTCCATCATTTCGAGAAGAGGCAGCCGGTGGCCGTGACCCTCGGTACGTCATATGACCAGTGGGCATTGTCGATTCTGGCTTCAAAGCTCGGAAAGAAGGATGAGGCGGCATATTATGAGAAATGCGCACGCAACTACCGCAACCTCTACAATCCGCAGACCGGCTTCTTCCATCCTAAGGACAAGGACGGCGACTGGATCGAGCCTTTCGACTACCGCTGGCCGGGCGGAATGGGAGCGCGTGAGTTCTACGGCGAGAACAACGGCTGGGTGTACAGATGGGATGTGCCTCACAATGTGGCTGAC
Source organism: Bacteroidales bacterium (assembly GCA_017452265.1). GTDB lineage: Bacteria > Bacteroidota > Bacteroidia > Bacteroidales > UBA932 > Cryptobacteroides. Next base: position 28,294 of record JAFTMS010000007.1, on the reverse strand, counting down.
CTGATCGGCCTCATGGGCGGCAAGGAGCAGTTCATCGCAAATCTCGACCGCACCTTCACAGAGCCTCTCGGGAAGAGCAAATATGAGTTCTATGCCCAGCTTCCTGACCATACAGGCAATGTGGGACAGTTCTCCATGGCGAACGAGCCGTCCCTCCATGTGCCGTACCTCTACAATTATGCAGGTGCTCCGTGGAAGACGCAGAAACGCATACGCCAGATGCTCAAGACCTGGTTCAGAAACGACCTTATGGGTGTGCCTGGAGATGAGGACGGCGGCGGAATGACGGCATTTGTCGTGTTCTCTTCGCTCGGCTTCTATCCTGTGACACCGGGACTTGCATCCTACAACATCGGAAGCCCGCTGTTCGAGCATGCCGAGATCATAATGAGCAACGGAAAGATCTTCGAGATTGTCGCCGAGAATGCGTCGGACGAGAACAAGTACATCCAGTCCGCCACTCTGAACGGCCGGCCGTGGAACAAGCCGTGGTTCAGCCATGAAGACATCAAGGACGGAGCAAAGCTCGTGCTCGTGATGGGACGCATGCCGAACAAGGAATGGGGAAGTGCCGATGACGCAGTCCCACCTTCAATCGATAATATGAAATAATAAGAAGCTGTTTAAATGAGAAATCAATAGCTTCGATTATAAAAATTTTTCGTAGAAAAATTTAAACAGCTTCTAAGTTCTTATGAATATTGTATCCCTGCTGAAGAACCTTTGGGCAGGGATTCTTTTCGATTATGATGAAAAGACATATATGCATTGCCCTGCTTCTTCTTGCAGGTACAGTCGGGCTCCAGGCCCAGGACAGGCCTAAGGCGTATCTCGTCTCGACGGCCCATTTCGACAACCAGTGGAACTGGGACATAAGGGAGTCCATCGACGACTATCTCCACAGGACGATGGTACAGAACTTCTACCTGTTCGAGCGCTTCCCTGAATATGTGTTCAACTTCGAGAGTGCACAGAAATATGCCTGGATGAAGGAGTATTACCCTGCGGACTTCGAACGTGTACGTGAATATGTGAAGGCCGGCCGCTGGAACGTGTCAGGAAGCACATGGGAGGCCAACGATCCGAACATGCCGGCCGCCGAATCATTCTTCCGCAACATCCTGCTCGGACAGGAGTTCTACAAGCGTGAGTTCGGGGTGAAGGCCAACGACATATACCTTCCGGACTGCTTCGGCTTCGGATATACGCTTCCGACGATTGCCTCGCACTGCGGACTGATAGGCTTCTCCACACAGAAGCTCCAGTGGCGCAAGAACGTATATTACGGAGAACCGCCTCAGGAGATGCTCCAGGCGGCCCGCCGCAGCATGTGGGCTCTGGACAACAAGTACAAGATACCGTTCCCTATCGGCCTGTGGCAGGGAATCGACGGCTCTCGCATCATGGCTGCTCTGGATTCGGGCGGATACGGAACATCATATTTCTATGACGACATAACAGTGAACGACCGCATAATAAAGAGGGCGGAATCAGGAGCCTACAGGACAGCCTACAGCTATTACGGAGTGGGCGACAGAGGCGGTTCGCCGACCATCCCGTCGGTCTGGTCCATGGAGCAGGGACTTGATGGCGGAGAAGGCCCTCTGGAGCTTGTGAATGCGCGTTCGGGACAGATGTACGAGGATTTCTATCCTTTCGAAAACTATCCGGACCTGCCTGTTTTTGACGGGGAACTGACTATGGATGTGCATGGCGCAGGCTGCTACACATCCCAGGCAATGCTCAAGCTCTTCAACAGAAGGAACGAATATCTGGCCCTTGCGGCGGAAAAGGCTTCAGTTGCGGCGGAACTTCTCGGCGGACTGGAGTATCCGGACGATGAAATCCGCAGCACCTGGCAGCGCCTGCTCTGGCACCAGTTCCATGACGACCTGACAGGCACGAGCATCCCGCGCTCATATACGTTCACATGGAATGACCATATGATCGTTCAGCAGCGTTTTTCCGACATGGTCACTGCGGCTGCAGGAGCCGTGGCGCGCACTCTTGACACGGATGTGAGCGGAATTCCGCTTGTCGTGTACAATCCTCTGGCTTCGGTCAGAAAGGATGTCGTCAAGGCTGTTGTGGATATGCCTGAACGTCCTTCAGGAATCAAGGTCGTGTCGCCGAAAGGTTCCGTTCCTGCCCAGCTGCTTTCATGGCAGGACGGAAAGGCCGAAATCATATTCTCAGCTGAGACAGCTCCGGTCAGCTTTACAGTATTCAATGTGCTCCCTTCCGGAAGCAGAAAGTCTCAGCGTCTGAAAGTGACTTCCAATTCTCTTGAAAATCAGATATATAAGGTGACTCTTGATAAGAATGGAGATATATCTTCCGTATATGACAAGAGGTATGGCCGTGAGCTTGTGCGCGAGGGCGAAGTGTTCGGACTTCAGGTGCTGACGGACAATGTGTCCATGGAATATCCTGCATGGGAGGTGTTCAGGAAGACTCTTGACGGCCCGAGCGTACGTGTATGCGGCAATGTGCGTATGAGCGTCGTGGAGGAAGGCCCTCTCAGGGCGACTATAAAGGTGGAACGCGATTTCGAAGGTTCGCACATCGTCCAGTACATCAGCCTTACAGACGGAGCTGCAGACGACAGAATAGAGGTGCTGAATGAAGTGGACTGGGCATCGAAGAACGCAATGCTCAAGGCTTCCTTCCCGACTTCCGTATCCAATGAGAAGACTGCATATGACCTCGGACTCGGCTATATCGAACGAGGCGTGAACACGGATTATGCATTCGAGGTGATCGGCCATGAATGGGCGGACCTCGTTGCTGAAGACGGCTCGTACGGAATCGCCGTGCTCAACGACTCGAAATACGGCTGGGACAAGCCGGACAGCGGCACCATCCGCCTGACTCTTCTGAACACGCCATATTGCGAGGGCAGCTTCTACCATTATCAGGGCCATCAGGATCACGGACATCATACTTTCAGATATGCTATAACCGGTCATTCAGGAAGCCTCGACAAGGCCGCCGTGGATACGAAGGCCGAGGCCTTCAACCAGCCGCTCCCGGCATTCGTGACATCGAAGCATGACGGAAAGCGAGGCAGAACCATGTCGCTTGTATCCGTTTCGTCTCCGCAGGTGAACCTGCTTGCGGTCAAGAAGGCTGAGGACGGCAACGGCTATATCGTACGTGTGAACGAGAGGCTCGGAAAGGATTATGAGGATGTTTCCCTCACATTCGATGTGCCGGTCCTCAGTGCTGTCGCAACCAACGGAATCGAGGAAGGCTCGGAGCCGGTACGCTTCAGCGGCAACAGCATCACATTCAGCGGCAAGGCCTTCCAGCCTAAGACGTTCAGAGTCGTACTTGCCGGAACTGATGAACTTGAAAAGCCTGTGAACGTACCTGTGGAACTGCCGTACAATGCCGTGGCATTCACTTCGGACGAATTCAACAGGGCAGGAAACTTCGACGGCAGAGGCAATTCGCTCGCTGCGGAACTCATGCCGCAGACGGTGGTTTCGGACGGTATCGCATTCAACGTGAACAACGATCCTGTCGTGAGGAACTTCGTGCGCTGCGACGGCCAGACCGTCCTTCTGCCGGAAGGCTCAGGTGCCGACAAACTTTTCCTGCTCGTGACATCGACTCACGGTGACAGGAAGACCGTCTTTGAAGTGGACGGCCGCAGACATGAGCTTATGGTTCCGTATTATACTGACTTCTACGGCCAGTGGGGCTGGACGGGCGAGAGCGAGGGATATCTGAAGGAAGGCTCGTTCGGATATATCGCCGACCATAAGCATTGTGCCCATAAAGGCAACGATTCATACAGTTTTGCGTATCTTTACAAATTCTGCATAGACATTGAGCCTGGCGTACGCGAGCTTGTGCTCCCGAAAGACGCCGGCATAGCCCTTTTCGCTGTGACGCTTTCCGACAGTCCGAACCACGAGACGCAGGCGGCTTCGCAGATGAAGGTCATCCCTAAGCAGACAAAGGATATCGAATGGCAGTCCCGTACCGTGCCGTTCTTTAATGAGAGAAGCCAATGGTAAGATTCATCAGATGCCTTTCCGCAGCCTTTCTGCTGACGCTCTGCAGCTGCGGACTAAATGATGTGGGATTTGACACCTCATCACCTTATTATTTCGACGGAAACATGCCGCGTGAGGTGCTGGAACGCTATCTCGACCGTTCTGTGACGGCAGGGTACCTGCTCGTGCCGGGCGAGCCGGAGGGTTATAAGTTCCCGTATCGCGAAGACGACATACGCATGGTCCACAACATCGGAGCCAAGTTCATCGGCCGCTCGTTCTACCGCTGGGGACACGAGAGCAGGCTTGCGGAGTCGGATTTCGTGGAGCAGGGCAGGCTGCTGGCCGCACGTATGCATGAAACCGATCCTGAAATCATATTTCAGGCCTGCCTGTTCGAGTACGTAAGCCCGGATGTGAACAATCTTCCGATTCCGGCTTGGGTGTTCGAGGCGTTCGGCCTGCCTGTGGAGGAGCGCTGCTTCAACAGCCGCGAGATGGTTAAACGTCTGGATTCCTCGGCTGAAATACGCTGGGGCGGCAACGGCGGAGGCGTCCCTATGGTAAACAATCAGGAGACGCAGCTGTGGTTCTATTACCTTGCCAGAACGTATATCGACATGGGCTGCGAGGCTCTGCATCTGGGACAGGTGGAGCTGATTTCGCAGGACGATCCGCAGAAGGAGGCATATGCCTCGCTCCTTGCCATGATACGCGGATACGCCTCAAAGGCAGCCAGACGCCATTATGTGCTCCTGGACGGCCACACTCCGTACGGCGGATTCATCAAGGACGGTGTGAGCCTTCTGGACTTCAACTCCTTCCCGTTGAGGATAAAGGAAGTCGTGGACAGACCTATGGAGGGCATTCTTGAAGTGGGATACAGCGATTCCATATTCAAACGCAGCAAGGGGGCGTATTCTCCGAGCGGATGGTATGCCGAGAGCATGCCGTACCTTGTGGAGTTCGACAATTTCGGAACGAACGGAAACCAGGGCGTGGCGAATCTTGACGACCATTTCTGCTGGGGCTACGACGACATCACTTGGTTCGCTACCCAGAGCGAGGAATACCGCAACAAATGGCTCTGGTATGCCTTCGACTGGCTGCGCGAAACGGATCCGAACGGCCATCTCCAGATGTGCCTGATCCGCATGGTGACGGGCGATGTGGGCAAGACGTCCATGAGGTCGTATTTCGCCAACACTCGCAGCGAGTCCTGTCCTGTGGGCTATTCGCAGGAGGAAACCATTAAGGAAATATGGGAAACGAGATTAAGCGGAGATTATATGAAACATGACTTCATGAATCCGGAACTGCCTCTTGAGGCGCGTCTGGACGACCTTATGAGCCGTCTTACGCTCGAAGAGAAGGTGGGACAGATGGTGAATGACGCTCCTGCCATTGCGCGTCTGGGAATACCTGCCTACAACTGGTGGAACGAGTGCCTGCACGGTGTGGCACGCAGCGCATACAATGTGACATCCTTTCCTCAGGCCATAGCGATGGCGGCGACGTGGGATGTGGATGCTGTGCATCAGATGGCTGAATATGCCTCGGATGAAGGCCGTGCGATAAACAATGACGCAAGACGCAAGGGACGTCCGGCTCCTTTCACAGGTCTGACGTACTGGTCGCCTAACATAAACATATTCAGGGATCCTCGCTGGGGAAGGGGACAGGAGACATATGGAGAGGATCCGTATCTGACGGCCGTGACCGGCAGCGCCTTTGTGCGCGGACTTCAGGGAGACGATCCAAAGTATCTCAAGTCTTCCGCATGCGCCAAGCATTACGCCGTGCACAGCGGCCCGGAGTGGAACCGGCACACGTTCGACGCCCATGTCGGCCCTCAGGATCTTTGGGAGACGTATCTTCCTGCATTCGAGGCTCTTGTGACGGAGGCCGGAGTGACAGGCGTCATGACTGCCTACAACCGTTTCCTCGGTGAAGGATGTTCGGCAAGTGACGTGCTGATGAACGACATTCTGTTCGGAAAATGGAAATATGACGGATATGTGACATCGGACTGCGGAGCGATCGACGACCTGTATCTTACGCATAAGATATATCCCGATGCCGCTTCCGGTTCTGCCGATGCCGTGATTCACGGAACGCATTGCGAATGCGGAAGCAGAGGCTCGTATCTGGCTCTTGTCGAGGCGGTCGAAAGGGGACTCATAACAGAAGAGGAAATCGACAAGGCGGTACGCAGGCTCTTCGAGATACGTTTCCGTCTCGGAATGTTCGATCCTGCGGAGAAGGTCCCGTATGCGGACATCCCTCTCTCAGTGCTTGAATGCGATGAACATAAGGCCCATGCCCTGAAGATGGCCAGGGAGTCCGTCGTCCTGCTCAAGAATGAGGACGGGCTGCTTCCTTTGTCTGCAGACAGGCTCCGCAAGATAGCAGTCATAGGCCCGGGAGCTGCTGAAGAAAAGGTGCTTCTTGCAAATTATTACGGCAATCCGTCGCAGGTGAAGACGGTTCTGGAAGCCGTCCGTGAGAAGGTCGGAGAAGGAGTCGAGGTGGTGTATGAAAAGGGTGTGAACCTTGTGGACGACTATGTGTTCATGTCGGCATACGATCCGTCGTGCTTTACGTTTGACGGTCGCGAAGGCTTTGGTGCAGAATACTTTATGAATACACGCTGGGAGGGCGGACCGCTCCTGGTCCGGCACGAGGAAAAGGTGGACTACCGCTGGGGAGACAGTGCTGCAATCGGTGAGGGCGTGGTGACAAGGCATATGTCTGCGATATGGAGATCCGTATTCACTGCTCCTGCAACGGGGACATACTGCTTCGAGGTGAGTGCGGATGACAGGGCGTATCTGATCATCGACGGCGCCGTGCCTCAGAAGGTCGGCCTGATCGATGACTATTATCTGCTTGAGGCTGAGGCAGGAAAGACGTATTCTCTGGAGCTGCGTTATGTGCAGAATGCAGACAACGCAGAGGTGAAGCTCGATATGGGATTCCTTACCAGGGCTGATTGCAACGCAGTGGCTTCCTCTGTTGCGGATGCGGACGTCATCATTTATGTAGGAGGCCTTTCTCCGAGGATAGAGGGCGAGGAAATGCCGGTGGAGATCGAAGGGTTCAGAAGGGGAGACAGGACATCGATTGCCATGCCGAAGGTGCAGGAGGACATGCTCAAGGCCCTGCATGCGACGGGAAAGCCGGTGGTGTTCGTGCTCCAGACGGGAAGTGCTGTCGGGCTTGAATGGGAGGCCGCAGAGCTGCCTGCGATACTGTGCTCATGGTATGGAGGCCAGGCCGGTGGAGAAGCTGTGGCAGATGTGCTTTTCGGAGACTGCAACCCTTCCGGAAAGCTTCCTGTGACCTTCTATCGCGACTGCTCGCAGCTTCCTGATTATGAGGACTATTCTATGGACGGACGCACATACCGCTTTTTTGAAGGCGAGCCTGTATATCCGTTCGGATATGGCCTGAGCTACACTGTATTCAAATATGAGGATATGAAGGCTAAAAGGCTTTCCGACGGCTCTGTACGTCTGTCGGTAAAGGTTCGGAATTCAGGAGATGCCGCAGGTGACGAGGTGGTGCAGGTCTACGCATCCAATCCTCGTGAATTCAGGACGCCGATACGTTCGCTCAAAGCCTTCGACAGGATTTCTCTGAAGCCTGGCGAAGTGCGCAAGGTGTCGTTTGTTCTGTCGCCGGAGGACCTGTCCGTGGTGAATGAAGCCGGAGAATCTGTGCCTATGAAGGGCGCCGTTACGCTTTCCGTCGGAGGCGGCCAGCCGGGATATTGCGCTGAATGTCAGATTGTGGAACTTGATTATTGATTGTGTGTATGAAACGTGTTTGTTTATTTGCTGCCTTGTGCTGCCTGCCGCTGTTCTTCGGATGCGGCGAAGAAAACTTCATTCCGCCTGCTGTGGAGGAACCTCCGACAGAAGAGCCGTCTGAACCTTCTGAGCCTTCTGAACCGGAAGAGCCCGAGCCGGAACCGGTTCCATATTCCATTCCTGTGGTCAGGATAATGACTGAAGGTGCGGCGCCGGTCGTGTCCAAGGAGGATTATGTGAACGGAACGATACGTATTGAGGACCCGTCGAAACGTTTTTCCGACATGGACGTATATGAAGGGACGATGCGCATCAGAGGCCGTGGAAACTCCACATGGGGAATGCCTAAGAAGCCTTTCCGCATAAAGCTGGACAAGAAGGCAAGCCTGTTCGGACTGGCGGAGGAAAAGGACTGGGTGCTGCTGGCCAATTATTCGGACAAGACGCTTCTGCGCAATTCCGTGGCCATGGAGCTTTCACGCATCTGCGGCATGAAGTGGACTCCGACACTGATCAGCGTGGACGTATATATGAATGACGAATATCTCGGCGTATATGCATTCACCGAGCATAAGGAGGTGGCTGCCGGCCGTGTGGACATTGAGGTGATAGGTGAGGGTGACAACGGCGGAGAGGCTCTTACGGGCGGATATTACCTTGAAATAGAAGAGGCTATGGACGAAACCACGTGCTTCAAGACGGATTACGATACGCCGGTGATGTTCCAGGAGCCAGAGGTGCCTACGGACGAGCAGTTTGAATATGTCCGGAATCTGCTGAACCGCTTTGAAACGGCTGTCGAGAACATACAGCACCAGCGTGACTATGTGACATATCGTGAACTTTTCGATGTGCCTTCGCTCATAAATTATTACATCATCAAGGAAGTGGCGAAGGATCCGGACGGAAACATCAGGAAGAGCACTTTCGTGACAAAGGAGCGTGGCCGGAAGATGGAGATGTATCATGTGTGGGATTTTGACATCACCCTCGGAAACTGCAACTACACAGGCTTCTCCGATCCTGAGGGCTGGCAGATGAAGGGAGCGAAATGGTACAACAAGATGTTCCAGGATCCGTATTTCGTGAAGGAAGTGCAGGCAAGGTGGAACGAGGTGTATCCGCAGCTGCTTGAGGTGCCGGCATTCATCACTGCGCAGATCGAGCTTCTGGACGGCGCACAGGACCGTAATTTCGAACGTTGGGACATTCTCGACAAATATGTGTGGCCGAATGCAGTATGGCTCGGATCCTACGAAGCCGAAGTGGAGTTCCTGCTCGACTTTTACAAGCGCCGCATAGCATGGCTCGACACCCAGCTGAACGCCTTATAACGCGATGCTTAAAACGTTGAGCCATAAAGCTTTATAGTAAATCGCCTGCTCCATTCGGAGCAGGCGATTTACTGCAAAGCGGTGTAAGCCAGCGTTTTGTGTGTTGCGCTGATTACAGTTTTGACAGGCAGGCCGTCACGTTCTTCTCGATTCGTGACACTATGTCCGTGCCTTCGGCCTTTGAGAACTTCTCGCCGGTGATGTTTTCGTAAAGCTCGATGTAGCGGTCTGTGATGCCGTTCACGATATCTTCCGTCATTTCAGGCACCTGCTGGCCTTCCTGGCCCTGGAAGCCGTTTGCCATGAGCCATTCGCGTACGAACTCCTTCGAGAGCTGCTTCTGCTTCTCGCCTGCAGCAAGACGCTCTGCATAGCCTTCCGCATAGAAGTAGCGTGATGAGTCAGGGGTATGTATCTCGTCCATGAGATATATCTTTCCGTCCTTCTTTCCGAACTCGTACTTCGTGTCCACAAGGATGAGGCCCATCTTCGCCGCGATTTCCGTACCCCTCTGGAAGATTGCACGTGTATATGCCTCCAGCTGCTCGTAGTCCTCCCTGCTTACGATGCCCTGAGCGATGATTTCCTCCTTCGAGATGTCCTCGTCATGACCTTCCGCGGCCTTTGTGGTCGGAGTGATTATAGGCTCCGGGAACTTCTGGTTCTCCACCATTCCCTCAGGCATCTCCACACCGCATATCGTGCGTTTTCCAGCCTTGTACTCCCTCCAGGCATGTCCTGAAAGGTAGCCCCTTATCACCATCTCCACCTTGAACGGCTCGCATTTGTGGCCGACTGTGACCATCGGATCCGGAACGGCTATCTTCCAGTTCGGAAGAATGTCCGCTGTGGCGTCCAGGAACTTTGCGGCAATCTGGTTGAGCACCTGTCCCTTGAACGGGATTCCTTTCGGAAGTACCACGTCAAATGCGGAGATGCGGTCTGAAACGACCATCACGAGATATTCGTCATTGATGCTGTAGACGTCGCGTACCTTGCCTACATAATGGGCCGTCTGGCCGGGGAAATTGAAATCGGTCTTTACAATTGCTTCCATCTTGGATAATTTTGAAATCGGCTGCGAAGATATAAAAAAACGACGGCATTTGTTCCTCTGTTAAGCGGATTTTAATTGACGATTAATGTATGTCGTGTATATTTGTATCTTAATTTTCGCATTCGCGAAAGACCTTATATCTCGACCTTCGGTCGAAGTAAGTCCCTTTCCTGAGGAAAGGGATTTAGGGATAGGGTAACGTAGATAGAGAAAGTGCGGTGGGGAAAAGTTTCGCAAGCTTCACCAACTTTCATATTAAGAATAAGTTACACTTGCGAAACTTGAGTTTGTATGCAAAGAAAATTATTATGAGGTATATATACTCTTTCGTCTGTGCTTTTGCCATGCTTGCAGGCCTTCTGACTGCCTCTGCGGCATACGCTCAGGAACCTGCCTGGGAGAATTACGAATTCAGCTTCAGGGCGCGTGTGCCGGAAACGGCGGAACAGGTGCAGATCTGGGCCGGATTCAGAAACCATAACCGCTTCGACCGCTACATGGTGGGCATCAAAGGCGGTCTGCAGGACGACGTTTATCTGATGCGTTCCGGCTATATGGGCACGGACGAGTTCATGGGCGTACGTCCTCTCGGCTTCCATCCTGTCCCGGGCGAATGGTACAGCCTCCGTGTACAGGTGTGCCGCAACAGGATACGCGTGTTTGTGAACGACGGAGAACTTCCTCATATAGATGTGACGGACAGGAACGGTCATCTCGTTCCGTCAGGCCCGGTCTCTCTGGATGAAGGCTGGATAGAGGCTGAATATGAGGGACTTGCAGTGATTCCTCTTGCTGAGGACGCTCTTGATGGACTGCCGCAGAAGGAGCTGAGGCTCGGGCTGACGGCGGAGCAGAAGGCGGAAAAACGCGTGCAGGAGCGTGCGGCCTATGTGCCAGCCAGGCTGGAGAAACTGAACGAGGGACGTACCGAACTGACTCTTGACGGAAACTGGCTTTTCATGCCGGAATACAGCCTGAAGGATAAGGAGAAGGCCGTCGGCTGTGCGTACGGAGATGAGGACTGGCACGTGATGCCGGTGCCTTCGTTCTGGAATCCGATACGCATCTGGCTGCACGGAGAGACGATGCCGGCTGCGAACGGACAGGAGCACAAGGGCGTTTCCGACACGTATTACCAGAAGGAGACAGACCGCTGCGAGAACTATACATTCGACTACCGCAGGGCCGGAGCGGCATGGTACCGCCATTGGGTGGAGCTGCCCCGCGAGGTGCAGGGCCGCAGGATGGTGCTGACTTTTGACGCGGTGTCGAAGACGGCAGAGGTATATGTGAACGGAGCGCTAGCCGGGACGCATGTGGGCATGTTCGGGGATTTCGAGGTGGATGTCACTGAATATATGAAGCCGGGACGCAATCTCGTGGCAGTCAAGGTGGTACGTGATATCGCAGGCGCTCAGGCGCAGACAGGCGATGCGATGGAGAACTATTATTCGTCGGTCAGGAAGGACATAGATGCCAACAGAGAGGACGCGCAGGCCCATCAGGAGGTGCTGACCGACGTCCCTCACGGCTTCTACGGAGGCAATCCTGCAGGTATATGGCAGCCTGTGAAGCTGGTGATCACGGATTTCCTGAAGATGGAGGACGTGTTCATAAAGCCGTCGCTTGATGGTGCTGCGATAGACATGACCGTGTGCAATTCATCCCGCCGCAAGGCTGCGTTCGACATATACGTTTCCGTTGAGGACAGGAATACCGGGGAGCTTCTCCACGAGGGAAAGGTGCCGGGGCGCATGAAGCTTGACGGAGGCGCTTCGGGTGTATATGCATATGCCTTTGACGGTCTTCAGCCTAAGCTTTGGGAACCTTCATCGCCGAACCTCTACGATTTCCGCTTCCGTGTCGTGCACCGTGGCGGATTGGCGGACAGCCTGAGTGTGACTTCCGGATTCCGCACCTTTGAGGCGAAGGACGGCTATCTGTGGCTGAATGGCAGGAAATACTGGCTCCGTGGAGGCAACCACATCCCGTTTGCGATATGTCCGAACGACTCCCTGCTGGCGGACCGCTTCATGCAGCTCATGCAGGAGGGAAATGTGACGGCGACACGTACGCATACGTCTCCGTGGAACGAACTTTGGGTGTCGGCGGCCGACCGCAACGGCATCATCGTGAGTTTCGAAGGCACATGGTCCTGGCTCATGATACATTCCACTCCTATTCCGGATGAGGGTGTGCTGGATCTTTGGCGCAGCGAGTGGCTCAGGGTGATGAAGAAGTACAGGAACCATCCGTCCGTGTGCATGTGGACGGTGAACAACGAGATGAAGTTCTACGATCTTGACGAGGATACCGACCGCGCGCGTGAGAAGTTCATCATAATCTCGGATGTGGTCAAGGATATGCGTGCCCTCGATCCTACAAGGCCTGTATCCTTCGATTCCAACTACATGAGGCGCAGCGGGGTACGCCGTTTCGGCGAGGACTTCATAGCAACAGTCGACGACGGTGACATAGACGACAATCACGGATACTACAACTGGTATGACTTCTCGCTCTTCCGCTTCTTCAACGGCGAGTTCTACAGGCAGTTCGGCACTCCGGGCAGGCCTCTGATAAGTCAGGAGATGTCGACAGGCTATCCGAACAACGAGACCGGACATCCGACGCGCTCGTACCAGCTGATACATCAGAATCCGTTCTCGCTGATAGGATATGAGGCGTATGACTGGGCGGATCCGGCTTCCTTCCTCAAGGTGCAGTCCTTCATTACGGGCGAGCTTGCGGAGGCTTTGCGGCGTACGGGGGAAAAGGCTTCGGGAATAATGCATTTCTCGTATATGACATGGTTCAGACAGTGCTACGATGCCGATGCGATTGCTCCGTGGCCGACATACCATGCGATGAGGCGTGCCATGCAGCCTGTTCTGGTGTCTGCTGAGATATGGGGCCGTAACCTTTACGCCGGCGACAGGCTTCCGCTGCGTATCTATGCCGTGAACGACAGCGAGGACGGCCGTGATATCGGGCCTATGCAGCTGGCATGGACGCTTGAAACGCAGGACGGTGCTGTCCTTGCTTCCGGACAGGAGGCCTTTCCTGCCGTGGAATATTACGGACGTGAATATATCGAGCCTGAGGTGCGGATTCCTGACGTTCTTCCTGCGCGGAAGATGCATGCCGTGCTGCGTCTGAAGCTTTCGGAAGGAGGTGTTGTGCTCTCTGAAAATGAATATGGACTGCTGCTGGCCGAAAGGTCTTGGGCGGCCTGTGATGCGGATTGCAGCGTACGGCTTCTGGATGCAGACGGATTGACTGCACCGGCATTGGAAAGTATCGGAGTCGATTATTGTAAGGTGGCTTCCGTCAGTGAGTTGTGCGGAGATCCGGGGCTGTGTGTCGTGTCCGGGCTTATGGATTGTTCTCCGCAGGATGCTTCGCTTCTGAGGAATTTCGTGGCTTCAGGAGGCCGGCTTCTGTTCCTCTCTTCCGATGGTGCGGCTATGAAGGTGTTCCCTGAATATCTGACAGGGCGTATAGTGCCGACAGAGGGCGACATCGTGGTGATGGAACGCAAGGAGAATCCGGTGTTTGACGGTATCGGACCTCTCGAACTGAGGTATTTCAATAATGGAAGACGTGAGATTCCGCTTGCCTGCCGCAGCGTGCTGAAGGCCGTGCGTGACGATGCCGTGACGGAACTTGCAAGCCAGATGAAGATTCATGCATACATCGACGGAGGCACTCCGGAAGACAGAATCGCGCGCATAGAATCCATGCGAGGCCTCACGCTCATGCGTATTGACGACGGAACAGGCTCTGCTGTGATTTCCACGATGTGTACGGACAAGGCTGTTTCCGATCCTGTGGCCGGCCGTATTCTCGCGAATCTTTGCCGCGCAGCGGAATAAACTACCAAGGTGTCAGCTTCAGACGGAATTTGCTGCTGCCGAAGTTGCGGAAGTAAAGCTGCGCACGTTCGGATGCGGCTTCTGCCTTTCTGACAGGGATTCTTTCCCAGTCCTCCGTCACCGTGAACATTACTGCCTCCTTCGTCCCCTCCGGCTCGAAGCCGAGAGTCCTGTAGACGTCCCCTGCCGACCATTCCAGGTCTGCATAGGTCATGATGTCGTCCGGCTGCACGTCCCTGATGAAGCCTTTGAGCATCTTTCCCATGCCTCCGCTGAGCCTCAGGTCCGGCAGCGAGGCGTAGCGTGTCCATTCATATGAGGATATGGTCTTGCCCGACTTCAGCCATTTGCGTGCGTTGGAAAATGTCGCGACTGCCACGAGTGTGCCCGGAGCCAATGTGCCGGCTGCGTGTCCCGTATACCTCTTCAGAAAAAGACCGTAGCAATGCCTGCAGGCCGCATGTCCGTAGCTGTGGTTCTCCATCAGGAACTCCCTTGCCGTGGCTTTGTCGATCTTTCTGAGTTCGCAGTTCCTTGCATATGCCTGACTGAACACTTCCAGATGTGCCAACAGCCTCTCCTGCATCATCTTTCTCTGCCTGTGCCAGCGGTCTTGCGTGATGATGAGAGGGTATTCTCCCTCGCTCTCACGTATGGATTCTATGCAGGCAAGCGCCCTTTCAGACGTTTCTGCGGCCTCTTCTTCGCTTCCGGACGTGATTTCCAACGGCAGTATGAACCTGTCGTGACTGCCGTCGGGCATCCTGACCGCAATCGTGTCGAAGCTGCTGCGCGTCTGTCGTGTGAGCTCGAAACCGTGCCCTTCAAGGAAAGAGGTTATTTCGTCTGTTAGTACGTCCATAGAGTGCAAAGTTAAGTATATTTTGTATTTTTGTCCTCACAAGGTGAAAATGATTATGGATACAGAGGAAAAGATCGATGAAGGGCTTCCGGGGATGGCTCATGATGGGATACATGCCGGTTTTCCCTCGCCTGCAACGGATTACATGACTCAGGCCATAGACCTGAACAGGGAGCTTGTGAAGCATCCTGCCGCGACGTTCTACGGACGTGTCGTGGGGGATTCCATGATAGATGACGGTGTCGAGGAAGATGACATACTGGTGATAGACAGGGCTTTGGAGGCTCAGGAAGGGGATATGGCCGTATGCTTTGTGGACGGAGAGTTCACTCTTAAACGCATGTTTTTCAGGCCACCGGAAGGCTTCGGCGGCAGCGACGGGCATGGCACGGCTTTGTGGCTTGTGCCGGCGAATGATCGTTATCCTGTGATAGAGGTAGGCGAGGGGACGGATTTCAGGATGTGGGGAGTGGTGACTTATATTATCAAGAAAGTACGGTAGATATTCCTCGACTTCGCTCGGAATGACATGATAGCACTGGTTGACTGTAATAATTTCTTCGTTTCATGCGAAAGGGTTTTCCGTCCGCAGCTGGAGGGAAAGGCTGTCGTCGTGCTGTCCAACAACGACGGCTGCGTGGTTTCGCGCAGCAATGAGAGCAAGACGATGGGTATAGCCATGTGTACGCCGTTCTACAAGGTGAAGCATCTGTGTGACAGCGGTCAGCTCGTGGCATGTTCCTCAAACTATGCCCTTTACGGGGATCTGTCCAATCGAGTCATGAGCATACTTGCCGATGCTGTGCCGCAGATCGAGATATATTCGATTGACGAGGCATATCTCCACATAGAAGGCATCGCCCCTGAAAGGATTCCGCAGATGTGCCGTGAGATCGTGGACAAGGTGCGCAAGTGGGTAGGCGTTCCGGTGAGCATAGGTGTGGCGCCGACAAAGACTCTGGCAAAAATCGCCAGTCATTTTGCAAAGAAATACAAGGGATACAAGGGCGTATGCATGATGGATACGGAAGCGAAACGCCTTAAGGCTTTGGAACTAACGCCAATCGGGGATGTGTGGGGAGTCGGACGCAGGTTGGCTCCGAAACTGATGGAGAAAGGTGTGAGTACGGCTTTGGACTTCGTAAACAGGCCGGCTGAATGGGTGCGTGGAAATTACGGAGTGACAGGGGAGAGGACATGGACGGAGCTTCAGGGAAGGGCCTGCAAGGAGGATGAAAGGGAGGAAAGGCGCAAGTCCATATGTACGTCACGTTCTTTTGCAGACATGATTGAAGACGAACACGAACTTGTCTTGAGAGTGTCTGATTTTGCGGCGATGTGTGCCCATAAGCTTCGTGAAGAAGGCTCTGCAGCGTATGATGTGACCACTTTCATGTATACGAACCGTTTCCGTGACGATCTGGAACAGTATTTCCCTTCAGCGACAATCCGCCTTGAGGTGGCGGCCAACAGTGCGCAGGAGATTGTGGGGACGGCTTTGAAGGCCCTCAGGATGATATACAGGCCGGGTTATAAATACAAGAAGGCCGGAGTGACGGTGAGCAATATTGTGGCTTCCGATGCAATTCAGGGCTCGATGTTCGGATTTGATGACGATATGAGGCAGAAGCAGGACAAGCTGTCGCAGATTATGGATACGGTCAATGGCTCGAAGTCTGTTGCGCTTGCATCTGCTGTGCCGGGGGACACTCGTGCGGCGATGGAACGCTGCCGGCCTCAGCATGGCGGTTCGCTGCTCCGTCTCGCCACCCAGCGGCCCGGCCATTATGCCGACGGCATCAGAAGCGACTTTCGCTCACGGTTATATTCCACTTGCTTGGACGATATAATAGAAGTGCACTGACCGTATGGCCAGTGCACCTGCATATTACTTCATTTCCTTATATCCTATCTGTTGCAGGACTTCGCGTGCCAGAAGCGGCTGGTCTGTAGTGAGATAGTCTATTCCCATGTCGAACATCTGCTTTATGTTCTCCTCCTTGTTCACCGTCCATGCGTTAGTGCTCATATGCCTTGCATGTGCTTTCTTCACCCATTTAGGGTTCTGGTTCAGCTTCTTGTAGTTGTAGTCGATGCCGTTGATTCCGGCCTTCTTCACCACCTTCGGCTCCTTGTCTCCTCCGAGGTACTGAACCGTGAAGTCCGGAAGCTTTTCGCCGAGAACCTCGCACATATGGAAACTGAACGATATGAACATCACCCTCTCCGGATCGAGAAGACCGTGCTCCTGCAGCTTTGCAATCGTCAGTTCGACGAACTTGTCCTCGACTTCAGCACATGAATGAGGTTTCAGCTCATATACGAGCATGGTCTCAGGGTACTTCTTTCCCTGCTCAAGGAACTGATCGATGGTAGGAATAGTTTCTCCGTTCTTTATCTTGAAGTCCTTGAACTCAGAGTACGGATACTTCTCTATTGTCTTTCCTTCCACATCACTGTCGTGATAAACGATGAGCTGTCCGTCCGCAGTCATGTTCACGTCGAATTCGCTTCCCCAGAATCCGGCTTCCTGAGCGCATCTGAGCGCTGCAATCGAATTCTTTGCGTATCCGGCTTCCTCGCAGTTCCAGAACCCTCTGTGTGCTACGATTCCCGCTTCCTTCTTGCGTGCGTCTGCATTGAACG
This sequence comes from Bacteroidales bacterium, assembly GCA_017452265.1. Lineage (GTDB taxonomy): Bacteria > Bacteroidota > Bacteroidia > Bacteroidales > UBA932 > Cryptobacteroides. The sequence continues at coordinate 10,707 of JAFTMS010000007.1, read as the reverse complement.
AGCAGAACATCAGTCCTGCGAGCACGGCTGTGAAAAATTTAACTGAATGTCTCATATTCATATGGTTTTAATGTTATTAACCCGTCTATGCGGCCTGTTATATCCTACAAATATAGTGAAATTTATAGCATATTGCTCAAAAAATGTTACCTTTGCCTTGTTGTGCCGTCCTAAATCAGAGCTTGAAATCCGCTTCAGAAGGACGGAAAAGGTTGGAAACGAATTAATTATCGGTAATATGGTAAAAGTAAATCTGGGAGGCTGCAACTCCTTTATCAAAGATGCAGATTATAAGGCTTATGTAGAAAAGGCTCTTTCAGCCCTTGACGTGCTTGAGGCTGAGACAGGCGCAGGAAACGACTTCCTCGGATGGAAGCATCTTCCTTCGGAGACTCTCAACAGCTCGCTTGTGGCTGAGTGTGAGGCAGTAAGGGACGCTTGGGCAGCAAAGAACGTGGATCTCGTCGTCGTAATCGGAATAGGCGGCTCATATCTCGGTGCGAAGTGTGCGCTTGAGGCTCTTTCACACCAGTTCGCAAAGCAGCTCAAGAACAAGGGCAATGCTCCTGAAATCGTATTTGCAGGACACAATCTGTCGGAAGAATATATGTGCGAGCTCATGGACCTCGTGCAGGAGAGAAACGCTGCTTGCGTGGTAATATCAAAGTCAGGTACGACGACAGAGCCGGCAGTGGCATTCCGTCTCGTGAAGAAGTATCTTGAGGATACATACGGCAAGGCTGAGGCTGCGGAGCGTATCGTAGCCGTGACCGACAAGGCGCGCGGAGCCCTCAAGGGACTTGCGACGCAGGAAGGTTACAGGACTTTCGTCATCGAAGATAATGTGGGAGGCCGTTTCTCTGTTCTCACTCCGGTCGGTCTTCTTCCTATCGTACTCGCAGGATTTGACGTGAACGCAATGCTCAGGGGAGCCCTCGAAATGGAGGAGGCATGCGCAAAGAGGTGCGAGTGCAACCCTGCAGTGCAGTATGCGGCCATGCGTAATGCCCTTTACGGACAGGGCAAGAAGATAGAGATTCTCGTGGCATACAACCCTAAGCTTACGTTCCTCGGCGAATGGTGGAAGCAGCTCTACGGTGAGTCTGAGGGCAAGGACGGACTCGGAATCTTCCCCGCTTCGGTGAATTTCACCACCGACCTTCATTCTATGGGACAGTACATCCAGGACGGTGAGCGTACGCTCATGGAGACAGTGGTTTCTGTCGAGAACAGCAACCGCAGCATGACCATCGGGAACGATCCGCAGAACCTCGACGGACTGAACTTCCTCACAGGAAAGCACGTTGAGGAATGCAACGCAATGGCAGAGCTCGGAACAAAGCTCGCTCATATCGACGGCGGAGTGCCTCAGCTTTCTGTAAGCATCGAGCGCATTGACGAGTACAATCTCGGAGCCCTCTTCTACTTCTTCGAGAAGGCATGCGGAATCAGCGCATACATCCTCGGCGTGAATCCGTTCAACCAGCCGGGTGTAGAGGCCTACAAGAAGAACATGTTCGCCCTTCTCGGCAAACCAGGCTACGAAGAGCAGGCAGCAGCCCTGAAGGCCCGCCTTGCGGAGTAATCAGGAAATTACATTTGAACGAACGAGGACGGCTGGAAACAGCCGTCCTCGTCTTGTTGCAGGCAGAACCGTAAGCCGGTTTCTGTTTTAATCTGTCATTTATCTTCGCAACCTACCCCCTGACAAAGAGCGGGCAGCCCTTTCGGCGAGGCCGGAGCCTTGCCATGTCAGTATATTTGGTCTTGCTGGTCCTGGTGCCGTCACCGCCGCATGTCGCCATACGACGTCGTGAGCTCTTGCCTCGCGGTTTCACCCTTACCCTCCGGAAATACCGGGAAGGCGGTCTGTTTTCTGTTACGGCATTCATAAGATCACTCCCATCTGTGCTTTCCACAGCAGGATGCCCTTTCCAGTCCGGACTTTCCTCAGCCGGCCTCAGCCGGCCGCGACAGAAGCGTTCTGCCTGTTATCTGTATCCGAGCTTCCGCTCCATCTTTTCATTCTGTCTGTTCACACGCTCCACTTCCTTCACCAGTGCCGGAGTGATGTCCTGACACTTCTTGTGGCACTGCATCGATTTCGAGTACATTCTTCCGATGCAGAAGTTGCTGTGCCCGCATGCGCTGCAATGCTTCTCGTCCGCCTGCATCTTGTTTACGAAATCCGTGTCCTCAAGCACTGCACGGCCCATCTGGAGCAGCGGAAATCCCTTTTCCATCACTTCGTCAGCAGTCTCGCGTGAAACCACTCCGCCCACATATACGAACGGATAGTCCGGCATCGCCTCGCGGAACTTCAGCGCATCCTCCATGAAGAAGAGCTTCTTGAACGGTACCGTCGGAGCGACGAGCTTTCCTGCAAGCGTGACTCCGGCCTTGAGCCACCATTTGCTCCACGGGAAGTAGTGCACTATGGTCTTCACAGGGAACTGTCCGCGCATCACATACTGCGGATGACGGCTTACAAAGCCTCCCGACAGCACTATGGCTTCGATTCCGAGATTGCGCAGCTCCTTGGCCACCTCGATCAGTTCGTCCACCTCCTGGCCGCCCTTGAATCCGTCACGGGTGTTCAGCTTGGCGAACAGCGCCACCTTTCCCTTTCCGGCTGCAACGGCCTTGCTCACGCACATCCTCATGAAGCGCATCCTGTTTTCGAGGCTGCCTCCGAACTCGTCGCGTCTGTGGTTCGTGTACGGCGAGAGGAACTGAGAGATGAGGTATCCGTGTCCTGCATGTATCTCGACGGCATCGAATCCTGCCTCGGTCGCAAGCTCCACGGCATGTCCGTACGCATCGGCGACCTCATTTATCTGCTCCATGTTCATCTTCTGGACGAACGTCGGAGAATAAAGGTTGAAGCCGCGGCTCGCTCCGTAAGGCATGCATCCGCAGATGCTCCTGTGGGACATGTTTCCGCAGTGGCCGAGCTGTATGGAAGCCTTTGCTCCTTCTGCGTGGATCGCATCAGTAAGCTTCTTCAGCTCAGGGACGATTTCCTCACGCATCCAGAGCTGGTTCTCGAACGAGAGCCCGCTCTGGCAGACGGCCGCATACGCAACCGTCGTCATTCCTATGCCTCCGCGTGCCACAGCCGTATGGTAGTCGAAAAGTTCCTGTGAAGGCCTCTGTCCAGGGCACATTGCCTCGAATGCCGCCGACCTTATGGTGCGGTTCTTCAGCTCGATAGGTCCGATTCTGTATGGTGTAAACAATTCGCTCATTACCAGATGAAAGGAATTAAATGTTTCTTGTCAAGCCGTCTGTATTCCTCGCCGAACTCCTGTTCGTACTTCTTTGTAAGGCTTCTTGCGCGCGGACCGAGGTTCGCGAACGTCCACACGGCGAAGAGCAGGCCTGCCGGCGACCATGTGAGGATTGCAAATCCGATCCATTCCGTCAGCTCGCCGAAATAGTTCGCCGATGTGACGTATTTATAGAAGCCCTTTCTCGGGATGTAGTGCTTTGTGTCGCCGGGCTTGCGCAGATTCCTTATGACATGGTCCGAATGCATGTTTATGGCCATTCCTGCGAAGAATATCAACGTTCCGATGATGAACTGAGGGCTCCACAGCCATTCTGTGCCGTACATTCCTGCAGGCGCTTCACGGAAAAGCCAGCCGCTGATGATGTATGCGTTCAACGTGTTGAAGACCACACCCAAAAGCATGACGGCAATCGGCATTCTGCTCTTTCCCCTCATAAGGAACGGGAATATGAACGACCTCTGGAAATAGTGCAGCAGGAAAAGCCCTGCCATTATATAAAGGACGGGCTTTGAATTTCCCGTGTCCACGCCCGATGCCGCAAAGTCCAGCGTATAGTACAGCATGAACAGGAAGGCCGGGGCCTCCATGAGCACCCATGCGGTCTTGTTGCTGATCTTCGGGCCCCAGTTCGCAGACGAGAGATATCCGTATCCGGCATTAAGGAAGAACAAGGCCACAAAGACTATCACGGCCATTGCGGCCATGCATGTCATTATGATATAGTATGTCGACATATAGGCAGTCAGTTTCTGTTTTTGGTAAAACGCCCGCAAAGTTAAAGATTTTCGCAATTTTCTCAAAACTTATCATTATCTTTGCCGCCCTATGAGAAGTTTCAGACACATATTTCTGCTTTTTTCCATGCTGACGCTGATTTCATGCGCCGAGGCCAAGGTGAAGGAGTACAGGCTTGAGGTGGTGGCGGAATATCCGCATGACACGCAGTCGTACACACAGGGCCTGTTCTTCCACGAAGGGGAACTGTATGAAAGCACGGGCCAGCACGGTAAATCGACATTCAGGAAGGTGGAAATGGAGACGGGAAAGCCGCTCAAGAGACTGGACTTCGACAGGAAGTATTTCGTGGAAGGTTCGGTGATGCTGGACGGAAACCTCTATATCCTCACGTGGGAAAACAAGGTGGCCTTTGTCTATGATGCCGAGACTCTGGAGTACAGGTCCACATGGTCATATCCGCGCGAGGGTTGGGGGCTTACGACGGACGGAAAGCAGCTCATCGCTTCGGACGGTTCCGCAAACCTGTACTTCCTGGACGGAAGTTTCGCACAGGACAGAAAGGTGCTTGTGACATATGAGGACAGGCCGATACGCTTCCTGAACGAACTCGAATACATCGACGGAAAGGTGTGGGCCAATGTATATACTTCGGACGAAATAGTCATCATAAACCCTAAGAACGGCCGAATCGAGGCTGTGGTCGACTGCCGTGGACTGCTGCCGAGGGAACTGAGGACAGAGGATACGGATGTGCTGAACGGAATAGCATACAATCCCGAAGACGGGAAGATATACCTGACGGGAAAGAACTGGCCGAGACTTTACGAAGTGAAGCTGGTAGAGAATTAACAGGGAAATAACAAGGAAATATATAAATATCAACTGCAGGGGTGCCCGGGAGACCGTGGCTGAGATTATACCCGATGAACCTGATCCGGATAATGCCGGCGTAGGGAAGAGCAATCTCATGTGTACGCATGTGTACACGCCCCTTGCATAAATGTACCAGACATTATGCGAGGTTTTTTATTGTCTGCAGCGCTTTTTGCGCTTGTTCCGGGAGCGGTACAAGGTACTGAGCCCGAAGGCGGTGTCGGGAAGGTGGAAAAGCTCGACAGCGCGGTTGTCCTCACTTCGCGTGCAGGACGAAACACTCCGGTGACGTTTACGATGGTGTCGAAAGACGAACTTCGGAAGACAAATCCTCTCAATTCACTCCCCATGATGCTGAATCTCCAGCCTTCCGTAGTGGCTGTGAATGAGGGAGGTACGGGCCTTGGATATTCCAAGATGACGGTGCGTGGATCGAAGGGTTCGCAGATAAACGTCACTCTCAACGGCATCACCCTCAATGACGCCGAGTCGCAGGAAGTGTTCTGGGTGAACATCCCTGCATTGGGCAACATCCTCAGCTCAGTACAGCTTCAGCGCGGTCTGGGAACTTCTGCAAACGGTGCTGGAGCGTTCGGAGCCAGCATCAACATGAGCACGGCTTCGGTCGGTGCTGATCCGTATGCATCCGTGGACCTCAGCTACGGTTCCTACAATACTTTCACGGCAACGACTGCTGCGGGAACAGGCCTTACACGTTCGGGCCTCTATTTCGACTTCGCCTGTTCACGCGGAACGACTGACGGATACATCCGCAATGCCTATGCGGACGTACAGTCAGCTTTTGCAGTGCTCGGATGGATGAACGAAAAGAACTCGCTTCGTCTGACATGGCTCTTCGGAGACCAGCACACAGGCATCACCTGGCACGGCATCGACCTTGACCAATACAATTCCGACCGCCGCTACAATCCGGCAGGAGAGTACTATGATGCGTATGGCAATGTCCTTTACTACGACAACGACACGGACAATTATACCCAGCATCACCTCCAGCTCAACTACGCCCGTCAGTTCGGTGAGAAGGTGGTATGGAGCACCACGTTCAACTGGACCAAGGGAGACGGCTATTACGAAAACTACAAGGCCGGAAAGAAGTTCACGAAATACGGTTTCGCCAAGGATTTCACATATGAAAGTGACGGTGTGACATATGCCTCGGATTACAAGAACGACTTCATTGTCCGTGAGGCTATGGACAACAATTATTTCGTTCTGAATTCCGATGTCCGTTATTCCGGTGACCAGCTCAAGCTTACGGCAGGAGTAAACCTTTCACGCTATGACGGCGACCATTTCGGAAAGCTCCTCTGGAGCCAGGTCCTCGGCGAGGATTATGACTACGGTTCGCATTACTGGTATCTCAACAACGGACTCAAGCAGGAAGCCAATGCCTTTGCGCGTGCTGAATACAGCCCTCTGACATGGCTTACCGCTTTTGCTGACCTTCAGTACAGGGGAGTTTCCCTTCTGATGACAGGTGAGGAAGACGACGGAACGCCTCTTGACTATTCTGACTCATGGCATTTCTTCAATCCTCGTGCAGGACTTACGTTCAGCTGGTCGCCTCGTCACAAGGCATACGCATCGGCTGCTCTGGGACATCGTGAGCCGGGAAGAAGCGACATCAAGGAGATTATCTACAGCAGGAATGCAGGTGATGACAAATCGGACCTCAGACCGGAGAAGATGCTTGACGTGGAACTCGGATATACATATACAGGAGCGAAGTTCTCCGCTTCCGCAAACGTGTACCTCATGGAATACTGGGACATGCTTCTTGAGACCGGAAAGCTCAGTGATGTGGGATATGCCATCAAGGAGAATGTGGACAGAAGCTGGCGCAGGGGAATCGAGCTTGCGGCAGGCTGGCAGGCCACTCCATGGCTCCGTGCCGACGCCAATCTTACGCTCAGTGTGAACAGGATAAAGGATTTTACGGAATATGTGCAGCATGTCGATACATACGACAACTGGGAGATGACAGGCAGGACAACGCCATATGAATACGGTACGACCACCATGCTCATGTCGCCGTCCGTTACCGGAATGGCACGCCTTGCCTTCACGCCGTGGCGCAACACTGCATATAGCTCGCTGAAGACTACGACACTTGCAATCGATGGTAAATACGTCGGAAAGCAGTATCTCGACAATACGACATCGGATGACCGTTCTGTTCCGGCATATTTCGTGTCTGACCTGTCCGTAAGCCATGAATTCGACCTTGACGGCTCGGCGCTTGGACTTTCGCTGTATGTAAACAACCTCTTCAACAACCTGTACTATGCCGACGGCTGGTGCTACAAGAACCTCGTCGAAGAGGACAGCAACGCATACTGCTACGGTCTCGGCATCTATCCTCAGGCCCCTCTCAACTTCATGCTGAAGGTCAGCTACCGTTTCTGACACTCATCTGCATTTTTTCATTCGACAGCAAATATATCCCAGATTGTGTAAAGCTTACATGGTCTGGGATGATTATATTGTATTATTCACTATATTTGCTGCTCAAAAACGTACCTACTAATATCAGACAAATGCCAGCACAAACAATAGCCAATTCGCTCAATAAAGCATATCGAGGAAATACTGTAGAGCGTTCTCTCTTTGACTCCTTTAAGCAGCAGCTGTATACTTTTTATGATCAGATTGCAGTAATTGATTCTGAAGAAAAAGTGAAGGGTGACCTTATGGATTTTTTGAAGAGGACATTTTACGGACAAGAGTATAAAGTGTCTCCGAACGGTAAGATAGACTGTGCAATCCATCTCGGAGATACAATTGAAAGTCCGATAGGTACAATCATAGAAGTCAAGATGCCGACGAACAGGACTGAAATGATCAACAGTCAGAACCTGAACAGAAAGGCTCTTCAGGAACTGCTCCTGTATTATTTGCGTGAAAGGGTTGAGAAGCATAATTATCAGTTGAAGAATCTGATTGTTACTGATGTTTATGAGTATTATGTGTTTGATGCACATGAATTTGAAAGGTTATTTCATTCAGACAGAAAACTTATCAGAGATTTCAATGATTTTGTTGCCGGAAGACTTGCATCATCTTCTACCGACTTTTTTTATAAGGAAATAGCGGCACCTGCCATTGAGGCCATTGCTGATAGTATAAACTATACATATTTCAATATACTTGAATATAAACGTCATCTTGAACAAGATAATGACCGTAGACTTTTAGATCTCTTCAAAGTCTTTAGCCCGGAACATCTTCTTAAACGTCAGTTTCAGACCGACAGCAACAAGCTCAATACAGGATTCTATGCTGAACTTCTATATATCTTGGGGCTTGAAGAAACAGAAGATAAGGACAGCAGGAAGAAAATTATAACCAGACGTAAGGAGAAATCTGCCGGTTCAATTATTGAGAATGCCATAAGTGTTATTGATGATGAGGATGTGCTGGATGAGGTTCGTAATATAGGATCTTTGGGAGCTGATAGGGAGGAGAAACTTTTCAATGTGGCATTGTCGCTTACAATAACTTGGATAAACAGAATTCTGTTCATGAAGCTTCTGGAGGCGCAGATGCTGAAATATCACAAGGGTTATTCTTCATATGCCTTCATGAATTCACGCATGATACCGGACTTCGATGAGATGAATGCTCTTTTCTTTCAGGTTTTGGCCAGACGTCCTCAAGACCGCAAGGCATCTGTAAATGATAAATATGACAATGTTCCTTATCTCAACAGTTCTCTTTTCGAACTCAGTGAACTTGAAAGGAAGACGATACGAATAAGTAATCTCAGAAATCTTGAAATGCCGATTTATGCTTCAACTGTCCTAAATAAATGGAGTAATCATCATCGGCATGAAAAGGTTTCTACTTTGAAATATCTTCTTGATTTTCTGGATGCTTATGACTTTTCAGGTGAAGGCTCGGATGGAATTCAGGAAAATGCAAAAACGCTTATTAATGCATCGGTTCTTGGACTTATCTTTGAAAAAATCAATGGACATAAGGATGGCTCAGTATTTACTCCAGGTGCAGTGACTATGTATATGAGCCGTGAAGCTGTAAGGTCGGTGTTGGTGAAGAAGTTCAATGAAGAGTATGGCTGGAACTGCAATGGATGGAATGCTTTGCTTGATAAGGAAATAGATGATGTTGCTGACGCGAATAGAATTGTTGATTCTATAAGGATATGTGATCCTGCCGTTGGTTCCGGGCATTTCCTAGTTTCAGTTCTTAATGAAATCATTTGCTCAAAGTATGAACTTGGTATTCTCGTGGACTGCAACGGCAGAAGAATCAAACGTCAGGATTGGTGTATATCAATCAGTAATGATGAACTGTTGGTCAATGACTCTGATGGTGATTTGTTCGCTTATGTGCCGGGGCAGCCGGAAAGCCAAAGAATTCAGGAAACACTGTTCTATGAAAAGAGAAAAGTTATAGAGAACTGCATGTTTGGTGTGGATTTAAATCCCAATGCTGTCAATATCTGTCGGCTTCGTCTTTGGATAGAGCTGCTGAAAAATGCATATTATACTCGCGAAAGTGGTTATTCTGAACTCGAGACTCTTCCAAATATCGATATAAATATCAAGGTCGGAAATTCACTTCTTCATCGTTTTGACATGAAGCAGGATATTTCGGATATTCTCAGAACATCAGGGGTATCAATTGCGGAATACCAGAATGCTGTTGCTGATTATAAAAATGCTCGTAGCAAAGAGGACAAGTCAAAACTGAATGAAATCATTTCAAGAATCAAGTCAACGCTCCGCACCCAGATAAGCCTCCGAGATCCTAAAATAATGAAACTCCTCTCCATGCAGAAGGAACTGTCTGATCTGCAAGCGCCGAAACTTTTTGAGGAAGAGCGCAAACAGAAGCTTGCTGATGCAAAGCGGCTCAAGGAACTTTCTGTAAAAATTAATAGAGTGCAGAAAGAGATTGATGAAATAAAGGAAAACCATATTTTTGTCGGTGCATTCGAGTGGCGGATTGAATTTCCGGAGTTGCTTGATGCTGTTGGAAATTTTGTGGGTTTTGACTGTATCATAGGTAATCCTCCGTACATTCAACTTCAAAAAATGGGAACAGAAGCTGATGCTTTGGCCAAAATGAATTATTGTACATTTGAACGAACAGGAGATATCTATTGCTTGTTTTATGAAATGGGTATGTCTTTGTTGAAGCCAGATGGGTTGTTATCCTTCATTACATCTAACAAATGGATGCGTGCGGGATATGGAGAGTCTTTGCGTCAGATTCTTTCCACAAAATACAATCCGTCCCTGTTGGTGGATTTTGCAGGATATAAAGTGTTTGATTCAGCGACAGTTGATGTGAATATTCTGAATGTCTTCAACTCATCTCCAATAGGTCATACGAATGCGTGCCTCGTAAATAAGGAAGATTTTGACTTGAAGAATTTGAGCGATTATGTGCAGACACATATCCAAGATTCGTGTTTTTCTGACTCACCCTGGACAATACTCAGCGAAATTGATCTAAGTATCAAAAGAAAAATTGAGGAAAGAGGAATCCCTTTGAAGGAATGGGATGTAAATATCTACCGTGGCATTCTTACAGGATACAACGATGCTTTCATTATTTCAACAGCCCAAAGAGACGAAATTCTCAATAATTGTCAGACAGAAGAAGAACGAAGTAAAACTGCTGAACTTATACGACCAATTTTGAGAGGCCGTGACATAAAACGGTATAGTTATAACTGGGCTGGACTATATATAATAAATACACATAATGGCTATAATGATGTTGAACGAATTCATATCGACGAGTATCCGGCTCT
>JAFTMS010000006.1 GCA_017452265.1 Bacteroidales bacterium | reverse complement strand
TTGATAACGAATATCTCATCTGTCATATCAATCTTACGCTTGTGCATATCATCAAGCTTTAATATTTGATCTTGAAGTAATCCAGCATCGCCTTGTAGTTATCCTGTGCAGCAAGACAGGTATCAAGCAGGTAGCCTCGGATGTTGTTCCACTCCCTGAGTCCACGATAGTAGTACATCTTCAGTTCTTCTGTGATTATGAATGGCACATGACCATTGGCAAGACACTCCTTGAACATGACCAGACGACCGACACGACCATTTCCGTCTTGGAAAGGGTGGATGGTCTCAAACCTTTGATGCAGGTCAACAATATCTTCAAAGGTCTTGTTCTTCTTCGAGTTGTATTCCTTGAGGAGAGCCTTGATCTCACGATGTACCTTTTCCGGAGCGGTAGTCTCATTACCTCCCACCTCGTTTGGCAGATGCTTGTACTCACCGACAGCAAACCAGTCCTTGCGACTGTCGGAAGTTCCGGTCTTGAGAATCTGGTGGAGTTCCTTGAGCAGACTCTCTGTCAAAGTCTCCTCTGCACGATCAATGATAAGATCTATGCAGCGGAAGTGGCCCATAGTTTCCATGATATCATCCACACGAACACTCTCTCCCTCAATACCGATTGTGTTGGTCTCGAAGATGTAACGGGTCTGATCATGAGTAAGACGACTTCCCTCAATGTGATTGGAGTTATAGGTAAGGTCAATCTGAGTACGATGATAAATGCCTCCTTTTATCTTCATCTGCTTCTGCTCACGAAGAACCTGCAGCAATGGAGACACCTTCCTGGTTCTGCTCTTTTTTGACGGAAGGTCTGCATCCTCCGGTATGTTCCAAGTCTTACCCATAAGGTAAGCCCCCTCTATCTTACCGAGGTTGCAATAATTTCGTGCTGTTCTCTCAGAGATACCATGCCTCTGAGCAAATTCCGATACTGAAATATACTTCATAATGCTGTGCTATCGGCAAGGTTTGAGCCGAAAACCATTACAAATATAGCCATTTTTGCCGATACCGGCAAAAAATCTTATGTAAGACTGATTCTGCCGAATAGGATTTCTGAACTTATGCTGCTCACTTGACCAGCAATACCATCTCTTCTTTCCAAGTAGGCTCTGCTTCCACTCTTCAGAGTTCTCATGACCGCATATTTAGTCAAGTTCCGGACCCCGATGTTTTGAAACTCAAACCGTCAGCGACTTATTATATTGAAAAAGTGATGTCATAAACTTCGTAAGCCTTTGATATACCGCGAAATACAAAAGGCTTTCTATCCATAGGTTACAGACAGGATACAGAAACTTGTCCGTAAATGTCTTCTCATCTGTCTGCATTATGACCACCTCAGTATTTTCATAGACAAGAGCTGGACATCGTGTCATCAGAGTGTCAATAAATCATCCTAAACTCCGGATTATTCCAAGTGATTTCCGGAGGCTGGCAGTCCAGAACCCTCACCACTTAATTCTCCTTATTTCAAACTCTTACGAAAACGCAAAAGCAAAGAGGTTACGATTTGGTTACAGAATTTGTAAGTTGTCAATGAACTTCCGGATGCAGCAGCATCGTGATGCAAACATGCCACTTATCTGTGGAAAGTGCAAGTTATTTTACTGAATCAGCCACTCGTATGCTGGAATTATCTTTATCTGTTTACCCTCCTGCTCAAATTCACTCCTCTCAACATCTGTTATAAGGAACAAGTTATCACAGCGAGTATGCTTAGAGGCGGTAAGCAGACCTCTGATTTCCCTTGCACGAGTTTTCCCCTTGGTCAAATCATAACTGACTTGATAGACCTCCTCAACCTTATCTCCCTTGCAGACAACAAAATCTGCTTCATATCCGTCATCATTCTTGAAGTAATAAACATCCCGCTCCAAAGGCTTATTCCTTCTGAGAAGTTCTATAAACACTATGGTCTCCAATCTCCAACCAAGATTCTCACCAACCATAGCATCTTCTCTTCCATCCATAAGAGCAACATCTATAGGATAGACCTTCTCATCGCGTACTCTTAACTTGCTCTTGGTAGAATACTTCTGGAGTCCTGCCAACAGATACGCCTCTTTTAGGTAACCGATATAATTATCCACAGTGTGATGGGACTTGAAACCAAAAAGCTTAGCCAAATCCTTTTCGACAACCACCGCTGGTGAAATATTCAGCAAGTGGTCAGCCATCTGTTCAAATGCGCGCACATACTTTATCTTATGTCTCTGCTCAATATCGCGCTTGAGTATGTTATCGACAAGATTGCTCACATAGCCCTTCTTATTCTTCTTATGCAGAAGTTCCGGAAAACCACCCTGTCGCAGATATTCATCAAAGGCACGCCTTCTGAAAGCCTCCGCTTTAGTTGTCGGCGATTTCATATCTATCTCCTTGCACTTGCAATAATCAGCAAAAGAGAAAGGAAACAGCTCTATCTTGTCATGTCGTCCGGTCAAATGGGTCGCAAGCTCACCGCTGAGCAGTTTTGCATTAGAGCCTGTAAGGATGACTCTCATTCCCTGTCTGAGAATCCTGTTCACAAACAGATGCCATCCATCAACATTCTGAATCTCATCCAAGAACAGCAGCTTGAAATCACCATACATTTTATATAGGACTTCAAGTACGGTATTCAGGTCTTTGGAAGTCATCTCCTCGAATCGTTCATCATCGAAGTTAGCATAGGCAAATAACTCCCCATTCTCTTTCAATACATTATTGCACAATGTAGATTTACCGCATCTTCTGACACCGATTACCACTTGCGCCATATCACTGTCCAATTCCACCAATTGTTCCTCCGGACGGGAGCATAATGCTTTCGAAGACAGATTAGCAAGTTCCAATTGTTGCTCTGCCAGCACCTGTTCTATGGTTCTCTTATCCAACATAAGCCTTTATATTTGCCTCAAAAGTAATAACTTTTTCCAACAAACTGCCATATTTCGGATAAAAAATCACTTCCAACTGCCATATTTCGGACAGAAGCCACCTATCTAACTGCCATATTCCGGATAAAACCGAGATTCAGACTGCCATATTTAGGATGCGCTAAGACCTTTCTGCTTGAAATTCCTCGTAAAGTGCCACCGGACCGAAATTCCACGCCTTCGTAGATTCATTCTCAAGTTTAGAATAAACTTCCGAAAATATAGTGTCTTCATCGCATCCACTATACCTACACCCTTGTCCTCGGACAACATATTAGCCATCCAGCTCAGCTTGGAAGGGAGCAGGAGATAAAGATTCTCTTGAGTGATAGTCAAATTTGCTAATGATTGGTTTTCAAAATGATTCTCAATAGACAACAGTTTACAATCCTTGTCCCTAAGCCTTATGAAATCATCAATATCTTCTACAAGCCACTGACGGCTCTGAGTATGCAATACTTCCCAATGCTCTGACAAATATTCAAGAACACCATACTCGGACAAGAAAGCCACAGCATCAGCACCGCTGATTCCCTTTGCATTCTTGTACTGCTCAATACAGAAAGAAATGAAATATGCTATATCTTGCTTTCTCTTATCCATATGACGACGTCTTCACTGCGAAGATAATGAGAATTTCGCTAACTAAAACCACCGTGCATAATTATTACAATCTCTCCAGCAATCGTCTCCATCTCAACTTGCTGTTTTCAAACATGTTATTTATGTTTGTCCGCGAACTGAAACACCAACAGAACAATGAAATACATCGAAATCAAATCCGAGGGCTATACCTATCGTTACGACTCTGAGCCAACGCTCAGCACTGCAGAGACCTTCAATCCAAACATCATCATTCCGGTTGAGTCACGCAGCTGCGCATCCGAATCTTTATACATCTGCCTTGACCTGCTCTCCTGCATCTTCGGCAAAGAGGAAGTACGGAAAGCGGTCAAGGATGTGGAGTGTTAAAACGGCAAGTGACACTTGCCAAATTCATAAATATCTATCGCAATGTCTTAAACATCTGCTCGACACATTTCTTTTTCTGTTCCATGTTTGGGTGGACATAGAGATTGAGAGTCGTGCTGATGTTCGAGTGCCCCAGCAGGACACTGACGGTCTTATAGTCGCATTTGCTTTCGATGCACCGCGTGGCAAAGCTGTGACGGAGTCCATGGAAGGTCACCTCCTTCTTTATTCCGCAAAGGGTCGCGATTTCCTTCAGATATTCATTGCATTTCTGATTGGTCGGTACAGGCAGCAGCCGTCCACCTCTATCCTCCACTGTATCCTTGTACTTGTCGAGGATATCGAGAGCTATCGGAAGCAGCTTCACATTTACCGGAACTTTGGTTTTCTGTCTGTGCAGGGTAAGCCATTGGCTCCCGTCTGCCCATGTCTTCAGATGGGATTCATTCAGTTTCTGTGCATCAATGTAAGGAAGTCCGGTAAAGCAGCAGAACACGAACACATCCCTTATCTGCTCCAGTCTCACTGTATCGAATTCCTTATGCATTACGGTCTCCAACTCCTGCTGGTTGAGATAACTTCTGTCAACCTTATCGAGATGCAGTTTCTGAAGCTTGAACGGGTCACCGTTTACCCAGCCATTGTCCCTCGCCATCTTGAAGACCGTTGAGAACCTGTACATAAACTTGACGGCAGTGTTATTGTTGAGTTTCCTTTCTGACCGGAGGTAGAGATATAGTTTATCAAGGAAACGCTTGCTGATATCGTTCAGAGGAAGGTCGGAGGTCTTGTATTCTTTATTGACAAATGCCATGACTCTGTCCTTGCATACCTTGTAGCGAAAGAAACTCTCGTGTCCATAATCCTGCGTGACAACAAGTTTCTCGTAATCGTCTATGAACAGGTCGAAGAGTTTGCCTATTGACATATTGACCTTCTCATCTGTCGAGAACAGGAGCATCTTGATTTTGGATGCGGTGATGACTTCTCCCGATGCCTGCAGGTCAAAGAAGTGCCTCTGAATGGAAGCCTGTAGTTCATCTAGCATACCATTGATATTCTTTTCAGCCTTGGTTACACCAAGTGTCCTGTACCGCTTCGTATCCCACCTCAGTGGGTCAATGGATTGCTTGGTCGAGAAGTGGATTTTCTCTTGATTTACGGTCAGTCTCGCAAGGATTGGCGCAGTGCCATCCGCCTTGCATTTGCCCTTCTGCACGAAGAACATTACATTGAAAGTTGCTCTCATCTTGATAGTTATTAAACAGTTACAAAAGTATTTTGTCTCAAGATGCTGCACAATAGCGGAAGTGGACGACTTCTTACAAATGGTGGTCAAATCATAGACGCAGTAACCTATCGCTAATTTCCGGATGTCCGGTTACGATTTGGATACCGATGGTTACAATCTGGTAACTATTTTTGACTACATCCAGTCTTCATCTGATAGTCAGAAGGTAGTCAGAAATCCGCCTGTAATTCTTTGATTATTTTGCAGTTAGAGCATAACTAAAAGAAATTGAGGAAGTTACCGTTTCAGTAACTTCCTCTTTTCTGCGGAGAGAGAGGGATTCGAAAATATAACATAACCAGCATTAGAAAGCATTGAATGGCGTTATTCTACGGCACATTATTTCAAGTGCAGTTAATTAAACATATCAAAATTTGGGATATTTTTGGGATATTATTACCTTTGCGGAGACGACAGTTTAACATAAGTATTCGAAACAGAAGGAGGGCTTTAATATGAATATCCGACACAAATGTTCATTCAAACTTTTCACTTACGGAAAGAACAAAGATAAGCATCAGATCCGACTTAGAGTAACATTTAACTCACAAAGAATCGACCTTTCTACAGGATGCCAGATTTATGACCTAAAATATTGGGATGACAAGTATGAATCTGTCTTAGATGGATATAACGGTCCGAAAGGCGAGAGCGCACTTTCCATCAATACAGAACTTCGCAACATCAAGAACCAGATGGAAACGGCATTCAAGTATTTTGAGGCAAACGACATCATCCCTACCCCTTCGCAACTCGTAGAGAAGTACGAAGAACGCCTTAAGGGAATTGTACCAAGAAAGCCAGAGCCGGAAAAGAAGAAAAAGGAAGAAAAACCCAAAGCCCCCGACTTTTATCAGATATTCGATCTTTTCACATACGAGTGCGGAGAGAAGAACGCCTGGACCAAGGCCACATTCCAGAAAATGGATGCATTGAAGAACGACCTGCTCACATTCAACAAGAAACTAAAATTCTCCGACCTCACAGAGAGCACGCTGACCGCATTTGTCGTATATCTGAGAGATGAAAAGAAACTAAACACCCCAAGAAAGCCTAAAGGAGACAGAAGCGACTATGACGCAGATGATCTTGTGGGCATAAAAAACTCTACGATAGAAAAGAAACTCGGATATCTGAAATGGTTCCTCAAATGGGCAACCAATAAAGGATATAATACCAATATCGCCTATAAGACATTCAAGCCAACCTTGAAAGCCACTCAGAAGAAGGTCATCTATCTAAGTAAGGAAGAACTCAAGGCCATCGTTAATCTGGAGCTGAAAGGAGAAACATTATACCTCGAAACAGTCAGAGACATATTCCTGTTCTGCTGCTTCTCCAGCCTGAGATATTCAGATGCATCAAATCTCAAGTGGAATGATGTAAAGGATGATCATATAGAGGTAACCACCGTAAAGACCGCCGACAGCGTATCAATTGAAATCAATGAAATGATGCGTTCAATAATTGACAAATACCAGGCTGTCCCTGACAAGCGGAACAATCTCGTCTTCCCTTATTACACCAATCAGGCAATGAACAGAGACCTGAAGAAACTCTGCAAACTGGCAGGAATCAACGAGGAGATAAGAGTAACCACATATAAGGGCAATGAACGTATTGATGAAATCAAGGAGAAGTGGGAACTCATCGGCACCCATACTGGCCGAAAGACATTCATCGTCAATGCTCTGTCAAGAGGTATCGCTCCGAGCATCGTAATGAAATGGACTGGCCACAGTGATTACAAGTCAATGAAGCCTTACATCGACATAGTGGACTCCATCAAATCCAGTGAAATGTCCAAGATGAACTTTATGGACTGACCCACACCCAATTTCTTTACAAAAGTTTGTGGAAATCAAAAAAGTCTGTATATTTGCAGTATGATAAAGGATTAGCCGAATGGCTATATTTGGAAAACGAATTAGGTATTCAGCCCCTACTGAATGCCTTTTTCTTTTTAATACGAGAAACTAAAGCCGAGGGATGTACTCTCAGTAGCCCAAGTTCGTTTCCATTTTTCCAAATATTAAACGGATAATGTTATCCAAATAATCCTTTATCAACATGAAATGCAAACTTGCTGTTACGGTGAGATTTCAGATTGAAGTTGCCACCACCAAGATTGTCAAAATCAAGTCGCATAAGCGAGTTGTCAATGGCAAGACAGTGAAGGTTCGCTCACATTACAGACGCATTAGGGGATGCTAAGTAATTGTACTCGAATCTTAACCGCTTCTTAGCGGTGCGCTCCTTCCCCTCGGTGTTCATAACAGAGACAATGCCACTACAGCATTGTCTCTGTCTCTTTCTGGATGGCTACACCTCCCCTACCACATTGTCAGGATACATATCCTTCAGGGTAATCAGTTCCCTTCTGTATCGTTCAAGCATAACCTCTATATCAACGACTTTACCTTCCCAGACATCACGCTCTGCTTGGATCAGTTCCTTGGCAGCCTTCTCGTGAGCATCGGCAAAGAACTTTCTTATCTTCATCAAGGCCTCCTTGTTTCCGTTCACGAAAGGAATATCCCAGGCAAATTCCTTGACCAGCCTGTCATATAGTTCATTATACCTTTCAGCATCATCTTCCAAAGCGGCCTGATAAGCAGCAATGGCTGTCTGATTATTCAGAATCTCAAGTATTCTGACGGCCGTCCTGACCTTTCTTCCCTCATTCATAACCGAAGTGTCCATATATAGTTCCGGAAGCTGACCCGGTTTAGTTATAGCCACACCACGACCAGGGGCATAAAGGTTCCCCTTTCCAAACAGCAGAAACTCCAGACTGTAGCCGAATGCCTCAGAATATTTCTGAGCCGTCTTCACACTGAACTTCTTCTTTCCGGAGATCTGATTTGAAACGGTCTGTTTCGTTGTCCCCAGTTTCTCGGCAGCTGTCTCGTGGGTCAACCCCCTCATCTTAAAATCAGCCGCAATTGCCTGACATATCTCGGCAGCGGTACACACATCACTCATATTACGTTTCATCATTAGTTGTTACACATCGCTAACGAATGTTGTCAATTGTTAGCAATTGTTGTCAGTTGTTGTCAAATACCGTGCAAAAATAGTAAATTTCTTTTATCAATTTATATCATTTGTTGTCAAATGTTGTAAATTTTAGCAAATTATTGTAAAAGTACACAAATCTAAATATAGTCTTTTATATTATTTGTTATCTTTTTTAGTTAGTTTATATTTCTTTTTGGCAAACTTCTTGCAGGCGTTCGGTCAGGTGGAGTCAGGTAGTGATATCTGACACACCGGAACAATAAAAACAGTTACATACATATGAAAGACATTAATAACACACAGGATCTGCTTCAGAAGCCGATATGGCAGATGACGGGAGAGGAATTTCTGCAACTGAACCAGCTTTCGAGAAGTTCAGCAGACAATTCAAGGGAAGAAGGACAGCCGACAGCGTATGCACACGGCATTGGAGAACTGGCACAGATGATAGGTTGCTGCCAAAGCACGATATATACCCTGAAGAAACTCGGGGTGCTGGACGAGGCCATCGTGTCACAGATCGGCAAGAGGATCGTATTCGACGTGAACAAGGCAAGAATCCTTGCAGACGGATACCAGAAATCACAGAGGGAGGCAAGAAGGGAATCCAAATAAGAACGAAGATGCCTGGTTTCCTCATAGAAGACTGGATGATGAGCGAAAGGTTGGGACTGAAAGGTAACGACCTTCTTATCTATGCCCTGATTTATTCTTTCACCAGGAAAGGAGGAACGATGTTCGAAAGCGAGGCATCATTATCAGTCAAATTCGGCCTATCAAGAAAGCAGGTCGGCAAAATTCTCAGGAAACTTACGGATGACGGATTTGTAATACGTTCTGATTCAAAACATTCCGGGCTCCAATCGTACGACTATACGGCAAACATAGACAAGGTGTTACCTTTTGTTACACCAAGATGCGAACAAAGTTCCCAGCTTAAAGGGAAGGTGGGAACAAAGGTTACACCAAGGTGCGAAGAAAGTTCTCACCCGGATGGGAACAAAGTTCACAGCGAGATGGGAAGAAAGGTTACAGCAGGGTGTGAACAAAGTTCCCACAATAATATCATTGATAATAATAAGGATAATACTAATGATATTGTTGTATTTCCACCATCACAACAGGATTTAGAAAACGAGTTGCTTCCTGTCTTCTTTTTCAGGAACGACTGCAATCCCCGATCCGAGTTCGAAAGGTTCTGCGAGTATTACAGGCAGAACGGATGGAAACTATCCGGAGGTGACATTCTTGATACCGTTGAAAAGAGAAAGAGGGCAGCCGGGAACTGGCGGGTACAGAACCCCACCTCCCCGCCTCCGTACCCCAAAGCATTTATGAAGGCCTGGAAGGAAATATACAGCAAGGCACCGGACCATCTGAAGGACGACATAATCCGCATAAGGTACATCTGCAAGACGCAGTTCAGCATCACAATATCGTGCAGCCAACGGCTGAAGGAATGGATGGACATCCCTGAAGAACACGAGAAAATCCGCCTCATATTCCAGATCCACGCAGGGGAAAAATACCGCTTCGAGTACCAGTCAAGCCAGTAGCAAAGTGTATTACCAATCGAACGAAGTGAGTTAAAGCGAGTTTGTGTTTTGGGTAAACCAAAACTGCCCTCCGGGCAAATTTGCTCTCAAGTTCGCAAATTTTTAGAGATGAAAGAAAAAAGAGATCGCAAGGGCGGAAGGACGCCGCTGCCCGATGAAGAGAAGAGGAAAAATCTCGTGGCGACCAAACTTACAGACATCGAGCTTGAGGTGGCGAGGGCGAAGGCTGAGGAGTTGAAGATGACCGTATATGAGTTCCTGAAGGTGGCTCTCAATGCGTGCGTGATCACCGTGAAACAGTACGAGGAGTTCGTGAAGATCGTGGACCGTTTTTCCCTCTCTCACCTGATGCGTCTGTGCATAATCAGGTCGGTGGTGCATCCCCGGCTGACGGCTGAAGAACTCGCCGTTTACAAGGACTTGAACATGAACCTCCGCAACTATGGCAGAAACCTTCGAGGTATGGCAATCGAAGCCACAAAGCAATGCGGAGGGAGTACCGATTATGTAGCAGCCGTAGAGAAGGAACTGGAATGGCTCAGGGCAGCGAAAAGAAAAATCCAAGAACAATTGACGCTATGATGGTGAAGATAACAACGGGGGCGAGTTTCGCAGGAGCGATAATGTACGATCACGGTATGCTCGGTAAACAGCAGGAGTATGAGGTCATCGGATATGAGGGCGTGGATATGGGTTACGACAAAGAGGGAAGGCTTGTCCCGAATGTGCAGGACATAGCACAGAGTTTCGAGATGCAGGCAAGTCTTAACCCCAAGGTCTCTAACCCGGTCAAGCACTTTGCTGTCAGCTGGCCTCCCGAAGATGCAGACAAGCTGACAAACGAGGTGATGATGGAGGCGGTAAAGGCTCATCTGAAAGGAATGGGTTATGAGAACACGCAGTTCCTTGTCACCCGTCATTACGGAACGGACAACCCTCATTGTCACGTGGTGGCAAATGTAGTGGACAATGACGGGCACAGGATCAGCGACTCGATGGAGCGCAAGAGGAATGCAACCGTATGCAAGGAGATAACCCGGGATATGGGATTCTCCTGGGGAGCGCATAAGTCTGCGAAACAAAGTCAGATACCGCACGACAGCCGGCAGAGGACATACGAATCTGCTCGCTATGAGATAGCACAGAACATAGCCAGTGCGATCCCACAGGTAAAGAGCATCAAGGAACTCCCGGCTGTGTTGATGACAAGATACGGTGTGACCACCGACCTGAAGCTTGACAGCAAGGGGAATCCCTGTGGAATATCGTTTTCCAAGCAGGTGAAGGACGAGAACGGAAAAACAGTGACCTGCCGTTTCAGCGGAAGCAAGATAGACCGTAAGTTCACCTGCCGTAATCTGGAGAAGATCATCAACGTGTGGCACAAATTCCCGTCTCTCAGGGCAGAGGCCAAGAACATCCTTAACCTGCACGCAGAGATAAAGGACACGCACAGGATACCACCGGAAGTCCAATCACAGTGCAAGGAACTCGGACGGCAGATGTTGAGGCTCGGCAGAGAGGAGCAGAAGCTCCAGAAGAGCCTGCCCAAAAGCATTGCCAAGGGAGCATTGGGCGTAATGCTGGCCATTGACTTTATGGATCCCATAGGAGCATTGGTAGGCGTACTCAGGATCGCTCTTATGTTGGCATTCAAGAACAACAAGCTGGAGAGAATACGAGACCAGAGAGCAGACCTGGCACAGGACATAAAGGATATCCGACAGACTTTCAGACCGGACAGGGCTCCGGATTCACCACAACAAAAGACACAAGGATTTAAACTACACTGATATGGCACCAAGAAACATAATCACAGAAACAACAGCCGAGGCTTATATGGCCAATGTTATCGGCCCCAAGATCGAAGCGATTGAGGAGAATATCGAGCAGACCAAGCTGGATCAGAAGACCACCCTTTCGACGATGATTACATTCACGGAATCGATGACTCAGTCATTCGAGGAAATGAAGAATACCAAGGCCACAGAAGTCCCGGTTTCCCTCTGCAAGACCGAAGCGGTCAAGACCATTGTAAGAGAACAGATGACGGAGGCTTTGAGGAAACTTGACCTCAAGGCCGAAGTCTCCCCTGAAAGCAGTCAGCAAATGAACGAACAGATTGAAAAGATGAAGGAAATCGCAAAGCGCCCTCCGCTGCTTTCCCTTCATCTGAACCTGACTTCAAAAGTCTTCGTAATCATTATGGCACTGCTGTTTTTTCTCGGTATTGCCGAATATGTATGGTTCATCAATACACCTATGTATCTGGGCGATGAACTTTATAAATCATACGCAAGACTCAACTACCCTAATCCAGGAGCGGGATATTCCACAGCATACCGCCTCATCGAAGCCGGAGAAAGAAAGCAGCTGAAAGATGAAATCAGACGAAGCAAACACAGAGAGCGCAGTTACATCGCCCACCGCGACACTCTTCGCCAACTCCTGAACGACCAATCGATCTTCATCAACCGGATCCAGTACGAAAACTCGGAACGCTTGATAGACTATACCGACAGTACCGGTATCATCAAAGCAGCACACTTCCGCAATGACGAATCAATACGCATCACCGACTCCCCGGAAGTTGAAACACTTCACGATGCGAGGACGGAGAAGAAGGCTATGTGGAGAACAATAAGATAATACCCAAACTAATTATGCGTTAGCAAGACTTTTGATGTTTCAAAAAACACAAAAACAGAAGTATCAAAACAGTATATTAGACCTCAAAATTAAAGTGAAAGATTTTTCTTTGAAATGCCTCTGTAACTCACTGATACTCAATTATGGCTGAAAGACTTTTGTAGGACTATTTATTTGGAGATTAGATCTATAGTCCGTAACTTTACAAGAATAATCAGACCGTTGGGATAAGTTTACCTGTTATCCTATTTGATTAGTCAAAACAGTTTACCGGTATGAACGATCCAAGATATATTGATGCCTTTTCTTGCGAATCACCAGTTTATCTTGTTATATGTACAGAAACTGTCAAAAGACTTGTAGATTTAGATTTATATAGGGTATATTTGTGAAACAATAAAGATCAACTAACGATAATGAAACGACACTTCTACATACTTATCACAGGTGCACTTTTACTTATTGTTCAGGCCTGTAATAATACTAAGGATGTTGAGACAGAACTGCATAAAGCTGATGTCTATATGGATGAGCATCCAGAATTGGCCTTGAAAGCACTTGAGGCTATTGATGCTGATGAACTGACGACACGGAAAACACAAGCCAAGCATGCTTTATTGTACTCTATGGCTTTGGATAAGAACTATATTGATCTAACGACCGACTCTATAATTAATCTGGCAGTTGACTACTATAAATACCATAAAGATCAGGATAGTCGCTTCAAGGCTTATTATTATCAAGCCAGAATCTATGAAAACGCTGGAGATTATGAGCAAGCAATGGAAAGTATTGCGCACGCTGAAAACATTAACGGGAATATTGATCCGGCATATAAGGGTAGACTATTACTACTCAAAGAAAGTATTTATGCAACGTTAATGGAATATGACAAAGCTGTATCTGCAGCTGAAGGTGCAGCCCAATATTCATTAGAAGGGGATCAGGTCGGGAATTATCATCAGGCAATTCTTAATATCGCAAGATACAAGATGATTGAGCATAAGGCATATGAATGCGAACAATATTTAGACATAATTCTGAAGCATTGGGACGAACTATCAATAAAACGCAAACACACATTTTATGATATAAAAATGTTGTTGCACATCAACACAAATCCGGACAGCTCATTAGTGTATTTAAATGAGTACCTTAACCTAGAGGACCAAGAAAGTGCTTTTAATTGGAGAACAATCTCGCATGTATATGAGAGAAACTCGTTATATCCGCAAGCCTTAGATGCCATAAACAAATATGGTGCGGATTTTGGCACCTCAGATGATGCAGCATACCACATTATTAAATCTCATATTTATGAGGGGCTAATGGATTATAAGTCAGCATTTGAGTCATATAAACAATACATTGCGGTTTCTGACTCATCAGATTTAAAATTATTAGGTCAGGACACAAAATATGTTGAAGAAAGATTCCAAAAGCAATTAACAATTATACGTCAGAAGACTATCATTACGTTATGCATAATTTTAAGTCTATTCGTATTGGTGATCTTTACAATTTTATATAGAAGGAAAAAACAGCAAACAGATCATTTGATAAGTTTGTTAGAAGATTTAAGAGAAGAGCATAATGAATTGATTGAATTGCAGCGGGTGAGCAACGAAGCATATAAACAAATGAAAATTAATTTTGAAGAGATGGAGATAGAGCACGACAAGTTGCTGGAAATTCACAATGAAAACAAACTTTCATTTGAAAATGCTCAAAAGATTCTTGATAAGCGAATTCAATCATTAGGAGCATTTTTATCTAAAGATTTACCGGACTCCATATCTAAGGTCGCAGAAGAAATTGAAGATTTAACTAAAAATCGTTATGTGATAGTCGACAATATAGGAATGCTCTATGCTATTTATCATCCGGAATTTGTCGGAAAACTTACAGAAAAGGGATTGACAGCCTCAGAGATTGGATACTGTTGTCTATTATTACTGGGTATGAAAACCTCTGAAGTAGGTTCAGTCATTTGCAGATCGGGAACTTACAATATGAGTAGTGGCATCAGAAATAAGCTCCAATTGACTGAAAAGGATACAAGATTATCTATTTGGTTAAGGAATTTATTTGAAGAATCCAAAGCCTCTTAAGATACTAATTGATATGACTTGACAAAAGAGTGAATCGATAAGATTCGCTCTTTTGTATTTTAATAAAGTCGTGCACTATCAAAATAAAACAAGTCTGGCAATTTTTAAGCACACTATAACTTCTCTTCATTTTACAAGAGTTAAAATCAGAATGTAGGTTCGTTTTCTCAAAATGAGACAATGCCCCCCCCGAATACACTGATAATCAACAACTTGAAAAACATAAAGTGAGAATAATTAATTTGAGATGAGATTAGTTGCAGGTAACTTTGCAGAAACTTTTAAACACTCAAATTATGAAGCAATTAACTCTTTTATTGATTTTTGTATGCACCCTAGCTACGGGTGTATCAATCGCAAGTACGACTTATGATGAAAGCCGTAAAGTTGAGAATCTGATTAAAAGTCAGATTGGTTCATCATCTCAGCATATTGACCGAAGCATTGGGCCTGTGCTTGAAGCATATATCTACGAATCTTCTCGACAGATAGAAGTAGTTTGCTCTGGCGAAGGCATTGTTACGGCATATATAGTCGATGTTAATGGTGGCGTATACGACATTGTTGAGTTCGATTCAGAAACGTGCTTTAGTGGTCGCCTGAATATACCTATAAATATGGGAGCTTTCTATTTGGTAATATACACAGAACACACTTATGCAGAAGCATATATTCAGATATAGTAGAAAAGAAGACTAAGAAATATATTCAATATGGAACGAAATTATCCGAGAGTCTTTCCAGTATCAGTTGTTGAGCAATCAGCTGATCTTTTGTTCAAAGAAGACGGGCAAGACAAAAACATCATCTATATAATTACGTTAATAGTTGTTTCATTATGTCTGATTGCAGCCAATTTCATCCATATTGATATAAGCGTAAGGGCATCGGGAGTCATTAAGCCAAGATACGATCGCTCTATCATAACCAGTACAACAAATGGTTATATAAAGCCATATAGGATTCAGTCTAACGAGTACGTTGAAACTGGCGATACTCTCTTTACGATTGTATCAGACATAGTGACTGCCGATCGTCCTACACTCATACGAAGACAAGAGGAATTGTATGATTTTTTAGAAGATCTTGAAAGTTTAAATACATTACGAGATATTCCCCCATGTCTTCAAACGCTCTTGTACCAGACAGAATATAATCATTATATATCGCAAAGAAATGAGGCCCTATCACAACATAAGCAATCATATAGTAATTATCTCAGAGATAGTACGCTATTAATAAAAAAGGCAATTTCTGATGCTGACTATGAAACGGTGAAATTGGAGTACCTGCAATCTGTAAATGCATTGGAGACTTTAGATACCTATCAGAGATATAAATGGCAATCTGATTATGAGAGTTACAAGAATGATCTTCGTGAAATTGAACGGCAACTGACCCAGATTGAGAAGCGCAACAAAGAAACGGTTATTATTGCGCCATCTGATGGTACAGTCCATCCTTATTTTAGTTTTTTTGATGGAATGTATGTCCAATCAGGACAACAAATCCTGGAATTTTCTCCTGATGGGAAATTGATTGCAGAATGCTATATAACGCCCAAAGACATTGGCTTTATTCATGAGAGAATGAAGGGCAGAGTCCAAGTTTCTGCGTTCAACTATAACGATTGGGGTACATTAAATTGCACTGTTCTGGAAATCTTTGATGATGTTACCTTATCTGCGGATCAGACGCAATCATATTACAAAGTGATTTGTGCATTAGATTCCGAGACTCTTTCATTAAAAAATGGATATATAGGACATATTAGAAAGGGAATGACTGTAAACGCAAATTTTATAATTACCCAACGCACGGTGTTTCAATTACTATATGATAAAATCGACAATTGGTTAAATCCAAAGGTATTTGATTATGAATAAGAGAATTAAGGTTAAGCAGCACGATATTACCGACTGTGGAGCAGCATGCCTGTCATCAATTTCTTCATATTATGGATTAGACCTCCCGTTATCAAAAATTCGCCAGATAGCTCATACCGATAGGAGAGGAACAAACATATTAGGCCTAACAGAAGCAGCACATAAGTTGGGATTTGATACAAAAGCGGTTAAATCTGTACACGATGATGGCACTGTTAACCTCATTCCTTTGCAGCAAATTCCAACTCCAGCGATTGCTCATGTTATCGTAAACAATAAACTTTTACACTATGTCGTCATATATAGGGTAAGTAAATCATTCATCACTATCATGGATCCGGCAACCGGGGAACTCCATAAAAAGAAATTGGATGATTTTGCAAAAGAGTGGACAGGGATACTGGTTCTTATGTTGCCTACTGAAGATTTTAGAAAAGGCGATAGCACTGTTTCTATGTTAAGTAGGTTTATGTTCCTGCTAAAACCTCATAAGGGAATAATTACACAGGCTATAATAGGAGCATTAATATACACACTCTTGGGATTGGGAACATCTATCTATGTTCAAAAAATCGTGGATTTTGTCATTCCGGACGGGAATAAGAATCTGCTAAATCTTTTGAGTATAGTAATGATTGCAATATTGATAATATCGTTATTCATAAAGTATATTAAAACTATCTTTATGGTAAAGACCGGTCTGAAAATAGACACGAGGCTGATACTTGGATATTACAAGCATTTGCTCAAATTGCCGCAGTCATTCTTTGACAATATGAGGTCTGGAGAAATAATATCCAGGATTAATGATGCTGTAAAAATACGTACATTCATCAATGAAACTCTCGTCAGTTTGACAGTAAATATATTTACCGTCATTCTCGCATTTGGATTAATGTTTACTTATTATTGGAAACTAGCAATCATAATGATTGTTGTACTCCCCTTATTCGCAATTGTTTATGCATTATATAATAGGGCCAATAAGATCGTTCAAAGAAAAGTAATGGAAAATGCAGCGGATCTTCAAGCTCAACTCATTGAATCCATCAATACAGCTGGTACTATCAAACGCTTTAATTTGGAAGAATATGCTCACATAAAGACAGAAACACAGTTTGTGAAATTTATTCGTTCAGCTTTTAAATCATCTACTAATAGCATTTGGACAAGTATTGGAACAGAGAGTATTTCAAGAGTCTTCACTATAATATTGTTATGGACTGGAACAGGTTTCGTACTTGAAAATGTAATCACCTCAGGAGAATTGATGTCATTTTATGCATTAATGGGATATTTTATCGGTCCTGTAGCATCTCTTGTAAACATCAATAGATCGTATCAAGATGCTAAGATTGCAGCTTCGCGTTTGTTCGAAATTATGGATCTTGATGTGGAAGAATATGAGAACAAAATCGAAATGTCAGTAGATCAATGCGGGGACATTTTGTTTAATAATGTAAAATTCAGATATGGAACCAGAACTGAAGTATTTAACGACTTGACACTACGATTCCCCAAAGGTAAAGTCTGCGCTATAGTTGGTGAAAGTGGGTCAGGTAAAACAACAATTGCATCATTGATTCTTAATCTATATCCTATAGAATCAGGCAGCATAAGCATTGGCAATGTAGATGTGAATCATATAAAGAACTCTGATCTTCGTTCCATTATAAGCATAGTACCTCAGAAAATAGATTTATTTGAAGGGACTATATTGGAGAATATTGCATTAGACTCATTCAAGCCAGATATGAAAAAGGTAATTGATATCTGCAGAGATATGGATTTCTTAACATTTATTGAAAGTTTACCAATGGGGTTCAATACCAATGTAGGCGAAAATGGAGTACAACTATCAGGAGGACAACGTCAAAGAATTGCAATAGCACGTGCCTTATACAAGGAACCGCAGATTCTAATTTTAGATGAAGCCACATCTGCTCTCGACTCTGAATCGGAACAAAGCATAAAAATGATTGTAGAGAACCTACGCAAACAAGGCAAAACAGTAATTATAATCGCTCATCGTTTAGGAACTGTTATGAACTCTGATAACATAATAGTTTTAAAAAATGGCAAAATGACTGAACAAGGTACTCACAATGAATTAATTGATCTTAAAGGGGATTATTATAATTACTGGAAGAGTCAGACACAATTCTAACAATTGTATTATGAAAGTATTTAGTTTTATAGATACCGTATCGCTACTTCATCAGTACGTCATCAAAGAGAATACTGGTAAAGCGGAAGACTTTGCTCGTAAACTTGGGGTAAGTAGAGCCACGCTCTACAATATACTATCTGAGTTGGAGTCTTACGGGATAGAAATTGAGTATTCCAGATTTCGAGAAACATATTATTACAAATATCCAGAAAACGTTAATATCACATTGAGAATTTTTCAAGAACGTTGATGCTGTCCATAAATTTAGACAGATAGATATGACCTTTGTATTCAGAAACAATCAGTGCACTGGATTATATCTATTAACCAATTAAAAACAGATTTAATTTATGAACAAAATGAAAACAAATGGAACTGTTGACTTGTCAGCAAGTGAGATGCAGGTTAACGGTGGCTCTGCGACAGTAACAGGCTTTATTGTGGGGCTCATTGCAGGCGCTCTTCTATCTGAACTCTTGGATCGTAATAGCAACCAAGATTATCAGGACGGCTGGAATGATGCAGCCAACGGAGAATGGAACCCTAAAAATTAATGCCATGACTACACTCAAAACAAATCTTCCTATACTTAAGGAACAGGAGGCTACAGTAAGTAACGGGGGTTCGATCTTGTCATATACAATAGGATGGCTGGATTATCATCTGACTCAATATGCTCTAGAGCTTGGCAAAGAGTACATGGAGCACCCAGAAGATGCACCTCCAGCCTAAACATTTGCTCACCAATAGATTTCATTACCAGTTAATGATTTATTGTTAAACAGATGATTGCCCACTGGTGTAATTAAGAATCACATGTCTACGCGATACAGATTGCACCAAGTGGGCAATTTTAAAACAACTAAAATATGTTTATATGCTATTCAATAAAAAAAACATTGAGATATTGATAGTAGTCGCAACTCTTTGTCTCGCCATTATAACTAGAAAATCAGATTCTGTATATGTAGAAGGGTTAACATATGGTTTATTCTCAATGAGTCTAGTACTTGCTAGTCTATGCTTCTCAATTGATAAGAAAGTTACCCTCTGCATGATTATAGGAATGATAATACCCATACTTTTAACGAGAGAGCCTCAATGTAATGAAGTACTGATTAAATCGCTTGGAGTAATAATAGGAGGCTCTGTAGCATATGCTTTACAACAAGTTATCAGTAAATTGTTTAATTAATCTTATTCGAACAATGAAACACCTATGTATACTAATATTAACATTTGCCATATCATTCCATAGTAATGCACAAATCTTATGGCAAATAACGGGCAATGATCTTAAAGAGCCGTCATATATATTGGGAACACATCACTACTATGATGGTATGCTAACTGACAGTATTCCTGGATATAAATTCGCTTTTGAAAATGTGAAACAAGTGTACGGGGAAATAGTATTCAAAGATTTAATATCTCCAAGTGCTGATGACATTAGTTTGATGAGATCATACATGGCTATGCCAGCAGGCCAAAAGCAAAGTGATTTATATTCATCGCGTCAAATTAAGACACTCAACAAAAAACTATCAAATATTTTAGGGACAACTATTGAACGATTAGATGCTCTAAAGCCAATGACAGTTGCAACTAATATTCAAAATACCATTTTATCACAAAGCATAAGTACTCCGCAGGTTCCTATTGATTTGTTTATTTTAACATCTGCTCATAAGCACAGTAAAGGGAATTTTGGCTTAGAGACTTTAGAATTCCAATTAGAGACTTTGTATGGAGCGTCCCTGAAGGAGCAGGCAAATGATTTAATAAAATTATTGAATGACAAGCAACTAGTAAAAAAGACACAATCATTATCTGATGCATACAAAGCCCAAGATCTTCGGAAAATCTGGAAATTATTTAAGAGAGATCTTACTAAAAAGGAGTATGAACGAGTCGTAAAACAGCGTAATTTCAATTGGATGCCAACAATTAAATCGGCCATTAATACCCAATCAACAATGTTTGTTGTCGGAGCTGGGCATTTGCCTGGTCGGTATGGATTGATAAATATGTTAAGACTTTCAGGGTATGTAGTGGAACCCGTACTTAAATAAAAAATAATTTATATGCTACTAGCTATCAACTTTATTATATGTCTGATTGGTTTTAGCGAAGAACTGAATAGCAACCGTATATGGAGCCTTCAGGAATGCATCAATCAAGCTTACAGTTGTAATGTTTCGATTGAGAAACTAAATAATGAAGAGAAATCGGCTAAAGTAAGTATCGCTGAAGCCAAATCAGAATTCATTCCATCGATTAGCGCAGGTGCTAATTATAGTTTATCATCAGGAAGAGTACTAGATCAGACAACATATAGTTTCCTTGAACATAGTACAGTCGGTAGTAGTAGTATATCAATTACTGGTACGGCAATCTTGTTTTCTGGCTTAGAAAGGTATTATCGAGTAAAGCAGGCACAGAAAGAATATGATGCATTCGTAATGAATAGCCTCTCAATGCGTAAAGAAGTCTGTAAAAATGTTGTTTTAGCATTTTATAATGTATTATGTGCAGATAAAAACATTGAATCAGCACATTTGATTGCGAATTTGATAACTGAGCAACTATTGATTATTGAAGCTCAAGTTGATGCTGGAATAAAAACGGAGGCTGATTTATTGCAAATAAGATCACAGTTATGTTCTGCCCAGAATGATATTATTTTAGCGAATAACGCGAAAAAGATGGCATTACTCGAATTAGGACAACTAATGAATATTTCGGATTACTCATTAATACGATTACAGAATGATGATGAAAATGACTTGCAACAGGTATATAATACTGATGCGAATAGATATGATATCTCATTTCACAACTTGCCGGAATACCGTACTGAAGAGCTTCGTGTAGAATCAGCAAAATATGCTGTAAAGGTTGCAAAATCATCTTATTACCCTACTCTCTTACTTTCGGGCAGTTATGGTTCAAATTACTCTAGTGCCAGACAAAAAGTATTGATTTCTGAAAATGACACTTATCAGAATATCAAATACCCTCCATTTGAGCAATGGGCAGATAATACAAATGCATATATTACATTAACTCTTCAGATTCCAATATTTAATGGGATGAGGGTAAAAAACAATGTAAAGCGAGCTGAGTATGCAGTAAAAGACGCATACCACACTATGTACCTTACAAGGAATAAAGTTGCCAAAGAATATGAGCAGATTAGAGGCGACTATGAAACAGCATATCAAAGATTTGTAAGTGCTACGGAACAGCTAAAGTATACATCTGAGGTTTTGCGACAAATTAAGGAGCAATATGAGTATGGAAAGTGCGATTTCATCACTTGGAACATTGCAATAGTTGAATATGCTAAGGCTCAATATGAGGTAAATAATACGAAGTATGCATTAATATCTAGCAGAAAATTATTGCAAACTTATTATAACATAAATTGAAAATAGTTGCGCGACTATAAAGGAGGTAGCAGAAAATCCTTAATAGAGTAAGCAGATATAACGTAAAAACAATCAAATGGAAAAGAAAATCAACATTATCGATGCTGGGCTGTCTCCAAAAACGCTTGAGCAGCTTGACCTTGTCGGCATCAACGGAGGCTTGACAGAACAGACAGAAAGCAACTACTGTACCGTTATACTTACCCCAGTATGCCCAATGAACAATGTTACAATCTGTGTTTGGGAACGCCCAGAATGTTCTGTTAACATTATTAACAATTAACTATGGTCAGAGAGTGGCTGATGGCCACTCTCGTTAAAACAATATGATATGGTTTGGAGCAATTATTCTATAATATTTTACTCTAAAATTGCTAACGCTTATCTATTATATAGCACACTTTCCAATATGCTTGTGAAGGTGGATAAGGAAATGTACGATGAGTTGATTCATATAAGGGAGGATCCAGATAAGATTGCTAGAGATGATGATAAATACAAGTTCTTGTTTGATGGACGTTTTTTAGTATCATCAAATGAATCGGAGTTCAATAAGATTGTTCTACATAACTTAAATTTACGTTATAACTCTCCTACATTAGGCTTAACAATTGCACCGACTCAATCATGTAATTTTGCCTGTCCATATTGTTATGAGAAAAGTCGATTGACCAATAAAGGGATGAGTTTAGATGTTATGAATCGAATTGTTTCATATGTTAAAAAACACCATAACGGCAGAAAGTTACAAGTTGCTTGGTATGGTGGAGAGCCAACAGAAGCGGTAAATTCGATTTCACTTCTAACTCCACGATTAAAAGAAGTGGTTAAGTCTTATGAGGCTTCCATTGTAACTAATGGATATAACCTTGATCGACTAATCGATAAGTTAGACGAGTATAGTATTCGAAAGATTCAAATAACTTTAGATGGCACGAAGAGGACTCATAATAAAACTCGTATTTTAAAATCAGGAGGAGACTCATATGACAAAATCATTGACAATATTGATATGATACTCCAAAAATCATATGATGTCAAAATCTCAATTAGAATGAATCTCACCAAACAGAATGCCAACGAATTTATAGAATTGAGAGAAGAACTCTTAAATAGATTTGGTGAGCGCTTATTCTTATATCCAGCATTTGTCCATAACTATGATGGAAATTGTAAAAGTAATACATGCTTTGAAGGGCTTAAAGAAAAATCAGAATTTATATGTGATCTATATCACACACACGGCATATATAGTCCAGATCTATTGATTGTTAGAAGAAATAAAGGTTGTAGTTGTCATAGCAACAATTCTTTGATAGTAGGGCCAGAAGGAGAATTATACAAATGCTGGCATCATCTCGGCATGCCAAACAAATCAGTTGGTTATATAGATTCCGATCTAAATATAACTAATGCAGACCTATATGCAGACTATATGATTGGCAGTGACTCACTTTTTGATGACAAATGCAGACGGTGTGTATTATTCCCTGCTTGCAACGGAGGCTGCTCTGATCTAAAGAACCTTAATATGGACTACTGTATGACAGCAATAGGAAACTTAGAAAAATACGTAGAACTCAGATATATTTATATGACCACCTCTAAATAATACATTTTATGAAGCGAGTATTATCATTGGTATTACTTATTATTTGTTCTGTCAGCGTTTTCTCTCAGAACTTGCCGGTTGCATATGATTCTATAGTTGTCTCAAGCCGAAAATATGCAAATGGAAATACTTATCAGAAAGATCTTTTGTTATATGCTAACATGTTGGCAAAAACACATCCGTATTATGATTCAGAACAACATTGCAGACAGTTAGAAAAAAGAGTAAGGACTTTGTATAACGATTTTAACAACATCGAAAGTATTGATGATTTTAGAATACGATTGCAGAAGGAAATATCATCATTGAATGATGCACATACCTCTATTTATTTAGGTATTACCCCAATATTATTATATCCTGTAATTTTGGAGATCGATACAGATAAAACAGCTGTCATTCTCTCTGCAGATGAAAATATCAGCCATATTATTGGCAAAAGAGTGAACAAAATTAATGGACTTAAAGTTAATGCAGTTCTTCAAAAAGCAAGTCAGATTATAAGTCATGATAATGACATCTTTTTATATAACATTTTGCAGCAATATTTTCAGATAAAGAAATTTTGGGATATTTGCACGCCAGGCTGTGAGACACTCGATTTGACTTTTTCAGATGGAACAACGATAAGCCTTGAGCCTGCGTCAAGGGATAAGATAAATCATCCACATAGAATACAAAACGATTCTGGCTTTATGGATCAACAAGATGAATTCTTTTGTCATAAAATATTCAAAGATGAAAGCATCTGTTATTTACAATTCAATAGGTTTGCAGATCGCATTACCCATCCGCATATGAAGCAGTTGCCTAGATTTGATAACTATATTGAACAATTAATGAAAGAAATTAGTGAGAAAGCTGTTAAAACGTTAATTGTTGATTTGCAATATAATGGTGGCGGAAACTGTACGCTTGGGGATGTATTATTGTCATGGCTATCACCAATAGATAGCTTAAAAGGATATAGCGTTGCTGTGCGAATGTCTGATCTCTTACTTAAGACACAGCCAGACTTTAAGAATGTTAAACTTAAAAATGGCACCTCCTACCATCTGGGAAAAATGTATAATCTGTGGGATTTTGACTGGGAAAAACTATACTTCCCAAATTCTAAAGAAAACACATCACAATTAATAGATACGACCAAACATCGGTTCAATAATAATTTGAATAACATTTTCAAAGGTAATGTTGTTTTCATTGAGGGACGAGGGTCATACAGTAGCTCTGGGCTTCTTCTAACGACGGCAAGAGATAATGGCATAGGAACGATTATTGGAGAAATTTCAGGAAATAAACCTTCTACATATGGAGATATATTGCAATGTATTTTGCCCAACACCAACACTCAATGCCTCATAAGTTGCAGATATTTCATCAGACCTAATGAAAAACTAAAAGAGGAAGAGGTACTTATCCCGGACATACTTTTGAATCTTAATGATAAAGATGGAACTTGGAAATGGATTACTAATTTCTATGGGAAATGACCTTTTAGTTAAACATAAATATTGATTTGTTTCCGTTGGAAGATGTGAATTTTCTGACGGATATTTTATTTGTCTATGGATTTAGACTGGCTATGAATAGATTTGCATTATCGAAACACGTGTTTAATTAAATAATGTTTAACCTTAAAATTTTGCACAATGAAAACAAATGCAAATCTTGTCGCTCTATCTGTGGATGAACAGGTTGAAACTAATGGTGGCATGGGTTGGGGTGTAGTCGTTGCTTTAGTCATTGTAGGTCTCTTGGTAAGCAGTGATTCCAAGCAGGAAGAAACCGTCCCACCAGAATCTAACGAGTAATTTATTACATTGGTGGGGTGCAAATGTTTGCACCCCACCTGAATCTTGTAACTATTATGTGGCAACTATTATACATTGAATGGGATATTTCTCCTATACTGTTTCAAATTGGTAGGTTTTCCATTAGATGGTATTCTATTTTATTTACTATAGGAATATTTCCTCTTGGATACCTGATGATGAAATCCTTTTTTTCTGTAGAAAGAAAAGATGTGAATTTATTGGAACCTTTGCTTTCATATATATTTTTAGGAACTCTTATTGGAGCTAGATTGGGTCACTGTTTATTTTATTCTCCAGAATACTACTTTGCAAATTGGAGAAGCTTGATAGAAATACTATGTGTATGGAAAGGGGGACTTGCTAGTCACGGGGGTGCTATAGGAGTATTAATAGCAATATGGTTATATAATCATAGATACGGCAAACTTGGAGGGTTTGACTTACTTTGGTTACTTGATAGAATTTGTATACCTGCTTGTTTCGCAGGATGCTTTATTCGCTTGGGGAACTTGATGAACTCTGAAATTTATGGTTCTGTAACAGATTTGCCGTGGGGCTTTATATTCGTTCGTAACGGAGACATTCTCCCTCGTCATCCTACACAAGTATATGAATCCGTATGTTACCTTGCGCTAGGATTATTATTACTGATTATATATCGTCGAAAGAATACAATACTTTATAAAGGTGGATTATTTGGTGTATTTCTATGCCTACTATTTGGAGCCAGATTTTTGATTGAGTTTATTAAGTTACCTCAGGTCTCTTTTGAATCTAATATGCATTTTAACATGGGACAATACCTAAGTCTGCCATTCATTGGTTTAGGGATAGTACTGATTTATCTCAGTTATAAATGGAAATGTCCTCTTAAAGATGTAATAAAATCAACAGAATAGCTATTGTGCGCATTCTGATACGTTCAGATAAGATATAACCCTTTGCACAATAGATAAGATAATTATTTCAGGGATGCATGAAAGTTGTTACAATCATATCAATATCTCTATTTGCCCTATTTGCTTCTGTTTCAATCTGCCTTCTCCTCAACAAAAAGACAGTATTGGATAATGAAGTCAAATCAGTATTATTAGATGTCTATAAATTAGAGCATTCATACAAACGACTGTTCGGATCCTTCACAAAAAACACTTATGCTCTTGCTTTCACTCAGGATACTCTAGTAACTGATGGCGGTAAGGCCAATTACCTCATTTCGTTAGATGAGGCAACAGACTCCACATTCAAGGCTACAGCTGTTTCCGTTGTAGATTTCGACGGAGATGGACAGTATAGTCTATGGCAAGTAGATGAGACAGGGAATATAATAGAAATAGCTGAGGACTAAAAACAATCACATAACATCCAATACAAGGCATAATAATGAAAGACTTAATATTTCGTTCAAGACTTCAGCCGGACAAGCCGCCTGAAGACTTGCCCTATTAGGACAGCGGAATCAGAAGATTGTCATTCTGTTTCCGCTTCTCTCCAACAGAACGCCAATCCTCTTCCCTTTCAAAAACAATTAAAGCCACTTGCAGTTTCTTGCAAATAGCTTACTGTTTCCGAAGTGATTTTGGGATATTTTTTGGGATACTAAAATTAAAAAGTGGCTCACAGATACCTGTAAGCCACTTTTCTGCGGAGAGAGAGGGATTCGAACCCCCGGACCCGTTAAGATCAACGGTTTTCAAGACCGCCGCATTCGACCACTCTGCCATCTCTCCAATATATTTGCAAAATGGGATTTGCATCCGTTATCCGCATTTCCCTTTCGTAAGGGATTGCAAAGGTACGAATAATTTCGAAACCTGCAAATTATTTTGAAATCTTTTTCAATTATTTTTCACACGCCGGGTTCAATTTACCATGAAATCGGCGTGTGATAGAAAATCATATAGAGATTTCGTACTCATTTAGAACTTTATACCCAGAGTGATATTGATCTGGCTTGTGTTGATCTTATAGTGTTTATCCTTATAAAGATTAGTTACCGGGCCTTCATAAGCAACACCTGCAATGAACTGCATGAAAGAAACCTTGGCACCAACCTGCCAGCCTAAAACAAAACGGTTAAACTTTTCGTCACCCATATCGTCCTCACTGAAATAGTTAATTTTTTCAGTTTCCTTCTCGCCATCATATTCAATAGTGTATTTCTCCTGACCGAGAAGATGTCCCTGCAGATTGAGACCAAGATAAGGCATAAGGCTTACCTGTGTGTTCGGAATGGTGTAAGCATACAACACGTTCACCGGCACCTTGGCTGTCAGGAAAGACACTGATGTCTTATATGAATAATAATCACCTTCAGAAACGCTGTCAGTCATAAACGCATACTGCAAGCCAACTCCATATTGAATATAAAGAGGAAGATTCACAGGAAGGACATCTGCACGCATCCAATTCAGAGACACCGCATTAAGATCTTCAGATTCTGTATCGCCATTATCGTCATCATAGTCAGCCTTAAAGGTCACAGGGCTGTAAGTGATGTCGAAAGTACTGAATGCAGCTTCGATATCAGGAGATGAAGCAGCCTTGGAAGCTGAATTTGACGAAGACGTCACGAACTGCGCCGAAGCAGTTGCACTGAACACGAAAAGTGCTGCAGCAACAAGAAAAACAGATTTTTTCATAATAACAATATTTAGATGAATTATAGGTAGACGAAGCTCATTCTCCATACATTGGCAGATCCTTCTCCACTGCCACGCTGGCTGATGAAATAAATATATTTACCATCCTTGCTCCACTCGGGGCTGAGATCGTCAGCCGCATGATACGTCAGCTGCATGAAATGCGTACCATCTGTACGGCACGCATAAATATCTGTATTCCAGTACGTAGAAGAACCGGTATAGATTGGTGTGCTGCCAATGAACACAATCCAGTTTCCATCAGGCGACAGAGATGGCGTCGTAAAGGATTTTTCCGTATCAGATATTATGCACTCTTCAACACCTGTCATGAAATTGATTTTCCAGATTTCGCCTTTCCCGTAACCGTTGACACGGACACAAAGGACTGCATTAGGATCATCAATGGTACAAGGATTCATACCGGTGCTATAGCTGGAAAGGAAGTTGTCGCTGATGTCATAGCTCCAAATGCTTGCCGATTTCGACTCTTGACGTGCGAAAAAGATTCTGCTTCCGTCATTACTGTAGACCGGAGAATAATCATTATTGCCACTGGTAATCTGCCTGCAGACAAAACCGCTGGAAGCATCCGTCTGAAATATGACATTATTTTTTGCGACTGCCTCTGAAAACGCAATATAACGACCGTTCGGAGAATATGAAAAATCAAGAACGGCCTTGCGGTTGGTACGCTGCACGGCAGGTCCCTGCCTTGTAATATCCTTGACGAATATGTTAGTCGCATTATTCCTCATAGAAAGGAAAGCAAGCCTGCTACCGTCGCTGGAAACATCTATAATCTTATTTGTCAGCCAATTGATACCGGTACGACTTCTGGTCACAATCGGCATGCATACGTAATCATTTTCTGTTGTCACCCTCGTGAAGTCAATTCCGGATTCTTCCGGTACGGACACAACTGAATAATCGACTGTCTGTGATATCGCTGGAACAGATAATCCCAGAACAAACAGCAATACTGCAATTTTTTTCATAAGTCAAGTATCAAGAAATACATTGACTGCAAATATATAACATTTTACCCCCCCCTTCCAAATTTTCGAGCCACTAATTTTAAGTCAGCATGAAAAAAAATACAATAAGGCATAAAAAAAGATGTGGACGGGCCACATCTTAAGGAACAAAGAGACAATTTGCATCAATTGTTTTTCTCTTCCTGTGCAAAAAAGCGGTACTGGAAGATGAGGAGGTAGATTGCACCGCAGGTGACGCAGGCGTCGGCGAAGTTGAAGACTGCGCCGAAGAAGGTCTGCGGACGGTCCATCCACGGAAGCTTATAGTCGAACAGAGGGAAATAGAACATGTCCACGACCTGTCCGAACATGAAGGCAAACGGCGCTCCCGGGGTGATGGTCTCCGGCCATATCATTCCGTAGAAGAAGCAGTCGATGATGTTGCCGAGGGCGCCTGCTGTGATCATCGTCAGACCGACGAGCACTCCGTCTGGCACATCGGGACGCTTTGCCAGACGGCGTATCCACCAGAAGAGCGCACCGAAAAGGACAATCCTGAACACAGAAAGCAGAACCTTGCCCCAGAGCCCTCCGAAGGCCATTCCGAATGCCATGCCCTTGTTGAGAACGAAATGCAGCTTGAACCAGTCCCCTATCACATCAATGGTCTCGCCAAGATCCATATTTGTCTTGACGAGAACCTTGATAATCTGATCTATGACCACCAGAACGACGCCGAGAATGAACAGTCGTGTTCCCTTTGTAATCTTCATATAAGGGCTTACTTGTTCTTGTTCATCATCTCCTTTGCCTCCACCGTAAGTGTGGCATGAGGTACAAGACGGAGACGCTCCTTAGGGATGAGCTTTCCTGTGACACGGCATACGCCATATGTCTTGTTCTCTATGCGAATGAGTGCAGCCTCGAGGTTCTGGATGAACTTGTACTGACGCTGTGCAAGCGCTCCCGCCTCTTCCTTTGAAAGTGCCGTAGCGCCTTCCTCCATCACCTTGAATGTAGGCGACGTGTCCTCGATGTCGTTGCTTGAATCGTGAGTCACGATGTCGCGGAGGGTCTTATATTCCTTCTTTGCCTTTTCGAGCATTTCAAGAATAATGGCCTTGAACTCCTGAAGTTCCTCGTCACTGTAACGAACCTTCAGCTCAGGGTTGTTCTTAATTTCTTCTGCCATAATATTTTGTTTTTATAGTTTAATCTTAAAGTTACGCAAGGAGCGCCAGAAGCCACGATGGAAATACTCTACCTACGCACGACGCTTATGCGTATCACGCCCTCGTTCCACTCCACTTCCGGAGCATCTCCGGCCTCGGCAAGCTGTCCGGCCTCAACCGAAAGCGCGAGAGTCTGCGAACCGACGTACTCGGCGAAATTTGCAAGCGAAGCCGAAATCTCGTCATACGCCTCGCCATCCGCATATATCTTCACATCAATCTTGTCTGTGACATCGAATCCGCTGCTCTTGCGCAGGTTCTGGATTCTGTTGATAAGCTCACGGGCAACACCCTCCTGCTTCAGTTCCTCTGTCACGGTCACATCAAGGGCGATGGTCATAGAGCCCTCCGTCGCAACAAGCCAGCCCGGCATGTCCTCGGACGAGATCTCGTAATCTCCCTTGCTGAGGGTCACGTCACCGGAAGGAAGGCTCAGAACATATCCCGTGCCAGAAGCCTCCGACGCCTGAATGGCATTTATGACATCCTGCGAAAGCGTTCCGAACGCAGCTGCAATCTCCTTCATCTGCTTTCCGTATATCTTTCCGAGAGTCTTGAAGTTCGGCTTTATCTTCTTGGTGATGAGGCCTGCAGTATCCGAAATAAACTCTGCCTCCTTCACATTCACCTCATTGAGTATCAAGCCCTTCACCTTCTCCAGCTGTTCCTTCACGCGCTCATCGATGACAGGGATGATGATCTTCGAGAGAGGCTTGCGGACATTGATTTCGGCCTTGCGGCGAAGTGCCAGCACCATCGATGTCGCCCTCTGTGCAAGAGCCATACGCTCCTCAAGGTCCTTGTCCACAACAGAAGCGTCATAAGCCGGCATAGCGACATAGTGTACAGAATCAGCACCCTCCACGAGATCCAGATACAGACGATCCATGAAGAACGGAGCAATCGGTGCAGCAAGCTTAGCCACAGCCACAAGTACCTGATACAGAGTTTGATATGCAGAAAGCTTATCTGCATCCATAGTACCGCCCCAGAATCTCTTTCTGCCCAGACGGACATACCAGTTGCTCACATGGTCGCAGACGAAGTCCTGGATCAGACGGCCTGCCGTAGTGATGTCGTAGTCCTCATATGCGGCCACGACGTCCTTCACGAGAGTATTGAGCAGGGATATGATCCAGCGGTCGATCTCCGGACGCTCCGGCATCGGAACAGCCTCAGCAGAAGGATCGAATCCGTCGATGTTCGCATACAGGGCGAAGAACGAATATGTATTATACAGCGTTCCGAAGAACTTGCGGCGCACCTCGTCCACGCCGGAAGCGTCGAAACGGAGGTTGTCCCACGGCTGTGAGTTCGTAAGCATATACCATCTGAGGGCATCGGCGCCGTAGGTATCGAGAGCCCAGAACGGATCCACAGCATTTCCGAGACGCTTGCTCATCTTGTTTCCGTCCTTATCGAGCACCAATCCGTTGGAAATCACCCTCTTGAATGCGCACTTGTCGCTTACCATAGTATTGATCGCATGCAGGGTGTAGAACCATCCGCGTGTCTGGTCCACTCCCTCTGCGATGAAGTCCGCCGTGATTCCGAACTTATCGGAAGCGAGATTACGGAGACCTTCCTGAGCATACGGCATCGCACCTGAATCGAACCAGACATCAATGAGGTCAAGCTCCCTGACCATCTTGCGGCCGCTGTCGGAAACAAGGAAGATATTGTCCACATAAGGACGATGTATATCTATCTTATCGTAATTCTCCTTCGACATGTCTGCCGGATCGAATCCCTTGTCCCTGAACGGGTTCGAGTTCATGAAACCGGCCTCGACAGCCTTGTCTATCTCGGCATAAAGCTCCGCAATCGAGCCTATGCACTTCTGTTCCTTTCCGTCCTCGGTCTGCCAGATCGGGAGCGGCGTTCCCCAGTAGCGGCTGCGGCTGAGATTCCAGTCCTGAATGTTCTCGAGCCACTTTCCGAAACGTCCTGTACCCGTGGACTCCGGCTTCCATGTGATGGTGTCGTTCAGTTCCATCATCCTTTCGCGCACGGCTGTGGTCCTGATGAACCACGAGTTGAGCGGATAATAGAGCACCGGCTTGTCCGTACGCCAGCAGTGAGGATAGTTATGCGTATGCTTCTCTATCTTGAATGCCTTGTTCTGCTGCTTGAGCATCACGCAGATGTCCACGTCAAGAGTCGGAGCATCCTCGGCAAGCGATGAATCGTATGCGTTCTTCACATAGCGTCCGGCCCACTCGGCATATTCCTGCGACATGTTCGCCGCCGCATATTCAGGGTCGAGTTCCTCGACACGGAAGAAGCGTCCCTTGAGATCCACCTGAGCCTGAAGGTCTCCGTTGCGGTCGATGACCTGAAGTCCCGGAACGCCGGCAAGCCTTGCCACCTTGGCGTCGTCCGCACCGAAGGTCGGAGCGATATGCACGATACCGGTACCGTCCTCAACCGTCACATAATCACCTGGAATCACTCGGAAAGCGCCTTCACCCGGATTGAACCATGGAATGAGCTGCTCATAGCTGATGCCTACGAGTTCAGATCCCTTGAGACTGCCTTCCAGCACCTTGTAAGGCACGAGCTTGTCGCCCGGCTTGTAGTCCTCAAGGGCGATTCCGGCAGCCTTCTGACTGAAGAGCGAGCCTACGAGCGCCTCGGCAACGACATAAAGTCCCGGTTCACCTGTATACGGGTTGAAAGACTTCACGAGGACGTAATCTATGTTCGGGCCTACGC
Organism: Bacteroidales bacterium; assembly: GCA_017452265.1. Classification (GTDB taxonomy): domain Bacteria; phylum Bacteroidota; class Bacteroidia; order Bacteroidales; family UBA932; genus Cryptobacteroides. Next base: position 46,112 of record JAFTMS010000006.1, on the reverse strand, counting down.
AGAGCGCAGTATTTGACGGAAGGGTCCACGGAGTCGTCGTCCATGCAAGGAAATACGGCTGCACGCCCTCGGCGAAGAGGAACTCGGACTTTTCGTTGCGCACGACCTTGAACTGGGCTGTCGCCGTCGTGTCCTTAACGTCACGATAGCAGCCCGGCTGGTTCAGCTCATGTGTGCTGAGTCCCGTTCCCGCAGCCGGAGAATAAGGCTGGATGGACTTTCCCTTATACAGAAGGCCCTTGTCGTATATCTTCTTGAGAAGGTACCACAGTGTCTCGATGTAACGGTTGTCGTAGGTGATGTACGGATCGTCCATATCCACCCAATAGCCCACACGCTCGGTCATGTTCACCCACTCGGCCGTGTACTTCATCACCTCCTTGCGGCATGCGTCGTTGTATTCCTCAACGGAAATCTTCGTTCCGATATCCTCCTTCGTGATGCCCAGCATCTTCTCCACTCCGAGCTCCACAGGGAGTCCGTGAGTGTCCCATCCTGCACGGCGGTTCACCTTGTATCCGCTCTGCGTCTTGTAGCGGCAGATGGCATCCTTGATCGAACGGGCCATCACATGATGGATGCCCGGCATACCGTTGGCAGAAGGCGGTCCTTCAAAGAAAATGAATTCGGGAGCACCTTCCCTCAATTCAAGCGACTTCTCGAACGCATGGTTCTTCTTCCATCTGTCAAGCACCTCGTTGCCTACCGCGACCAGATCCAGACCTTTATACTCGTTAAATTTCATAGTATGATTGAAAATATTTGTCTATTTTTGCAGGCGGAAAAACCGCCTCGATTTTTTCAAACTGCAAAGATAGCAATTTAAGGGAATTTATGAACATACTGGATATCATTCTTTTGTTATGTCTCGTCTGGGCCGTGGTGCAGGGACTCAGGAAGGGGTTCATCACGCAGGTCATCGCAATCATCTCCATCGTATTCGGCGTCTGGGCCTCGGCGCGCTTCACCAATGTCGTCTGCGCATGGCTCGCGCAATGGATATCGGGCTCGGAACAGGTGCTCAAGGTGGTGGCGTTCACGCTCATCCTCGTAGTGGTGTTTCTCGTGCTGGCCGCGCTGGGGAAGGCGCTTGAAGGCATAATAAGACTGGTGATGCTCGGGTGGCTCAACAAGCTGCTGGGAGTGGTGTTCTCGCTGCTGAAATGCCTGCTTATACTCGGGCTTATAATATTGGCATTCAATTCATTGAACAGTACAATACAGCTCGTCAATCCGGAATATCTCGCAGACTCCGTCCTCTACGGACCGATACGCGACCTTGCAAATTCCGTGTTCCCGTATGTAAAGGAAATGATCACACTGAAATAGCCGTCAAATGGAAAGAATCATACTCATAGAGACATCCACGGCACTGTGCTCGACCGCTCTGGCCGAAGACGGTGCAATCGTTTCATACAGAGAAAGTTCAGCCCCCAAGGCACATGCATCGCTGACTGCCGTGTTCATACAGGAGATGCTGGACGGACGGGGCATCACGCTGGCGGACTGCGACGCGGTGTGCGTAAGCATGGGCCCGGGATCCTACACCGGTCTGCGGGTGGGAGTATCCACGGCCAAAGGCCTCTGTTTCGGAGCAAAGAAGCCGCTGCTTGCAGTAGGTACATTGGACACGTTAGTGGCGCAGGCCTCCGATATGGCAACCCCGCCCCTGCACATCGTTCCGATGATAGACGCCCGCCGCATGGAAGTATACACCGCGACATTCTCACGCAGTTCCGCCCAAGGCAGTGACTTAGAGCCGGGCGCATGGCAGCAGATCACGGAAACAGCCCCTATGATCATCGACGAAAACAGCTTTGCAGACATCCTGAACGACGGTCCGGTCCTCTTCATCGGCGACGGAGCAGGAAAGTGCGCCGACGTCATCACGCATCCCAACGCAAGCTTCCTGCAATGCCACCCGAAGGCCTCCGCAATGCTTGCTCCGGCCCTCGCCGCCTACCGCACAAAGGAATTCCGCGACGTAGCCTACTTCGAGCCGTTCTACCTCAAGGAATTCGTCGCCACAGTCAGCAAGAAGAAGCTCTTCTGACCAGACTGCAGGCTGCTCCGGAAAAAGGCGCGATTTTCCGGACGACCCCATCAAAAAGTGCAGGTGCTCCGGGAAATGGGCCAGATTTCCGGATGAGGGGCGCAAAATGCGGGACTATAGGGATTGCGTCTGGGGTTTGACACGGTTGATGATCCACTTGTAGTTCCGGCCTCCGAAGCTGTTGTTCAGCCAGAGGTTGAGCTTGGATCCGTCGGTGTAGAGATACCGGCCGCTCTGGTCGATGATGTCCATCTGGTCCGTGACCTCGCTGCCCCAGTCCGAGCAGAAGAAGAACGCAGTCGCAGCCTCCTTGGAATCCACCAGGGCGACACCTCCATTCCAGCCGTTTGCAGAAGAGTCATATGCAAGATATTTCCCGGTGCCCGAATGCTTCAGATATCCGGAGCCGACAGTCCTGTAATTATTTACGACAGAAGGTCTTGCAACCGAAGCCTCTTCGATTTCGAAGGCATGGTCATAGACGCCTTCATCTATCGTAGCGACACTATGCATCATGACACCGCCGGTCTGATTCAGTCCGAGATAATATGCAGTGTTCGGTCCATGACGTCACCACATCTCCTGCACCCGTATAGCCATATTCCAGCTTATACACAAGGGAATAGTTTCCGTGCACGACACCCTCATAAGAGATTTCCACAGCATCGCCTTCAAAATAAGAAGTCCTGTAGAGAACCAGCCTTGCCTGGATTGTCCCGAAAGGCGTATCTGCAACACACCTCACCGAACCTGCTGCCCTTCGGTTTGCACCGTCCACATAATAATATGAACCGGCATAAGAATGTGACGAGCCGTCCGCTCCGACTTCCACCCAGTTGGCCTGCTTAGAGACATATACTCTCGAACGATGCCCTGAAGAAAGCACCTTGGCAGACATGTAGTCACCCTTCTGTCCGACATATTTCCAGACACAGGTCAGCGAAGACATGCCTCTGTCCCCCCCCTTGTATCCGGCATAAGGAAGGAACATCCTTTCCTCGTCCGAAGAAAGATACGCCAGAGTGCCTCCGAAATTGCCGTCATTCAGCCCTCCGTATGAAGCAAGGACGGTATTCAAATGGTCTCCCGACACCCGATAGCCGTCCGGACAAGGATCGTAGATGGTCTTCTTGCGCAGTTCGCCGACCTCTCCCCACAGATTGTCCACACGGCTGTAGAGCCAGTCGTACTGGTAATATGAAGACATGTCCGCCGGAAGAATCAGATACATGGGATTCTCCACGCCGTCGCTTATGAGAGGTCTGGGTTATGTTCATTACGCCGGCACTCTGCTGACGCAAGCCGTATCCGTCGTAATAGTCTGCGGTCTGGGTACTCATCGGGGCATAATCATACGAGGCAGGAGGCATCGAGCCGTCTCGATCTGCGGGCATGACGACGGCTGTCTCACATCGGACTATGGCCGTCACTTCTTTTCGCCGTAGGCAAGGTCACCGGCGTCACCAAGGCCCGGTACGATGTAGGAATGGCTGGTCAGTTCTTCGTCGATGGCCGCCACCCAGAGCGTCACCTTGTCGGCAGGCATGTTCTTCTGGAGATACTCGACGGCATAGGCGCTTGAAATCGGGCACACGAGATGGGTGTGGGCCGGTTCGCCTTCCTCGCAGAGCTTCTTGTACGCGATCTCGAGAGACGCTCCCGTCGCAAGCATGGTGTCCGCAAGAATGAGGGTCTTGCCAGTGAGGTCCGGCGTGCTCGCGTATTCGATGTTTATATGAAAATCTTCCCCTTTATCGTATTTCCTGTATGCGGCTACAAAGGCATTCTGGGCATCGTCAAAATAATTAAGGATTCCCTGATGCAGAGGCAGGCCGGCACGAAGGATAGTCGCAACCACCACACTGTCGTCATATGTCCTTATATTGGCTATGCCGAGCGGAGTCACGAACGGCTTCTCGGAATACTCCATCGTCTGACTGATCTCATAGGCAAAGATCTCGCCGAGCCTTTCAAGGTTTCTACGGAAACGCATGCTGTCCTTCTGGACGTCCTTGTCACGCATCTGCGCGACGAATCTGTTGAGAATCGAGTTTTTCTCGCCAAGGTTTATGACTTTCATCGGTAGGATTGTTTTGGTTGAGTTCACAAATATATCCAGAAAATTTCCCATCGCAAAATTTATTTTCCCGCATTGCAATGTACAAGTTCCTCATCGGCAAAGCTGTAGTATGTGTCTCCTGCCACAATCACATGGTCCAGAAGCGGTATGTCGCACGTGTTCAGCACCCTTTTCAACGATGAAGTCTGATTGATGTCAGCCACGCTGGGAAGGGCATTTCCGGACGGATGATTATGTACAAGTATCAGCGCCGCAGCCTTCTTCTCCATCGCGCGGCGGGCGATCGCCTTGCTGTCAATCACCGTTGCCCCATCATCGCCGCTTGTTATCTTCTCTTTGGATATCAACAGGTTGCGTCTGTTCAGAAACATTATCCAACATTCCTCGTGATCCAGTTTCTTCATCACAGGAAGCATGACACGATATACCGATCTCGGATTGGACATAGGTACGTTTTCAGCCATGAAGCGTTCTTCGGAATATCGTTTTCCGAGCTCGAATGCCGCGGCGAGGGTAGCCGCTTTGGCAGGGCCGACGCCTTCAAACGCACACAGCCCGTCGAGCGTCAGAGATGCCACTCCACGGATGTTCCCCCCGGAACTGACCAGAATCTCACGGGCCAGTTCCATTACATTCTTGTTGCCGGTGCCGGAGTTCAGCATGATTGCCAGCAGCTCGGTGTTGCTGAGGGATTCAGCACCCTTCTCAAGAAGGCGCTCCCTCGGTCTTTCGTCATTGCAGTAATCCTTCAGTTTCATATGTCAATACGGCGTAAGTGCCGAATGCAAAGCTAACCGGAGAAAACGGCGGAAGACAAAAAAATGTGGCGGAATCCGTCACATTTTTCTTTTTCTTTATATTTTTTCTTTTTTTTTAAGTTTGCCGCGCTGCTTTGCAGCTCGCAATGACGTAGGCCGGGAGTTTGCCACGTCGCTCTGCTCCTCGCAATGACGATTACAGCTCTTTGCGGAGGCGGGCCTTCGGGATGCCGAGCTGGTCGCGATACTTTGCTATAGTCCTGCGGGCGACCTTGTAGCCTTTGGCGGTCATCTTCTCCACGAGCTCGTCGTCGGTGAGCGGCTTGCGCTTGTTCTCCGTGTCCACACATTCCTGCAGCGCCTTCTTCAGTTCGCGGGTCGAGACCTCCTCTCCCTCCTGATTCTCAAGACCTTCCGAGAAGAAGTATTTGAGCGAGTATATTCCGAAATGCGTCTCGATGTATTTGCTGTTGACAACTCGTGAAATCGTCGATATATCGAACCCGGTCTTCTCAGCGATATCCTTGAGCACCATAGGCTTGAGATGCGTCTCATCACCGTCGATGAAATAATCGTGCTGATAGTCCACAATGGCCTGCATCGTGCTCGAAAGCGTATTGTGACGCTGTTTTATGGCCTCGACGAACCACTTTGCCGAATCCAGCTTCTTCTTCACGAATGCCGCCGCCTCCTTCTTCTCGCGCTCCGAAGAATTCGCCGCCTCGATGAGCAGATCCGCATATTTCCTGTTCACGCGAAGTTCCGGCACCGAAAAGCGGGGCATAGAAAGCTTCAGTTCTCCATCCTTGTATTCAAGAAGGAAGTCCGGGACAATCTGCTGAGCCTGATCTGTGTAAGAATCGTCAATCTGTCCGCCCGGCGAAGGATTCAGTTTAAGTATCTTGGCCATGGCCGCCTTGAGCTCGTCCTCGCTTATGTTCATACGAGCCATTATCTTCTGGAAATGCTTGTTGGTGAACTCGTTGAAATAATTCGAGAGTATCTTCGTCGCATTCTCCACCTCCGGCGTCCGCCTGCAATGCCTTATCTGCAGAAGAAGGCATTCCCTGAGGTCACGTGCCCCGACTCCGGCCGGATCGAATTCCTGTATCACCTTCAGCATGTCCAGCACCTCCTGTTCGTCCGTCTCCACATTCGCACGGAAGGAAAGATCGTCCACCACGCTGTCTATGCTTCTGCGGAGATATCCGTCATCGTCCAGACTTCCTATGAGGAATGAGGCCACGGCATACTGGTGCTCGGTCAGATTCCTGTATCCGAGCTGCTCCTGAAGGCTCTGCGTAAAGCTTTCCTTCACAGAGAACGTGTTGTACTGCGGGCGCTCGTCCTTGGAATTGTAATTGTCCGACCTAAGGCGATAGCTCGGGATGGCATCATCCTCCTTGTATTCCGAAAGGGACACTTCACGAGGAGCCTCGTCATCCTCCTTCTCGTTCGGAACATCCTCGTCCAGAACCGGATTCTCCTCCAGCTCCTTGCGAATCCTCTGCTCCAGCTCCTGCACCGGCAGCTCTATGAGCTTGATGGTCTGGATCTGAAGAGGAGACAGCTTCTGCTGCTGCTTGAGTTCAAGTCCTTGCTTTAACATACCACTATAATGTTTACTACACTTACTGCAATGCCGGGGCGACAGGACGGAGCACCTTCACGGTATCCACGACATAGGCGTTCTCCCTGTCCACCACAGGATACCCGATGTTTTCCTTCACGACGAAGGCACTTGGAAAATCCGTTTTGATGCGGTTCAGAAGGGCCATGGCCTCGGATTTGGTTCTGAAGTCCCCCACCGTGACCTTGAAATACGGATTCGCGTATGTACGATATGCCGTAACGTCGTGGTACAGAGTCTCGAACTTCTTGAGCATCGCCTCCGATTCCGCACGTGCTGTCTGTCTGTTGTCGAAGAATATCCTCACCCTGTAGCCCGGGAGCGTCCTTTCGACGTTTGCAGCTACATATGCCGTCATCGACATGGCTATCTCCGAACTCTGGCTCACATGCACCCCGGCCTTGTCTCCGCGCTCCTTCGACGGCATGACCGAATATATGTCCTTTCCGACAAGGGTCGTATCCACTGCGGCGGCCGGCCTGTACACGACAGAGTCCACGAGGACATATCCCTCGGGAATCTTCTCCTGCGCAAAAGCCGTCTCAGCGGCCACAAATGCACAAACCGACATAATAAATGTGATGAGGATTCTATCTGCTTTCATTGCCTGCATTTTCCAAAAGTTTCTTCAGAGGTATGTCCTTTATATTAATAGGTGCGGAAAGTCCGCTCTTGAGCTTCGGCCGCACCGACACGTCTATCATGCATTCGTCCAGCGCCTTCTCGTCCATGAGCACCATAAGATCCTTCAGACCGGCTCCTTCGGCCAGCGTCACGACAGCCCTTACATGGTATATTTCTGCCGAACGGGCCTGCACCTTCACCGGATCCATCGCCAGCCTACCAAGAACCTTGCCAGAATGCTTCAGCGCCCCATGAATTTCTGTGAGCTCTATCTGCATGGCAGGATTGTCGATGCCCACGGCGAGGAACACGTTCAGCCCGCGCAGCCCTTCGGGACTGACTGCCTCCAGCTTCACCGACGTGATACTTATGTCCTTGATCTTCCTGCAGCTGCTGAGCGAGAGGACAAGGGCCGCCACTATCATTATCAGGGTTTTTATTCTTCCTTTTGCCACTTTACTTGTCTTTACATCTTCGCAAAGATAACGATATTCAGCGAAAAATCCTATCTTTGTATCCGTTTGAAAAAACCAGGAACATGAACACACACGACATAAGACCGATTACAGACCCTTCAAGACCGAAGGTGTACATCGAGACATACGGCTGCCAGATGAACGTGAACGACAGCGAGGTGATATTGTCAATCCTCCAGGATGCCGGATATGCCCTTACCGAGGACATCGAGCAGGCAAGCGTGATACTTGCCAACACATGCTCGATACGCGACAACGCCGAACAGCGCATCTGGGGCCGCATAGACCAATTCAAGCTTCAGAAGAGAAAGAGGAACGGAGTGGTCATAGGAATAGTGGGATGCATGGCCGAAAGGCTCAAGGACAAGCTTCTTGAGGCTGTGGACCTTGTCGCAGGCCCGGACGCGTACAGGTCTCTGCCTCAGCTTCTTGCCGCAATCACCCCATCGGAGCCGCAGATAAACGTGCTTCTCTCGCATGAGGAGACATATGCGGACATCTCGCCGGTACGCATGGACAGGAACGGAGTCTCGGCATTCATATCGATAATGCGCGGATGCAACAACGTATGCTCTTACTGCGTCGTACCATATACGAGAGGAAAGGAAAGGAGCAGGGATCCTTATACAATCGTACGTGAAGCAGAACAGCTTTTCGCAAACGGATACAAGGAAGTCACGCTTCTGGGACAGAACGTGGATTCGTACTACTGGAAGGATGAGGACAATGCGGACAGAAACGTAAACTTCGCGCAGCTTCTCGAAATGGTCGCGAAGATAAGTCCCGAACTGCGCGTAAGGTTCTCGACATCACACCCTAAGGACATCAGCGACGAGGTCATATACACCATGGCAATGTACGAGAACATCTGCCGCCACATCCACCTTCCGGTTCAGTCCGGCAGCAGCGTCATGCTGGAGAAGATGAGGCGCAAGTATGACCGCGAGTGGTATCTCGAGAGGGTGGCGAAGATCAGAAGCGTGATTCCGGACTGCGGACTGACGACGGATGTGATCGCAGGATTCTGCGGAGAGACGGAGCAGGACCACAAGGACACGCTTTCACTCATGGAGCAGGTGGTCTTCGATTCCGCCTTCATGTTTGCATATTCGGAACGCCCTGGCACACTCGCCTCAAGGAGATATCCGGACGACATACCGTACGAGGTGAAGACTGCAAGGCTCAACGAAATCATCGCCCTGCAGGGCAGGATGAGCCTCAAGAGCAATGAAAAGGAGATAGGAAAGGTGCTGAAGGTGCTTGTGGAAGGCCCTTCGAAGAAGAATCCGGACGAGCTTTGCGGACGTGCGAGCAGCAACAAGATGTGTGTATTCCCTTCGAGGGGAGAAAAGGCCGGAGATTACTGCGAGGTGAAGGTCACGGCCGTCACATCAGCGACGCTGCTCTGCGAGAGAATCGGCTGATGCCCCAAAGGAGGCCTGAAATTCAGGATAAACCGTCATGACAGGAGTGTTGTCCATAATCGCCAGCGTGTTCTTCCTGCTTCTCATAGCGGGAGCCATACTCGTGATTCTCAACGACAATCAGGATTCGGGCAGAAAGATCGCCTGGATTCTGATCATAACGGTACTGCCTGTCATCGGACTTGTATGCTACTTCGTATTCGGACTCAACTTCCGCAAGCCCAAGCTGTTCCAGTACCAGAACCAGGACTTTCTCGACACCTTCGAGGAAAGGGCGGACGAGGACACGAAGAACCTGCTTTTCGGAGTCGACCGGGAAATGAACATACGCCCGGAATACCGCGAACTGAGCCGGCTTCTGAGCAGGGACAGCGGCCTGACCGTAAGCGACAACAATGAGATCGAGATCATCACATCAGGCGGACGTAAGCTGGAAGCCCTTGTGAATGACATACTTGCGGCAAAGCACCATATCCATTTCGAGTATTTCTATTTTCTGAAGGACGACGGCAGCCGCAAGATCAAGAACCTTCTGATGAAGAAGGCACGTGAAGGTGTGAAGGTGCGTTTCATACACGAGAACATCGCGAACATCACCATCTGGCCGAGCTACTACAACGAGATGAAGGAGGCAGGCGTAGAAGTGGTCAAGTTCACCAATCCTAATGCGTTCATACTCTCGAAGTTCAACTACCGTGACCACAGGAAGATCGTCGTCATCGACGGGAAGGTGGGATACACCGGAGGCATGAACATCGGAGACGACTATTTCTTCCGCTGGAGGGACACCCATACGCGCATCACAGGAAACGCCGTGGCATCGCTCCAGTACAGCTTTCTGAATTCGTGGATAACCGCAGGCGGAAAGATAGACGGAGATTTCGACGAATTCTTTCCGCAGCACAGGGTGGTGCACGACGACAAGCTGGTGCAGATAATCCCTGACGAGCCGGACCGGCAGTGGCCTATCCTGCATATGGGAGCCGTCTGGACGGCCCAGCACGCATCCCGTTACCTGTACATCCAGACGCCGTACTTTGTGCCGCCCGAACCGCTGCTGCTGGCCCTGAAGGCCGCCGCTCTGAAAGGCTGTGACGTAAGGCTCATGGTTCCGGGCAAGGCCGACCTGTTCTTCATGGATCCGGCCAACAAGTCCTTCTACGAGGAATGTCTGGAAGCTGGAATACGGATATTCGAGAAAGGCGGAAAATTCATACATTCAAAGACAATGGTCTCGGACGACTATCTGTCCATCATCGGTTCGGCAAACATGGACTACAGAAGCATGGAACTGAGCTACGAAATCAATTCATACATCTATAACGAAGAAAAGGCTCTGGAAAACAAATCCATATTCCTTGAAGACCTGAAGGAGTGCCGCGAAATCACGCTGGAGTCCTGGACACGCAGGCCGTGGTACATGAAGTCCCTCCAGTCCATAATGCGTCTCTTCGCTCCGCTGCTTTAGCGCAACATAGCCGCTTTAGCGCAAACTGCAAATTAATGAGCATCAACAACTTGCGCAAAGTGCGTGCCGTCAATGGGGAGCACGCAACCAACTCAAGATATTGAAGAACAAACATTTACGGTTTAGAGGCTATCGAAGAGCCGGCGGACGAGCGGAAGCGCCTGGAGCGTGTCAATCCGGGCACGGCATGATGCATGGACGGCCTCGAAGGCTTCCATGTTTTCGCTTTTGAGCGGTTCCGCCGGCGGAGAATCCATCTTGAGCGGATTGATCGGAGTGCCGTTCTTCCACACGCGGAAGTCCAGATGCGGCCCCGTCGAACGGCCGGTCGATCCGACATAGCCTATGACATCGCCCTGACGTACCCTCTGTCCGGCCTTGAGCCCTTTGGCGTATTTGGAAAGATGCAGATAGGCAGTCGTATATACGGAATTGTGCCTGATCCTCACCGTATTGCCTCCCGCACCCTCGTATTTCACACTTATCACCGTGCCATCTCCGATCGTCATGACAGGAGTACCTTTCGGAGCCGCGTAATCCACTCCCGTGTGCGGCTGAACCTTCCTCGTGACCGGATGCCTTCTCGCATATGAAAATCCCGAACTTATGCGCGAATAGTTCAGCGGAGCCTTCAGGAAGGCCTTCCTCATGCTCTCCCCCTTCTCGTTCCACCAGATGTTGCCGCCGTCCTGCTGGTTGAACATGACCATCGGAAGTTCCACGCCGCCATGCGAGAACACAGCATAGCGCACTGTGTCTATGGCAATGACATCGCCGTCACAGACCTTCTCCTCATACAGCACGCGGAAACGATCCCCCTTCTGCAGGGCGAAAAAGTCGATCGTCCATGCATATATGTCCGACAGGCTCACAATCAGAAGCGGCGACACGTCGGCAGCACGCATGTCGTTCCACAGTGACGAATTGATGGTCACGTCGGCATACCTCTGCTCCACGGTCACCGGCTTGTCGTATATGCTCACCTCATACGGAGGCGTACAGCGGAATATCACATTGCTGGCCCTGTCACGTGCATACATGACATATTCCAAAGCATCTGAAGAGTAATATGCTGTGTATGAATTGCCTACACGAAGGCTGCGCACATCAAAGACAGAATCACAGGCCTGGGCAAGGTCATATGCCTGCTGATTTGTAAGGCCAAGCCCCGTCATCAGAGTTGAGAAGAACTGGCCGTTGCGGATCTTTCCGTCGACCGTGCGGAGGGAATCGGATCCCGACAGGAAAGCGGGAAGGCAGGAGGCAGCGGAAACTGTGTCAGCAGAAACTTCAGCAACGGTTTCCACTTCCGGCTCTTTCTCCCTCTTTTTCCCACAAGACATTACAGATAAGGCAAAAACGGCCATACAGACCGATAGAATGGCGATATTTCTTTTCATTGGCATCAGCGTGTCATTTAATCAGATGCAAAAATAGAAATAATGTTGAAAAAATTGTGGAAAAAAGTGGGAGATAGTGGGAAAATTTGGGAAAAAGTTTATAATTTTGTCCGTCCAAAAGAATCGAATGTTCAAAAGGTAATTAAACGTCAAAAAGATATCAGAGGATGACTGGCTTTTTCGGCAGACATACGGCGAAGATAGATGACAAGGGAAGAATCGTGATTCCTTCTGGCATCAAGGGTGTCGTGCCTGCTGAGCAGATGGAGTTCGTCATCAGGAAGGACATGTACTCGAACTGCCTCGAGATGTACACGAAGCAGGAATGGGCAGAGATGTCACAGGCCGTAAGGTCGAGACTGGACCTCGCTTTTGACGAAGACCACATGAGATACTGGAGGACATACATGAGCGACACGATATCGGTCACCCCGGACGCGAAGCTCGGAAGAATCACAATCCCAAGAGACCTGCTCGAAAAGGCCGGCATAAGCAAGGAAGTCGTATTCCTCGGCGTGGACTATAAGGTGGAGATCTGGGCAAAAGAAGAAATTGACGGCGGACGCCTCTCACCTGAGGAATTCCGCCAGATGGGAAAGAAGATATCGGGACGTATTTAAAAGGAGGCCGCAATATGTCCGAATACCACACCCCAGTATTGCTTGATGAAAGCGTTTCTGCTTTAATCAGCTCAGCATCAGGAATATATGCAGACGCAACCTTCGGAGGAGGAGGCCACACAGGCGAAATTCTCAGAAGGCTTGGAGCGGACGGAAGAGTGATAGCCTTCGACCGCGACAGCGACGCGATAGCCAACAGGCCCGATGACAGCCGCCTGACGCTGATAAGGAGCGATTTCCGCTGGATTCACAACCATGTGCTCGACCAGGGATACGCAGAAGGGATAGACGGAGTGCTTGCAGACCTCGGAGTGTCGTCCCATCAGTTCGACACGGCGGAAAGGGGCTTTTCCTTCAGATACGAGGCACCTCTCGACATGAGGATGAACCGCGAAGCGGCGACGACCGCGGCGGACATCGTGAACGGATATGAGCAGGAGGAACTGGAAAGGATAATGAAGCTGTACGGAGAGGTGGAGAACAGCCGGAAGATAGCGCAGCTCATCTGCAAGGCGCGGACGGCGGCACAGATCCAGACCACGACAGACCTCTGCAAGGCGATGGAAAGCGCGCTGCCGAGGTTCGCCGAGCACAAGTTCCTCGCGAAAGTCTATCAGGCCCTGAGGATCGAGGTGAACCAGGAGATGAGGTCGCTGGAGAAGTTCCTCGGCGGAGCGGCGAAATCACTGAAGCCGGGAGGACGGCTGGTCGTGATCACATACCACTCGCTTGAGGACAGGATGGTGAAGAACTTCATCAAGACCGGCAACATGGAAGGAAAGGCGGAGAAGGACTTTTACGGGAACATCACGGCGCCGCTTGAGGCGGTGAACCGCAAGCCGATTCTGCCGCAGGAAAGCGAGATATCGGCAAATACAAGGGCACGAAGCGCCAAACTGAGGATTGCAGAAAAAAGGATATAAGGGAAAAGAATACAGAGAATGGGACTCGGAAAGATAGACTGGAAGGCGGCGGGAAAGTCCGTCATCGAATTCATAAGGTCACTCGCGAGAGGCGACCTGCTTCTGAGGATGAGGGTGGACAAGCTCTTTCCTTATATATTATATACGTTCGCCCTCGCATGGGCCAGCATCTGGCTCAGCTACAAGGTGGAGAAGACGATGCTCAAGGTTGAGGACAACAAGAAGAAGATCGAAGACCTGAAGATAGACCATGCGAAGAAGACCTACGAGCTTGTGGGTCTGAACCGTATCAGCAAGGTGGAGGCCCTGCTGGTTGAAATGGGCTCGGACGTGAAGGCACCGGAAAAGCCAGCGGACATATTGAAGAAGTAGAAAATCCGACAGAGACAAGAAATGAGACCGGAAAACAACATACAGACAGAGGACAGACACAGAATCAGCAAGATCCTGTGGTATCTGTATTGCCTGTTTCTCGTGCTTGCCATGGTCATAATCGGCAAGATTGTCTATATCCAGTTCATCTGGGAGCCTGACGAACTGGTCGAGAGCCATCTGCGGCCGGAGAAGGTCAAGTCCATCATCGAACCGGAGCGAGGGGCGATCATGGACTGCAACGGCAAGCTTCTGGCCCTGTCCACTCCGATGTACAACATCAACATGGACTGCAAGATCCTGAAGGAGGAGTACGAGAAGGAGGAGGATTCCGTAAGAAGGGACACGCTGGAAAGAAACTGGAGGAAGAAGGCCGAAGCGCTGAGCCGCGAGCTGCCGAAGGTGCTTCAGGAGGAAGGCAAGGATGCATCGTACTACTACAACCTCATCATCTCCAAGAGGGACTCGAAGAAGAAGAACGACGGAAGCCGCAACGTCCCGATAGCGAAAGGCATCGACCACCAGACGCTCAAGAAGCTCCAGACGCTTCCTCTCTTCAAGGAGAACAAATATCACAGCGGAATGATCGTCACGAAGGTGGACACAAGGCAGTATCCTTACGAAGGCCTTGCCGCCAGGATCATCGGTGACGTGAAGATCGACAAGGACAACCCGAAGGACAGCAGATTCGTGGGCATCGAGGGACAGTACAACCACATCCTGCACGGCACAGAGGGCATACAGTGGATGAAGCAGACCGACAAGGGACGCATCCTCGACCCGGACAGCACCGGAGTGGCAGTCCAGAACGGAAAGGACATAAGGCTTACGCTGGACATCGACATACAGGACATCGCGGACAGGGCTCTGCGCAGAAGGATAATGGAGGACGAGAAGATAGAGAGCGGATGCATCGTCGTGATGGAGGTGGAGACGGGCGCCGTAAAGGCAATGGTCAACCTCAAGAGAGACAGGAACAACAATTTCAGGGAGACGTTCAACATGGCGGTAGGACAGCCCGGCGAGCCGGGATCGGTCTTCAAGGCGGCAAGCCTGATGACGCTTCTGGAGGACGGCAAGGTGACCCTCGGCACAGAAGTGCCGACCAACCACGGAAAGATGCCGGACATGAGCAAGATTCCTGTCGACAGCTACATCACAAAATGGGAAAGAACCCATAATACGAACAAGATCAGCGTGCTGGACGGCTTCAAGATATCGTCGAACTACGTCTTCAGACGCCTCGTGACCGACAACTACAGGAACGATCCGAAGCAGTTCATCGACAGGCTCTACTCTTACAAGCTCAACGACGCCTACGCATTCGACCTCGAAGAGAAGGGCGGCACAAAGTCGAAGCTTCCTGACCCTGACAGCAAGCACTGGAGCGCCACAGACCTCGCCTCGACGGCAATCGGCTATTCCGTAATGGAGACTCCGCTCAACATCGTGACGTTCTACAACGCGATTGCGAACGACGGCAAGATGATGAAGCCGTACATCATATCATCGCACGAGCAGGACGGAAAGACATGCAAGGAGTTCAAGCCGGAAATCCTCAACGGAGCAATCTGTTCGAAGGCTACTGCCGACACGCTCACGAGGGCGCTCAAGATGGTGACGCTCGAAGGAACGGCAGCCAAGCTGAAGAACGCGAAGTGCGAAGTGGCGGGCAAGACAGGTACGGCCAGAATCGTGATCCCGAAGGAGATAAGGGGGAACAGCAGCGACCCTTACAAGGACGAACTGGGCAGGATGCAGTATCAGGCCACATTCGTGGGATTCTTCCCGGCGGACGAACCGAAATATACGGCCATCGTCACGGTATATACCTATCCGACCAGCGTGCCTGTGTACGGAAGCAGCACACCGGCGATGACGTTCAAGGAAATCGTCGACGACCTCTGGGCCCTTGACACCGACTGGGGAAAGGAATACACGGCAAGGGCAGGTGTGCCGGAGATGAGGGCACAGTACATAGGGACAAGGCAGGGCAGCGTGACACCTGTGCCGGATGTGAACGGAATGGGACTGAAGGATGCTCTATATGCGATAGAGAACAACGGATACAGGTGCAGCTACGAAGGCGTGGGCCATGTGGTCAGCCAGAGTCCGGCAGCAGGTACGGAACATAAAAAGGGACAGACAGTCAGACTTGTACTCAGATGAAACTTGAGAGAATCATAAAAGACAGCGGATGCACCGTCACATACGGAAGCGCGAACGTCGAGATAGACTCGGTCTGCAACGACTCGAGGAAAGTGACCTACGGGTCGCTTTTCGTCGCTGTGAAAGGTTTTGCAACGGACGGCCATGAGTACATTTCGAGAGCGGTCGGCAAGGGCGCGAGAGCCATCGTGTACGAAGATCAGCAGGCTCTGGACTTCCAGCTCGCTGCAATGGAAAAGGACGGCCTGACGCTCGTAAAGGCGGAATCCTCAAGGCATGCCCTTGCAATCATCGCAGCCAACTTCCATGACAATCCGTCGGAGAAGCTCACCCTTGTCGGAATCACCGGAACAAACGGAAAGACAACGACCGTGACACTCCTGCACAGGATGTACACAAGGATGGGATACAGCTGCGGACTGCTTTCTACCATTGCGAACTACGTGGGCACAAAAGGGACGGAAGCCGTGAACACGACATCGGATCCGCTCACCATCAACTCGCTTCTCGACGAGATGGTGAAGGCCGGATGCGGATACTGCTTCATGGAAGTCAGCTCCATCGGCGTCGAGCAGGAGAGAATCGCAGGACTGAAGTTCAAGGCAGGTATTTTCTCGAACCTCACCCACGACCACCTCGACTATCACAAGACCTTCGCGGAGTATCTCCGCTGCAAGAAGCTCTTCTTCGACAATCTGCCGAAGGATGCGTATGCCATCACGAACATCGACGACAGGAACGGCATGGTCATGGTGCAGAACACAAAGGCGCAGGTGGTGACATATTCATGCAGAAGCCTTGCAGACCACACATGCCGCGTCATCGAGCAGAGCTTCGACGGAATGCTTCTGAAGATGGACGGAACGGAAAGCTGGAGCTGCCTCATCGGACAGCACAATGCCTACAATCTGCTGGCCATCTATACGACAGCAGTGACTCTCGGCGCAGACCCGCAGGAAGTCCTTGTGGCTCTCAGCACGCTCAGGCCGGCCCCAGGCAGGCTTGAGAACATTAAGGGCCCGAAGGACATATCCGTCATCATAGATTACGCGCATACGCCGGATGCCCTCGAGAATGTCCTCAAGACGCTCCGTGAAATCGCTCCGGACCGCGAGCTGGTCTGCCTCTTCGGATGCGGCGGAGACCGTGACAGGAGCAAGAGGCCGGAGATGGCGCAGATAGCACAGAAGCTCGCGGACAGAATCATAGTGACTTCGGACAACAGCCGCACGGAAAAGACAGCGGACATCATGGCGGACATCAAGTCAGGAATGGATACGGCAGGCAGAGCGCGGTCGCTCTTCATAGAAGACCGCGAGGAAGCCATCAGGACGGCTGTCATGATAGCGTCACAGGGAGCCACAATCCTCCTTGCAGGAAAGGGCCACGAGACCTATCAGATCATAGGAACGGAAAAGAGACATTTTGACGAGAAGGAAATCGTCAATGAAATATTCAGCACATTTTAAGGAAAGACAATGATATACCACCTCATAGAATACTTCAAGGAGACCGGCATCGACCTTCCGGGACAGGGACTGTTCAGCTACCTGTCGTTCAGGGCCATCATTTCGTTCACCACAGCGCTCCTTATATCGGTATTTGCAGGCAAGAAGATAATCAACTGGCTGCAGAAGAAGCAGATAGGCGAAACGATAAGAGACCTCGGGCTGGAGGGCCAGATGCAGAAGAAGGGCACTCCGACGATGGGTGGCATCATCATATTCATATCCCTCGTGATTCCGGTCCTGCTTTTTGCAGACCTCACGAACATATACACCATTCTTCTGATAGTCAGCACGGTATGGTTCTTCTTCCTTGGCTTCACCGACGACTATATCAAGGTGTTCAGGAAGAACAAGGAGGGAATGAGCGAGAAGGCGAAGCTCGTCGGTCAGGGCGCCATGGCCCTTGCAATCGGTCTTGCAGTCTGCTTCAGCGACGAAATCGTGGTCAGGGAGAAGGTGGAAGCCGAGGACAACGTCGCAATGGAGGCACTGGCGGAAAGCGTGGACATATCGTCAGCAGATGCAGGAGTGAGGACGGCGGAGAAACATGACGTGATAAAGAGCACCAAGACCACAATTCCGTTCGTGAAGGATCATGAATTCGACTACAAGTGGCTCTCCCCTTTCAAGGGAGCGATGGGCTGGTACTGCAAATGGGCCATATACGTGCTCATGATAATAATCGTCATCACGGCATGTTCGAACGGAGTGAACCTCACCGACGGAATGGACGGCCTTGCTGCAGGCACGACGGCGATAGTCGGAGTCGTGCTCGGAATCTTCGCATGGCTCGGAGGCAACATCGTGAATGCGGAATACCTCAACATCATGTACATCCCGGGAAGTGGTGAAGTGGCCGTGTTCATGTCGGCGCTCGTGGGTGCGCTGATCGGCTTCCTCTGGTACAACACGTATCCGGCACAGGTGTTCATGGGCGATACGGGAAGCCTCATGCTCGGAGGAATCATCGGTGTGACGGCAGTCCTCATAAGAAAGGAACTTCTCATTCCGATACTCTGCGGTATCTTCTTCGCCGAAAGCGTTTCGGTACTGGTGCAGAGGTTCTACTTCAAGTACACGAAGAAGAAATACGGCGAGGGCAGAAGGGTGTTCAAGATGGCTCCGCTGCATCATCACTACCAGAAGGAAGGCATTCCGGCCCTCATAAAGAGTCCGGCCAAGGCGCTTCCTGAGGCCAAGATAGTGACAAGGTTCTGGATAGTGGGAATGATTCTCGCAGTCATCACGATGGCGCTGTTAAAATTAAGATAAGGTTAAGAAAGTCAGATATTTATGTCAAGAATAGTAGTATTAGGCGGCGGAGAAAGCGGTGTAGGCTCCGCAGTGCTCGCAAAGGTCAAGGGCTTCGACGTGTTCCTCTCGGACAAGGGGAACATAGCAGACAAATACGTGGATATGCTCAAGGAGTGGGACATTCCTTACGAGATGGGCCGTCATTCGGAAGAGCTGATCCTCAATGCGGATGAAGTCATCAAGAGCCCCGGCATCCCGACAAGTGCCCCTATGGTGCAGAAGGTCACGGAGAAAGGCATAAGCGTGATTTCTGAGATAGAGTTCGCCGGCCGCTACGACTCTGCCAGGAAGGTCTGCATCACAGGAAGCAACGGCAAGACCACGACGACATCGCTCATATACCACCTGCTCCAGCAGGCAGGCCTGAACGTGGGCCTCGGAGGAAACATCGGCAAAAGCTACGCATATCAGGTGGCGACAGAGCAGCATGACATCTACGTACTGGAACTCAGCAGCTTCCAGCTCGACAACGTGTACGACTTCAAGGCGGACATCGCCATAATCACGAACATAACACCAGACCATCTCGACAGGTACGACTACAAGATGGAGAACTACGTGAAGTCGAAGTTCCGCATCACACGCAACATGTCTGCAGACGACTGCTTCATCTTCTGTTCGGATGATGAGATCACGATCAACCACCTCAACCAGATCGTCGTGAAGGCCCGGAAACTGCCTTTCTCGCAGAAGACAGAAGTGGAACAGGGAGCCTTCGTCAAGGACGACAGGATGATCGTACGCTACAAGGACCAGGAGTGCGACATGTACCTTCAGGAACTTGCCCTCGGCGGAAAGCACAACGTGTACAATTCGATGGCTGCGGCAATTGCGGCCAAGGTCATGGACATTGACAACGAGCACATACGCGAAGGTCTGGCGACGTTCCAGGCTGTGGAGCATCGTCTTGAGAAGGTGCTCAGCATCAGGGACGTGCTCTATATCAACGACTCGAAGGCCACGAACGTGGATTCGGCATGGTATGCCCTCGAATGCCAGACAAGGCCTGTCGTATGGATTGTCGGCGGCACGGACAAAGGGAACGACTACAGCAGCCTTGTGCCTCTCGTGAAGGAGAAGGTGAAGGCGGTCATATGCATGGGAGTGGACAACAGAAAGATACACGAGGCATTCGGAGACATCGTGAGCGAGATGCATGACGTGACATCGGCTCAGGATGCCGTGAAGACGGCAAGCGGTCTGGCATCGGCAGGAGACGTCGTGCTCCTTTCGCCATGCTGCGCAAGCTTCGACCTTTTCAGGAACTATGAGGACAGGGGAAGACAGTTCAAGGAAGCGGTAAGAAATCTTTAACGACATGGCAAGAGGCAAGGCAAATACACAGAAGAAGGGATTCTGGAACTTCATAGACGACATCGAGGGAGACAAGGTCGTATGGATAATCGTGTTCATGCTCATGTTGGCCTCGGTACTTGCCATATTCTCATCGACGTCGCTGCTGCCTATGGAAGCGACTGCGGACAGGATCGACACGATACGGCAGCACATAATCGTCGTGATCGCAGGACTGCTGCTGATCATCGGGCTGTACAAGGTGCCGAAGATCGGATGGTTCCGGCTCTTCTCACAGTTCGGATTCCTTGTGTCGTTCATTCTGCTTGCCCTGCTGGATGCGCATGTGAAGTGGGGATTCGTGGATGCACAGTACATCAACGGAGCCTGGAGAACGCTCAGGCTGTTCGGATTCCAGCTCCACGTGTTCGAAGTGGTGAAGGTGGCCATGGTCATGTACCTTGCCTGGGCGATGAGCGCATACAGGCAGGACCAGGAGGACATCGCCAGGCGGAAGAAGAGCACGACGCTGTCCTTCGCCAACTTCATGGCCACAAGCAAGACCTTCGCGTTCATGGGCAGGCCTTTCTGGAAGAGGATGCTGTATATGTATATGCCGACTCTCATCGTATGCGTGATGACAATGCTCGGAAGTAACTCCAGCGCCCTGTTCATAGGCCTCATACTGCTTGCGACCATGCTCATAGGCGGAGTGCCGTTCAAGGAGATCGGTCTTGCAGTGCTTGCAGGTATCGCAGGTATCGCGATGCTCGTCGGCATCCACAAGGCGAGCGACGGACATTTCATACCACGTCTCGCGACAGCGATAAGCCGTATGAACGCAGACTATGACACAGACGAGCTTCACCAGCTCAAGCCGAAAAGCAAGGAGTTCTACGCCGCCCTCGACGACATACGCCAGCCGTACAGCGCCAAGATTGCGGTGCACGAGGGAAGGCTCATAGGCAAGGGCAGCGGCAACAGCACCCAGAAATACGTCGTCTCGAACATATACGGAGACTACATGTTCAGCTTCCTGATAGAGGAATACGGACTGCTTATCGGAGGCATACTCGTGATACTTCTGTATGTGAGCCTGCTTGCACGAGGATCCATGATAGCCCGGCTCTGCTCGAACGAGTTCGCGAAGATAACGGTCGGAGGACTGACGGTGCTCATCACGGGACAGGCCTTCATGCACATGCTGGTGAACGTGGACATAGGCCCGATGACCGGACAGACACTTCCGCTGATCAGCCACGGAGCATGCGCCTTCCTCGTATTCTGCATCGCCTTCGGAGTGATACTTTCGATAAGCAGGATGGCCCGGCAGAAGATACGTGAGGAGGAAGAGGCGGCGGCACCTCTGTACGAGAGCGAGAAGGACGACATACAGGTGAGCATGGACGTACTCGAACAGCTGGATAACTTGGAATAGACATGGAACACAAGGCATTGAGGGTAATAATAAGTGGCGGCGGCACAGGAGGTCACATATTTCCTGCGCTGTCGATTGCCGATAAATTGAAGGAGCTGAATCCTTCCACTGAAATCCTTTTCGTCGGTGCGGAAGGCAAGATGGAGATGGAGAAGGTGCCGGCGGCCGGATATGAAATCGTCGGGCTTCCTGTGGCAGGTCTTCAGAGAAGGCTCACCATGTCGAATCTGGCCCTGCCGTTCAAGGTGCTCAGGAGCGTGAGGATGGCAAAGAGAATCCTCAGGGAATTCAAGCCGGACATCGCAGTGGGAGTGGGCGGATTTGCAAGCGCTCCTCTGCTCTGGGCGGCAGGACAGCTCGGTATTCCGACACTCGTGCAGGAGCAGAACGGATATGCAGGACTGACCAACAAGATAGTGGCGAAGAAGGCCAGAAGCATATGCGTGGCATACGAAGGTATGGAGCGATTCTTCCCGGCCGACAGGATTGTACTTACAGGCAACCCGATCAGAAAGGAGATTGTGCCTGCGACAGAAGAGATGCGTGAGGAAGCGTACAGATTCTACGGGCTTGATCCGCAGAAGAAGCATATATTCATCGTCGGAGGCAGCCTCGGAAGCGGTACGCTCAACAATTCGATGAAGAAGTGGATATCGGACGGTTGTCCGGGCGGAGAGGGTGTCGAAGTGATCTGGCAGTGCGGAAAATACTACAAGCCGTCGGTGGATGAATTCATGGCAAAGGCCGCCGCGGAAGGCAAGGACATTTCCGGAATACAGCATTCCGACTTCATAAAGAGGATGGATCTGGCATATGCTGCCGCAGATGTAGTGATATCACGTTCGGGCGCAAGTTCGGTTTCAGAGCTATGTGCGGCACACAAGGCTGTGATCTTCGTTCCGTCGCCGAATGTGGCGGAAGACCATCAGACACATAATGCGATGGCTCTGGTACGGAAGGACGCCGCGGAAATGGTCACTGATGCGGAAGCACCGGAAAAGCTTATGAGCACAGCGTGCGCACTGATAGAAAACGGTGAAAGAACCGCTCTATTGGAAAGGAACATCGCGAAGCTGGCAAAGACAGAGGCATCAATGAGCATCGCCTCGGAAATATATAAAGCATTGAGATAAAGATGGCTGAGCTGAAAAACATATATTTCATCGGCATCGGCGGCATAGGAATGAGCGCCATTGCACGATACTACAACTTCAAGGGACTGAAGGTGAGCGGATACGACAAGACGCCTTCAGAGCTGACTCATGCCCTTGAGTCAGAAGGAATCGAAGTTCATTACGAAGACGACGTGGCCTTCGTTCCGAAAGATATCGAAAGCACCCTCGTGGTATATACTCCTGCCATCCCTCACGATATGGGAGAGCTCTTATATGTACGGGAACACGGCTACAGGGTGATCAAGCGATCGAAGATGCTTGGAGAAATCTCAAGCGGACAGCGCTGCCTTGCTGTGGCCGGAACACACGGAAAGACCACGACCAGCACTATGACCGCACACATATTCCAGGACAGCGGCGAAGGATGTTCAGCCTTCCTCGGCGGAATATCAAAGAACTACGACACAAACCTGCTCGTATCGATGAACAATGTGATCGTGGCCGAGGCGGACGAATTCGACCGCTCCTTCCTTCAGCTTTTTCCTGAGATTGCGGTGATCACGTCAATGGATGCGGACCACCTCGACATCTACGGCGACAAATCCCATATAGAAGAGGCCTTCAAGGCATTCGCTTCCCAGGTCAGCGGCACCGTCATAAAGAAATACGGTCTCGACATCACCTCCGGCGACACAAAGGCTCGCATCATGACATATGCCTACGACGATGCACGCGCAGACTTCCATGCCTCTGACATCAAGGCGGACGAATGCGGATATTTCACATTCAGCCTGCACTATCCGGGCGGAGTCATCGAAGGCTGCAAGGTCGGTATCCCGGGCTGGGTGAACGTAGAGAATGCCGTCGCAGCATCGGCCATAGCCCTGACATACGGACTGGAGCCGACAAAGGTAAAAAATGCTCTGAGCACATTCCATGGCGTAAAGAGGCGTTTCGACATTCACGTAAACACTCCTAAGTGCTCATACATAGACGATTACGCCCATCACCCCAAGGAGATTGCGACAGCCGTAAGCTCGATGAGGGACATCTTCCCCGGCAGAAGGCTCACAGCCATATTCCAGCCGCATCTATATACGAGGACGAGGGATTTTGCAGACGAATTTGCACAGGCTCTCAGCAGTGTGGACAAGCTGATAATGCTGGACATCTACCCGGCGCGCGAAGAGCCGATTCCAGGCGTAACCTCCGAAATAATCTTCGACAAGGTGACCGCTCCTGAAAAGGTCCTCATGAAGAGGGAGGAGCTGATGGAATACCTTGAGAAGGAAGACATAGACACATTGATAACATTCGGAGCCGGCAACATCGACAGGTTCATCGGCCCGATTACGCAAATGCTTTCGGAAAGGGCATGAGGAAGACGGTCAAATATATGATAATCCTGATTTGCGGGCTGCTGCTTGCAGGATGCATCGCATGTTCATTCATCGCGGGAAAGGCTGCACGTCTGCCGCTGCGCTGCGAAGGTCTTGCGGTCGTGATTGCCGACAGCGTCGAGAACAGCTTCGTGACAAGAGCGGACGTGAAGAATTATCTCGACAAAGAGTACGGCACATATATAGGCACTCCTCTGGACAGCCTCGACCTCACGAAGATAGAGAAGATCATTGACGGAAGAAGCGCTGTACACAAGAGCCAGGCCTATGTGACACGAGACGGCATACTGCACATAAGCGTGACTCAGCGCAAGCCGGTCGTGAGGTTCCAGAGGCCCGACGGAGGATTCTATGCCGATGCAGAAGGGTACATTTTTCCTCTGCAGAACACATATGCATCGCATGTGCAGGTGATTGACGGCAACATTCCGCTTGCAGCCAACAGCGGATACAAGGGAGCCATCGAGGATCCGAAGGAAAAGGAATGGTTCGACCGGGTGATTTCACTGATCAACTTCATGGAGGGCAGCAGGATGTGGAAGGACAAGATAGTGCAGATTTCAGTGGCGCAGGACGGGGACCTTACCCTCATCCCGCGCGTCGGGCAGGAGAGGTTTCTTTTCGGTCAGCCTGTGAAGATCGGCGAGAAGTTCGGAAAGATGGAGAAGTACTACACCAGCATCACGCCGGGAAAGGGCCTTACATATTACAAGACAGTGGATCTCCGCTATGACGGACAGATTGTATGCAGAAAATAAGGGAAAAATAATATGGATATGACAGACAAGCATATTGTTGCGATAGACCTCGGAACATCGAACATCGCCCTCACGGTAGCACATGTGAACGGGAACGATGTCCAGATAGTCTACTACAAGGAAACGCCGTCCGCAGGCATCAGGTACAGCAGCGTATTCAATGCCAGTCAGGTGGCAGAGGCACTTTCGCGCGCTGTCCGCAACGCAGAGGAAGAGCTCGAAATCAAGATCACACAGGCGGTCGTCGGCATGCCTAAATACCCTGTACGTCAGGAGGTGAGCACGGGCAAGCTTGAGGACAGAGGCTTCGACACTGACATCACGGCAGAGGATATCTCAGACCTCAAGAACTTCGCCCAGGACCTCTACCCTCTCGAAGACGAGCAGAAGGAGGCGATATACGGAGCGGTGGCACAGTCCTTCTCTGACGGAGAGAACTTCCAGATCATCGAACAGGACATCATCGGAATGACCAGCGATGTGCTTGAGGGCAACTTCAAGATCTTCATCGGAAAGAAGAGCGACCTCAACAAGATTGACACAGTGCTGAAGAAGACAGATCTGACAGCCATCAGGAAGTATTTCACGGCAGACTCTACAGCCAAGGCGGTGCTCACTGATGCGGAAATGGAGA
Source organism: Bacteroidales bacterium (assembly GCA_017452265.1). Classification (GTDB taxonomy): domain Bacteria; phylum Bacteroidota; class Bacteroidia; order Bacteroidales; family UBA932; genus Cryptobacteroides. Next base: position 20,655 of record JAFTMS010000006.1, on the reverse strand, counting down.
ATGGTGTCGCCCTGATAGACTTCGGTGCCGGAAGCACATCCGTATCCATATATCAGGGAAACATCATGCGCCACTATGCATCGATTCCTTTCGGAGGAAAGAGCATCACGGACGACATCAAGAGCGAATGCCAGATTTCGGAAAGGCTTGCCGAGAACATCAAGCTGGCATACGGCGCATGCATGCCGGAAAAGCTTCAGAGCCTCAGCGAGAAAGTAATTCAGATACGTTACAACAGTGCGGAGCCAGACAAGAAGCTGCCTGTAAAGTATCTTTCGGAGATCATATCGGCAAGGGTGGAGGAAATCATCATGGCCGTCCTTTACGAGATACAGCAGAGCGGATTTGCAGACATGCTCCGAAGCGGAATCGTCGTCACGGGCGGAGGCGCACAGTTGGCCAACCTCGGCAACTTCATCTATGACATCTCTGGATACAGGGTAAGGACAGGCTATCCCAAGAACCTGTTCTCATGCCAGGGATGCGAGAACATTTCAGAGACCACGGCTGCGACATCCACAGGACTCATCCTCGCCGCAATGGAGGAACAGAGCCTCAACTGTGCAGTGAGCCGCGAATACACCGAAGCCGAAACAATCGTGGAGAACATGTCTGACATGCATCAGGAAACGAAAGGCAACCAGGTGGAGGAACATGAGGAAGAGCACAAGGAATTCATATTCAGCAAACAGGATATGGATGCGATGACGACGCCGGCAGCATCCGAACCGAAGGCGAAGCCGGAGAAGAAGGGAAGAAATGGGATCAGGCTCACATGGACAAAATTCACTGACTTCTGCGGAAGTCTTTATGATAATGTAAATCAGGAGGGGGTATAATCATGGGAGAAGTCATTGACAACACTATGGACGTGACTCCGGCAGACTGGATTCCGGAGAATTCGATAATCAAGGTCATCGGCGTGGGAGGTGGCGGATGCAATGCTGTCAACTACATGTACAACAAGAGGATAGAAGGCTGTACTTTCATCGTCTGCAACACTGATGCACAGGCGCTCAACAACTGTGACGTGCCTGTAAAGATTCAGCTCGGCGAAGGTCTCGGAGCCGGATGCAACCCGACAGAAGGACGCAACGCAGCACTCAACTCGCAGGATGAGATCGCTGAAAAAGTGATAAACAACAATACAGACATGCTCTTCATCACGGCAGGCATGGGAGGCGGCACCGGAACAGGTGCGGCACCTGTCATAGCAGCCATGGCGAAGAAGAAGGGCATACTCACGGTCGGCGTGGTCACGGTACCGTTCAAGAACGAGGGCAACGAATCCATGTCGAAGGCGATCGACGGCATCAACGAACTGGAGAAGAATGTGGACAGCCTCCTGATCATCAACAACGAGAAGCTTTACGACTATTACGGCAACATGCTGATTCAGGATGCCTTCCCTAAGGCTGATGAAGTGCTCGCGACTGCTGTGCGCGGAATCACCGAAATCATAAAGAAGAGGGGCTATATCAACGTTGACTTCAAGGATGTCAGGGCAATGATGAAGAACAGCGGCATGGCACTCATGGGCTGTGGCACAGGAACCGGCAAGGACCGCATCGAGGAAGCAGTGAAGAACGCCCTCGAGTCTCCGCTTCTGAATGACTTCGACCTCAAGACGGCCAAGAATGTGCTTGTGAACATCACGGTGGGCAACAATGAAAAGGGCCTTCAGATGAAGCAGCTGGAGGAAATCAACAACCTCATAAAGGATTACACCGGCAACGCAAACAATTTCAAGCGTGGTATCGTTTTCGACGACGATCCGGAATTCGGAGACAGGGTGAACATCACTGTGATTGCAACCGGGTTCAAGATGAGCATGATAAGCGAGATCACGGAAGGCAATACCGGCAACCTCATCCTGATAGACCAGAACTTCACCTACAGGAAGAACGAGCCGGCTTCGGAAGAAGGCATCGAGCTTCCGGAAGTCCGCGTTCAGAAGATCGGCTACAACAGTACAGCCGTACGCAAGAAGATAACGTTTGAGGAAGGCAATAAGCCTGCACTGCTTGTCAGGGAGGGTCAGAGTCTCAGTGAACTTGAGCATACGGCTGCAATCAGACGCAAGACCACGCAGGTAGCCAAGCGCGAAGAATAACATTAATATCTGAACATATGGAAAGAAAGACAAGAGTCCGTTTTGCACCGTCTCCGACCGGCCCGCTCCACATGGGTGGCGTCAGGACTGCGCTTTACAACTACCTCTATGCTAAGCAGCATGGAGGCGACTTCATCATAAGGATAGAAGACACCGATTCCCAGAGATTCGTTCCCGGAGCGGAGAAATACATCATCGAGGCTCTGAACTGGTGCGGCATCGTTCCTGACGAGGGTGTGGACGCTTCAGGAAACGTCGTGGACACTCCTTCGGAGCGTCATCCTCATGCACCTTACAGGCAGAGCCAGCGAAGAGGCATCTACCGCAAGTATGCAGAGCAGCTCGTTGCCGACGGATTTGCATATTACGCATTCGACACGGCAGAGGAACTTGGTGCAAAAAGGGCAGAAATGGAGGCTGCCGGACAGACCTTCATCTACAACCAGACCACGAGAATGGATCTGCGTAATTCGCTTTCTCTTCCTGAAAGCGAGTGGAAGGAACTTCTCGAAAGCCGCACAGACTGGACCATACGCTTCAAGATGCCTGAGAACAGGGTGGTGAAGATGGATGACCTCATCAGAGGACATGTGGAGGTGAACACTGACACGCTCGACGACAAGGTGCTCTGGAAAAGGGCAGACGAACTGCCGACATATCACCTTGCAAACATCGTGGACGACCATCTCATGGAGATCACCGAGGTCATCCGTGGCGAGGAATGGCTTCCTTCACTTCCACTCCACTATCTGCTTTACGAGGCATTCGGATGGCAGGACACACAGCCTCGTTTCGCTCACCTGTCGCTTCTGCTCAAGCCGGACGGCAAGGGAAAGCTGAGCAAACGCGACGGAGACCGCCTCGGTTTCCCCGTATTCCCGCTCAGGTGGGTGAATGCAGAAGGCGAGGTTTCGCGCGGATACCGTGAGGACGGATATTTTCCGGAGGCTTTCGTCAACCTTCTTGCGATGCTCGGATGGAATCCGGGAGATGACCGCGAGCTGTTCACGCTTGACGAACTGATCCAGGCGTTTTCGCTGGAAAGGGTGATAAAGTCCGGAGCAAGATTCAATGCGGACAAGGCGAAATGGTACAACAAGGAATACCTCCGTACAAAGAGCGTAGAGGCACTTACAGACCTGTATATTCCTGTTCTTGAGGAAAAGGGCATGCAGATTGTCGCCTGCCCTGCCTGCGCACTCACGGCCGGTTCAGAAATGACTGTGCAGGGAGCAGATTTCGCAAACAGGATATTCTCGCGTCAGTATGTGGAAAGGATTGTCGCACTGATACAGGAAAGGGCAACGTTCGTGGCAGACTTCTGGGACATCGCGTCATACCTTTTCGTAGCTCCGACATCCTTTGTGGAGAAGGACGCTGCAAAGTTCTGGAAGGAGGAGAACTACACTCTGGCTCTGAAGGTGGCGGACTTCATCGTCAATTTTGAAGGAGAATTCACAAAGGAGGCTCTGGAAGGTCCGCTTGAGGAATATATCAGAGGCAACGAATGGCCTATGGGCAAGGTGATGAACTGCCTGCGCCTCGCGCTTGTGGGAGCGTCTAGCGGTCTCGGAATCGCCGACATCGTGACGATAATCGGCAAAAAGGAATTTGCCCGAAGAATCGGCTTCATACAGTCAACGCTCAAATAGCAGAAAGAGCAAGGTTATCTTTGCAACCTGTATCAAAATCGACAGTTTATGAAACTCGGAATATGCAGCGATCACGCTGGATTTGACTACAAGACAGACCTCATCAAGGCTCTGCAGGAAAATGGGCATGAAGTCGTGGACTTCGGAACGCATTCGACGGCAAGCATGGACTATCCTGATGTGGCGCATCCGCTTGCCGATGCGGTTGAGAACGGCGACGTGGATCTCGGGATTGCGATGTGCGGCACCGGAAACGGAATGCAGATGGCTCTGAACAAGCATCAGGGCATCCGCGCAGGACTCTGCTGGGACGTGGAGATTGCCAGACTCATCAGGCAGCACAACAATGCGAATGTGCTGGTGATGCCGGCAAGATTCATCCCTTTTGAAAAGGTGCTCGAAATCACGGATGCATATCTTTCGACTCCTTTTGAAGGAGGACGCCATCAGAACCGCATAGACAAGATTTCCTGCAGGTGATATGGGAGCACTCGTATTGAACCGGGAGTCCGCACCGCTCACATGCAGTATCGAGGACTATCCGGAGGGTATCATCATCCCCATTGACAAGCCGTACAGATGGACTTCTGCCGATGTCATAAGGAAGGTCAAGTATGCAGCATGCAGACATTTCGGCAGGAAGAAGCTGAAGGTCGGACATGCAGGAACGCTTGACCCTCTTGCAACAGGCGTGCTGCTGGTCTGCATCGGTAATGCCACCAAGCTTGCGGAAAGCCTTCAGGCACACGACAAGGAATATGTTGCCGGAATCAGTTTCGGTGCGACGACTCCTTCGTACGATCTGGAAAAGGAGATTGACAGATTCTTTCCGCATGAGCACATCACTGAAGAGGCTGTCAGGGAGGCCCTGCCGCAGTTCGTCGGCGAGCAGGACCAGATTGCACCGCTGTTCTCGGCTAAATCTGTGGACGGAGTGCGTGCATATGAGCTTGCAAGAAAGCTGCACCGTGAAGGAAAGGCACTGGACGAGGCGGCAGAAGATCTGATAAGGGTTGCCAGAATCAACATAACTGACCTTGAACTGATTGGCTTTGACAAGGAATCCTGTGACATTTATGATTCTATAGAAGGCATTTGTAGTATGAAAAACCGTGCTACCCCCCTGACCGCAGGGGTCGCGAGCGATCAGCAAACAGCCCAGTGGGCTTTTGCAGCGAGCAGCCACGACGAAGTCGTGGGAGGGGTTGCTTTTCATACTACAAATGCCTCAAACCGCATAAATGTCACAGACAACTCCGCATTGGGACTGCCTCGGGCTGTGGTGCGTATGGTATGCAGCAAAGGCACCTATGTCAGAGCGTTCGCACGCGATCTCGGCGAAGCGCTGGAAAGCGGAGCGCATCTCGATTCGCTGCAGAGAAGCCGCAGCGGAGAATTCCGTGTGGAAGATGCCCTGAGCATAGAGGAAACATTGTCTAAACTATAAACCAGAAGCTGTCTGAATTTACAAAGAAAAATTCAGACAGCTTCCGGGAAGTATCCGGTTCTGAAATGACTAATTCGCCTCCGGACGGAGCTTGCGGACTGTCTCGCCTGTCTGCCAGAGTTCGCTTTCACGCATCTCCTTAAGCTCGGCATTGAGTTTCTCACGGTAGTCCGGACGACTGTTCGAATCGATGGAAATCTGAGCCTCGTTTCCTGTCTTGACGCTGTCGTACAGGTCGTTGAATACAGGAAGTGTCGCATCACGGAACTTCTTCCACCAATCGAGGGCACCGCGCTGTGCAGTTGTCGAGCAGTTCGCGTACATCCAGTCCATACCGTTCTCCGAAATAAGCGGCATAAGGCTCTGGCTCAGTTCCTCGACCGTCTCGTTGAACGCTTCAGAAGGAGTATGGCCATTCTCACGGAGCACCTGATACTGAGCTGCAAATATGCCCTGGATAGCGCCCATGAGGGTTCCGCGCTCGCCGGTCAGGTCTGAATACACCTCACGTTTGAAATCCGTCTCGAAGAGATAACCCGAACCCACACCTATCCCGAGGGCAAGACACCTTTCACGAGCACGTCCAGTCGCATCCTGATATACCGCAAATGAGGAGTTCACGCCCTTGCCGGCCACGAAAAGCCTGCGGAGCGAAGTGCCCGAACCCTTTGGAGCCACCATGATCACGTCTACGTCTGCAGGAGGCACAATGCCTGTACGGTCGCTGTATGTGATTGCAAAACCATGCGAGAAGTACAGAGCCTTGCCCGGAGCAAGATGTTGCTTCACGACAGGCCAGACAGAAATCTGGGCCGCATCGGAAAGAAGATATTCTATTACGGTACCCTTCTCGCAGGCCTCTGCTATTTCAAAGAGTGTCTCGCCAGGAACCCAGCCGTCCTCTACTGCCTTGTCCCAGCTCTTCGTTCCCTTTCTCTGTCCCACAATGACGTTGAAACCATTGTCGCGGAGGTTCAGAGACTGCCCCGGCCCCTGCACACCGTAACCGATCACTGCAATCACTTCATTCTTAAGCGTTTCTCTTGCCATTTCAAGAGTAAATTCAGAGCGGGTAACAACTGTTTCCTCGACTCCGCCAAAATTCATCGTTGCCATATCTGTTTCGTTTTAAAGTTGATTAAATTCAATAAGATTCCTCATAGCGTACTGTGGCGAGGCCTTCAATGTGCTCCATCTGACAGATGACCTGACGTATCGTCTCCTCGCGTGCGAGCGCACATACCCTGTAGCAGCTCGTGCATCCCGCCATAGGAAGGTAGGTCAGGCTCTCCACGTCAATATGCCTGCGCATGAAGAGCATCGATATTCTGCTCACTATGTCGAGACGGCTTTCTCCTTCCGCCGTAACTATATACTTATGTATCATATCTGTGTAAAGTCCTTGTCTATGAATATATGGTCGATTGTGGCCCCGGCCGGTATCATCGGGAATATGTTCTCTTCCGGTATCGTACATGCCTCCAGCAGGAACGGACCGTCGGTGGTCATCATCCTATCCACCGCCTCATCCAGCATATCCGGGGAAGTAACCCGCGCCGAAGGTATGTCATATGCCGACGCAATCTTCTGGAAATCGGGGTTATCAAGATGCGTGAACGAATACCTCCTGTCGTAGAAGAGCTCCTGCCACTGACGCACCATGCCCAGCCATGAATTGTTCATCAGGACCATCTTCACAGCCAGTCCCGTCTGCAGCAGGGTTCCAAGCTCCTGCATGTTCATCTGGAAACCGCCGTCACCCATGAACACGACCACATCTCTTTCAGGATTCGCCGCCTTCGCTCCGATTGCAGCCGGAAGCCCGTACCCCATCGTACCGAGGCCACCTGAAGACACCCAGCTGCGTGAAGACCTGAAATGTGAGAATCTGGCAGCAAACATCTGGTTCTGTCCCACATCCGTGACCACGATCTTGTCGTTCCCGACATGCATCGAGATGCGTTCGACCACAGAAGCCATGGTGAGTCCGTTTGCCGGAGAAAGCTGTACGGATGTAAGCATACGGGATTCCTTCGCGGCGATTTCACGTGCCATCTCCCACCACGGGCCACGTTCGCTGCCTGTCACTCCCCTCCTGAGGATTTCCTCCAGCACCTCACGTGCATCTCCCACTATAGGCAGATCCACACGCACCGACTTCCCTATCTCAGCCGGATCTATCTCGATATGGATTATCTTCGCCTTAGGTGCATACCCTGCAGGATTTCCGGTCACACGGTCGCTGAACCTCATGCCCACAGCCACAATCAGATCCGCCTCCTGCGTCATCCTGTTCGGAGCATGCGAGCCGTGCATACCGACACATCCGACATAGTTAGGATGGTCCGACGATACACAGGAAAGGCCCATCATCGTCGTTGCGACAGGCAGACCGGCCGTGCGCACAAGTGCATCCAGCGCCTTTTCCGCTTCTGAAATCATGACTCCCTGTCCGGCGATCACAAGCGGCCGCGCAGAAGCATTGATCATCTGCACAGCCTTGTCTATACAGTCCGAAAGGCCGGCCTCAAGCGGTGCAGGAGACGAGTCCTCCTTGCTATATGCGAAATCCGTCTCTTCAGTCTGGGCATTTTTCGTTATGCTCACCAGAACAGGACCAGGACGTCCTGACGCTGCGATTCGGAAGGCCTTGGCAAGTGCAGGAGCTATTTCATCCGCACTTGTTACCTCGTAGTTCCACTTCGTTATCGGCAACGTTATGCTTATGATATCGGCCTCCTGAAACGAAGCCGCACCGAGCCCTTCCTTCTGCACCTGGGCGGTTATGCACACGATCGGTGTGGAATCCATCATGGCATCCGCAATTCCCGTCACGAAATTAGTCGCTCCCGGGCCTGCCGTCGCCACGCAAACGCCGGTTCTTCCGCTGCTCCTTGCATATCCCTCGGCAGCGTGTACCGCAGCCTGTTCGTGCCTCACGAGGATATGGCGTATCTTGTCTCCGTATCTGTACAGATCGTCGTAGAACGGCATGATACCGCCTCCCGGATATCCGAAAACCGTATCCACGCCCTCTGCTTCCAAAGCCTTCAGAATGACCTCCGAGCCCTTTATTCTTCTGTTTTCCGCCATCATCAGTCCTCCATTATCCTTACAGCTCCCTTGTCGGCGGACGACACCATTTTCGCATATGCCCTGAGCGCCAGGCTCACCTTGCGGTCCCGGGATGCCGGTTTCCATGCAGCCTTACCCTTTGCCTCCATAGACTTGCGGCGCTCTTCAATCACATCCTCCGGCACATCCAGAGATATGCTTCTGGACGGGATATCAATGCTTATCATATCACCTTCTTCGACAAGGGCTATGACGCCGTGCGACGCAGCCTCAGGCGAAACATGGCCTATTGAAAGGCCTGACGTGCCTCCGGAGAAGCGTCCGTCCGTCAGAAGAGCGCAGGCCTTGTCGAGCTTCATGCTCTTGAGATATGACGTCGGATAAAGCATCTCCTGCATTCCCGGGCCTCCCTTCGGGCCTTCGTAGCGGATCACCACCACATCACCGGCCTTCACACGTCCGCCGAGGATACCTTCCACAGCCTCCTCCTGCGATTCAAACACCACAGCCGGGCCGCGGAACTTCCATATGCCTTCATCCACACCCGCAGTCTTCACTATGCAGCCGTCCGCAGCGAGATTGCCCTGCAGCACTGCAAGTCCTCCGTCACGGAAATATGCATGCTCCAGATCACGGATGCAGCCTTCCGCACGGTCGGTATCGAATGAATTGTGATATACGTAATTGGAGCCCAACAGACGGTTGTATCGTCCGCCCGGAGCCGCGAGATATTTCTGTGTGGTCTTGTTACGGCCTGCCGTGATTATGTCTTCTGCGGAAATGGCCGCAGCGAGAGACGGATAGTCCACCCTGCGTACCGACGTGTCGAGGAATCCTCCACGGTCAAGTTCCGCAAGTATTCCCATCACGCCGCCTGCACGGGCCACGTCCTGTATATGGTAACGGCTGTTCGGCGACACCTTGCAAAGCACAGGAATCCTTCTTGAAAGTTCGTCTATATCCTTCATCGTGAAGTCCACGCCGGCCTCATGGGCGACAGCCAGAAGATGGAGCACCGTGTTGGTGGAACCGCCCATGGCGATATCGAGCGACATCGCATTCAGGAAGGCCTGCTTTGTGGCGATCGAGAGAGGAAGCACGCTTTCGTCATCGTCCATATAATATGCAAGAGCGTTCCTTACAATCAGTTCGGCTCCCTTGAGAAAGAGGTTGCGGCGTTCCTTGTGTGTCGCGAGCATCGTGCCGTTGCCGGCAGGGGCCATACCGAGGGCCTCGCTGAGACAGTTCATGGAATTTGCAGTGAACATGCCGGAGCAGCAGCCGCATCCCGGACAGCCTCCTCTTTCGAGGGCATCCAGTTCCTCTGGAGTTGCAGACGGATCCGCTCCACGGACCATCAGATCCACAAGGTCGTAATCCCTTTCACCTACACGGCCTGCCTCCATAGGGCCACCCGACACAAAAACGGCAGGGATATTCAGTCTCATGGCCGCCATAAGCATTCCCGGAGTGACCTTGTCACAGTTCGAGATGCATATCATGGCATCTGCACAGTGGGCGTTGCACATATACTCCACGCTGTCAGCTATCATATCCCTTGACGGAAGCGAATAAAGCATGCCGTCATGGCCCATGGCGATGCCGTCATCCACAGCCACCGTATTGAATTCTGCCGCAAAGCATCCCAATTCCTCTATCCTTGCCTTTATCTCCTGACCTATCTCATGAAGATGCACATGGCCGGGGACAAACTGCGTGAAGGAATTCACTATCGCAATCACGGGACGGCCGAAATGGCTGTCCTTCATTCCGTTGGCTCTCCAGAGTCCTCTTGCGCCGGCCATCTTGGGGCCCGTTGTACAGATACTGCTTCTGAGTTGTTTCATAAATAAAAAAGTCGCCTGCTATCATTGACCAGAGGTGTTGCAAGCGACAATATATTAATGCACCAATGGCCTTACGGACTATTTCCCGATAATTAGGGAAACAATCACCGTAAGAATCATGGTTATGACATTCGTATGTAAAGCTAAGAACATCGTGCTATTCTGAGTTCGTTCGACTTTATCCGACGCGCATTTCGGGGAAGCGTGAGTGCAAACTTAATGAATTTTTCCTTAAGTTGTTCACACAATCCCGTATTTTTTGATCTCGGCCGTCATTATATGGTCCATCGGATACTTCGCCCGGCTCGCCGCAACCTTTCGTGCCAGCATTGCAGCTGTCTGGTCTCCCTCGTCCATCAGTCTTATGAGATTGTCCGTGCAGACATGTTCCAGAAGCAGATGGAAACCCTGGCCGTGATCGTGGTGACGAAGATGGCAGAGCTCATGCAGAAGGATATAGTCCTGCAGCGGACGTGGAAGACGCACTATGTTCAGATTCAGATTGATGTTTCCTTTCGCAGAACAGCTTCCCCAGTTGGTGGCATTATGCTTTATCGTCACCTTATTATATAGGAAGGCATACCTTGCAGCGAGTTCTGCCAGACGTCCCGGCAGCTCGGCTTTCGCCTGACGGCGCATCGCCTCGATCTGCTCCGCAGAAGCCTTCGGCACATCGCGGTAACGCTCCTTCTGCTTCGCCACCGTCTCGATCACCCACTGCCTCCGCGCATTGTAGAACGCCTCTGCCACCGCATAGGGCACAATGACGGGCATAATGACGCTCACTCCCTTCACCGGATGCACCCGTATGCTCATGCGGCAGCTCCTGGCGCTCTTTCTGAACGTCACCTCCCCCAGATCCGGGTCTTTCAATATTCTTTCAGTCTTCATGTCGTCTTCATATTTGGGTCGTCCGGGGAAATGCGGGATTTTCCGGACGAGTGGTGCAAAAAGCCTGGGTGCTCCGGGAAAATGGCGGTTTTTCCGGATGAGTGGCACCGGATCAGCCTTGCAGGATGTATTCCGCTATATAAGAGCCGACGGTTTTGGTACCGTATGGGCTTGACGGACGGATGTCCTCCGTAATGATGCCTTTGGCTATGGCGTCTGCACATGCCTCACTGATGACGGCAGCCTCCTGCGACAGACCGAATGAATCTTCAAGCATCATTGCCGCAGAAAGGATTGTGGCTATCGGATTGGCTATATCCTTGCCGGCAGCCTGCGGATACGAGCCATGAATCGGTTCGAAGAGGGCCCGGGAGTCTCCGAAGGAAGCGGACGGAAGGAGGCCGATGGAGCCGTTGATCACGCCGGAAACATCGCTCAGGATGTCGCCGAACATGTTTTCAGTCAATATCACGTCGAAATCCCTCGGATTCGAGACCATCTTCATGGCAGCGTTGTCCACATACATGAAGTCCAGAGCTATATCCGGATACTCCGCCTTATGGATTGCCGTCACGGTCTCACGCCAAAGCCTGGATGTCGCCAGCACATTGGCCTTGTCCACGAGCGTCACCTTGCCGCGACGACGCCTTGCGTAACCGAAAGCGACATGTGCCACGCTCTCTATTTCAGCCTTTGAATATACGCAGCTGTCGAAAGCCTTGTCTCCGGCTTCGTTCCTGCCGCGCGGCTCACCGAAATATATTCCTCCGGTAAGTTCCCTCACGACAACGAAATCCGAGCCGGCAACAAGTTCGTTCTTGAGCGGAGAGGCAGACAGAAGGCTGTCGTACGGCTTCACAGGGCGTATGTTCGCGTACAGACCGAGGGTCTTGCGCATCTTCAGAAGGCCCTGTTCGGGACGTACCTTTGCAGACGGATCACGGTCGTATTTCGGATCGCCGATTGCGCCGAAAAGTATTGCATCCGCATTCATGCAGACGTCATGGGTGGCTTCCGGATACGGCTCACCGCACTCGTCGATGGCACAGGCTCCTATGGATGCGTATTCATATTCGAATTCATGGCCGAACCTTTCGGCGACTGCGTCCAGCACACGGACTGCCTGGGCTATGATTTCCGGGCCGATTCCGTCGCCCGGAAGAACTGCTATATGTTTCTTCATAAATCTTCTTAGTGTTTAGATTCATAGTCAAGGATGGCAGCGACGTCTGAAAGGAGGTAGTCGATGTCGCTGTAGCCTTTCATGAGGCATTCGCGCTTGTATCCTACTATCGGGAAGGTCTCGCTGCCCACGCCTTCAGCCGACACCGTCCGGGAAACGAGGTCCACACACACTTCCATTTCAGGATCCGCCTTGAGGGCAGCCGTCAGAGATTCCAGAAAAGCCTCAGACACCTGCACCGGCAGCACACTGTTGTTCAATGCATTGCCTCGGAAAATGTCGGCAAATTCCGACGAAATGACCGCACGGAAGCCTGCATCGTGGACCGCCCATGCCGCATGTTCGCGACTTGAGCCGCAGCCGAAGTTATGACCGGCCACGAGTATGCTTCCGCTCTGTCCGTCGAGGATGCATCCCTGCTTAGGGGTGCCGTCGGCTTCATACCGCCAGTCGTAGAAAAGCTTTTCTCCAAAGCCTTCGCGTGATGTGGTCTTCAGGAAACGGGCCGGAATGATCTGGTCCGTATCTATATTTGCAATCGGCACAAGTACGGCCGCTGACTTTATTGTCGTTATTTTTTCCATATGTCAATATATCCGTTTACAGCCGCCTCTGCCGCTACCAGAGGGCCTGCAAGTATTGTCCTTGCACCGTACCCCTGACGTCCCTCGAAATTGCGGTTCGACGTGGACACACAGTATTTTCCCTGCGGAATCTTGTCCGCATTCATCGCCAGACATGCCGAACACCCCGGCTGCCTCAGTTCGAAACCAGCCTCCCTCAGCACATCCCCGATTCCTTCCGCCTCGATCATGGCCTCAACCTGTTTCGAACCCGGCACCAGCCATGCCGTCACCTCCGGAGCCTTGCGGCGACCCTTCACCGCAGATGCAAAGGCACGGAAGTCCTCAATCCGGCCGTTCGTGCATGAGCCGAGGAACACATAGTCAATCTTCTTCCCGACGAGACGTTCACCCGAACGGAAGTCCATATATGCCAGCGCCTTATCGAAGCTTGCAGAATCGCAGCCGACCGCCTCCGACGGAATCACGCCGTCCACAGCCATGCCCATGCCCGGATTTGTGCCGTATGTCGCCATAGGCCTTATATCGGCGGCATCGAATGTATGCTCGACATCAAAGACCGCGTCGTCATCCGTCTTCAATTTCCTCCACTGCGGCACCATGCGCGCGAACTCTTCCTCCGACGGAGCGAAACGGCGGCCCTTCATATATTCGAACGTCGTGTCGTCCGGAGCCACAAGTCCGCCTTTCGCTCCCATCTCGATGCTCATGTTGCAGACCGTCATACGGCCTTCCATGCTCATGTTCCGGAACACTTCTCCGGCATATTCCACAAAGCATCCTGTGCATCCGCCGGTGCCTAACTTCGATATTATATAAAGGATTACATCCTTCGGCGTCACGTCCGGAGCGAGCCTTCCGTCCACAGTGATGCGGGCCTGACGCGGCTTGTTCTGCATGAGGCACTGGGTGGCGAAGACCATCTCCACCTCGCTGGTACCTATTCCGAAGGCGATGTTTCCGAATGCGCCGTGCGTCGCCGTGTGGCTGTCTCCGCAGACGACCGTCTGGCCGCAGAGGACAATCCCCTGCTCCGGTCCTATCACATGCACGATGCCGTTGCCCGGATCTCCGAGCGGAAAGAACGTGATACCGTTTTCCATCGTATTCCTTGCGAGTGTGTCCACGGCCTGTGCGGAAGCCGGATCAGATATCGGCTTGTCCTGATCCTGCGTCGGGGTGTTGTGGTCACATGTGGCGAACGTCCTCTGCGGCCGGAACACCTTCATACCCTTTTCACGGAGAGCCGAAAATGCCTGAGGGGACGTCACCTCATGGATCAGATGGCGGTCAACATAGAGCACGTCCGGCCCGTCCTGCAGGCTCTTCACCACGTGCGCCTCCCATATCTTGTCAAAAAGTGTCTTGTCCATATCATATAATTTTGGAAATTGCGTTCACGTAGGCCTCGACCGATGCCGTCACGATGTCGGTGTTTGCCGAAAATCCGTAGTATATATTTCCCTGATTCTCGATCTGTATGTGCACCTTGCCCACGTCGTCCGTGCCCTTGGTTATCGCCTGGACGAGATATTCCTCGAGGTTCACCTTCCTGTGTATCAGGCTTCTGACTGCCTTGAACGCAGCATCCACAGGGCCGTTTCCGCTCGATGTGGCGGTGCATTCCTCGCCGTCGATGATGAGCTTCACCGTCGCCATCGGTATGGCGTTCTTTCCGCATACCACCTGCAGATATTTGAGCCTGAGCTTCTGGGCGTGCTTGTCCTGCGTCACTCCGGCCAGCATGTACAGGTCTGAATCGTTGATGTCCTTCTTGCAGTCTGCAAGCTTGAGGAACTTGTCATACGCGCTGTCCAGGAGTTCCTTGGTCAGATTGATTCCGAGACGCTGCAGATGGTGGTTCAGGGCAGCCCTGCCGCTTCTTGCAGTGAGTTCGATAGTGGAATCGTTCACTCCCACATCCACAGGATCGATGATTTCATAGCTCTCACGGTTCTTGAGCACTCCGTCCTGATGTATTCCCGACGAATGCGCGAAGGCGTTTCTGCCCACGATGGCCTTGTTCGGCTGCACAGGCATCCTCATAAGCGTCGAAACGGCATGTGAGGCCTTGTGGAAATGCCGGGTGACGATGTCGGTATATACAGGGATGTCCTTGCGGCTCTTCACCGCCATCACGACTTCCTCCATCGCCGTGTTTCCGGCCCTTTCTCCCACACCGTTCATGGTCACCTCCACCTGCCTTGCACCGTTGATCACTCCGGCGAGGGTGTTTGCCGTGGCCATTCCGAGGTCGTTGTGGCAATGCGTCGAGATTATGGCCTTGTCGATGTTCGGGACGTTGTCGATGAGGTATTTTATCTTCGCTCCGTACTCGTGCGGAAGGCAGTATCCCGTCGTGTCCGGGATGTTCACCACGGTCGCACCGGCCTTGATTACGGCCTCCACCACCCTCGCGAGGTATTCGTTATCGGTCCTGCCTGCGTCCTCTGCATAAAACTCCACGTCATCGACATACTTCCTTGCATACTTCACGGCCGCCACCGCACGTTCGAGGATTTCGTCGCGGTTGGAGTTGAATTTATATCTGATATGGTAGTCCGACGTACCTATTCCGGTGTGGATACGCTTCAGACGTGCGAAATGAAGGGCGTCGGCAGCCATGTCTATATCCTTTTCGACAGCACGCGAGAGGGCGCACAGCCTCGATTCGGTCACCACTTTAGAGATTTCAACGATGGACTTGAAGTCACCGGGGCTGGATATCGGGAATCCGCACTCGATGACATCCACCTTCATGGTTTCGAGCAGCTTTGCCAGTTCGATCTTCTCAATCGTGTTAAGTTGACATCCGGGAACCTGTTCGCCGTCCCTGAGAGTCGTGTCAAATACATAGAGTTTCTGGTCCATTTGTCTAAATAAAAAAGCCCCCGGAAAGCATCCGGAGGCACATTAACATATATTTTTATGATGATTTCATTCCGAAACCTTCACTGCATATACATCACCTGACCGGAGCCTTCACCGAGGAAGATTCCATAGCAATAGTGATAGCAGCGATAGGGTTCTCCTGTTCATGTAAGTTCGTTTTGCGTTCGTCTTTGAGCTTGTTTTCGGGACAACAAAATTATCAAATTCATTTTGAAAAAGCAACACTACCGTCGGAAAATCCGACAAGGACTGCTTCAGGGGACGGCTATACCGGAGTGTGGTACAGGAATCGGCTGATTTTTGTACCACACTCGTCATATTTCTGAAAATGGCGCGAGTCTTGGCGCGAACAAGCAACGCATATTGCATGCAATTCAGATTGACAACACACTATCTGTCCTTAAACTTCAGGTTTTAACCATGAGGCCGGGATTTTCAGTTTCATATAAACCGTCGCACATCAAAACTGGCAAAAAGATGTGTGACGGCTCCGAAAGCGGAGCTATTAGATGTATTTTCAGCACCGTCCGTCATGAAAATGGCCAAAAAAGTGTCGGACGGTGCCTCACTTGCAAGAAGAATCAGGTATGACATGGCATCGCATCAAGTGGAAACATGCGTGCCGAGCCTATACGAAGTTGACTCAGACAGGGTGATATAAAAACTTGAGAATTTTTGTATCACGTGAACAAGGGACCTGCAACAGACTGCGTTTCGAGCAGGGTAGAAGAAGCGTGTGGTACAGGAATCGGCTGATTCTTGTACCACACGCTTGTCATACTTCTGTATATGTGGCAATACAGGAGGGGGATTCAGGTTCAGAAGTTTGCCGAGGCAAACCGGGCGGCAGAGGTGCCGGCTATCTGGCCGAACACCATGATGTCTGCTACGGCATTGCCTCCCAGACGGTTTCCGCCATGCACCCCTCCCGTCACTTCACCTGCCGCATACAATCCTGGAACAGCCTCACCCGCCTCATTCAGCACTTCTGCATTCGAGTTGATCTTGATGCCACCCATAGTGTGGTGTATCACCGGCTCTACATGAATGGCATAATAAGGCGCCTGATTGAGCGGACGAGGCATTTCTTCCGCCTTACGGCCGAAATCCGGATCTTCTCCGGCAACTTGATACATCCGGTAAGCCTCCATGGTTGCGACAAAGGCCGGCACGGGCAGATTCAGCGCCTGCGCCAGTTCGGAAACGGTACCGGCTGAGGTGAGCAGACCTTGCTGGGCATAGTTTTCAATGGCACTCAGCGACTCACGTACGCTTTGGTCAAATATGATATAAGCCGACTTTCCCGTCTGCTCCAGAATAGCATCCGAAAGTCTGTCGCGTGTCCACATCTCATCAGCGAAACGTACTCCTTCGCTGTTCACCAGAATAGCGCCATTGCCACGGACGGCCTCCGTTATCAGCAGATGGCTGCCCGTTTCTCCGGTAGGATGCACCTGTATCTGGTCCATGTGTACCAACGGCACCTGCAAGGCCTCTACCCACTCGAAGGCATCGCCTGTAGCACCGTGATGATTGGAAGTGCCGAAACCCTTCAGTTCCGGACGATACTGCTCTACCATGGACAAGTTGGCGCCGAAGCCTCCGGTAGCGATAATCACCGCCTTTGCCTGTATGCTGTAAGTACCCTTGGACGTATTCACCTTTACGCCTGTCACCTTTCCGTCCTTTTCAGTCAATGCCGTCACAGTATTGCGGGTACGGATGGAAATGTTTTCGGCTTGAACCGCCCTGCTCAATACCGACATCAGGTGTGGGCCGATGGCTGCACCACCCGACGGACGATGGGTACGGCTTTGACTCGAACCTGCCATCTTGCCCACATCGCCCATATCGGCTCCCAGGGAAATGAGCCAGTCCACTACCGCAGCAGCCTTATTTACCAAGGTTGTCACCAACGATGGGTCATTCAGGTAATGGCCGC
The DNA here is from genome assembly GCA_017452265.1 of Bacteroidales bacterium. Classification (GTDB taxonomy): domain Bacteria; phylum Bacteroidota; class Bacteroidia; order Bacteroidales; family UBA932; genus Cryptobacteroides. The sequence continues at coordinate 3,029 of JAFTMS010000006.1, read as the reverse complement.
CCGACATGGTGTCATCGAAATGGCTCTGTCTGGAATCCGTAATACCCAGTTTCTTCTGGACCGAGGTTTCGGCCGCATTCAGACCGCCCGTGGAATAGTTGGTATTTCCGCCGATGATTCCCTGCTTCTCCAGAACGATGACGTGGGCTCCCATCGATGATGCCTGCACAGCTGCAGCCAGTCCGGCACCACCTGCTCCCACCACGACGATGTCGCAAGAGGTGTCGGTATAGGCCGCTTCCTCCCGTTCCACACCTTTCGAAGCATCGATGGCCATGCCGATGGCCGCCAGCATTCCGTTGGAGGTAAGGGTGGCCCCACTTACGGCATCCACACCCTCGGTCGTCTGCTTTTCCAAGACGGCTTCTATGATCTGCTGTTCCGCCGGCTGTGCAAATTTCGATTCAGATTGGCTGAGAATGCGGATAGCTGTGATGATATGCTCCTTCACCTCAACGGCGACCTTGATCATTCCACTCCGGCCTTCGCCCAGTCCTTCGTATACTCCGTCCTGCATCACAGCCTGTTCCGGCTGCGGCAGGTCTGCCTCTTTTTCATCGCATCCTGCAAGGAAAGCGATTCCCCCGACCAAAGCAAGGATATGAATCAGTCTTTTCATGTTCATAACATTTAACTCTTCAAGTTTGAGCCTGCAAAGTTATAGATTTTTTGTGGCAATTTCTTGTTTTCTTGCAATTTATGCGTATCTTTGCGCCCGCTTAATCCCGAAAGTCGGGAACGGGCACGATAGAATCAATAATTAACCTCTAATTTTTTCAAAAGATGGCTGAATATTTGGCACCAGAGAAAAAACAGGAGCTTTTCGAGAAGTACGGAAAGTCTAACGCTGACACAGGTTCTCCAGAGAGCCAGGTGGCACTGTTTTCCTACCGTATCGCTCACCTTACCGAGCACCTCAAGAGCAACAAGCACGACTATGTGACTCGTCGCTCACTCTTGAAGCTTGTCGGTAAGCGTCGTCGTGTACTTGACTACCTCAAGGCGAAGGACATTGAGAGATACAGAGCTATCGTCAAGGAGCTTGGCCTCCGTCGATAAGCTACATAATAGTAGGAACCGACGAAGGGGGAACGCCCAAGAATGGGACTCCCCCTTTTTTCACGCAAAGACGCTTCCAATGCGCTAACAAAGACCAACCTGCGGCGCTACGGAGGCAGAACAATATATATACGTAACTGTATTTAGAAGCCTTGCAGGGCTTCGTATGGGCGGAAATCATTAATAATCAACTCCCATTGGGGGAGGCAGGTTGAGACAGAAGTAATGAATATCGTAAAAAAGACAATCGAATTATCCGACGGTAGGGTAATTGAAATCGAGACCGGCAAGCTCGCAAAACAGGCTGACGGTTCTGTTGTCGTCAAGATGGGCGGCACAATGCTCCTTGCGACAGTGACCTGCGCGAAGGACGCGAAGGAGGATGTGGACTTCATGCCTCTTCAGGTGGACTACAAGGAGAAATACGCTTCTGCGGGACGTTTCCCGGGAGGCTTCATGAAGCGTGAGGGAAAGGCTTCTGACTATGAGATCCTCATCGCAAGACTTGTGGACAGGGCACTCAGGCCGCTGTTCCCGGAGGATTTCCACGCAGAAGTATATGTAAACGTAAACCTTATCTCTGCTGAGAAGGACATCCAGCCGGATGCACTTGCAGGACTTGCAGCATCATCGGCACTCGCTGTCAGCGACATTCCTTTCGAGGGCCCTATCTCTGAGGTCCGCGTTGCAAGGATCGGCGGCGAGTTCAAGATTAACCCTAACTTCAGCGAGATGGCTGACGCCGACATCGACCTCATCGTTGCCGCTACATACGACAACATCATGATGGTCGAGGGTGAGATGAACGAGGTCAGCGAGCATGACATGCTTGAGGCCATCAAGTTCGCTCACGAGGAAATCAAGAAGCACTGCAAGGTGCAGATGGAGCTCATGGAGGCCGTCGGCAAGACAGAGAAGAGGACTTACTGCCACGAGGAGAACGACGAGGAACTCCGCAAGGCAATCGAGGCATTCTGCTATGACAGATGCTATGCAATCGCTAAGTCAGGCTCTGCAAAACATGAAAGATCAGACGCTTTCGAGGCACTCAAGGAGGAGTTCTATGAGACCCTTCCTGAAGAGGAGCGCGAGGAGAAGCACATGATGGTGGAGAGATACTATCATGCTGTGGAGAAGGCGGCTATGAGAAATATGATCCTTGACGAGGGTGTGCGCCTCGACGGACGTGACACAACTACCGTACGTCCGATCTGGTGCGAGACAGACTATCTCCCTTGCGCTCACGGATCGGCAATCTTCACCCGCGGTGAGACTCAGTCGCTTTCGACTGTGACCCTCGGAACAAAGCTCGACATGAAGGAGCGCGACGAAGTCCTCATCCAGGACACAGACCAGTTCGTGCTTCACTACAACTTCCCTCCTTTCTCAACAGGAGAGGCACGTCCTCAGAGAGGCGTAGGCCGTCGTGAGATCGGACACGGAAACCTTGCATACAGGGCTCTCAAGCCTATGATCCCTATGGCTCCGGAGAATCCATACGCAGTGCGCGTGGTTTCAGACATCCTTGAGTCAAACGGTTCATCATCAATGGCTACAGTCTGCGCAGGCTGCCTCGCATTGATGGATGCAGGTGTGAAGATAAAGAAGCCTGTTGCAGGTGTTGCAATGGGTCTCATCACAGACAAGGAGAATCCTAACGAGCGCTACGCCATCCTTACCGACATCCTCGGAGATGAGGACCACCTCGGAGATATGGACTTCAAGGTAACCGGTACAAAGGACGGTATCACAGCCACTCAGATGGACATCAAGGTTGACGGACTTTCATACGACGTTCTCGAGAGGGCTCTCGAGCAGGCACGTCAGGGCCGCCTCCACATCATGGGCGAGATGATGAAGACCATCAGCGAGCCACGTGCAGACTACAAGGAGTTCGTTCCACGTATGGTACAGATCCGTGTTGCAGGCGAGTTCATCGGCGCAATCATCGGAAAGGGCGGCGAGACCAT
>JAFTMS010000005.1 GCA_017452265.1 Bacteroidales bacterium | reverse complement strand
CGCGGGTTCGAACCTCGTCTTCCGCTCAAACTACGCCAGTGTAGCTCAGGGGTAGAGCGCTTCCTTGGTAAGGAAGAGGTCGTGAGTTCAATTCTCACCACCGGCTCTGCTTTTTTTGTGTATATAATACTTAAAAAACAATACAATTATGGCTAAAGAAACCTTTAAGAGAGAGAAACCGCACGTTAACATCGGTACTATCGGCCACGTTGACCACGGTAAGACTACTTTGACAGCTGCAATTACAACTGTACTTGCTAAGGCTGGTCTTTCAGAGCTCCGCTCATTCGACTCTATCGACAACGCACCAGAGGAGAAGGAGCGTGGTATCACTATCAACACTGCACACGTTGAGTATCAGACAGCAAACCGCCACTACGCACACGTAGACTGCCCGGGCCACGCCGACTATGTGAAGAACATGGTAACTGGTGCCGCTCAGATGGATGGTGCTATCCTCGTTTGTGCTGCAACTGACGGTCCTATGCCTCAGACTCGTGAGCACATCCTCCTTGCTCGTCAGGTGAACGTGCCGAGAATCGTTGTATTCATGAACAAGGTTGACCTCGTTGACGATGAGGAAATGCTCGACCTCGTAGAGATGGAGCTCCGCGACCTTCTTTCATTCTACAACTTCGACGGCGAGAACGCACCGGTTATCCGTGGTTCAGCTCTTGGAGCACTCAACGGCGACCCACAGTGGGAGGCTAAGGTAATGGAGCTCATGGCTCAGGTTGATGAGTACATTCCGCTTCCTCCACGTGACATCGACAAGCCGTTCCTTATGCCGATCGAGGACATCTTCTCAATCACTGGCCGTGGTACTGTAGCAACTGGCCGTATCGAGACTGGTGTCATCCACGTAGGTGACGAGGTTGAGATCGTAGGTCTTGGCGAAGAGCCTAAGAAGACTGTCGTAACAGGTGTCGAGATGTTCCGTAAGCTCCTCGATCAGGGTGAGGCTGGTGACAATGTAGGTCTCCTCCTCCGTGGTATCGACAAGAAGGAAATCAAGAGAGGTCAGGTACTTGCAAAGCCAGGTATGATCAAGCCTTACCAGAAGTTCCAGGCAGAGATTTACGTACTTAAGAAGGATGAGGGTGGTCGTCATACTCCATTCCACAACCACTACCGTCCGCAGTTCTTCATCCGTACACTCGACATCACTGGTGAGATTTCACTCCCAGAGGGCGTAGAGATGGTTATGCCGGGTGATAACGTAACTATCACTGTAGAGCTCATCTACCCTGTAGCTATCAACGAGGGTCTCCAGTTCGCAATCCGCGAGGGTGGTCGTACAGTTGGTGCAGGTCAGGTAACAAAGCTTATTGACTAAGCACAATGATATCAGGTGGGTGTCCTGAAAAGTTCACCCACTTTATTAGGGGAATAGTATAAGGGTAGTACAGAGGTCTCCAAAACCTTTAGTCTGGGTTCGAATCCTGGTTCCCCTGCCAATAAAAATATCAAAGGTTACGATTTGGTAATGTTTAACAGACGTTGCAACCAGCTTCCAATCTGCAATGTCCATTAAATGTAAAGATGAGAAGATTTATCAATTATCTGAAAGAGTCCTATGCTGAACTGACCAAGAAGGTTTCTTGGCCGACTTGGGATAAGTTGCAGAATTCCGCTATCGTCGTGATGGTGGCCTCTGCGATTTTTGCCCTTGTGATTTTCGCAATGGACTTCTGCTTCCAGCACCTGATGTCATTCATTTACACATTCTAAAATACCAGGATTATGAGCGAGAGCAATAAGAAATGGTATGTATTGAGGGCAGCAGGCGGAAAGGAGAAGAAAGCCAAAGAGTATCTCGAAAAGGAGATTGAAAGATGTGGCCTTCAGGATCTGGTTTCACAGGTTCTTGTTCCGACAGAGAAAGTCTATAGAATCCGCGATGGAAAGCGTATCTGCACAGAGCGCCTTTTCTATCCCGGCTATGTGCTTATAGAGGCGGAGCTGACAGGAGAGCTGCAGTACATCATCCGCAACGAGGTTCCCCACATGTCAGGTTTTCTCACAGAGAAGCGTGACGTAAGGAGAGGCGACGGAAAGTCTCAAGAGGAGAAGCTCCCTATCCCGCTCAGGGATGACGAGGTGAGAAGAATCCTCGGAGAACAGGATGAGATGGCCGCGACTGAGGCCGAGACTGTAATCGACTACAGGGTGGGAGATGCAGTCAAGATCACGGACGGTCCTTTCAACGGTTTCGACGGTACCGTAGAGGAAATTGTCGAAGACAGGAGCAAGCTCAAGGTCATGGTCATGATCTTCGGCAGAAAGACGCTTTTGGAACTCAACTTTACACAGGTAACTAAAGAATAATCAAGAATTATGGCAAAAGAAGTAACTGGATTCATTAAACTCCAGATTAAAGGTGGCGCAGCAAATCCATCACCACCAGTAGGTCCGGCCCTCGGTTCCAAGGGTCTGAACATCATGGATTTCTGCAAGCAGTTCAATGCCCGTACGCAGGAAAGCGCAGGTAAGGTATTGCCGGTAGTGATTACAGTCTACAGCGACAAGTCTTTCTCATTCGAGGTCAAGCAGCCGCCTGTAGCAGTACAGCTCAAAGAGGCTGCAAAGATTTCTGCCGGATCTGCAGAGCCAAACAGAAAGAAGGTCGGCAGCATCACCTGGGATCAGGTGAAGGCCATTGCAGAGAGCAAGATGCCGGACATGAACTGCTTCACACTCCAGTCAGCTATGACTATGGTTGCAGGTACTGCACGAAGCATGGGTATCAAGGTAGAGGGAGAATTTCCTGAACTTAACTAATTCACAGGCAACATGAGTAAACTTACTAAGAATCAGAAGGCCGCAGTCGCAAAGATCGACTCGGCAAAAGAATATAAGCTTGCTGAGGCTTGTGCACTTGTAAAGGAAGTTTCCTATACAAAGTTTGATGCATCGGTAGAGCTTCACGTAAACCTCGGTGTTGACCCTCGTAAGGCTAACCAGATGGTACGTGGCGTCGTAACCCTCCCTCACGGAACAGGTAAGACAACAAGAGTGCTCGTGCTCTGTACTCCAGATAAGGAGAACGAGGCTAAAGAGGCTGGCGCAGATTTCGTAGGTCTCGACGAGTACATCGAGAAGATAAAGGGCGGCTGGACAGATGTAGACGTCATCATCTGTACTCCATCTGTAATGGCTAAGGTCGGTGTAATCGGTAGGATTCTCGGTCCAAGAGGTCTCATGCCGAACCCTAAGACCGGAACGGTTACAATGGAAGTCGGCAAGGCTGTAAAGGAAGTGAAGGCCGGTAAGATCGACTTCAAGGTCGACAAGACTGGTATCGTTCACGCTGCCATCGGAAAGGTATCCTTCTCTGCTGAGCAGATCAACGAGAACGCCAAGGAGCTTCTTTCAGCTATCATCAAGCTGAAGCCACAGGCCCTCAAGGGAACATATATGAAGGCTGTTTCAGTCTGCTCTACTATGAGCCCGGGTATCCGCGTGGATGTCAAGAGTGTAGAATAATCAATGTGCTGTAAAATTTGAACGTTATGAGAAAAGAAGAAAAACTCGATATTATCAACGCGATTTCAGCACAGCTCGAAGAGACGCCGAACTTCTACATCGCTGACATCGCCGGACTCAACGCAGGAAAGACACACGCTCTCCGCAAGGCTTGCTTCGAGGCTGGTGTAAAACTCACAGTCGTTAAGAACACGCTTCTCACAAAGGTTCTCGAGTCTTCTGAGAACGAAGAGATGAAGAAGCTCACTGAGGTACTCGCTGGCCCTACTGCCATCATGTACACAGTTGCTCCTAACGCTCCTGCAAAGGTCATCAAGAAAATGAGGGAAACAGGCGCTGAGAAGCCTGTCCTCAAAGGAGCCTTCATCACTGACTGGCCTGCATTCATCGGAGAGGACAAGCTTGATGCACTTTACGCAATCAAGTCTCGTGAGGAAATGATCGGCGACATCATCGGTCTCCTCCAGTCACCTATCCGCAACGTCCTCAATGCTCTTGAGAACAAGGACAAGAAAGACGCTGAAGCATCAGCAGAATAATAAACCCGAAACAAGAAAACAATTTATAAATAGTTACAATTATGGCAGATATTAAAGCACTTGCAGAAGAGTTAGTAAACCTTACTGTAAAAGACGTACAGGAGCTTGCACAGATCCTCAAGGACGAGTACGGAATCGAGCCTGCAGCAGCTGCAGTAGCAGTAGTAGCAGGACCGGCTGCAGCAGCAGAGGCTGAGCAGACTGAGTTCGATGTAATCCTCAAATCAGCTGGCCAGGCTAAGCTTGGTGTTGTGAAGGCTGTCAAGGAGGCAACTGGTCTCGGACTTAAGGAGTCTAAGGAGATCGTTGACAAGGCTCCGGTAGCTGTTAAGGAGAAAGTTTCCAAGGCAGAGGCTGAAGCACTTAAGGCTGCCCTCGAAGAGGCAGGAGCTGAAGTTGAGATTAAATAGCTTCATCCCCTTTCCCTCTGATGGGAAAAAAGTCAGGTTTAGGGCCAATCAGGCTCTAAACCTTTTTGTCGTAATAAAGTTTTTCTCTATATCAAAGGCAGAAAGATGTCAAAAAAGACTAACAATCAGCGAGTTTCATTCGCATCATCAAAAATTCTCCTTGAGTACCCGGACCTTCTCGAGGTGCAGCTGAAGTCATTTCAGGACTTCTTCCAGCTCGACACCACGCCGGAGAACAGGCGCAGCGAGGGTCTGTATCAGGTATTTCAGGAGATATTCCCAATCGAAGACACCAGGAACAATTACAAGCTCGAGTTCATCGACTATTTCATTGACCCTCCGCAGTATTCGATTGATGAGTGTCTTGAGAGAGGACTGACATACAATGTTCCTCTGAAGGCAAAACTCCGCCTTTCATGCAGCGACCCTGAGCATGAGGAATTCGACACGAAGGTGCAGGACGTGTACCTCGGCAACATTCCGTACATGACTCCGGGCGGCACATTCGTAATCAACGGATCTGAAAGAATCATCGTTTCACAGCTCCACAGGTCACCTGGCGTATTCTTCGGACAGAGCGTGCATGCAAACGGCACAAAGCTCTATTCGGCACGTATCATTCCGTTCAAGGGATCATGGATCGAGTTCGCGACAGACATCAACAATGTCATGTATGCATACATCGACCGTAAGAAGAAGCTGCCTGTGACGACTCTTCTCAGAGCCATCGGATTCAACGGAGACAAGGACATCATAGACATCTTCGGTCTCGCAGACGAGATTGAGGCAACTCCGGAGAACCTCAAGGCAAACGAGGGCAGAAAGCTCGCAGCCAAGGTGCTCAGAACATGGAGCGAGGACTTCGTGGACGAGGACACAGGAGAGGTGATACCGGTGGAAAGAAGCGAGATTTACGTAGACCGCGGCGAAATCCTCAACGAGGAAACCATCGAGAAGCTGTCTGAAACCGACGTAAAGACAATCCTGCTTCAGAAGGATGAGGCTAACGTAAACGAGTACGCCATCATCTACAACACCCTCCAGAAGGATCCGACAAATACGGAGATGGAGGCCGTCAACTACATCTACAAACAGCTCCGCAACTCGGAACCACCTGATGAAGCGACTGCAAGAGATGTCATCGACAAGCTCTTCTTCTCTGAAAAGAGATATGACCTCGGCGACGTGGGACGTTACAGACTCAACAAGAAGCTGAACCTCACAATCGACGAGAACACAAGGGTGCTCACCAACACCGACATGATCGAGATCATCAAGTATCTCATCCAGCTCATCAACTCAAAGGCGGTCGTGGACGACATCGACCACTTGAGCAACAGGCGTATCAGAACGGTGGGAGAGCAGCTCGCAAACCAGTTCAGCGTGGGACTTTCACGTATGGCCCGTACAATCCGCGAGAGGATGAACGTACGCGACAGCGAGCAGTTCGCACCGACAGACCTGATCAACGCGAAGACACTTTCTTCTGTGATCAACTCGTTCTTCGGTACAAGCCAGCTTTCGCAGTTCATGGACCAGACGAACCCGCTGTCTGAAATGACACACAAGCGTCGTCTTTCAGCCCTCGGTCCGGGAGGTCTTTCAAGAGACCGTGCAGGCTTCGAGGTGCGAGACGTACACTATACGCATTACGGCCGTCTCTGCCCTATCGAGACTCCTGAGGGACCGAACATCGGTCTTATATCGTCACTCTGCGTATACGCAAGAATCAACGACCTCGGATTCATCGAGACTCCGTACCGCAAGGTAGAGGGAGGAAAGGTAGACCTCAGTTCAGACGGCTGGATGTACATGAGCGCCGAGGAGGAGGAGAACCAGATGGTATCCCTCGCAAAGGTGAAGATGGATGACGAAGGCAACATCCTCGAAGACAGAATCCAGTGCCGTCTCGGTGCGGACTTCCCTGTCGTCACGAAGGAGGAAGTGAACTACATGGACGTGGCTCCTAACCAGATCGCTTCGGTTGCGGCATCCCTCATTCCGTTCCTCGAGCACGACGACGCCCACCGTGCCCTCATGGGTGCGAACATGATGCGTCAGGCAGTTCCGCTTCTCAACCCTGAGTCCCCTATCGTTGGTACAGGACTTGAGGAAAGAGTCTGCCTCGACTCACGTACACAGGTAAGGGCAGAGCGCAAGGGTGAGGTCGTATATGTGGATGCAAAGGAAATCCACGTGAAGTACGAGCGCACCGAGGACGAGAAGTTCGTAAGCTTCAGCCCGGACATCACCGTATACCAGCTTCCTATATATAGAAGGACAAACCAGAGCACGACCATCCTCCTGAAGCCTATCGTCCGCAAGGGTGATATCGTAGAGGCAGGACAGATCATGACAGAGGGATATGCGACACAGAAGGGCGAGCTCGCACTCGGAAGGAACCTGAAGGTGGCATTCATGCCTTGGAAGGGTTACAACTACGAGGACGCCATCGTGATTTCAGAGCGCATGATCCGCTGGGACATCCTCACATCGATCCACGTGGACGAGTACATCACTGAAGTGCGTGACACCAAGCGTGGTATGGAGGAACTTACATCAGATATTCCTAACGTCAGCGAGGACGCTACAAAGGATCTCGACGAGAACGGTATCATCCGTATCGGTGCACACATCGAGCCGGGTGACATCATGATCGGTAAGATCACTCCTAAGGGAGAGAGCGATCCGTCACCGGAAGAGAAGCTCCTCAGAGCCATCTTCGGAGACAAGGCAGGTGACGTGAAGGATGCATCACTCAAGGCGACACCGTCACTCAGCGGTACCGTAATCAACACAGCCCTCTATTCAAAGGTGGCTAAGGAGAGCGGCCGCAAGGGTGCAAAGGGAGACCAGAAGGTGAAGATCGAGAAGGCGGAGGAAGAGTTCGCGGCAAAGGCAGAGGCACTCAGGGCAAGGTTCATCGAGAAGCTTGCTGTGCTCGTGCAGGGCAAGAAGAGCGCCGGCATCAGCGACCTCTACGGAGTCGAGATCATTGCAAAGGGCAAGGACATCACGGTAGCCGACATCAAGGGTATCGACTATGAGAACATCAACCCGAGCAAGTGGACGACCGACAAGAACGCCAACGAACTCATCAGGGAACTCATCAACAACTACTGCATCGCCCACAAGGAAGAGGCAGCACGCAACAAGAGGGTTCTCGACAAGATCAAGGTCGGTGATGAGCTTCCTAACGGCGTGATGCAGCTCGCAAAGGTATATGTAGCGAAGAAGCGTAAGATCAGAGTCGGTGACAAGATGGCCGGACGCCACGGTAACAAGGGTATCGTTGCCAAGGTGGTGAGGGACGAGGATATGCCGTTCCTTGCAGACGGTACTCCGGTGGATATCGTCCTCAACCCTCTCGGTGTGCCTTCACGAATGAACCTCGGCCAGATCTACGAGACAGTTCTCGGATGGGCCGGCGAGGAGCTCGGAGTGAAGTTCAGCACCCCTATCTTCGACGGTGCGACGCTCGACAACATCTGTGAGTACACAGACAAGGCAGGCCTCCCACGCTACGGTAAAACATATCTCCGTGACGGTGGCACAGGTGACTGGTTCGACCAGCCTGCGACTGTCGGCGTGATCTACATGATCAAGCTCGGCCATATGGTTGACGACAAGATGCACGCACGTTCGATCGGTCCTTACTCACTCATCACCCAGCAGCCGCTCGGTGGTAAGGCACAGTTCGGAGGACAGCGTTTCGGAGAGATGGAGGTTTGGGCACTCGAGGCATTCGGTGCATCGAACGTACTCCAGGAGATCCTCACCGTGAAGTCTGACGACGTTACAGGTAGATCCAAGGCATACGAAGCAATCGTCAAGGGTGACCTCATGCCGAACCCAGGCATTCCGGAATCCCTCAACGTATTGCTCCACGAGCTCAGAGGTCTCGGACTTAAAGTGACTTTGGACTAATTACTGACAATAAAAGATTTACAGAAATATGCCGACTTTTAATAAAGAAAACAAGGTTAAAAGCAATTTCGAAAGAATCAGCATCGCTCTTGCTTCTCCTGAAGACATCAAGGAAAGGTCTTCAGGAGAGGTACTGAAGCCGGAGACCGTCAACTACAGGACATACAAGCCTGAGCGTGACGGACTTTTCTGCGAGAAGATCTTCGGTCCTACAAAGGACTACGAGTGCCACTGCGGCAAGTACAAGAGAATCCGCTACCGTGGTATCGTCTGCGACCGTTGCGGCGTGGAGGTGACAGAGAAGAAGGTGCGCAGGGAAAGGATGGGCCACATCGAGCTCACCGTTCCGGTAGCACACATCTGGTACTTCAAGTCAGCGCCCAACAAGATCGCCGCTCTTCTCGGAATCGCTGCGAAGAAGCTCGAATCAGTAATCTACTACGAAAAGTATATCGTCATCAGACCGGGTGCATCAGGACTTCAGAAGCTCGACCTCCTTTCAGAGGACGAGTATCTCGACCTGTACGCACAGATGCCTGAGCAGTACAACATGCCTGCAGACGATCCGGACAAGTTCGTGGCAGGAATGGGTGCAGAGGCCATCTACGAGCTCCTCAAGGAGATCGACATCGACGCTCTTGCAAAGGAGCTCCGTCAGAAGATGGTCAGGGAGACTTCACAGCAGAGAAAGGCAGAGGCCCTCAAGAGGCTCAGCATCGTGAAGTGGTTCCAGGAGTCGAAGGGCATCAACCGTCCTGAATGGATGATCCTCAAGGTCATTCCTGTGATTCCGCCGGATCTCCGTCCGCTCGTTCCGCTTGATGGAGGACGTTTCGCCACATCAGACCTCAACGACCTCTACAGAAGGGTGATCATACGTAACAACCGTCTCAAGAGACTCATCGAGATCAAGGCACCTGAGGTGATCCTCAGGAACGAGAAGCGTATGCTTCAGGAGGCTGTTGACTCACTCTTCGACAACTCTAAGAAGTCGAACGCAGTGAAGAGCGAGGCAAACCGCACGCTCAAGTCACTTTCAGACTCTCTCAAGGGTAAGCAGGGACGTTTCCGTCAGAACCTTCTCGGTAAGCGTGTGGACTACTCTGCACGTTCGGTAATCGTCGTAGGTCCGGAGCTCAAGATGCACGAGTGCGGTCTTCCTAAGTTCATGGCGGCTGAGCTTTACAAGCCGTTCATCATCAGGAAGCTCATCGAGCGCGGTATCGTGAAGACGGTGAAATCCGCAAAGAAGATCGTCGACAGGAAGGATGCAGTGATCTGGGACATCCTCGAGAACGTGATGAAGGGTCATCCGGTGCTCCTTAACCGTGCCCCTACACTTCACCGACTCGGTATCCAGGCATTCCAGCCTAAGATGATCGAGGGTAAGGCAATCCAGCTCCATCCGCTCGCATGTACGGCATTCAACGCCGACTTCGACGGTGACCAGATGGCAGTCCACCTTCCGCTCGGCAACGCAGCAATCCTTGAGGCACAGCTTCTCATGCTCGGTTCGCACAACATCCTCAACCCGGCCAACGGTACGCCAATCACCGTCCCTTCACAGGACATGGTGCTCGGTCTGTACTACATCACAAAGGCTCGTCCGGGCGTGAAGGGTGAAGGAATGAACTTCTACGGACCGGAAGAAGTGATCATCGCCCTCAACGAGAAGGCAATCGACATACACGCAAGCATCAACGTAAGGCTTCCTAAGAGCAAGCTCAACCTTGAGGAAGGAACAGAGATGGTGAAGACCACTCCGGGCCGTATCATCGTGAACCAGCTCGTTCCGCAGGAGGTGCCTTACATCAACGAAGTCCTCGGTAAGAAGTCTCTCCGCAAGATCATCTCAAATGTGATCAAGTACACAGGAGTAGCCCGTACAGCCCAGTTCCTCGACGACATCAAGGATCTCGGATACACAATGGCATTCAAGGGCGGACTTTCGTTCAACCTCGGCGATGTCATCATCCCGGAGGAGAAGAAGTCCCTCATCGAGAACGGCTACAACACCGTAGAATCGATCAAGGCAAACTTCTCAATGGGATTCATCACCAACAACGAGCGCTACAACAAGGTCATCGACCTCTGGTCTTCAATCGACAACCAGATCACCGGCATCGTGGAGAAGCAGATCTCAAGCGACCAGCAGGGCTTCAACCCTGTATACATGATGCTCGACTCAGGAGCCCGTGGTTCGACAGCTCAGATCAAGCAGCTCTGCGGTATGCGTGGATTGATGGCGAAGCCTCAGAAGGCCGGCGGACAGGGTGCGGAGATCATCGAGAACCCGATCATCTCGAACCTGAAGGAAGGTATGTCGGTGCTCGAGTACTTCATCTCGACGCACGGTGCGCGTAAAGGTCTTGCCGATACCGCCCTCAAGACAGCCGATGCAGGTTACCTGACACGTCGTCTGGTGGACGTATCGCACGACGTCATCATCAACGAGGAAGACTGCGGCACACTCCGCGGACTTGTTGCGACAGCAATCAAGAGCAAGGACGAAATCGTCGAGTCACTCGGAGAGCGTATCCTCGGACGTACATCGGTACATGACATATTCAACCCTCTTACAGGAGAGCTCATCATCCCTGCAGGCGAAGAGATCACTGAGGACATCGCAAACCTCATCGAATCGCTTCCTATCGAGCAGGTGGAGATCCGCTCGGTACTTACCTGCGAGTCCCGCAAGGGTGTCTGCGCGAAGTGCTACGGACGTAACCTCGCATCAGGCCGCATGGTCGAGAAGGGAGAGGTTGTCGGCGTGATCGCAGCACAGTCAATCGGTGAGCCAGGTACACAGCTTACACTCCGTACATTCCACGTCGGAGGTACAGCTTCAAGTACGGCAGCCGAGAACTCGATCACATCGAAGTACGACGGAAAGCTCGAATTCGAGGAACTCAGGACAATCGAAAGAGTTTCTGACGACGGTGTGCAGGATGTGGTTGTCAGCCGTACGACGGAAGTACGCATCGTGGACGAGAACACAGGAATCACATATTCACAGTATGATGTGCCTTACGGCTCTATCCTCTACAAGAAGGACGGAGAGACAGTGAAGAAGGGCGACCTCATCTGCGAGTGGGATGCATACAACGCAATCACAATCATCGAGACTGCCGGTAAGGTACGCTTCGACAGCATGATCGACGGTGTGACATTCCGCGAGGAAATGGCCGACGAGTACTCACTCAACAGGGACAAGGTCATCATCGAGTCACGTGACAAGTCGAAGAACCCGTCTATCAACATCATCGACGAGAATGGCGAAAGCAAGAAGCAGTACAACCTTCCTGTGGGCGCACACGTCATGGTCGAGGACGGCAACGATGTAAAGGTCGGTGACATCATCATCAAGATTCCGCGTGCGATCGGTAAGTCAAACGATATCACGGGAGGTCTCCCACGAGTTACAGAGCTCTTCGAGGCACGTAACCCTTCAAACCCTGCACTCGTATCCGAGATCAACGGTGAGGTAATCTTGGGCAAGATCAAGAGGGGTAACCGCGAGATCATCGTCAAGAACAAGTCCGGCATCGAGAAGCACTACCTCGTTCCTCTTACGAAGCAGATCCTCGTACAGGAGAACGACTACGTGAAGGCCGGTACAAGACTTTCAGACGGTGCCGTATCGCCGACAGACATCCTCAGCATTCTCGGCCCTATCAAGGTTCAGGAGTACATCGTGAACGAGATTCAGGAGGTATACCGTCTCCAGGGTGTGAAGATCAACGACAAGCACTTCGAGATCATCGTACGTCAGATGATGCGCAAGGTACAGATCAACGATCCGGGCGACACGGAATTCCTTCCGGAGGAGCTTGTGGACAAGTGGATGTTCATGGATACGAACGATGCGATCTACGGCAAGTTCTATGTCATGGACGCTGGAGATTCGCAGACATACTCTGAGGGTGACATCATCACCGCCCGCGAGATG
This sequence comes from Bacteroidales bacterium, assembly GCA_017452265.1. Classification (GTDB taxonomy): domain Bacteria; phylum Bacteroidota; class Bacteroidia; order Bacteroidales; family UBA932; genus Cryptobacteroides. The sequence continues at coordinate 25,030 of JAFTMS010000005.1, read as the reverse complement.
AGAAGCGAGAACTCGTCACTTGACCGTCAGGGACTTAAGATGATGGTTCTGCGTGAGGCCAAGCCGGCTACAGCAAGCCAGGTACTCCAGGGTATCACAAGAGCAGCCCTGAAGACAAACAGCTTCATCTCGGCAGCTTCATTCCAGGAGACTACAAAGGTGCTCAGCGAGGCTGCAATCCGTGGCCGTGTGGACACTCTCGAAGGTCTTAAGGAGAACGTCATCTGCGGTCATCCGATTCCGGCAGGTACCGGCCAGAAGGAGTTTCAGGAAATCCTGGTCGCTGCTGCAGCAGACAACCAGAAGAATCTTGCTGACCTCTAAAAGAGATTACATATTCAGAAAAGGACAGGCAGAGAAACCTGTCCTTTTTTGGTGAAAATAATTGGATTTGAGGAAATATATACATATTTTTGGCAAATTATATTCAAACCATAAAAAGACAGAAAATGAATTTGAGAAACTTTATCAGACTGGGCGCACTTGCCGTTGTTTCTGCAGTGGGCTTCAGCTGTACCCCAGACAACAAATCAGGTGGGGGAAAGAAGGAGCTGAACGAGAACCTCGCCTTTACACTTGAAGTTACTGAAGTCGAGGCCGACAAGGCAAAGATCAAGGTGGAGCACAACGGAGAACGCGACGACACCTGGTATGGCTTCGCAACCACCGAAAGCAATATAGACGGGGCTGTGCTTGACAAGATCGACGAGCTTCTTGAAGGCAAGGAAAGAATCAGCGGCCTTCAGAAGAGCACAAGCAAGACCGTGACGGTACGTGACCTTGAGCCGGAGACCGACTATACGTTCGTAGCATTCGGACTTACTGAGGACGGAACATATTACGGAATTCCGGAAACCGTTGAATTCACGACGACAGCGGACTACACAAACATCTCTAAGAGCGACGAATGGAAGATCAGTTATCAGAGAGGCGAATACGAAGGAAAGGCAGCAGAACTCGTGACAATCGAGTGCGCAGAAGACTCAAGGTACTATTTCGACTATGTGACGGAAACGTATGTGACGGAAACAGAGGCCGGAGACCTCCTCGACGCCTACGTATCATACCTTGTGAACGATGAGATACCGAGCTATCTTGACAACTACAAGATAACGGAGTTCACATATGTAGGCCCGGGAACATTCCCGCTCAACCGAATGGGAAAAGGCAACTACTACGCTATCTGCATCGGATATGGTGAGGACGGTCTCCCTACCGGAACGTATTCTGCACAGAAGTTCACGGTTGTCGAAGAGGAGGCCACTCAGGAATATACCCAGTGGATAGGAAAGTACACGATGACGGCAGCAAACGGTGTAAGCTACGACGTGAACATAGCACAATACGACAACAACTACCAGTACATCATGTACGGCTGGGAGACAGGAGACGCACTTGATCTGGACAATAACGGTGACGGCTATCCAGACGGAATGTGCTTCGACAACCAGTTCGGGGAGAACGTGGTGTATTTCGGAGTATTATTCTCTGACGGCAAGCTGCATTTCAACGAGCAGATAATTTCCCCTATCAGTGTCCTGAACGAGAACAATCAGGAGGTGGAATGCTACCTCGGACTCTACGGATACGGAAAGAACGGCGAGAACCTTTCAATCATGCTTTCACAGCCGTTCGGAGCCACGATTGCAACTGCGGAGACCACAGACGGTGCCGCCACAGCGACAGTCACAGGAACAAGCGGAGAGAACACGGACGGAACGGTAATGACATATACTAACATGGGATATGCGGCCGTCGCGCAGGACTACAGCGATGTATTCCTCTGGAACCAGCCGGCCGAATTCCCTATCACAATGACAAGGGAGGATGATGCAGCAGAGCAGCAGAGCATCGGCACATTCAGCCTTGAGAGCGAAAGGTTCAACAGGAAATCGGCACTGGAGAACATTACGCTCAAGAATCCACGCATGACGATGAAGATAGCACGATAAGTCGTCCCTGTCATCAGGATATAAAGATCCCCGGCTTTTCCGCAAAAGGATGAAGCCGGGGATTTTGCTTATGAACGTTTCAGATTATTTCACTTCGAACTCAACCTGTGAGCGGATGTCGTCTGAAGCTGCACCGATGTAAGCTGTGAACTTACCGTTTTCGAGCACCCATCCGTGCTTTGCATCGTCGAAGTATTTGAGCATGTCAGGCTCGATGGTGAATGTGACGGTCTTTGTCTCGCCAGGATTCAGAGCAATCTTCCTGAAGCCCTTGAGCTCCTTTACAGGACGCACGAGAGCGGACTCGTTGTCACCGATATAGAGCTGCACGACCTCCTTGCCGGCGACATCGCCAGTATTCGTGACATCAATGCTTACAGTGACATCACTTCCGGCCTTTACTGACGGCTTTCTGCACACAGCATCGCCATAGCTGAAATCCGTATAGCTGAGTCCGTGACCGAATGCGAAGAGCGGCTTGACTTTCTGTTTGTCCGCCCATCTGTAACCTACGAAAATGCCTTCCTTGTATTCTACGGTAAGATCCTCCGGATCGTATGCGTTCAGGGCGTGGGCACCGTTGTCCTCAAGCTTCACAGGGAATGTGAAAGGAAGCTTTCCTGAAGGGTTCACCTTACCGAAAAGCACGTCTGCAAGGGCGTTTCCTGCCTGCGAACCACCGAACCATGCCTCTACGACACCGTTCACCTTGTCCACCCACGGCATTGCAACCGCATTGCCGGATACGATTACGACCGTAAGATTCGGATTCACCTCTGCAAGAGCTGCAATGACCTTATCCTGAGCATATGGAAGCTCAAGATGATAACGGTCCGAATCCTCGCAGTCCTGATGAGAAGCCTTGTTGAGACCACCGATGAAGATAACTGCATCAGCATCCTTTGCTGCTGCCACTGCATCCTCTATCAACTTGGCCTCTGAACGGCTTTCTGAAAGATCCTGACCTGTCACCACGCCGTTGTAATCTCCTGTCACATCACCGACATAGCCGCGTTCGTAAACGATTTCGGCATTGTCACCGACAGCTGCCTTTATGCCTTCGAGAGGCGTGCACTCATGCTTCACCTTGAGTGAAGACGAACCGCCGCCGACAGTCATCATCTTGATTGCATTCTCACCGATCACGGCTATCTTCTTTGCAGAAGCCAGATCTATCGGAAGCACATCATTGTCGTTCTTGAGAAGGACGATACCCTCCCCTGCAATCTGACGGGCAGCCTCATCATGCTCCGGAGAACACATCGAACCGGCAGGCTTGTCGTTGTTCATCGCTGTGCGGAAGATGAGCCTCAGGACACGGCGCACCTTGTCGTTGAGAATATCCTCAGATGCCGCTCCAATGCGCAGACGCTCCAGATACGGATCTGCGAGATAATATGTGTCATAGCTGTTCGAGCTTGAAGAGTTCAGGCCGTTGGTCCATGTACCGAACTCAAGGTCGAGACCGTTGGTGATCGCCTGATCTGTATCGTGCGTACCGCCCCAGTCCGAAATCACAACTCCGTCAAAGCCCCACTCCCCTTTCAGGATGTCGTTGAGCAGATACTGGTTGTGGCACGCGTGCTGGCCCTTGTAGAAGTTGTACGCTCCCATGATGGACCATGCGCCGCCTTCCTGTACTGCCGCCTTGAAGGCAGGGAGATAGATCTCATAAAGAGCTCTGTCGTCTACGATGGCATCATATTCATGCCTCCTTGCCTCCTGATTGTTGAGCGCATAATGCTTCACACACACGGCGACGCCGTTCTTCTGCACCTCCTGAACGTAAGGCACGACCATCTTCGAAGCGAGATACGGGTCCTCACCCATGTACTCGAAGTTACGTCCGTTGAGCGGAGTACGATAAATGTTCACGCCAGGGCCGAGAAGCACGTCCTTCTCGCGATAACGCGCCTCTTCACCTATCGATTTTCCGTAGAGAGCGGACATATCCTCGTTCCATGTGGCTGCGAGACATGTAAGGGCAGGGAAAGCGACACATGAGTCATTTGTCCACTTCGCCTGATCCCACTCGTCCCAGAGCACTTCCGGACGGATGCCGTGAGGGCCGTCAGTTGTCCAGAGCTCCGGAATGCCGAGGCGCGGAACGCCTGCTGACGAGAATTTCGACTGTGCATGAAGGATCTTCACCTTCTCTTCGAGTGTCATACGCGAAAGCGCATCCTCGACACGCGCCTCCATAGGCTGCGAATCATCGAGATAGACAGGGCCTTCGGACTTAGGAGCCTGACAGCAGGAAACCGTCAGGGCCATCCCAAGGGCCGCAGTCATAAGTCTGATTATAAGTTTCATCTGCAATATTTGTTTTGGTTTATTCTATATTTCTCACCGCATTCTCGAAGTCCTCCCTCGAACCACGGGCCTTGTTCTTTGTCTTGGCCCTGTAGTTGTAGATCGTATTTGCGGAATAGTGCAGCAGGGAGGCAATCTTGCTTGAATCGGTGATGCCTAACTTTATGAGGGCGAAGATACGGAGCTCAGGCGTGAGGATATCCTCCCCCTTAGGCACTATGGCCGCACCGTCTGCAAGCAGTTCGTTGAACCTGTCCACGAAGTCCGGATAAAGGTTGATGAACGTCTGGTCGAACATCTTGTAGAACTCCAGAATATCCTCGTCCAAAGACGGCAGAAGCTCGATTTCCTCCACCAGAGTCTGCGTCTTTCCCTGTCTGATGGCCTTGAGTACATGATTCTTGTACTGACGCGTCTTGCTTATGCTCTCGGACACGATGCCGAGGAAAAGCGCTATGTACTCCTGCTTCACCTTGTCGGCCTCCTTCATCTGCGCATTGAGGGTGACGAGACGGCTGTTTATGGCCACAAGTTCATGATTCCTGTCCTCAATCTGTATGTAGGATTCCTGGAGCTTCTGCCTCACGGAATCCAGAATCTGCTGACGCTTGAATATGAAGAGGAGCAGAAGAAGCAGGACAATCAGAAGAACTACCGCCACTGCTATCATCATCACCATGATGCGAGTCTGGCGGGAGTGCTTCTGCTGGTAGGCCCTTTCAATCTGAGGGAAGAACTGCGAAATCTGCCATGGACGCAACTTGCCGTTGAAGGACAGGGCATCGCGCATGCAATGATCTGCCGCATATCTGAATGCACGGTCTACGTCGCCTTTATTGAAAAGCAGGCGGGAGAGCGTGTTCAGGGAAGCATAATCCCTGGTCGCGCACATCACATCAGCCATCGCCGAGCGTATCAGCCATTCCTCCTTCCGAGGATCGGTCACGTCCGTGAAAGTGTTTGCATAGAAGAACGCCGCCCTTGCATAATCGTTTGAATTCTCCTGACGGCACTCCATCATCTTCATTGCATATTCACGGGCCTGTTCCATGTTGCCGGCCACTTCAGCCTCCTCGCGCTTGAGGTCGAACCATTCGTAAGTGTCCGGGGCCGTGACCTCAAGAAGGATGTCACGGTAACGGTCTCTTTTCGCCAGCTTCTCCTGAAACGATGTCGATGACGTGTAGGCCTGCATCTCGCCGTAGAAGACGTGACAGACCTCAAACCAGCGGTAACGGAGCGAGTAAGGGATGTCCTTCATGTCATATGCCCTTATCATGTCGTCTGCCTCGGCATGGTAACCGGCCATCACATAGGCTTCCACGACAGCAAGGTCGCTCTCGATCATCCTGGCCTTGTCCTCCATCTCTTCCGCCAGCCTTCTGTTGCGCTGGAGGTATCTCATCGTGGAGTCAAAACTATGATGACTGTAGGCCTCGGCGATACGGCTGTTGATGTTGTACACCTGTTCCGGATCGTTCTGATCCGAAAGCACGGCCTTCAGCACATCCACCCGGTCGTTGAAATAGGCCTGATAAGTTCCTTTCTTTTCGAGCGCCTCATCCAGCTCTTCAATAAGCGGACTGACATCGGGGCGGCTGCATGAAGACGCCGCTACGAGGGAAATCAGAAAAAGCGTAAAACGGATAGATTTCATAGTCAGATACATACGGTCAGGAGTCATACTCAAGTAACTGCAACAAAGATACTGAAAAAGGCTGATGGCCGAAAGGGTCACCAGCCTTTATCGTATGAAAATCAGGGATTACTTCTTGCGGAAGTCAATGGTACAGTTGAACTTGTTGTCTGTGAGTTCGGTACAATCGGTGATGGTCATCACGTATTCAGCTCCCTTCTCAAGCTGAACGCCATCCGCCAGTTCTATATTGCTTCCTGCAGACTGCTTGATGTACTTCTTTGCCTCGTCGGTAAGGTTCAGGTCAGAAGCCTGCTCGGCACCCCAACCGGCCTGACCGAAGAGCTTTGCAGAAAGATAGTCATATCTCCAGCGTCCACCGACAGTAGTGCCATCTTTCTCTTCAACCGCAATGCCAGAGAACTGGTATACTCCATCCTCAACCTCTGCAAGAGTGATGAGAGCACCAGCCTCCCAAGCAAGCTGGCTTGTCATCATCGGATGAGCTATACCCCAGCCCATGATGGTGATGGCACCTTCATCGGCATAAGTTGCAGCAGAACCGTCTTCCTTGACTCTTCTTACAGTCACGTAGTTCATATCCAGATTAAGTTCAAGAGAATAATAACCTGAAACAGCATTGAACTTAAGACCTGATGCATCAACAGTGAAGTGATCAGGATCCACGTACCACTCCAGAGGGTTCTCAATACCAGAGAAGCTGATGGCTTCACCTTTCTCAAGAGCAATGCTCTTCACTTTGTATATAGTTCTTGAAAGCTTGTCAGCCTTTACATCATTTATGAGAATATTAAGTGATGCTCCACCGATAGCCTCAACTTCCTTAACCTTAAGAACAGCAGCATTGACACCGTTTGTAAGGTCGAGAGTAAAGCGATATGCCTTCTTCTCTGTCATCTTGGCATTGTCAGCAAGTTTTACGTTGCCGGACTCTGTCATCTGAAACACACCTGCGCCATCGAATGATGCAAAATTCTCCTGATTGAACTCACCGCCCCATCCCATCTGATGGAAGAACTTGATTTCACCGCTGGTTTCATTGATCTGACCACCGACATTGAGGCTGAACTGATATACCTTAGGGGATACCTGTGCCATGGCATAAGCTCCGTCTGTAGTATTCCAGCCCGGTCCAATCGAAGGCTTTCCGAAGTTTGCTCCGATTACCCATACTGCTCCGTCACCTGACTCATTGAGAGAAAGTGTGTTTCCGTCAGCATCGCAAGGAAGCACTTTGATGAAGGCATTCTTGAAGTCCGCCTGGAACTTGTAATATCCGTCTACAGCGTCAAAAATGACATTCTTATCCTCATCAACTGTGAAGAAGTCCGGATCAAGATCCCAGTCATGGATTGCCTCAATTGAAGGGAACTTGAGGCCAAGACCCTGACGAAGCTGATAAACAGCTGTCGCATTGCTCTCGGAAAGATCAAATTCCTCTGAGATGACATATCCGAAAGGAGAAGCAGTAAGCTTCATGAGGTCTACAGAAATGGTGTATTCACCAGGAATAGTTGACGAGAACGGAATAGGATTCTCATTGTTTACCGCAAGTTCAGAACCGGTCCAGCCAAAAGATATGACATCACCTTCAGCATTGATAGCCGGTGTGGTTACGATACCTTTAACAAGGGTAGGAAACTCTTGAGTCAGCTCATACTTGTAGTTTCCAACACTCTGGAGCGAATATGTACCGCCTTCTTCATCTGTAAGAGTGAGGGTTTCGAAATCCGGACGCTTGAGGTCTACATAAAGAGTGTCATATGTAAGGCCCATTCCGACATTCTGGGATGCGAAAGCCAATGTTGCCGGGCCATCATCAATATCCTTGTAAATCGGTGCATGGATCGTACCTTCATATGTACCATTCTCCTTTGTCCTAATTGTGACATTGCTCACCTCTACTGTTTCATAAAGAAGAGTCGCCTTCAGGGTTGAAAGCGCGAAGTCATCATCGTTGATGCTTACCGAGAACTTGATGTCTGCACCCATGTAAGTCGCTTCCGTGCAGCTGTTCACTGTCATTTCAGGTCCGACATCAGTAAGTCTGAGGACAGGCTCCTGCTGACAGGATGCCAGTGCCATTACTCCTGCAGACACTACGGCTGAAAGTTTCAATATCTTATTCATAATGTTTTTCTTTTAAATTTGTTAGAGTCAGTTACTCCTGCCATATGAGTGATGCGATGCACTTTGCAGGAACAGTATACTTGACCGTAAAATCGTCGCCTACGAACACAATAAACTGTTCAGCATCGTTCTTGTTGCAGATGATCACACCGATTGTGTTGTCCGGATTGAGGAACATCTGGCACTCGAAGCCTGCAGGCGGATAGAAACCGCCGGTCTCTATCTTCTTTGCGCCCGGCTTGATGACAGCGGATGCATGAGCTACGTTGTACCAGTGCGTATTTTTCGTGATTGTCTTGTAGTTGGACGAATTGATGGTCACACCGCCGAAGCAGGTCTTGCATGAGCCGTCCTGCGGGCTGTACGGGCCCTTCTTGTCGTCAAGCATGAGGTTCCAGAGGGTGACTCCCTTTCCGCCACGGAGCAATGTGCCGAGGAAGATTGAAGAGAAGTCGTTCACGAGACAGCCCTCGAAAGTGTAGTTCCACTCGCCGATAGAAGCCTCTGTGAAGTAGATATCCTTCTCCGGATTTGCCGCATAGATATTGTCAAGCTCAGTCACGCTGCCGCCGTAGTTGTGCCATGCGGAACCGTCTGCCCACTTGTAGGCCTCGGCATCAGCATAGATGTTGAGCGGATAGTTGTCCTGACCTTCCTTGCTGTCGTAGTTGTAGTTATGGTCGAAAAGGAGAATCTTCACATCCGCAAGCCCGGCCTTCTCCATTTCAGGACCGAGGACCTTGACGAACTCCTTCTGATCCTGCCATGGCATCACCATAGACATTGAGTTTCCCGGGTTCAGAGGCTCGTTCTGCATTGTGATGGCATGGATGTCGAAGCCCTCCTTCTCCATTGTCTGGATCCACTTCACGAAATAGAGGGCATAATCGTCATAGCATGACGGCTTCAGACGACCGCCAGTCCATGAGTTATACGTAGTCTCGTCAGTTACAGGCACATTGAACTTGGATACATCCCAGCTGTTTCCACCAGGCATCTGGCACTTCATCCACCTCGGGCAAGACCACGGAGAGCCTATGATCTTCACGTCAGGATTGATTGCGTAGATCTCCTTGAGCACAGGAAAAAGGTAATCCCTGTCCTCCTGATGCACGGCAAAGTTCTCGATGCCCTCCTTGTCGCACCATGTGAATTCAAATCCCTGACAAGGGAAATCGGAAGCACCTATGGACACGCGGATGAGGCTTGAGCCGACACCCTCAGTCTTTGAAAACGTCTCCTTGAGGAAGGCAGTCCTGTCCTCCTGTGACATCTTGAGAAGATTGTAGCATGAAGCTGTCGTAAGGGCAAGGCCGAATCCATCGATCTCCTGAGCGGTCTTGGTCTTGTCGTAAGTCACCTTATTAGGAGACATGCTGCCAGGCTTACTGAAATCAAATGACGATTTCTTGAAAAGCTGGGACTTGTCGCACTTCGTGACATATGCAACAACATCCTTGTCCTGCACCACAGCCGGAACATCCGGCGTGTCAGGTGTGTCCGGATTCTGTTCTTCCGGCTTCTGGGTCGTGCAGTTGCATGCACACATGCATGCAAGCACACCCGAAAGGAATAATTTTGAAATCTTCATATCTTTCAGTGTCTGTTAATAACCCGGGTTCTGAACGAGGCTCGGGTTGTTGTCCAGTGCAGTCTGCGGAACCGGCATGAGCACTGTCTCCTCTGTAAGAGGGAAACGAGGCTGCCAGTATGAATCCAGAGTCGGCATTGCATCATGGATTTCCTTAGCCCTGTCAAAGCCGTGACGAAGAAGGTCGAAGAAGCGGAATCCCTCGAACGCAAGCTCAAGGCGGCGCTCATGAAGGATGGCATCTATCATCGCCTCCTGTGAAGCAGGCTGTGCGATGGTCTTGATGCCGGCACGCTCACGGATTCTGTTCACATAGTCTGTAGCGCCTGCAAGGTCACCTGTCATTGCAAGAGCCTCGGCGTGAAGGAGATAAATCTCACCAAGACGCATAAGTATGATTGAGGACGCATTTGTAGGCACCTTGTGCATGAATGCGTATTCATTGCCCGGATAGTAGTTCGACCAGATGGCCTCGTCATATACGATGCAGGCATTCTTTCTCTCTGTGTCACCCTCTGCCTCATAAGCGGCGATGAGGTCACGTGAAGGAGTGATCCACTTGATCCAAGAGTAGTTGTCATCAGGGTTGTATGCGTTCCTGTGGAACATCATCCACACCCAGTTGCCGTTGTCACGATCATAATCGACCTCAAAGATGGACTCAGAAGTGAAGCGTGTCGCATCAGTCTCGTCATATGCCCACATAGAACCGTAGTCCTCCACAAGCGTGAAGCCGTAAGACTCGACTGCAGCACAATGTTCAGCCACCTTAGACCAGTCCTGTGCAGTCTTTTCTGCATAGATGCGGGCAAGCATACCATGGGCAAAAGCCTTTGTGAATATGTTCTTGTCGTCCATCTTCACGTCAGGTGCATTCTGAGTGGCATAAGTAAGTTCCTCTATCATCTGGGCATACACTTCCGCTATAGGAGTACGTGCCGGGAAATATTCGTCATACACTTCCTCGATGTTTTCTGCCGTAATTGCAGGCGGAATAGTATTCACGAGCGGAATATCTCCCCAGATCTGCGACATCTGGAAGAGGTTCCATGCCCTCCAGCAGTATGCCTCCGACTTCCACTGCTTATATTCAGTATCGGTCATAGCCGCATCATTCTCCTTGATACGGTCGATGTTGCAGATGATGTCGTTACATTTACTTACCTGGCCCTGATACCAGTCCCAGTCACGCACCACATTCTTGTTCTCTCCATCCTGCTTGTTGGCCTCGATAGCCATAAGCTCACCTGTGGACGGGTTTCCGCCGTAGGCGTTGTCCGCACGGCATTCAGCATACACAAGCCAGTCGAGGTATCCCTTCTCCTGGATATCCCTTGTCCAGCTGCTGTAGATACTGTTGCGCAGACCCTCCATGTCAGCTCTTGACGAATACTGAGACTCGCTCGTTTCCTCTGTATCCACTTTAACATTTCCTTCGTTGTAACCTGTTTCAGGATAGAGCGTCAGTTCGCAAGAAGAAGCCACAGCAAGGGAAGCAAGCGCGATAACATTATATATCTTTTTCATATTCTTCCTTTTTTACTGATTAGAATTCGATGTTGACACCAAACAATACTGTCTTCACGCAAGGATATGTTCCCCAGTCGATTCCCATGCTCGTAGCACTTGTGTACTGGCTCATCTCAGGGTCATAACCTGTGTAATTTGTGAATGTAATCATATTGTCGAGCGTGATGTACGGCTGGATGCGGCTGATGTTAGCCTTACGGAGCGCCGGATGAGTGATGTCATACGAAAGTGTGATGTTCTTCACCTTAAGGTATGAACCGTCCTCGATCCATCTTGTGGATGCCTTGAGGTTGTCAAGTTCTCCAGCCTTAGGAATGTCTGTCACCTGTCCCGGAACTCTCCAACGTCTGAGGACGTCCTTTATCTGGTTGCCGGCATTGTACATACCGATCATTTCGATCTTTGAAGCGTTGTAGATGTCGTTACCTACTGAAGAAGTAAGGAGGAAGCTGAGGCTGAGGCCCTTCCAGCTGATTGTATTCGTCATACCGGCAGTGAAGAGAGGGTTCGCGTCACCGATGTAATGCTTGTCGGCCACATTTATCTTTCCATCCTTGTTGTAGTCCTCGTACTCAATCATACCGGTTTCTGGATCCACGCCAAGAGCTGTATATCCCCAGAATCTTGAAAGAGGCTCGCCAGGAGTCATACGTACAACATACTCGCTAAGTGCCTCAGAAGTCTGAGTATAATAGTAAACCTGCTGAAGATCAAGTTTTTCAAGCTTGTTGCGGTTCATCGAGATATTGAAATCCGTTGTCCAACGCCAGCCGTTTTTCTCGATGTTCACAGAGTTGATCGCGAGCTCGAGACCCCAGTTCGACATCTCACCCTCATTGCGGTAGATGTTCGGATATGGAGACGGAAGCGGAACGTTCATGAGAAGGTTGGTCGTATACTTGTAATATCCGTCCAAAGTCACCACGAGGCGGCTGTTGAACATAGACCAGTCGATACCGACGTTTGTCTGTGTGGTCGTCTCCCATGTAAGGTCCTTATTTCCGATGTTCGACTTGCCACCGAGGGTCGGAGTCGCATCCGCATACTCAGAATCAGTCCAGTCGTAATAGTTTGTGCTGTACTGCTGAACCCATGCGTAGTCTGCGAGACCGGACTGGTTACCCTGCTGTCCCCATCCCGCACGGATCTTGAGGTCGTTGATCCATGTGATATCCTTCATGAAATCTTCGCCTGAGATACGCCAAGCCACTGATGCTGAAGGGAAATAGCCCCAACGGTTGCCAGGAGCAAGCTTTGATGAACCGTCCGCACGGAAGTTTGCTGTGATGTAGTACTTGCTGTCATAATTATATGACACGCGCGCGAGGTAAGACATGATGGCCCACTTTGCGTAGCCCTGTGACTGGCCTCTGAGCCCGCCCTTGTTACCTCCGTTGATACCGAAGATCACATTGTTGTAGTCGTCAGAGAAATAGTTTCTCGAGCCTGAAAGGTTCTCCCAACGTGAAGTGGTAGCCGATGTACCCGCCATAGCTTCGAAGTTGTGCTTTGCGTTCCATGTGTCGTTGTAGGTGAAGATGTTGTCATACACCATCCTCATATCGTCGCTTCTTGTAGATGAAGCCTCTCCATGCTGTGTACGGCCGTAAGATGTCTTGATCGGGTCGAGGAAAGAGTAGCTGTGCACCCATCTGCGGTCCATCGATACCGTAGACTTGAAGTTGAAGTTCTTCGTGAAGTTTATCTGAGCATACCCTGTGAGGAGGAGACGGTCTGTCTGAGAATAGTTGTTCTCGGTTCTCGCGAGGTTCTCTGAAGGAGTTGTGAGGTTGGCACCGTAGAAGTTTGTGTTGTACCAGTTCGGGTTGGTTTCATCCCATACCTTTGCATATGTAGGAGTGTTGATCACCGAAAGAACCACACCGGCACGGTTAGAACCTGTACCTGAAATGATGCCGTTGTTCTTATAGTGTGAATATGCGACATTCATTCCTACGTTGAGCCACTTGTAGATGTCTGAATCAAAGCTTGCCTTGATGTTGAAACGCTTGTTGTAAGCTACAGGAAGAATACCCTGCTCATCAGAATAACCACCGCTGAGGTAGTACCTCATCTTGTCATTCGCGTTTGAAACGGAAAGCTGATAATTCTGGTTGACACCCGTCTTGTAAGTTTCTTCAAACCAGTCGGTCTCATCCTTCAGACCGTCCGGGAGGTTCACCAGACCGAGCTCGTCCATAAGATCCTTGTACTCAGCAACATTAAGCACGTCATATGTCTTCGCCACATTTGCGAGACCGACCGATGCATTGAACGTCACCTGAGGGCCCTTGCTCTTCTTGCCCTGCTTTGTGGTGATGAGTACGACACCGTTTGCAGCACGTGATCCGTAGATCGCAGCAGAAGATGCATCCTTGAGGATCTGCATTGTCTCGATGTCCTGCGGAGAAAGGTACGCGATTGCGTAGTTACCTGTTCCCACCGGAACTCCATCGACAACGTAAAGAGGGTCGTTTGAAGAGGCGATTGACGATGCACCACGGACGCGGACTGTCATACCGCTTCCCGGAAGACCGCTCGTCTGCTGCACGGTGACACCGGCAACCTTACCCTGGATGAAGCCTGATGCCTCGGTCACAGGACGGAGCTTCATGTCCTCATTAGAAACTGTTGAAACGGCTGTGGTGAGGTCCTTCTTGCGGACTGTACCATAACCGATTGCCACGACGGCGTCAAGGGCGATGGCCTCCTCGGCAGACACGACGTCGATGACGGCGCGATTGTTTACCTTTTCTACGACTGTCGCGTATCCAAGTGCGGTAAACTCAATAGTTGCCCCCCCCTGAGAGACGACAAGCTGCCAGTTACCATCAATGTCGGTGGTGGTACCGTTCTGGGTACCCTGTTCCATCACGGTCATGCCGATCACCGGCTGTCCGTTCTGATCCACCACCGTACCCTTTACAGAATGCTGCTGAGCGAACACAGAGACGCTCATGAGAAGCAGCACCACCATAGTCAGATATTTTCTCATACGGTAGAATTTTGTTGGTTAATATTATTAGTTATTAAGTGTTGGCGTCATGCGGAGCGGCATCGTGCAGGACGGCATTGCAGATCCATCGGACTGCCCGAAGCCACTTCATAAAGCAAATGTAGGAATTTGGACTGAAAAAACATCGGAGGTGGCGGCGAAAGTGGACGATGTGGTCTGAATTTCACTATTGTCTCGCTGATTTTCAACATGTTATAAAACTCCACTCAAATATGCTAAAGTGGATGCGATATCAACATATTTTTGCATAATTATTGCAAATGCGCTACTTTTGTTTCCGAAATATTCAGTTCTGCAATGACCTGACTTTCGCATTTGCGGAAGACCTTATATTCCGACCTTGGTCGAGGTAAGTCCTCTTCCCGAGGAGGAGGATTTAGGAGGAGGGACACGTAGACAAGGAAAGTGCGGTGGGGAAAGTTTCGCAAGCTTCACCGGCTTTCAGATAACAAAACAACTTACACTTGCGAAACTTGAGCAATGACACTTGATTTTTACCGATTGGGCGCCGAGGATGTCTGCAAGGAGTTCGAGAGCGACGCCATCAATGGCCTTTCCGCGAAGGAGGCACAGAAAAGACTTGAAAGAGACGGATACAACGAATTTGCAAAGAAGAAGCACACAAGCATTCTAGTGAAGTTTCTGAGCCAGTTCAAAAGTTTCATGATCATAGTCCTTATTGCAGCGGCTGCTGTGTCGGGCGTGGTCGGCGTGCTGAATGGCGAAGGATTCACCGATGCCATAATAATATTGGTCATCATCGTGATCAATGCCATCATCGGAGTGTTTCAGGAGGCGAAGGCCGAAAAGTCGCTGGATGCGCTGGAGAAGATGTCGGCTCCGCACTGCAAGGTGGTGCGCGACGGCGAGGTGCAGGTGATTCCGACGCGCGGACTTGTGGTCGGCGACATAGTCGTGATAGAGACGGGAGACAGTGTGCCGGCGGATCTCCGCCTGACGGAAGCCGTGAATCTGAAGATACAGGAGGCCGCGCTCACAGGCGAATCGTTGCCGGTGGAGAAGTCGGTTGAGGCAATCGACGGTGAGGCAGGAATAGGAGACAGAATCAACATGGCATTCGGTTCGTGCAGCGTCACATACGGGCATGGACGCGGAGTGGTGGTGGCTGTCGGAACGGCTTCGGAAGTGGGAAAGATTGCTTCGATGATACAGTCGGTGCCTGACCTCAAGACACCGATGCAGGCCCGTCTGGATCAGCTCGGGAAGTTCCTTGCGATTGCAGCCCTCGCCATCTGTGCAATCATATTCGTGGTCGGCGTGCTGTATGGCAACGCTCTTTTAGACATGTTCATGACAGCTGTCTCGCTTGCTGCTGCCGCAATCCCTGAAGGACTGCCGGCTGTCTCGACAATCGTACTGGCTATGGGAGTGCAGAGGCTGGCGAAGCGTAATGCCATCGTGCGCAACCTGCCTTCCGTAGAGACGCTCGGAAGCACCACCGTGATCTGTTCGGACAAGACCGGAACGCTGACGCAGAACAGGATGACGGTAACTCATATATATACCGGCGGAGCTGTGGCGGACATGAGGGAAGCAGGTGCGGAGCTTGACGAGCTGCAGAAGAAGCTGGTGAAGGTGGCGGTGCTGGCCAATGACGCGAAGATGTCTGTGGAGGATGGCGTCGTGCACACGATCGGAGACCCGACGGAAACGGCCCTCGTGGACATAGGCATACGCTTCGGCATGGAGAAGGTTTCTTTGGAGGAAGCGCAGCCGCGAGTGGCGGAGATACCTTTCGATTCCGAAAGGAAGCTCATGACTACGATTCACAGTCAGGAGGACGGAAACCTGCTGGTGGCCGTGAAGGGCGGAATGGACGAGCTGCTGGAGTGCTGCGACAGGATAATGACGGCAGAGGGAGTGCGTGAGCTGGGAACGGCGGAGCGCAAGGCTCTGGCGGAAGCCAATCTGGACATGGCGGGGCAGGCGCTGCGTGTGCTGGCGATGGGCTGCAAGAGCATTGAAGAAGTGCCGTCGGAAGTGTCGCCTGCTACAGTAGAAAACGGACTTATATATATAGGAATGGTGGGCATGATCGACCCTCCGCGCGAGGAAGTGAAGGCCGCCGTGGCCGAATGCCGTGCGGCAGGAATACGTCCGGTGATGATCACCGGAGACCACCTGATCACAGCCAGCGCCATTGCAAGCGCATTGGGAATCATGCAGGAAGGCGACACGGCTCTGACCGGAGCACAGGTCACGGAACTTTCTGACGACGAGCTGTATGCGATTGCAGGAAAGACTGCCGTGTTCGCGCGTGTGGCCCCGGAGCACAAGGTCCGCATCGTGAAGGCATATCAGCATCTTGGAAATGTGGTCGCAATGACGGGAGACGGAGTGAACGACGCTCCCGCACTGAAGCTGGCGGATATAGGCGTGGCCATGGGCATAACCGGAACGGACGTGTCGAAGGAGGCAGCTGACGTCGTGCTGGCAGATGACAACTTCGCTACCATAGTATCAGCCGTAAGTGAGGGAAGGCGTATCTACGACAACCTCATGAAATCCATCATGTTCATGCTCTCCACAAATCTTGGAGAAATCCTCGTACTGTTCATTGCTGTGCTCTGCAATATGGTCACTCCGCTTCTGCCTATCCATATCCTTTGGATAAACCTTGTCACGGACAGCTTCCCTGCCCTTGCGCTCAGCTTCGATCCGGCTGCAAAGGACATCATGAACCGTAATCCTATCGACCCTAAGCAGGGCATCATGACAAAGGGATTCTCGTTCAGGATACTCCTCCAGGGAATGCTTATCGGAGGACTCACGCTTGCTGCCTATCAGATCGGTCTGCATTCAGCTTCTGATCCTTCGGAGGCTGTGGCTGTGGCGCGCACAATGACTTTCGCGACGCTTGCCTTCTCGCAGATGACACTCATATTCAGCATACGTACAGGCATGCACAATGCATTCGGCGGCATGTTCAGCAACCGCTTCCTCTGGGGCTCGATCGCCCTCGTGATCGCAATGATGCTTCTCGTCCTGCTCGTCCCTGCACTCCAGACCATATTCAAGGTCACTTCCCTCGACTGCACACAGTGGCTGTGGGTTCTCGGCCTTTCTTTCGGAGCGTTTGCTGTGAGCGAAATAATAAAGCTCATCATCAGGCTTTTCAGACGCTGAGTGTTGCACAGATGTTGAATATATCCCTCTGAACATAAAAGGAGGGATATATGACAGACATCGTAAACAGGCTCAACGAGCTTCTTGTACATAAGTTCGGAATCAGCGAGGCTATTGCCGGTACGCTCGACGCAGGGATAGCCGTCATCGTGCTGCTCGGCGCCGCCGTCGGGATAAACTGGATCTGCCAGAGCGTATTCCGAGGGATATCAAGGCATGACGGCAGAATGAAACGTTCGAAATGGCACCCTTTCTTTGCAAAGAGGAAGCTGGCGCACCATATCCTGCTGCTCATCCCGGGACTTGCCTTCTACTTCATGCTGTACTTCGCTTTTGAAAGGGACAGCACGGCCATCAGACTGCTGCACCGTTTCGACATCATATACATGATAATCGTTGCGATGATGATATGCAACTCCCTGCTGCTCATCTTTCTGGACATATACACCACAACTGAGAAAAGCCGCAACCATCCTATGCAGGGACTGGTGCAGGGACTTCAGGTGGTGCTGGTGTTCGTAGGCGCAATCATCTGCATCGCCGTCCTTATAGACAAGTCCCCGAAAGTCCTTCTGACCGGCCTCGGAGCATCTGCAGCCGTGCTTATGCTCATATTCAAGGACAGCATACTCGGGTTCGTCGCCGGAGTTCAGCTCGCCCAGAACGACATGATAAAGATCGGAGACTGGATACAGATGCCGGACGGTACTGCCAACGGCACCGTTGAGGAAATAACCCTCAACACGGTCAAGGTACGCAACTGGGACAATACCATATCCATGGTTCCTCCGTATACACTTGTGAGCACCTCATTCAAGAACTGGCGCGGAATGACGGAAAGCGGCGGAAGGCGCGTGGACAAACGTATTCTTCTGGATGTAAGGTCATTGGAAGTATGTTCCGAGGACATGGTTTCGGACATATGCAAGAATGTGCCTCTGATGAGCGGGGCGGTGGCTTCATTTTCCGGGACGTCCGCCTCTACGAAGTCATCTTCTTTTTCGGAAGCGCCTTCCAACTCGCAGCTTTATCGTATATACATTGAACGATATCTCCGGGCGCATCCTCTTGTAGCTCAGAATCTTGACATCATCATCGCCCAGCGTGAATCCTCCGGGTATGGTCTGCCTGTGGAGGTATATTTCTTCATCACCGACAAAGTCTGGAGCAATTACGAGCACATCCAGTCCGACATCTTCGACCACCTCATCTCCATGGCTCCTGAATTCGGCCTGAAGCTCTACCAGCTGCCTTCGTGACTTTTTTGCGCAGCCTTCGCGACCGCAGCACAGCCTTCGCGACCGCAGCCGCTACCATCTTTGCGACCGCAGCGTAAAACATAACCAGCTGAGCCTCAGCACCTTGCTTTAGGTGCGTGCTCCCCTTCGGCAGCACGCACTTTAAGTAAGGCACTGACAGGCAACACTTTGCATTTTACGCTTGAAGCAGCGCCATATCGGCGAGGACTATTGCAGTCATGGCTTCCACTACGACCGGGGCGCGGAGGGCGAAGCAGACGTCGTGGCGGCCCGGAACTTCGAGGACATCTTCCTGACCGGTCGCGAAATTGAATGTATGCTGAGCCTTGCGTATGCTTGCTGTCGGCTTGAATGCCACACGAAACACTATCGGTGCACCGTTTGTGATGCCTCCGTTGATTCCGCCGGCTCCGTTCTTTGTCGGACGGCCGCCCGGTCCTATCGGGTCGTTATGTTCCGAACCCTTCATGCGTGCTGCTCCGAATCCGTCACCGAACTCTATGCCACGTACTCCCGGTATCGAGAACACAGCATGAGAAATGGCCGATTCTATGCTGTCCCAAAACGGTTCTCCATATCCGGGATCGATTGTATGCACGATGCATTCAATGACCGCCCCGAGCGAATCGCCTTCATTTATGGCTGCATCTATGGCCTGCTTCCATTCAGGGTAAAGGCCTTCAGGCTGGGGGGAAGCTGGTGATTGAGCCGGCTGCTGGAATGAAGATAGCTGCCGGGACGGAGCCGGAATGCCTCCCAGCTCTACGATGCGTGCCTCGACTCCGTCTTCAGACACTGGAGTATCATCCAGAATCGTCGCATCTGCCAGCACTTTCTTAGCCACGACTCCGGCTGCAACAATCGGTAATGTGAGCCTCCCCGAGAAATGGCCACCGCCCCGAGGATCCTGACAGTCATCCCATTTGAGAGCGGCCGTGAGGTCTGCATGGCCGGGACGCGGCATGGCTGAGAAAAGGCTGTAATCGGAAGAATGCGTGTTCGTATTTCTGAAGGCTACAGTCAGAGGCGCTCCGGTCGTATGTCCTTCATATACACCGCTGACAATCATCGGGGCGTCTGCCTCTATCCTCGGAGTCGTGCCCTTTGCGCCGCTCTTTCTGCGCAGTATGTCCTTCTCGAAATCCTGCTCGGAAAGTTCAATACCCGCAGGCACTCCGTCCAATGTCACCCCGATGAGTTCACCATGTGACTCACCGAATATCGAAACTCGAAATCTTCTTCCTATGCTGTTCATATGTTCTTTTAAGCTTTGCTGTCCCGGAAAAAACGGGCTGTTTTTCCGTGTCGCATGCCTGTTTTTAGGTTTTTGCTCTATTTTATAACTCTGTCCCGGAAAAAACGGGCGATTTTTCCGTATCAGCTTTTATTTGATTCCGTCAGTTCTTTGAAAGTGGCGATGAAGTGCGGGAAGGATTTGGATACGCAGTCTTCGTCGTCTATGGTTATCGGGCTGTCGGCTCCAAGCTCTGCAACCTTCAGCGCCATGACCATGCGGTGGTCGTGATGCGAGGTGTAGGAGCCGCCGTGAAGCAGGGATGGGAGGGGGGATTCCTCGACTTCGCTCGGAATGACGGAGGGGGCACTCGGAATGACGGGAGGGGTATTCGGAGTGAGGGAAGGGGTGTTCGGAATGACGGAAGAACCGAGAAGGCGCTGGGCGAGGCTGTGGCCCTCGACTACCAGTTCGTCGGCTTCGACCGCTGCCTTGACACCCATCTGCGTGAGCATCTCCAGAATCGCCTTTGCCCTGTCGCTTTCCTTGTTGGCGAGCCTGCCCACGCCGGCAATACGGCTTGTTCCCTGACAGAATGCCGCGAGCACCGATATTATCGGGAAGAGATCCGGACAATTGGACGCATCCACGCTGAATGCCTTGAGTGGAGCACGCTGCACCGTGATGTTTCCCTTGTCTCCGTCCAGCTGCGAGAGGCTTGCACCGGCGTCCATAAGTATATCCATAATGGAAAGGTCGGCCTGAAGCGATGTAGTATCAAGTCCCTGAAGCTCAGCCTTTCCGAATATCGCTCCCGCCACGAGGAAGTTTGCAGCCGCACTCCAGTCGCCCTCAAGATCTATGTCCGCGGCCTTGTATTTCTGTCCTCCCTTCACCTTGAACACCATTTCCGTGCAGAGGGACCAGTCTCCGTCAGATTCGAGGAAGTCGCGGCCTCCCAACATATCGTTTCCCACCTTGATTCCGAACTTCTTGAGGACTTCGAGGGTGATGAACATATATGGGATGCTCTTAGGCTCATGAACTATGAGTGAGCTGTTTCTTCCTGCAAACGGGAGGGCCATCAGCAGGCCGGAGATGAGCTGGGAGCCATGCTTGCCTGAGATTTCCGCACGTCCTGCCTGCAGCGGGCCGGTCACTGTCAGCGGCACACGGGCAGAAGCATCCTCCCGCTGATCCTGTGCCATGTCATTATCTGTCAGGTTGGCGATTCCGGCACCGAAAGCCTCCATTATCGCCCGGGCTCCGGTCAAAGGACGCCCCAGAAGCGTCTTCTCTCCGGTGAATGTCACCTGCCCTGCCGCCAGCTGTGCCATCAGAGGGATCATCATTCGGGTCAGAAGACCGGATTCACCCACGTGCAGTGTCTCTATGCCCACAGAACCGAGACAAGCCGATATTCCTTTGACAGTCAGCATATTTCCATCCGCCACAACCTCAGCACCAAGATTCCTCGCGACCTGGATTGCAGCTTCATTGTCTCCGCACTGAGTGTAGCCCCTGAGATGTGACGTTCCTTCCGCAAGGGCAGCCGCTATAATGGCACGCTGGGCGAAACTTTTGGACACCGGCATTATGCACCTGGTGCAGTTTTCATTATAAATTGCGCCAGGTACCCAGGAAAAATGGGGTACCGCGAGCGTTTCAGTAGCATTTCTGCGCGCGGTACCTATAAACGGAAAATCCCCATACAAGGCCCTGCGCATTTCCTCTGCCGGCCATTGTCCAGGTGCCGCGGCCTCCTCTGCACTGAGCGCGGCGTATGTGTATGGAGAACCATATTTCAGACAAACCAGACGCGAACTCCGTCCGGCCTCACCCATACAGAATGCAACAAGTCCGCCGTCAGCCAATGCTCCGATCCTGTCATTGCCGTTCGCAGCCTCCTCACGGCACCATTCATATAATGCATTCACCTTACGGACATCGGCCTCAGAATGGGCTGTCGTCACGATCTTCACCATATCCGCACCGTGATATACACATTTCTCCACTATGGCCTTCAGGGCTTCAAGCGAATCCGTGCCTTCGAAATCGTGATACGAACGGATGAAGACGGTTCCGTTCTCGTGGGCTGCCTGACGCACCCTTTTCGACATCTGCTTCGGCGCCTCCAGCTCCACATCCACATAACGCGCCCCTGCCTCTATGGCCCGGACAAGGCGTCGTTCCGCGATCTGCATCGCCTTTATCTCCCGGCTCTGCTCTGCCAGATCCTGCAATGACGGCTCTGCAGCTGCGATTTCCGCTATACGGCATGTTGCCACGAGAGGGACGTCACTTGTGAAAAGTTCATCGATTTCCGCCGCTGTCAGGCTGCATCTGTCAAGACGGATCTCCGCCATCTCGCACTGCTCCAGAGCCTCATATATCTGCTCCAGATTTCTGTTCTGTATAGTTGTACAAATCATAGCTCAAATTTTGCAAATCATTGACATTCAGACCATCTGCTTTCCCAGTCAGGCCATCAGGGCCACGGCTTCTTCCACTGACAGCTCCACCGCCTCCACGTCGCCTATCGCTTTCGGCAGCACGAAATGCACCTTGCCGCCTTCCGCCTTCTTGTCCTTCCTCATGATGTCCGCCATTTCCTGCACGGAATATGGGCACGTGCACCGTATACCGCAATTCTTCAAGCCCCTGGCAACCTCCCTCTCCGTAATGGCTGCTGAATCGTTCCTGTAATACCGGTCCGCGAGCCTTGCCGCCAGCACCATGCCCATCGCAACCGCCTCACCGTGAGTGACTCCCGGCATTCCGTCGTCCTCACAGCATTTGAAGCGTTCCCCGCCGTCTTTCTGCGCCAACGTCTCGATAGCGTGTGCAAACGTGTGCCCGAGATTCAGCTTGCGACGCTCCCCTTTCTCGAACTGGTCGCGCGACACCACCCCGGCCTTCACACGGGCCGCAGCCGCAATCAGCTCCGCCAGCTCACGCGTATGCCTTCCGACCGTATCGCCCCATGGATCCGCCTCAGAAGTCTCCCTGCGGCCGTTTTCATATTCCTCCGACATTCCCGAAAGCAGCTCCACCGCCCTTGCGTAACAGCCTCCGTCCTCAATCACGAACGTCTTCAGCATCTCAGCTGCGCCCGACAGGAAATCCCTGCGAGGAAGGCTCTCCAACACCTGCGGACACATGTACGTGAATTCCGGCTGGCGTATCACTCCGAGGATGTTCTTGTATTTTTCGAAGTTCACGCCCGTCTTGCCACCGATTGCAGCATCCACCTGCGCGAGAAGAGTCGTTGGCACATATGCAAATCGTACTCCCCTCTTGTAGATCGAGGCAGCAAACCCCGTCATGTCCGTCGTTATTCCTCCTCCGACCGCAAGCACGAGGGCGTCCCTGTCCGCACCGTTTTCCAGCAGCCAGGTGCATATCTCCATAACCGTTTCCATCGTCTTATGACATTCAGACGCATCCATAAGCATCCCCGGGACGTTCCGACGGTTCAGCACATCGGCAATCTCCGCTGCCGCCGGACAATGCACCGCCACCGCCCTGTCCATCACTGCAAACACATGCGCATACGGCTTCAGACACGCCTCAAGGCCGGCGAGACTTTCTTCAGCCATCACCCTGCTTATCACCTTATCACCGGAATATATGTCTATACTCTCCATAGAATCTGCCTTTTGAACTTACAAATATAGCACATTTGGCCCTATCCGTAAATTCCTCAGACGATTTATTTTGCAATTTCCGAAAAATCAGATACCTTTGCACTCCTTAACCAGAAGGTCATACCTTCAGCGCTCTCATTCAGCCCTGGTTTAAGCGCCCGCTTTGTCCGTCAATAACAAAGCAAAACGCCCACAGGCAACCGAACACGCGGCCCCTAAAAGCCGCCTCGAGAAGCGCAACCGCCCGGATGGCGGAATCGGTAGACGCGCTGGTCTCAAACACCAGTGGAGAAATCCGTGCCGGTTCGATCCCGGCTCCGGGTACCCTTTAAATCGCAAACCCTTGATTTTCAACGGTTTGCGATTTTTCTTTTGAATTTTGCACCACATTTGCACCACGGATAATTTGCGGATTCCTGAGTTTTTGCCGGAGTCTTGTTGGGTATCGCGTGCAGTTTTACTGGAAAACTGCTCTCGGTACCCTCTTTTTCAAGGGGATCAAGAGCAGTTTTAGTATGTTTTTGCACTTGGTCGGTTGCGAGTTTGAGTAAAATCCATAACTTTGAATCCATAACCAAATCATCGGCTTTTATGGATAAATACGGAGAGAAATATTCGGGAGATTCGAAGTTTGTAGCAGACTGCAGGCAGTTGCAGTCGATGTATCGAGTGGAGGTTAATGAAGCCATCAGGCCATACAAAGGACGAGATGGCAAGACTCATTATTATGGGAACTACATCGAAAGCGGCGAACAATCCGGTAATAACTTTCTGACTGAATATGCCTTCAGCTATGCAAAATATCGAGTGGAGAACAAAAAGGAATATGAAACAATCGAATCCGATCGTCTATTCAACAATCTTCTCTCCAGCCAGCCGATGGCCTTTAACCTGTTCTGCCCTCTAAGAGAGATGCTTGAGAAATCTCCGGAAGCTGCTACAGCGGCAATCAAAGCAGCCCTACCAATGTATCCTATTCATTCGGTTACAAGCGTGGATCTGGAATTCATCCCGGAAGATTACGCTGAACTCTCTGGCGACAAAAGCGCGATGGATGCTATCATTAGATTTGTGAACGGGTCTGATAAGGAAGGCTTCATTGGCATAGAAACCAAATATTCTGAAAACCTCGGAACCAATGTAGCATTGGAGAAAGGCACCAACAAGCCACGAGCAAAAAGCCTGGAAACAGTCAGACGACTCCAGTGCTTTAAACCAGACATAGAAGAACGTATCACTGAAGGACAGATCAGACTCACACAGATCTACAGGAACTTCCTTCTAAGTGAAAGTTATGCAGGCAAATATGGATTGGATTCATATTCCATAATCATGGCTCCGGCACGTCATCCTTCAACTGGAAAGGAAGTTGATTCACTACGCAATGAACTGCGTGAGGAATACAAAAACAAAATAAATTCTATCTCTCTCGAAGACTTTGTTTGATTGCAGCGGATTAAATGTACCGCCCATATCACTTTCAAATGTACCGGGTATATCAGAATGATTTGTACCGTCCGTATCAGTTTGAAATGTACCGCCTGTAGCGGAATG
>JAFTMS010000045.1 GCA_017452265.1 Bacteroidales bacterium | reverse complement strand
GTGTGGAAATACATCGAGTTCGAGTCCCAGTCATAAGGTCCTGTGACGGCTTCAATGCTGATGTCGGCAGGGATATCCCCGTTGTTCACGATGCATATGCTGCCGTTGTTACGGTATGGCATGACGAACCGGCATGTCACGTTCCCTTTTCCGTCGGATTTCAGATACCACCCGTCTACCTCCGGTGCTCCCATTCCCGCTCCGGAAAAGTCCGCGAGAGGAGCGCTTATGCATCTGGTACCGTCGAATGTTCCCTCGACGTTGAGGGCGCGCATGACATCGGCATAGTCTCTGCCGCTGATTCCGCTGACCGATATGGTGAGGTTTCTGACGGCGTTTGTTCCTTCCGGGAGTTCAAGAGTGAGACGTTCCGAGGCATCAAGTGCGGACGAAGCCCTTACGGTCTTTCCTGTCCTGCAGTCCGTAGGATTCAGAAGTGCATCGCTTGTCTGTGCGATCAGTCCGTTGAGGGCTTCTGCCTCGGCGATGCTGAAAGTGCGTACATCGGTTCCTTCGGGATAGGTCCTGTAGTTGATGTGATAATATCTCGGGACGAACACATCTATGTCCGGCTCTTCGAAAGTTATCTTGCAGCTTCTGCCGTATGGAACAGGAAGAAAGAACGAATTGCCTCCCACCCCGTCCATGGCCGTCACATAATGCGTATGTGTCAGCGAAAGGCCTTCGGGCACATCAAGCGGGAAGCGCTTCATGTCATATGCGGGAATTACTATCTGCGGTTCTTCAGCTCCGTCGAGATAGATGCGCATCATCCCGTATTTGTCCTTTGTCGTCATCCATATCCTTGTGATGACTCCCGGACCCTTTTCTTCGAACATTACCTTTTCAAGACGTCCCTGAATGGTGTCGAGGCGTTCGTATCCGCCACCGTCTACGTTGGCGAACCATCCTTCCTTGTCAGGAGCCACAGACCTTCTGTCATAGCTGCTGACCTGTTTCTGTATATATCCGCTTTCAGGAAAACGTGTCATTGCCTCCCTGTCGGTCATTTCCTTCAGAAGACTTTCAAGGGTGATTTCCTGTTGTGGCTGTCCGCATGCCGTTGCCATCAGCAGCATGGCGGCAATCATGATATGATGAATCTTTTTCATTATGTCCTGTATTTGTCTTGAATATCATTTCCTTGACGGAGTCCATGCTCCGGCCTGCGTGCAGACGTATGCAGCGGTCTCCACGGCAGTGCTGTGCGCCTCCGATATGCTTTTCCCGGTAAGAAGGGAACCTATGAATGAGCCGGAGAATGCATCTCCTGCTCCGACGGTATCCACTGTTTCCACCTTGGGCGTCTGAAGGGTGGACACCCCGTCCTTATGGTAGACCGAGCTGAACCTGTCCCCTCCCGTGAGTATGAGCAGCTTCAGGGCGAATTCCTCCATGAAGTGGCGGCAGGCTTCGTCCGTATCCATGTCTTCGAGTCCGAACATCGGCTTGAGCTGTTCGAGTTCGTCGTCGTTTATCTTGAATACATCGGCCATTCCGAGCGACTCCTCTATCAGTTCCTTCGACCAGAAATGCTGCCTTAAGTTGATGTCATAAACTTTCAGTGCATCTGTCGGACAAGCTTCCACGAGTGCCTTCGTGGTATGTCTTGAGTCATGGTGCCTCTGGGCGAGAGTCCCGAAGCATATTGCTCCCGCTCTTCTGGCGAGCGACAGCGCCTCTTCCGTAAGCGGAATGTGGTCCCAGGCCACATCCTCGCAGATCTCGTAGCTTGGCTGTCCGCCCGTGAGAGTTACCTGGACAGTGCCTGTCGGCCAGCTGACCCTGCTCACCAGCATGTTGATTCCGTGAGCACGTGTTATTTCAGTAAGTTCTTCGCCGAGTGCATCATCGCCGACGGCACTGATGGCCCAGCCTTCCGTGCCGTGCTGCGATGCGTGATATGCGAAGTTCACCGGCGCACCTCCAGCCTTTTTGCCTGTCGGCAGAACATCCCAGAGATATTCTCCGACACCGATTACGATAGGTGTTTCCATATGGGTTATCTTAATTTCAGTTCCTTTTCAATGTCTTCGAGAGCCTTGCCCTTTGTCTCGGGAATCAGGAAATGGATGAACAGTCCTGCGGTAAGGCAGAGCGCAGCAAAGATGCCGAACGCTACGTTTGTGCCCAACGTGCTTTCCATCCATGGGTAGAATTGCACCACAAGAAAGGCACATGCCCAACTTATGCCGGTCGAGAAGGCCATGGCCGTGCCTCTGATGCGCGACGGATAGATTTCCGAGGTCACGACGAACATGAGAGGAGACAGCGACAGTGCGAAGAATCCGATGTATGCGAGGATGGCCGTCAGTACTCCGATGCTGCTCGGATTACTGATCGAATAGGCATATGTGAGATATGCCAGTGCTGCCGTGCAGCCGAAGCATCCGCTGACCAGAAGGGTCTTGCGGCCGAACTTGTCCACGAGCCATAAGGCGATTACCGTGAAGATGAGGTTGGCGACACCGATGAAGACGGTCTGCAGCAGAGGGTCGCTTCCGGCAATGCCGAGCTTGCCGAGTATGCCTGGAGCATAGTTCACGACCACATTGATGCCTGTGATCTGCTGGAAGAAGGCCAGCATGCTGCCGAGAAATACGACGTATCCCATCCTTCCTTTGAACAGCTCCTGGAATGCCACCTTTTCTTTTACGTCAGTCCTGCCACGCTGCTGAAGCCATACCGGGCTTTCCGGCAGGAAGAGCAGCAGGATGGCATCGATGGCGGCAAATATGAGAGGGAGTCCGAGCATCAGATGCCAGTTGGCTTCAAGCCCTGCAAAGAAGTAGTTGGCGCAGTATGCGACAAGGATTCCCACGACGACGAAAAGCTGGTAGAACGACACGAATGTGCCTCTGAGTTCTGCCGGTGAAATTTCCGTGATGTACGTCGGAATGACGGCCGAAAGTACTCCTGCACCGAGGCCTCCGACAAGGCGGAATATCACGAGCGGCGCAGCCGAATCCGAAAGGAACGAACAGCCTGCTGCAGAAACAGCAAGCAGGATTGCCGATGCCATCAGCATAGGCTTTCGTCCGTATCTGTCGCTCAGGCGTCCTCCGAGCAGCGCACCGAACAGACAGCCTACCATAAGTGCACTTGTGACGAATCCCTTGGATATGGCATTCAGAGAGAATTCCTTTTCGATGATGTCGATCGCCCCTGAGATTCCTCCCATGTTGAGTCCTACTACGAGTGCGCCGAATGCAGCCGTAAAGGCATAAAAGAAAACAGTTGTCTTTTTCATGAATATAGGTCGGTTTGTTTGTGTCAGTGGTTATTGACTGCAAAGTTGGCGACTGTTACGGGCATGAAAAATAACGCTTGTTTCAAAATCTTGTCCTCTCGTTACATCCGTCGGTTTCTTTGGGAAACGCCCTCTACGGCACCGGATCGTAGCCGTGGCCGCCCCAGGGGTGGCAGCGGAGGATGCGGCGGATGGAGAGGTAGAGGCCTTTGAGGGGGCCGTGTTTGCGGAATGCTTCGAGGGCGTACTGGGAGCATGTGGGGGTGAAGCGGCAGGTGGGGCCGCCTTTGAGAGGGGAAAGGCAGACCTGATAGAAGCGTATCAGGAAGATGAAGGGGGCGATGAGGACCTTTCTCAGCATAGCCTTGCTGTCTGCCGGCTTCATGGCTGGGAATCCTCCGTCGTGACGGGCTGCTCATGCCTGCCGAGCTTTCTGTTCAGAGCTTCGATGATCTGGCCGACTGCACTATATATATGCTCATAATCAAGCACTTCCTTTGTCGGGTACATGAAAAGGATGTCGATGGCGAGGCCTTCGGAGAGACTGTGCTTCTGCCTTCGCCAGCTTTCGCGGATGCGCCTCTTGAGCAGATTGCGCTTGACGGCGCGCTTGAAGAGCTTCTTGGGCACGGAAACCATTATGCGGCTTCCTTCTGGTGTCAGGGTGCCGTCTTCAGCGGCAGGACGTACCATATAAAGATACCGCAGGCCTGGTACTGAACCATGCCTGCCTTCGGCAAGAAGCCTTGAAATGCCGGTCTTGCCGCATAATCTTTCTGTTTTAGGAAGAGTATTCCGGAGATTTTCCTCCACTTTCTATGTTCTTAGATTTCCTCAGTTCTTTGAAAGATATATTTCCAGAGCCTTGGCCACAGAAGGAGCCTCGACGGTCGGAGCGGAAATCTCGATTGTCAGTCCTGCCTCCTCCATCGCGCTTACGACGGACTTTCCGTAGGAGACGAACCTGATGTCTCCCTGCTGGAAGTCCGGCTGGTTCTCGTAGAGGGACTTCACGTCGGCCGGGTTGAAGAGCACGATCATGTCATATGAGTGCATGTCCACATCCTTGAGGTACTGAGATACCGGCTTTACGAACACAGCCGTCTCAAAAGCGAACTTCTGTGTCTCGAAAAGCTTTGTCACGGCATCCTTTGAAGAGGATTCCGCTGTGGCGATAAGGAATTTTTCAGCCTTGTGCTTTGCTCCGATGAGTCCGATGATGGACTGCGGAGTGCCGTCGCCGAAGAATATCTTCCTCTTGCGGTAGACGATATGCTTCTGGAGATAGTTTGCGACAGCTTCTGTCGAACAGAAGTATTTCATAGTCTCGGGCACCTTCACGCGGAGCTCTTCGCAGAGCAGGAAGAATGCATCGATGGTGCTGCGTGCAGAGAATACGATGGCCGTATGATCCAGAATGTTTATGCGCTGTGTGCGGAACTCCCTGGAAGTCAACGGTTCAATCTTGAAGAACGGCTTGAAGTCAAACTCCACTCCGAATTTCTCTGCAATGCTGGTATAAGGCGAAGCCGTCATCGGCTGCTGCTGTGAAATCAGTATTTTCTTAACGCTCATCATCTATCCTTTCTTAACTTTCGCATGTCCAAACGGACTAAAAGATCATCGCCGAAACGACCAATGTTCCCGTCGGGATGATTTCGAGGGCGCAAAGGTACAAAAAAGCTGTGAAAACCGAGCATGATGAAGCAAAAATTTGAGTTTTTCTGAGCAGGAACATGGCATAAATGCCCGCTGATATCCAAAGCATTGCACATCTTGTCACGTCCTGAGCGACGCCGATGATGCTCATCAGGCCCCCGGTCGCAAGGAGCAGAAGCGTCAGAAGTATGAAGAATGTGCATGAAGCCTTGTGTGCGGTTCCGTAAGTGGCCTTGCTCATCTTCTGCGGACGGAAGAGCCGGGCGGTCAGAAGACGGAACAGGACATATGTCACGAAGACGGCCGCCGTGATGCCGAGACGTATTTCCTCAGCCAGCCCTTCCATGAATCCGGGGTCATACAGCCTGAACGAACATGCGGTGAGGCAGAAGGGGATGACCAGCGCGAGGGCTGTGACGTCGCGGTCCCTGCTCAGCTTGACGCTGGCCTCAAGGTTCACGCTTTCCTTCCAGCGTATGAGGCAGCCGACCACTGACGGGAATATGCCCACGATTCTTTTCAGAAGCAGGAGCACGATCAGCAGCGATAACACTGCGAGGCAGTTTATGAGCAGGCTGCCTTCCATGTCAGTTTCCGCGTTTTGCCTTGTATCCCATGTCCTTGAGAAGGGTCACGACCTTGTCGCGGAAGTCTCCCTGGATGGTGATTTCCCCGTCCTTTGCGCTTCCGCCCACTCCGCACTTGACCTTGAGGGTGCGGCCGAGTTCGGCAAGGTCGTCTGATGTGCCTATAAAGCCAGTGACAAGGGTGACCTGCTTTCCGGCACGTCCTTTCCGGTCGATTCCCACTATGAGGTTCTGCCTTGAAGGCTCGAGAGTCGCTTCTTCCTGCTGCTCTTCCTCCTGATATGCGAAGTCGGGGTTGGTGGAGAACACCACCCCAAGGCGCTTTTTCCAATCGTTGTCTGCCATGGGTTTTCAAAATTATTTTGCAAATATAACGAATATCGTCGTATATTTGTAGGTTTGTGAAAAATAACGAATAAGTACAGATATAAATGGATAACAAGAAATTCACATTATGGAACAGGCTGACG
>JAFTMS010000004.1 GCA_017452265.1 Bacteroidales bacterium | reverse complement strand
GTTTTAGTGCCTAAAACCGAATATCTATTTACCACCCCACCTAAATCCTCCCCTTATATGGGAGGACTTACTTCAAACTTCGTTTGAAATATAAGGTAATTCAATGATATTCAGTAAACTGAATTCATCGAATTCATGTTATTTAGGTGTTTGCGTTTTCGATTCACCTTTAGATAATGTATATGTCATCCAAAACAGATAGCATAAATAATGTTTGTCATAAATCCGCAATATCTGAACTTCGATATGCGTGAACTTCCACCGTATCAGTACAATGCCTCCTATCATTTTCAGTCCTTGTCTCTTAGATCAAACGCGTTTCCATTGATATTCCGATAGGGACAGTCGCGGAACAGACTTAAAAATATACGTGGCAGACGAGTCTATTGACAAGATTAAAGAAGGACCGAAATGGTCGGATATAACAAAAGAACGCTGATTAACTGGTTCAGCGTTCGAGACCTCTGTAGATTCCTTACCGTGGTAAAGACGATGCAAAGATACAAATGTTTTGTAACTTCCAAAATATTTTGATGTTTCTCTATATGGAAGATCATCAACATCTTCTGCATTTTCAACAACACATATAGCAACATCTATACCTGTTTGATGAGCATATTTTCTCCATGCATTGACATCTGTATTCCATGTTGCCCATGATTCGTCAAACTATCGGTAAATTTTATCTAAGGATGTATCCGTGATGAATCAGGTCCTCTCTGGACCTGATGGGGAAAGTGTAGCCGTCACGAAGCAGGAACAGGTCGTCGGTGATGCCGATGACGGATTCGTACATGTGGTCTGAGATGATGATTCCCTTGTCTTTCTTATGCTGCAGAATCAGTTCCTGCATCATTTCCACATATTTGGGGGCTACGTTGGAAAACGGCTCGTCCAGTATGCAGAACTCGGCATCGGAATTCAGTATCAGATACATCTCGGCGATACGGACTTCTCCGCCGGACAGCTCTCTGGCCTGCCTTCTCTGCATGGTGTGGAATTTCGGCTCGAATCCGACCAGCCCGTCATAGTCCGCGCCGTAGATGTCAAATGCCTCTCCGAGAGTCATCTTGGGAGGTATGAAGGTGTTCTGAGGCAGGTACTTCACTCTTTTGCCTATGTGCCCGTAATCTGTATCCGGTTCGTCGTTGAACCGGATGAATATGTTCTGAGGCCTGATGCCGCCCATGATGCATTTGAACAGGCATGATTTGCCGCATCCGTTTCTTCCGAGCACACCGGTGACTCTGCCGGTCTGTGAGGTGATGAACGCGCTTTGCAGGATCTGAAGCTCTCCGAATTCCAGATGCACGCTGTCTGCTAAAAGTGTATTATTGGATTGCATGGCCGATATTCCCTGTTATGATCATGAGTAAGACAAAGCCGATGAACTCCACCACGAACGGGATGCAATGGTATTCATTGCGGCTGATGCCAAGATTGAGGTAGAAATACATTTCGACCTTTTTCGATAATGTCGTATAGAGATAGGAGACAATGGGTATGCTGATCAGCTTGAGCATGATGCATGTCGGAATGGCTGTCGGCTTGAAGATGACAAGCGCCGACATCGCCACCGTCAGGATGGCTGATATAACATATATGGATTTTCCATACTTTTTCGACAGTCTTATTTTGGAGAGTAATGTCATGTTCAAGCTATTTGGGCGTAAATATATAAAAATCAATATGTTGATAAAACGGCATCTGCATCGTCATCATTTGAAATGCATGGTGAAGGTGGTGGCGGAGGCGTCGCTGCGGGTGAGCTGGAGGGTGCCGTTGTGGAGGCGCATGATCTGGCGGGAGAGGGAGAGGCCTATGCCGGTGCCATCCTGTTTGGTGGTGTAGAACGGGACGAAGATTTCCTCGCGGCTTTCGCGGCTGATCGGGCGGCCGTTGTTGGTGACGTTGATTATGACGCTTTCGGCAGCGTCGATTTCAGCGGTGATGGTAACGGCGGTCGCTCCTGCCTGCAGAGCATTCTTCACAAGGTTCACCAGAATCTGAGAAATCTGGCTTTCGTCGGCATACAGGAGGATGTCTTCGGACTTCTCGACGAATGTGCATACGGCTCCGGCCTCTTCTGCCTGGCTGCCGGTGAGCTGTATAACTCTTTCGATGAGTTCGCGTACGAAGAAGGCCTTCTTGACCGGGGCTGCGACTCGTGTGAGGTTCCTGTACGATTCCACGAACCTGATGAGTCCTCTGGACGACTGTGATATGGTCTCAAGGCCTGTCCTGATGTCCTCTTCGCCGGATTCCGGCAGCAGAAGTGTCTCGCTGAGCGAGGCGACAGGTGTCACCGTATTCATGATTTCGTGGGTAAGGACACGTATTAGCTTCTGCCAGGATACCTGCTCGTTCTCGGCCATTTCGCTGCTTATGTCGTTGAACGCCACCACTTTCACGTTCTTTCCGCCGATTGTCGCTGTGGAGGCGGTCAGGGATATCGTCCTTTCGCCGCTTTCGTTGTAGAAGCTTGCGCGTTCCTCGCTGCTCCCGGCAACATGCCCGAATGCTTCCATGAGTGATTCGCTTACGGTGCGCAGTTGGCGGACGTGTCCGAATGTGGCCAGACCGAGCAGGGAAAGCGCCGTCTTGTTGCAGTACGCTATACGTCCGTCCGATTCGATGACCACGATGCCGGTCTGCACATGGTCGAGCATCCGGCCGTAGTACAGTTCCTGTTCGATGATGTCGTGCCGTTCCCTGTCGAATATGCTTCTGAGCCTGTTGAGCGTGCGGTTAAGACGTCTGCCGAAGAAGCGTGTCTCGTCGAATCTGAAGTTCAGCTCCTTGTCTTCCAGAGCGTCAAGCATATATGTCACCTTTCTGCGTGTACGCCATGAAGTGTAGAGCGCAGTTGCAATGGCCGTAGCTGCGGCTGTGGCCAGACAGACGGATATGGCCTGCAAAGTGGTCATATGTTGTATTTCTTCAGCTTTGAATATAAGGTCGGACGGCTGATGTCCAGCGACTTGGCCACCATCGACAGATTCCCTCCGAAGCGTGTCATTGCGGACCTGATTGCCCTTTCCTCAGCCATTTCGAGCGTCTCTTCTACATCTGTCCGCTCGTATTCCGGAGAAGCCGGGGCGGGGGAGAGCTGTATGTCCGATGCCGTCAGTTCCTGACCGTCTGCAAGGATGACGGCCTTTTCGATGCAGTTCTGCAGCTCGCGTATGTTCCCGCTCCAGCGGTATGTCTTCAGCACGGAGGCAGCATTTTCGGATATGCCCGTGACCTCGCGTCTGTATCTTTCTGAATATTTCCTTACGAACATGTCGGCGAGCGGCATGATCTCGTCTGTACGTTCACGCAGGGCAGGGAGGTGGATGTGCATGGTGTTTATACGGTAGTAGAGGTCTTCACGGAATTCACCGCTGCGCACCATCCTTTCCAGATCCTTGTTTGTGGCGCATATGAGCCTGATGTCCACAGGGATGGACCTGTTGTCGCCTACTCTCATTATTGCCCTGTTCTGAAGGGCACGCAGAAGCTTGGCCTGCAGGTGGAGCGGAATGTTGCCGATTTCGTCGAGGAACAGCGTGCCGCCGTCCGCTTCCTGAAATTTTCCGACATGGTCTGCATGCGCATCCGTGAACGCGCCCTTCACATGACCGAAGAGTTCGCTTTCGAAGAGGGTTTCCGTGAGGGCACCGGCATCCACGCATACCATTGGCTTCAGCGCCCTGTCGGACAAGCGGTGTATCTCGCGGGCCAGAACGTCCTTTCCGGTTCCGTTCTCACCTGTTATCAGTACTGTTGCGTCTGTCGGTGCTATCTTCTCCACAGTTCTGCGTACGGCCGTCATCTGTGCTCCGCTGCCCCATATCATGGCGGCGGAATCCTGCTTCTGAGGCGTCTGGGATGTTCCGAGGGTCTTGCTGCGCTGCCCATATGCGGCTTTCAGAACGGCAAGCAGTTTCTCGTTCTCCCACGGTTTCACTATGAAGTCGAACGCTCCGCGCTTCATTCCTTCCACAGCGAGGGCGATGTCGGCATATGCCGTGAAAAGCACTACCTCCACGTCGGGGCAGCGCTTCTTCACTTCTGAAAGCCAGTAGAGGCCTTCGTTGCCGGTGTTTATGTCCGTATGGAAATTCATGTCCAGCAGCACGACGTCCGGGCGGTAGTCCGCAAGCCTGCTCACGAGAGCGTTCGGCGACGGAAGCAGCTCCACCTGTGCGAAATGCATCGGCAGGAGTATCTTCAGAGCGCTGCGTATGCCGGCATTGTCGTCTACAACCAGAATCTTACCCTTTTTCTTTGCCATGTCCTTATGATTACAAACGCAAATATAGTCAATATTTATTAGATTGCCACGGCTCCATGAGCCTCGCAATGACGTCGTCGCCGTGCTTGCTGTGGTTACGTCATTGCGAAGGCGCAGCCTGTGGCAATCTCCGTATTATAATGTGATTACAGGCAGAAGGTCTGCTGTTATCTTGATGCACCATGCGGCCACTGCGAATATGCTTATGAACCATGCTATGATGAGCACAAGGCCCGGCTTCCATCTTGGCGTCTTGAGGTCGAACAGAAGCATGATGCCGTTGTAGAGGAACCATATGAACAGGATTCCGCATGTCACGAGGATAAGGCCCCAGAATGTCGTGCCCGTCAGTATCTGAGCAATAGCAAACTCGCTTGAATCCAGTGCATTCCAGTCTGTGATGTGATTCTGGATAAGTTCCGGAACAGACGGTATGAATATGCATGCAAGCAGCCCCGTAAGTCCGCACAGCAGCAGTATGATTCCGAGAAATACCTTTCCTGCACGTCCTGCAGTCCTTCCCACAGGCGATGTCGCAAAGTCCTTCACTTCCTTTTCGAAGTTGCTTTCTTTTGAACGGAAACCCTCAAGATTCATAGGCTTTCCCTTCATTCGGCATTTTTCCTCGACTGTTCTTGCGGCCGGCATGGCAATCCACAGACATATGTATGCTGCTATTGCAATCATGCAGTATGGGCCTTCGTCGATTCCCACGAAACCGATGAAGAACAGAAGCAGGAATATGATTCTGAACAGTACCTTGTCGATTCCGAAATATGCTCCCAGACCGCCGCATACGCCTCCGACTATCCTGCCGTCTATGTCGCGGTACAGCCTTCTTTCCTTGAGCGGTGTCTTCTGCTGCGGTTTTCCCTGCGCCCTCTCCTGCGCATTGCCTGGCGTTTCCTCCTGCGCTTCCTCCGCCGGCTCCGCTTCGCTTCCGCCTTCCTCCTGTGCAAGCACCTTCGGATCCCCGATGCGCTCCTTGATCTCCCTGACCATCTGCAGGTTTGCCACCATCCCCGGTACGCATTTCTCTCCGAGAAGCTCGGCGATACGCACTTCGATGTCTTCAACGATTTCGTCAGCGTTCGCGTCTTCACGGAAGCAGTTGCGTATGTCCGTGAGGTAAATGTCAAGTTCGTTGTAGGCGTCCGACTCCACTGTAAATGAGTATCCGCCCAAGCTTATGTTTTCTGTTGTCTTCATTTCTGTCAGGTTTGAGGTCATTTGCCGGCGCTTTTTTTTATTGTCGCGATTCCGTTTGAAAGTTCGTTCCATGCGGCGTCGAGTCCTGCGAGCTGCTCGCGTCCCATCTCCGTTATCATGTAATATTTACGTGGAGGGCCCTGCGTGGACTCTTCCCAGCGGTAGTTCAGCAGGCCGAGCTTCTTCAGACGTATCAGCAGGGGATAGGTGGTGCCTTCTGCCACGATTATGTTCACGTCCTTGAGCTTCTGGATGATAGACGAAGCGTATTCATCACCGGCCGCAAGAATGAGCAGAATGCTGTATTCCAGCACTCCGCGCCGCATCTGTGTGCGGTTGTTCTCTATTATGCCGTTGGTTTCCATGTCCTGTGTGGCTTAATGGCTTTCTGTAAAGCGTCTGATGTTCTCCGCTGTTGCCGGGATGCCTCTGAGTTCGCATTTTTCAGCTGCGGTCTTTGCTTCCGGAGCGGTGATCCATATAACGACATAGATCCAGAATCCTGCACTGCCGCATATCAGGGCGATCAGGAAAAGAATTCTGATGAGAACGGCATCGATACCGAGGAAGAGGGCCAGTCCTGAGCATACGCCGGCGATCTTTTTTCCGTCCGGATCGCGGAACAGCTTGCGGACAGGACGGTCGCCTTCGAACTGCTCTGCGTTCTCCTGCGGATTCTCGGACGGATCTGCACTCTGTTCGTCTTCCTGCTCTTCTGGAGCCTCATATCCTTCCGGATAGCCGAGCTGTCCGATGACCTTCTGTGCCATGGCGATGTCAACGACCTGTTTGCCTCCGAGCTTCCATTTCAGTTCGTCTGCTATTTTCACTTCGAGCTCTTCCAGCACTTCCTTTCTGCCGTTTGTCCTCTCGATCGCTGCCTTCGAGCGCTCAAGATAATCGTTGAGGATATCATATGCGTCCTCATCCAGAATGAAGCTGCAACCACCGATTGCCACATTTACAGTCTTTTTCATAATTCTTTGTTCTTTAATGGTTTAACTTTCCCTTTTGCGTCTTTCGCTCTTGATATTCTGCATCGTGGCTCGTCCGCTGAAACAGGCCTCTGTCTCCCTGTCTATACACATCCGCCTGCATCATCTGACGGCCTTATCAAGTACTATGACACTGCAAAGATATAAAATTTTTAGAATACCTTGCAACACAAGGTACTATTTTTGAAAAAATCGCAATGACACCCGGAAACCTTCAGAGCGTCATTGCGAGTTTGTCATTGGAGGCCTCCTGTCGTAGCAATCCTATTCAGCCAACCCTTCTCAGAACGCATAACCGAATTTAAGACAGCATCCCGCATCAAGATACCTGTAGCCTCCATAGTCTTCATACATGTCCAAAGCAAATCCGATGGAAAAATTGCATCGCTGGTTCTGTCCCGTATTGAATCCGTATCCGATTGACGGCTCCACAAAAAAGCCTTTGTGTATGTCCAATGTTTCTTCGCTGACCTGAAACTGCCCTCCGACATTCAGAGCCACAAACGGTGTCCTTGCCCTGTCGAAGAAGTCGCTTCTGAGGTGCAGGAAAAGTGGTATCGTATATTCCGCCCCTTGCGGATATAGCATGAAGCCAGTGCCGAGACCCAAAGCAAAGTTGGGGCTGACTCTGTAGCCGTTGACAAGTGACACTCCGATGCGTATGTTTTCCGACAGAAACATAGGTGCAACTCCTACCTCTGCGATTCCGAAATATCCTTTCGGCTTGTTGAAGCTTCCAAAGTCTCTGAGTGACCTTCTGTATATACGTGACCATCGGCCGTACGTTTTTGTGATCACTTCAATCTCATCCATCCGGAATACAAAGATGCTTCCGTCATATGTCACAAGCCTCACGTATTCTTCCGGAACTGTTTCCACGACCAAGCCGACCATTTGCGAACCGTTTTTCAGATGCACGGCATCAAGCAGTGCTCTGCAGTGCCAGTCTCCAAAGTGATGCAGACCGACATCGATATGCATCCCGGGGTGAAACTCAAGATGCGGCCTGTGATGCCGCCTGTTGTCAAACCCTCTGCCGTGCTGTCCCCAATGCTGCCTGTAATGCTGCTCATAGTGCTGTCCCGTGTGCTCATTGCCACGGCCCCTCTCATTTTCCCCCGCAGGCTGAGCGCCTACACCGGACGTAAAAAGCGCTGCTGTGCATAATGTTGCCAGAATTCTTCTCATAATCTTTGTCATTTTACAGATAAGACGCACATTCCCTAAAAATCTACTATCCGCAGACAGACTTTTTGCAGCCTTTCGATTTATGATTGTGTCATTTGAAGTGTTTTGCGTGTTCTGTAACTTATTTTGTTTCAATGTTTTGTTAGAACTGCGTGCCGCCAAAGGTGAGCACGCAGTTTGCGTAAGTTGTTGTCACATAGTGTGTTGCGGTTTACGCGTAGAATCCGACGTCATGCTCGTCATGCCCGGCCTGATGGGGCATCTATTCCTTCTTCAGCGCCTCCGCCGGGTTGGTACGGGCGGCACGGAGGGTCTGCCAGAGGACGGAAGTCAATGAAATGACCAAGGACAGCAAGACTGCAACGATGAAAGGCCATACCGTCATATCAATCCTGTATGCGAATTCCTCAAGGTATCGTTCGCAGAAGATCCACGCAACAGGGACGGCGACCACGCTGCCGATGATGGTTATGATCATATATTCAGTGATGTTGCGTCTGGTCTCACCGGCCATTGTCCCTCCGAACACCTTGCGGATGGCAATTCCTTTTTCTCTTTCCGATGCGAAGTAGGTACTCATAGCCACAAGCCCGAGTACTGAAAGCAGTACAGCAAGGATAGCGAAGATCTCAAGCAACTTGACAGTCTGATTGTCTTCCTCAAGTTCTCTTACCATCATATCCTCGACATATCCGAATGTCCAAGGCTCGATATAAACTCCGTTATATTCATCTGAGAACTTCCTGTATATCCTGTCAAAGGCTTTGCTGGCCTGTTCGTGATTATCATCGGTCTCGATGAGTACAGTATTGTTGTAGTGCCCGAAATCATCTTCAGGAAGCACGATGACTGCAACTTTTGACTGCTCCGTCGTCTCGTTCATCGCATTGTCTCCGGCGATATTGCCTAATATTCCTCCGAAGTGGTCGATCCGGCTGCTGTTGAAATTGCCGTTCCAGACCATTGCCATTTTCTCGGCTTCCTCCTTAGAGTCGAAACAGTTGTAGAGGTTATCGCTGAACCATACGGAGTGTGCGAGCGGAGTTCCGAAATTCTCCTTGATGTCGAAGTTCCACATCTTGAATGCCCCGGTATCGCAGATCAGCAGGTGTACATTGATCATATCGGTACTGTTCTCCTTCATTATGGCAGTGCTGAAGTTCATCCCGGTAGGATAACCTCTGGAAAGTGCGACCTTCCTGACGAACGGCAGCTGTCTGATCTCGTTCATCATAGGTGTGACCTCTGCGGCTTCTTCAGTATCTGTGGATATTACGAACTTGTTCTGAATGTCTGCACCTAACGGCATATTGACCATATGGTCCATCTGCTTGTCCAAGATAGTCGCCGAGGCAATGAGTGTGATTGCCAAGATGTTCTGAAGAAGAATGAACAGCCTGTTCAGACCGGCTCTGCTCTTCCTTCTGTAAGTGCCGTTCACAATGCTTATCGGCTTGATCGAAGATATGTTCAGAGCCGGGATGAGACCACAGATGAATCCGATAAACAGAATGAACAAGACATAAACTGTGATGCTTCCTATGCTGAACGGAATAGGGATAGCCGTACCATTCAGAAGTTGTCCTATATATGGAGCAAGGGCAACTGCAATTCCTGCTGCCAGAAGAGAGCATACCGTCGTGAATGCTGTCGATTCAACTATGTACTTTGCTGCAATACGGATCTTGTCTGCTCCGACAAGACTTCTTGTCGCCATCTCCTTAGCCCTCTTGTTTGTCAGGGCCAGATTCAGATTGATGTAATTGATTACGGCAGACACCAGCAGAAGCAGAGACACTATGAGCAGAATGACGACCTGACTTCTGTCTCCCATATTGAGATAAGCGTCAGTATACTCGCCACTGAAGTACACTCTGTCGAATCTCTCTATCTCTATGCGGCTGGTGAACTGATCGACCCTGTCTGCCGGCATCTTGTCACCCCATAACTGCTTGAATACCGCCTGTATCTTTTCCTGAAGAACAGACTCATCGGTTGATTCCGCCACCTTGACGAATGCCGTAGCAGAGAGAGTGAAGACCGGATTCCTCCTGGCACTCTCGTTTATAGGGCTTTCACCCTTGCAGATGAAATCCATATATTTCCAGTACTTGTATTCGAAGTCCTTGATGACACCTCTTACAGTAAATGCCTCAGAACTGTAATCTACGGGCAGGATCTTCATCCCTACAGCCTGCTCCGGGTTTCCGGCTATCTTTCTGGCAAATGTTTCACTGACTATAATGTCAGTATATGATGTGATGCAGTCAGCATCGCCGACGAGGAATTCGTAGTCAAAGATGTCGAAGAAGTCGCCTCTGAATGTAAGACCCCTCGTCACGAATCTGTCTTCCCCGGATTCGATCACCACTTCGTCGTGTGTGTTGACCAAAGTAAGACCCTCTATCTCCGGAATCTGTTCCTTCAGCGGCTCATAGATTCCGTAAGGCATGCCCTGTGTCGGGATGTAAATCCTGTCGTATTCCGGATTCTCACGCGAGATGCTGTACTCCTGCCACACATAACTGCCGATCAGCAGCACGAATGCCAGCGCTACGCTCAATCCGACCACCTCGATGGCGGTGTACAGTTTATTTCTTGAAAGGAATCTCAGGTAACTTTTCATTTCTTCTTCAATCGTGTTTTATAAAACCTTATATATCAATCACTTCCTCTACCTGCGTGCTCCCCGTTGGCGGCACGCACTTCTTGTAAACTCTTGTTTGTCAGCATGTTATATTTTACGCATATAACCCCCTATTCTTTCTTCAAGGCCTTGGCCGGATCTGCTTCAGCACTTCGCCAATACTGAATGCAGGCAATTGCAAGAGTCAAAGCCATAATCACAATAAACGTGAATATATAAGTCATCGGTGACATTCCGCAGCATTCCGCGAAGTTTTCAAACCATCTGCAGACAGCATAGTATGCGATAGGAGCAGCAATGACAAACGAAATCACTGATATGAGTATATATCGTTTCAATCCATCTGTAATCAGACTTGCCGTTTCTGCTCCAAATACTTTCTTGACAGCCAGATCACGTTTCCTGTATTGCACATCAAGAAGAACCTGTCCGAAGACTCCGATCAAGGAAAGTGCTGCTGCAAGAATAGAAAATATTGAAATGATATTACATTGCTTGATTTCCTGCTTATAAACCTTTTCCATCACATCTTCATAGTATTGTACTTCAAAAAGGTATGACTCATCCATCTCTCTCAATACGGACTCAATCTTTTTGGTAACTTCCGTCCTGTCAACCCCTTCTTTAAACCGTATGTATGTGAAATTCATTGTGGCAAAATCTTTCGGAACATAGATGTAGCAAATCGGAGCCATTTCATTTCGCAGTGAATTTACACGTACATCCCCAGTCTGCCCGATGACACTTCCCATTCCTTCCTTAATCCCTATCGTTAATCCCAGATCCTTAAGCTTCTGGTTCATTATTGCGTGGCCTACGTCTGATACCAGGAAGTTCCTGCCGTCAATGACAGGTATTCCCATCACATCCAAGAAGTTAGATGAGCAATATATAGAGAAGCATCTGACTTCTTCTCCATTCAGATCAAGAGTAAAAGTTGAATAACTGTCAGAAAAACCCATCCCTTCCAAAGCAAATGCCACATCCTCTATCTCTGGAAGTGAACACAATCTTTCCTGCAGCCACTCTGACTTGAACTGATATTGTTCGGAGGATATCTCTGCAACTGCAATGTTCTCCTTATCAAAACCAGTGTCGTAGTTGATCATATACTCATTCTGACGAAATACAGTCAATGCGAATATCATCAGGATGAATGTAATGACATACTGCAGTGAAATCATTACAGTGCGGAATCTTCTGCCTGTAACAGAGAAGGCAAAATTCCCTTGCAAAGCAAATGCAGTCGGCAGGGATGTGACATAGAAACTCGGATATATTCCAGCAACCAGACCAATTACAGTTGCAATCAACGCTGCTGTCAATATCAGCGAATTGTGTTCAATGAAACTGAATGTCATATCAGAAATG
Source organism: Bacteroidales bacterium (assembly GCA_017452265.1). Classification (GTDB taxonomy): domain Bacteria; phylum Bacteroidota; class Bacteroidia; order Bacteroidales; family UBA932; genus Cryptobacteroides. The sequence goes on along the minus strand of JAFTMS010000004.1, from coordinate 58,704 downwards.
CCCTGCAATACCAGCCAGTCATTGACAGGACTGATGACGGCAAGTGAGAGCGCGAATGCTGCAATGCTGAACAGTACCGCTTCAAGTATCATCTCGCCGCGAAGTTTACCCAATGAACTTCCAAGCACTTTTCTTGTATTCACCGCTTTGACTCGCATCGGGGCCAGCGAGGTGAAGAAAGTAGCATAGTTGATACCCCCGATCAGAATCACAAGTATTGAAATACAGATGAGTACCAATGCCAATCTCCTGTTCCCGGTCTTCCAGATGGTGCTTTCCTGATCTTCGAAATAAATATTATCAATAGGTGTCAGCTCTATATCAGTAAGCCAGTTACTGTCTGTATAATCGTAGTTTTCATTGAAATTCTGTTCAACCAGTGATTTGTGGTCAGGCGAATCCAGCAACACCCAGCAGGCAAAGTTGGCTCCTCCATAATTTCCTTCATGCAGCGACCCTACATTTATATAGATTTTATTACTGATCTGTGAATTTTCAGGAAAATCCTTATATACTGCTCCGACCCTGAACTCTTTCGTTCTTCCGGCTCCAAACTTATATCCCTCCTTGTGGCTGATGATCTGTCCTATGGCAGATTCCTTACCATAAAGCTTTTTTGCAAGAGACTGTGGGATAGCAATATGAGACAGGTCATTCAATGCCTCCGCCCTACCTTCAATGAACTCTGTACCGAATACCTCAAAGAAACCCGGATAGATCACATCTGTGGCAGCTTTGAAAAGCAGAGGTGTATTTTGATTGTCATACACAGCCGAAAACACAGTCTCACCCATAAAAGGACAATCTATGGATCCGGCCAAGATATGAGGAGATGAGTTGATAATGTCATCCGCATATCCTCTTGGAAGAATATTCTTGAATATGTCATCATCCGAAGCGCCAACCTTGTCGACACGGTATATTCGCCCAGATGTCGGATACCCCTTGTCATAAGTCGTCTGATATCTTATCTGAAGCAACAGAATCATGAACGCTGTAAAAGCCAGCACAAGTCCGACAAAGTTCATGATCATCGCGACACTGTATCTTCTGAGGATTGCTATAAAATTTTTCATATGATTGCAGTCTGAATTTTACTACTCAGTTTTAAGTGCATTTGCCGGATCTGCGGTTGCTGCATTCCAGCTCCTGATCCTGATGACAACGACTCCGATGGTCACGGCAAGCACAGCCACAAGTGCAATGACGAATACCCACCAGTACATAGGGCAGCGGTGCGCGAAGGTGGCGAGGTACCTGTCCACGATCACCCAGCTGACTGGAGCGGCCAAAGCGAAGCATACGAGTACGATCTTCACGAACCTGCTGCAGAACATCGCCAGGATTTCATTCACTGTCGCACCGTTCACCCTGCGGAGAGCAATTTCACGACGGCGGTACTGTGTCTCGAACATCACTAAACCAAAGACGCCCATCAGAGAAATGATGATGGCTATGAGTGTGAAGAGGCTGATCAGCTGTGAAAGGTGCTGTTCCTTGATGTAGGTTGCGTTGAGGTTCTCGTCGAAGAAGTGTATCTCCCATTCCTCAGGCGGGACATTGTATTCCCATTCGCTCAGTACACTTGCTATATGTTTCATTACAGCCTGATAATCAGCTCCTGCTGTCACTCTGATGAATGCTGTCGACGGATGCCACCAAGGCTGTTTGCCAAAGACATAGAGCGCGAAGGGCGAGACATTCTCCTTCAGCGTCGTGAAGCTGAAGTCGTCGCAGAATCCTACGATTTCAGAGTCGTCCATATGACCGCTTACCTTGTCCTCCAGCGTGAATCCGTATTTTGCACGTGCTGCGTCGTTGAATATGAACACGCCGTTTTCACTGTTGTTGTCCTCCTTGCGGAAAGAGCGGCCTTCAGTTATGTCTATGCCCATGAATTCCGGGAAGTCGTAGGCCACGGGATAGCACTGGAAATTGATCACCTCTCCATTCCAGTCACGTCCCCAGCTCATACGCTCTGATGCAAGCAGATTTCCAGCAGCCCATGTCACGTCTATAATCTGAGGGTCGCTCTTCAGCTTTTCCTCCACGGCCTCGTTGTAGTATCCGATATAGTTGGTCGTATGTACATACAGCAGCAGCTCCTTGTCGAAGCCCATATCGAAATTCACCATGTACCTGCGCTGGATGCTTATGAATGACGAACATATGATAAGGCATATGGATATGACGAACTGAAGCCCAATGAGAGCATGTCTCAGTACCATGCCTGCCTTAGTCGCGCCAAAAGATCCCTTGAGGACTATCGCCGGTTCGAAGGATGTGATGTAGAACGCCGGATACAGGCTCGAAGCGATCGAGATGGCTATGGCGATGCCGATGGTAAGAATACATATACCGATGTTTGCGGAGAACGTGGTTTCGGCTGTCACAAGATGTGTGAGCTGGGTCATGTTGAAGAGCAGGATAAGGACGGATGCCAGTACGGTGGCCATGAATATGAGCATGACGCTTTCTGTCACAGTGCTGAGTATCAGCTCTCTGCGTGTGCATCCGAGTACCTTCTTAGTGTTGACGATCCTGATGCGTTCGGGGACAAGCGCAAAGAAGAAGTTGATGTAGTTTATGAATGCGATACCGACCACGAGTATGGCGACGATGAGCATGATGACCGTGGTTGTCCTGTTGCCTTTTTCCACAGGTGTGGAGACCTTGTCGCTGAAATACAGGTCCTCGACGGATATGAATTCAGTGTTTGCCATGTCGAGAAGCTTGTTGACGGTCACGTCCATTTCCTCCTGAGTCATTCCCATCTCTTCGGCTGACGGCATCTGTCCGAAGTACCTTTCCCTATAATATTCGCGTGTGGTCTCGGACAACGATTTCTCCATCTCTTCCTTCTGCGAAGGGTCGTACATCTTCAGGAAATACGTGAAGCCCCATTCGGAGAAGTTCTCCACGCTTTTGTCACCCATATTCCTGAGAACCTTTGTATCCTTGAAATGTGAGTTTGCAGGCATATCCTTGAATATGGCCACGACCGTGCAGGCATTGTCTCCGGAGTTCAGCTGGCTTCCGATCTCAAGGCCGAACTTTGACGCGGTGCTTTCGCTGATAGCGAGATCGTTAGAGGTGACGGCATCATCAAGCGAACCGGCGACAGCTTCAAATCCTGCGGCTTTCAGGGCACTTCCGCTGAAGTCGGCTACGTCTATCAGCAACCTTTGTCTTTCTCCGTTCCTATCAATATAGAAGGTGTTTTCCAACGTAGTGTAGTTGGTGATGTTTATGATTCCTCCGTATTCTATGTTCGGAGAAGCGCTGAGCACTATTTCTGCGAGCGGACGGCAAAAGTACAGCTGCCGTTCTCCGTCCTCACTTCCTCCCATTATGCCGGATGTCATGACAAAGACCTTCTCGGAATCCTTTATTCCCTTGTTGAAGCTCAGGTCGTAGTCCACCTGCACGAGGATGATGTAGAATGCAGCGAACGCCACTGCCATGCCCAGTACATTGAGTATGCCTGATAAGGAAGAACCGCCGCTTCGCCTGAAGATGTTTAATGCTTCCATTTGTCTGTTGTTGTGCGTAAGTTGTTGATGTTTAGCTTGTTGTGACAAGTCGCCTGCTCCATCTGCCGCAGGCGATTTAATGTATTCGGTTGTCTTTCAGTGTTTTGTGCGACACGATTGATGAGATGGCGGGGAGTGAGGTGTACGCGAACGTCATTGCGAGGAGCAAAGCGACGTGGCAATCTCTACAGTTCGTTCTTCACGTCGCTGACGATTTCGCCGTCGAAGAGGTTCACGATTCTCTGGGCGCAGGCTGAGTCCTTCTGAGAGTGCGTAACCATCACGATGGTCGTGCCTTCCTTGTTGAGTTCGGTCAGCAGATTCATGACCTCCTTTCCGTTCTTCGAATCGAGATTACCGGTCGGCTCGTCGGCAAGGATCAGCTTAGGGTTCGAAACGACTGCACGGGCAATGGCGACACGCTGCTGCTGACCGCCGGAGAGCTGCTGAGGGAAGTGCTGGGCGCGGTGGCTGATGTTCATGCGCTTGAGCATCTCGGTCACACGTGCCTTGCGCTCGGACGAACTGATGTTGAGGTAGCGCAGAGGCAGTTCCACATTCTCGAACACATTGAGCTCGTCGATGAGGTTGAAGCTCTGGAATACGAATCCGATGTTGCCCTTGCGGAACTTCGTGCGGTCCTTCTCCTTGAGCTTTGCAACTTCCTGTCCGAGAAGCTGATAGCTGCCTTCGGTCGGGTTGTCGAGAAGGCCGAGGATGTTCAGGAGTGTGGACTTGCCGCATCCTGACGGGCCCATGATTGCGACGAATTCGCCGTCCTTGATCTCGAATGAAACCTTGTTCAGTGCTGTGGTCTCAATCTCCTCCGTACGGAAGATCTTGCTGAGGTCTGTAACTTTAATCATAATGCTTATTGTTTAAATTGTTTGTGTATTCTGTAAATAATTGTATCTCAATATCTTGCTTAAACTGCGTGCCGTCAAAGGGGAGCACGCACATTGCGTAAGTTGCTGGTGCTGTGGCTGTTGCATTTTACGCTCTTGCCGCGCTTTGCACCATTGCTGTGCTCATTATTCGTTTTTCAGCGATTCCACCGGGTTGCTTCCAGATATGCGCAGACTGTTGAGGATGACGCAGGCGGTGATGATCGTCAGGACGATGAGGTCGGCGGCGATGAAGTACCACGGCGTGAGGGCAATCCTTTCGGCAAACTGTTTCAGCCAGGCTTCTGCGGTGAGCCATGCGGCGATGTTTCCGATCACGATGGCAGCCGCTGCGAGCTTCATGACATCGAGGACGAGCATGGAAATGATGTCGCCGGTTGTGGCTCCGTTGATCTTCCGTACGGCCATCTCCTTGCTTCTGCGCTGGGACTCGTCACGGATGTATCCGATGAGGCCGAAAAGGGCTATGAGCACAGAGAATATGCATCCTGCGAATATAGTGTTCCTCATCTTGCGGTCTTCCGAAAGCATGTCCCTGAACTCTTCCTTGTACGAACCTATATCGATTCTCCTTTCCGGATACATGCTGTCAGCGATTTCCTGAATCTTTCCGATGGTCTCGCGGCTCACTTCTGTCAGCTTTATCATGACCAAAGGCATGTAGGCGTCATCGCTGTTCCTGTCGTCCCAGAACTTCACGCTCGGACGTGGATCTGTCTCGTTCATCACTCCGATGGTGTAGTTCTCGTACACTCCGCAGATGGTGAATTCGTCGATTCCGTGCTCTCCGTGGCCAGTGATGTGTATCTTCTTGCCTACAGCTCCGTCGCTCCAGTCCGCGAAACCGTTCATCTTCTCCACGAAGCTTCTGCTTACGGCCATCTCGTCATGCTTCAGCGGATTTCTTCCCTCGACGAACGGAATCTCCAGTATCTCGAAAAATCCATCCGTGCCCCAGTACTGGTCGGCGACGTTGAACAGCTCCCTGTCGTCCCCGGGCAGGTATACGTTGTCTCCGCTTGAGCCTTCGAGAGGGAAGTCGTAGCTTCTTTCGATGTCGATGACTTCCGGCAGCTTCGCCACTTCGTCTGTGAAACGGTTGATTTCAGTGCTTGTCATGCCGTCGAGGCTGCATCCGACGAGGTTCTCGAAGGAATATCCCGGATCGTAGTTCACGGCCTTGTCGTACTGTTTCGCGATGACAAGCAGAATCGTGACGAGGAATATGTTTATGACGAACTGGACGAGCAGAAGGGCCAGCTTCCAGTTTCTGCGGCTTTCCTTGTAATTTCTGAGCGCGGCTGAAACGGGTATCTTCGAATAAAGGCAGCCCGGGACTATGGCTGAAACCATGAGTATGATTATGCATACGGCAACGAGGGCTATGACGGCCTGCGGAACGAAAAGGCTTTCGAGCGCAACTCCCAACAGGTTTTCAACCAATGGCTTGGCTGCATATATCATGACGGCTGCTACTGCAAGCGAAAGGGCCATGTTCACGGCGGTTTCCTTGAAGAGCACTCCGTATATGTTGCTTCTGCCGGCACCGTATGCCTTTCTTACACCCACTTCCTTCGACCTCTTGACAATGGCTGAAATCGCAATCAGAATGTAGTTCATGACTGAAATCGAAAGGAGAAGGAAGGCTGTCAGCGACAGAATGAACATAGTGTTCCTGGTCTTCGCATCCGATGTGTGGATCTTGCTGAACGGCTTGAGCAAATATTCCAACCTCATTCCTTTCGCTTCCATTTCAGTGATGTTCTGGTTCTTTTCCTGCATCAGCCTTATGGCATCCTTCAGAGTCGCAGGCTCGATTCCTTTCTCCAGCTTGACGAAGCCTCTGTAGCGGTCGTTGCCTATCCAGTTCTCTGTGCTCCGCTTCGAATATGTCTCAAGCGACATCAGGATGTCGTATGACAGCGTGCCGTTTTCAGGGAAGTCCTCGAACACTCCGTTTACGGTGAGCTTGAGCTGAGGTATCTGTATATTGCTTATCTGCCTGCCCATTATGCTGTCGATGCCGCCCATCTTTTCTGCGAAAGAGCAGCTGACCATCACTGAACCCCATTCTCCGAGTGCCTTTTTCGGATCGCCGGCAATTATCTCTCTGTCGAACACATCGAAGAAGCATGTGTCGGTGAAATTGGACAGCGCCTCGATTTCGTGGTTCTCTTCATCGGTCCAGATGTCCTGCTCGAAGAAGCCGGTCATTCTCGTGGCTGCCTCCACTCCGGGGACATACTGCCTGAATCCCGGTGCAATGGCGCCGCTGACCTGGTTGTACTCACTGAACTCCTGGCCTTGCTGGCTGTAGTTGCTGTATATCCTGTATATGCGGTCGATGTCTCTGTAGAAGCTGTCGTAGCTCATTTCGAAGCAGACTTTTGCAATCAGTATCATGCCGATTGCAAGTCCGGTTCCGAGGGAAAGAATTTTGATTGTCTTCATGTTTTACGTAAAATGCTGTCAGTCAGTCGTTTGCTTTGAATCGCCTGCGGCATTTGGAGCAGGCGATTTGGTGTAAGTGGTTAGAATACAAGCACTTCGTTGTCGCCGAAATTGTCGTAGCCTGAGGTTATGACCTTTTCGCCCCGCTCCAGGCCTTCGAGCACTTCGTAGAACTGCGGGTTCTGGCGTCCTATGCGGATCTCACGGCGGACTGCCTTCCCGCCTTCCGGTGCAACGACGTATATCCATTTTCCGCCGGTCTTCTGGTAGAACGTGCCTCGCGGAATGAGGATGGCGCTTTCTGGCTGTCCGAGCTGCAGGTTGAGGTAGTAGGTCTGGCCTGTGCGGATGTTGGCCGGCTGCTCGCCGCTGAATTTGAAATCCGCCTTGAACTTGCCCTCCCGCACTTCCGGATACACTTTCCGGATCACGGCCTCATAGGATTCGTTCTGCCTTTCGAATGTGGCTTCAAGACCTGCGTTCACCCTGTCGATGTAATGCTCATCGATCTGAGCCTCAATCTTGTAACTGTCCAGATTGTTGATCTGTCCGATTTTCGTTCCGTTGGATATTGACTGTCCGAGAACTACGTCCAGCAGACCGAGTTCGCCGTCAATCGGCGCCTTGATAGTGAGGTTGTCCTTCCTGCGGCGGATCATCTGCATGTTCAGACGCATGTTGTCCAGACTTTCCTGCATCTGCTTGATTTCCACGCCTCTGTACAGGCTGTCCTGCAGTGCTCTTTCCTTCACGAGCTCAAGACGGCCGGCAGCAAGCTCGTAGTCCTCCTGTGCCGTGAGATATTCCTCACGCGAGATGAGCCTTTCCTCGTACAGAGCCTTGTTCTGCTCATACTTTCGACGCAGGCGCTTCACGTCGATCTGCAGCTGCAGCTTCTCCTGCTGCACGCTCAGCCTCTGCTGCTCCATGGATATGAGCGTGTTGCGGAGCAGGTTCTCCTTCTCGGCCAGTTCGGCTTCTGAGTTGAGGATCTGAAGATCCAGATTGTCGTTGCTCAGGCGCAGTATCTCATCGCCTGCACGTACCTTCGAGCCTTCCTCGATGATGATCTCCTGAACAATTCCGCCTTCGAGAGGGCTTATCTGAATGGTTGTCATCGGCTGCACCTGACCGCTCACACGGATGTAGTCGTTGAATTCGCCGCTGCGTACTTCGCTGACCGAAAGCGTGTCGGCATTCACGCGGAGTGTGCTGGCGTCGTCACGGAATATGAGCCAGATGATGAATATTGCCATTGCGGCTCCGAACCAATACGGGAGGGCCTTCTTGGTAAAGGCCACTGCGACTCCCTTCTTCTTTTCTATAACTTTATCCATAATCATTACTGTTCAATATATGGTATTCCTTTGTAATATTCCACTACGCTTCTCTTGATGTAGTATGTCAGGAGCGCGTTCAGCTTCGTTGTCTTGGCATTCAGCCAGTTGTCCACCGCCTTCTGATAGTCTATCGGCGAGATAAGTCCCTGCTCCAGCTTCCTTATGTTCATACGGTAGGCTTCCTCCTGCACGGCCGCCCTTCGCTCCGCCTGCCTGTATGCTGCCGACGCCCCGTCGCGGTCCTGCACGGCCCTCGCCACCTCGGCCTCCACATCGCGCATCTTCTGCTCATACTGAAGCGTCGCCCTCCTGTAGTCGTTCTTCCTGTTCCTCAGGTTTGAAAAGTTCGAAAGCCTGTTGAATATCGGAAACGAAAGCGACACCTGCAGATATTCTCCCGAATTGTTCCTGAACTGGTTCCAGTACGGCGTGGGCACATGTCCCTCCTGGCCCGGATAGGTGTAGTAGCTCGTAGACCATCCTCCGTAGAGCGAAATGCTCGGCGTGAACTTCCATTTTGCAGACTTCAGAGCGGTGAGCGCATTCTCCAACGAAGCCTTCGCCACAGCAATGGACGGCATGTTGCGCACGGCATATCCGGTGATGTTTCCAAGCTCGTCCGACGGTGAAATCATGACGACTTCCTCCGTTTCCGCCATAGTGACGTCAATGTTCAGCGGCTCGTCCAACGGCCAGAACATCAGGTCCTTGAGGGTAAGCATCGCATCGGCGTACGAGTTCCGTGCGGCAGTCAGCTGATATTCCCTGTCCGCCAGCTCGGCCTCCATCTCTACGACATCCGCATACCCCTTCTGTCCCAGTTCTTCCTGCTTTGAAGCCAGCGTGAGGGCATCCTGCGCAGTCTTCACCTGACTTTCCATTATCCCGATAAGCTGCTGATAATAGACGGCGTTGTAGTATGCCTGCATCGTGGCGAGACAGATTTCATCCATTATCTGCTGCTCCTGTGATATGCCCATGCGCATTGCCGTCTTGGCGACTCTGATGTTGTTCACAGCCTCGAATCCGTTGAAGATGCTGATGCCTGCGGAAACGGAATATCCGTTGTTGAACGATGCTGTGGATACGTAGGTGTTGGTTTCCGGGTCCACGGAACGTCCGAAGTTCGAGTATGCGTATGTGCTTGCGGATATGCTCGGCGTGAATGCGTTCAGGATTGCGTCCCTGCGTCTGATGCGCGCGTCGTCGTTGTCGGCCTGCTGGATCCTCACCTTTGTCGAGTTCCCGACAGCCTGCCTCATGCACTCACTGAGCGTCATGACCTGTGCCGAGGCTCCCGAAATGCTCAGGATTCCTGCTGCCGCCAAAGTTATGAGATGTGATTTCATGTTTTTTTCTTTTAATCCGCAGGGAAATCAACATCAGGCGTGCCAAAGCGGATAAGTTGTTGATGTGTAGATATATACATAAAAGCGCCTGCTGCCGAAGTGTAAAGTTTCTTTACATATGCTGTAAAGTTTTTTACTTTCTGCAGGTCTGTGCGTATATTGTTCGGAACTGTTTTTGAAATGCGCCCTTCGTCGTGCGGCGGATGCGGCATAGACCTTTGAATATGGAAGGAAGAAACCTGCAGATAGACCTCGGCCAGAGGAATGATAATACGCTTATGAAGGCGGTCGCGCTCGGCCGTCAGGATGCCCTCAAGCTCCTGATGGACAGGTATATGCCTATGGTTTCGCGCACGGCATACAGGATATTGTGCGACAAGGTGGAAAGCCGCGATGTGGCGCAGGAGGTGTTCCTGAAGGTGTGGCAGAAGGCATCGCGGTTCGATGAAAGGCACAGCGTGGGGACATGGCTCTACAGAATCACGTCGAATCTCAGCATTGACCGCCTGCGCAGACGCCGCATCAGAAATATATTCGTACCGCAATCCTCTGTGTATGAGATATCTGCGCCGGAAGCAAGGTCGCCTGAGGAAGATTATATGACGAAGGAGGCATGGGACATATTCTGCCGTGCGTCCGAAAATCTGTCACCGAAGCAGCGGCTTGTCTATACGTTGCGCGAACTGGAGGAACTGCCGGCGGCAAGGGTGGGCGAGATTACCGGCATGACGGCGGACCAGATAAAGAGCAACCTCTCGGTTGCAAGAAGAAAGATCAAAGCTGAATTACAGAAATATGGAAAAGTCAGATAAGGAAATAGATTACAGGGCATATGCAGGGTTTATGCGGCAGGTTTCTGCGGAAGCCCATGACAATGAGCGGATTGCGGCTCAGGTGATGGCACGTATAGGGCGGTGCGGAACAGAAATGCATACGGCCGGAAGCATCTTTCTGCGCATCGGGATGGCGGCTTCTGTGGTTCTGCTGCTGGCATTCGGCACAATGCTGTACGGCTATTACGCCACGGACATAAGGCCGGGGCATCCGGAAAGGTTCTGGCTGCGGACGGAGTTCCGACAGGCCGCAGCGCACGGCTCGCAGGAGGAAGGGCAGCTCTGGGCCGCTGTACGGGCGGAAAGGCCGGCTCAGCGGAAGACCGGAATAAGGCTCTACGATGCATATGTGCATTCGGAAGCACTGCGCAACCTTGCCGCCGATACCTCTGTGAAGTGTAACATTAAATGGTAAATATATGAGAACTATGGGACTGCCTGCGGCTCTGCTTTTATTGATGGCTGCAAATTCATGTGTTTCATATTATTATGTCACCACAGACATACATGAGGACCTGTCTGTCGACCGCACCGTTTATGCCGAGACGGAGGATGGCGGCGGTAATCCTTTCTATTTCATCACAGGGCCAGACTGGACTGTGTCGAATCCTGATTCCGTCTTTACCGTGGATTTCTACGAGTCGGTGGCGGAGCCTGACATTATGGCGCACAGGCATATAGACTACCTGAACGGTTTTGCAGTGCTTCCGGACGAGGATTTCGTCGGAAATCCGCTCGTGAATCCGACCGAAACGCTTTCCAAAAGGAACAGGTGGTTCTATACATATTACGAGTATAAGGCCGTCTTCCCGAGCCTGCGAGACAGCCTTCCGCTTCCTTTCGAAGGCTATATGAGCGAAGACCGTCTGCGACTCTTCTTTGAGGGAAGCGCCGCGCCCCAGGGATGGAACGGAGTGGAGATGTATGTCCTTCTCGACGAGATAAACCAGGATTTCGTCAAGTGGTATTCGGATGCCGTCTATTTCGTGTGCTGCGATGTCATAGAACCGTATTGCAATAAGAATCAGAAACTGACGCTGGATCATGTCAAGGAGGACTTCATGCGTGGAATAGACAGGGCCGTAATGCTCGATATGAAGCCTGATGAATTTGTGGAGAGGCTCGACCAGGTGAGTCTCGGCAGCGGAGGATTTGAGGCTTTGTATCAGGAGCATGCTGCTGAAATCGAAGCGGAATATGCCTCTCAGGCCCGTCTGCTGGAGTATTTTGATGCTTCGTTCATCTACAGCGTAAGTATGCCGGGACGTTATGTCCTCTGCGACGCCGACACATATGTGGACGGAAATCCGCGCTGGAAGGTGGATGCTTACCGCCTGCTGTATGACGACGTAGTGCTGACAGCCGTCACCCGTAAGACCAACATCTGGGCATTTCTGCTCACTTTTGCTGCCATAACGGCATTCCTTGTGCTTGCCGCGCGCTATTCACGCAGAAAGTGATTCCATATAGGTGCAGCCTTTTTCCGTTTTGTCTACGTCAGAAGCCCGAAGGCATATGATTTGTTTTCCGGAATCACGGTTGAAATGTACTATCAATGGAAAAGGAAAATTCTAAAAGGATCCAGACCTCCATTCTCAATGCTGCCGAGAAGAAGGTGCTGGTCTGGCTTGCCGAAAGACAGCCTAAATGGGTGACATCCGACCTTCTGACTCTCATAGGAGTGCTCGGTTCCGTAATCGTCGCTGTCGGATACGCCCTCTCCAACTACAACATCATGTGGCTCTGGCTCGCTTCCGCCGGCTTTGTCATCAACTGGTACGGAGATTCTCTTGACGGCACGCTGGCCCGTGTACGCCACACCCAGAGGCCGATCTACGGCTTCTATCTGGACCATAATGTCGATGGCGTGACGATGGCCATAATGTGCATAGGAGCCGGCCTTTCCGATATGCTGAACCTTTCGATAGCCATGGCCGTCCTCGTGGTGTACCTGATGCTCTCGATTTCCGTCTATATTAATGCCCACCTCAAGGGGGAATTCAAACTGACGTATGCCGGCATGGGCCCGACGGAGTTCCGCCTTATCATGATAATCGTTAACACGCTTTTCATATATGTCGCCCCTCTGAGGGAATTCACAAGGCATGTGAACATCCTCGGTGTGGATGTGGCTCTGGGTTCTTTCGACTTCATCGGCCTTGTCATACTGCTGGTGCTCGTCATCATACATGTGACCAACTTCTCGCAGGATGCACGCGGATATGCCAAGATCGATCCTCTGCACAAACAGTAGACAGACGGACCTATGTAATACCATGAACATCAAGGATATTCTGATAAAGATACCGAAGTTCATAGCTTCGAATGCTTTGGGCACGGTCGTGGATACGGCTGTGCTTTGGCTGTTTTCTCATTTCGTGTTCGAAAATTATGTCGGAGACTATCTCATCTCGCCGCTTATTTCGTTCGAATGCGCCGTATTCACAAATTTCCTGTGTTCGTTCTTCTTCATCTGGAAGGACAGGGTGGACAGACGTCCGCGTTACTTCTTCCGCAAATACCTGTTCTACAATCTTTCGTCTACGGGCGTTTTCCTCATAAAGATGGGATTTCTGCTGCTTGCAGAGCTTATAACAGGCTGGAATGTGGTGATATGCAATCTTATAGCCCTTTGCTTTTCGGGCACTCTCAACTTCACGATGGGGGAGTGGGTGATATTCAGGAACAGAAAAAACAGAAATGAACATGCCGCTGCTGAAGATAAATGAGCTTGAGGACATGTCTGCAATATTCCGGGGCAGGTGCGGCAATGCGCTTGCACGTGGACTGATGCATATGCTGGCTGTAGATAAGGTGAACGGGCTGTACGACCGCCACAGCATGCTTCAGGGCCCGGATTTCGCCCATGCCGTGCTTCAGGATATAGGCCTTTCGCCTGAAATATTCGTCAATGGTTCTTCCTGCTCTGCTCCGGTTTATTCCTCAGTTGATTCTTCAGACTTTCGCGCACGGCTCTCCGTGATTCTTCCGGAAGGCCCTTTCATAACCGTAAGCAACCATCCGTGCGGCCATGTGGACGGCATTTCCCTTGTTGAACTTTTCGGACATATAAGGCCGGATTACAAGGTGATGGTCAACAGGATACTGGCCCGTGCGGAGACACTCGAATCCAATTTCATATCCGTGACTCCGACAGGAAACAGGCGGACAGCTCCGACGGCGGCGAGTGTCAGCGGCATAAAGGCGGCGCTCGCTCATCTGCGCTCCGGCGGTGCTTTGGGGCTTTTCCCCTCCGGGGCCGTCTCCGACCTGAGCCTTCCGGTTGCCCTCGGCCTGCGCAAGTCCTCCGAACCGGCGGTGCGTGACCGTGAGTGGCAGGAGGCCGTCATCAAACTGATCATGAAGGCGGAAGTTCCCGTAATTCCTGTCCGCTTTTTCGATGGGAATTCTCCTTTCTACTATTCCCTCGGCCTCATCGACTGGCGCATCCGTCTACTGCGCCTCCTGCCCGAAGTCTTCAACAAAGCCGGCTCACGTTTCCGTATAGGCATAGGCCCCGTGATTTCCGTCCGGGAACAGAAGCGCATCATCTCTGCAGCCCCCTCTCCCTCCGCAGCCCTCGATTCCCTCCGCACCCACCTCCGCGCATCAGTGTACAGCATTTGAGACAACGCATTTATCCCTTCCGAATGCTGCTATCGAAATAAACTATAGTAAAGGCTTTTGTTATTGATATATATGCCATACCTTTGCCGCCCGATTGTCACACTCGGTAAGTCCTCCCCCGAGGGGAGGATTAAAGCCGATGACATGGTTGATGTGGAATTATCAGATAAGGGTAAAGATATGAAAGCAATCTTTGTGATTTCAGCATGCCTGCTTCTTTCGCTGGCACTGCAGATGATGGAAAAGGCATACAGCAACAGAAGGGCTGCACGCAAGCCTGTGCATGGCGCTCTTGAAATGTACAGAAAGCTTGAGGATTAGTCATGGAACTCAGACAGCTCAGATATTTTGTCAGGACTGCTGAAGTTCTGAACTTCTCGCAGGCGGCCAAGTCCCTTTATGTGACTCAGAGCACGCTGAGCCAGCAGATACGCCAGCTGGAGCAGGAACTGGACACCGTCCTTTTTCTGCGAGACAGCCACAGCGTGGTGCTGAGCGAGGCAGGGGAGAGGCTGCTTCCTTATGCGAAGCAGACGTTGCAGAGTGCGGAGGCGTGCGTGGACCATGTGCGCGACCTCAAGGAAATGCTTTCCGGCTCGCTGAACATAGGCATCACATATTCCTTCGCTCCGATTCTGACGGAGACCGTGAAGGATTTCATCAAGCTGTATCCGAACGTGAAGCTGAACATATGGTACAAGACCATGGAGGAACTCATGACGATGCTCCGCAAGAAGGAACTGGATTTCGTGCTTGCCTTCAAGCCTTCGGTGCCGTATGCCGAGATTGAGTCGCACATACTTTTCGACAATCATCTTTCCGTAATCATGAGCCGGAACCATCCTCTGGCTTTCGAGAAGTCGCTTCCGCTTGAGGAAATCCTTCCGTACAGCATAGCGATGCCTTCCAAGGGCATGCAGGCAAGAAATGCCTTCGACCGCTTCTGTCCGGGCGCTTTCGGAAAGCTGAATGTCCGCGTGGAGCTGAACGACGTGAACACGCTTCTCGAACTGGTGCGCGGAAGCAGTCTGCTGACCGTGCTGTCGGATGCGACGATCCATCAGTTCGACGGGCTGACGGCTGTCCCTCTCGAAATGGAGAACAACCAGATGGAGGGATGTGTACATATGCTTGCGAAGTCCTACCGCAAGCGTGCGGCCGAGGAATTCATCAGGATACTGAACGATTCTGAAGCCGTAAGGGAAAGGGCGACAGACTGGTTAAAATAAAACCATATGAAATTTCTTAACGACATGTTTGAAGGCGTTGCCGGAGCCTGGAGCGGTGGCATCGCGCATACGATGATAATCATCGCGCTGGTGATAGCGCTCGGAAAGCTTCTGGGACGAAGCAAGATATGCGGAATCTCATTCGGAGTCACGTGGGTGCTCTTCGTCGGCATTCTTTTCGGTCATTTCGGACTTACTGCAGACCATAATCTGCTGCACTTTCTGAAGGAGTTCGGACTCATCCTTTTCGTTTATTCCATAGGCTTGCAGGTGGGCCCGGGCTTCTTTTCAAGCTTCAAGTCGGGCGGTCTGCGTCTGAACATGCTGGCGGTGTCCGTTGTGCTTCTCGGAGCTGCGACAGCTCTTGTACTGCATTACACGACAGGAACGCCGGTGACGACGATGACCGGCATAATGTCGGGAGCCGTCACCAATACTCCTGGCCTCGGAGCGGCCCAGCAGGCCTTTACGGATACGACAGGACAGGCTGCACCTGACATCGCTCTCGGCTACGCTGTGGCATATCCCTTAGGTGTCATCGGCTGCATCCTCAGCTTCGTGCTTATCCGCAGTCTTTTCTACAGGAAAGGAGACCCGGTGCAGAAAAGTCAAAAGTCAGACATGACTGTCCCTGCCCCTGCCGCTGAGGCTTCAGACAAAAGCACAGCCTCTTCCGACAGCCGTACGTATATATCACGTAAAATTCTGATTTCCAAGCGTAAGCTTAACGGAATGACTTTGGCTCAGCTTCATTTCCCGGAGAATCTCGGAGCCACTGTCGTCCGTATCAACCGTTCCGGTGTGGAGATAAACCGTCCCACATCCAGGACAATGCTTCAGTACGGCGACCTTGTGACTGTGGTCGGAAGTGCAGAGGCTGTGGCATCTGTCGAGAAGATTCTCGGCAATTCCCTCAAGAGGCTTGATGAACCGAACCTCATGCCGATATTCTTCGGAATTGCCCTCGGATGCATTCTCGGCAGCATACCGATCGCTTTCCCCGGCATTCCCCAGCCGGTCAAGCTCGGTCTTGCAGGCGGTCCACTCATCGTATCCATACTCATAAGCCATTTCGGCCCGCGCTTCAAGGTGGTGACATACACGACATCAAGCGCCAACCTCATGCTCCGCGAGATAGGCATCGCCCTCTTCCTCGCATGTGTGGGACTTGAGGCAGGAGACGGCTTTGTGGACACAATCGTGGGCGGAGGCGGCCTCAAGTGGATATTGTACGGTGCGTTGATCACCCTCATCCCTGTGATTCTCGGCGGTGTCATCGGCCGCTACGTACTCAAGCTGGACTATGCCACACTGATAGGAGTCCTTTCCGGTTCATGCACCAATCCGCCTGCCCTGGCCTTCGCCAACGAGCAGAACAGAAGCACGGAAGCCTCATCGGTCGGCTACGCCACAGTATATCCCCTCACGATGTTCATGAGAGTCCTCGTGGCCCAGCTGATGATTCTGTTTTTCATCTGAAGCCGTTAAATATTTGTTAATCCGTGGGGCTGAGAGGGGGAGCGAATGGAAAATCCGTATATCTTTGCAGGATAAACGGATTTTTTATGGATACCAGGATACTTGTTGTTGATGATGAGGCAGATATAAGGGAGATTCTGCAGTTCAATCTGGAGAATGCAGGATATGCCGTCGACTGTGCGGCTTCGGCGGAAGAGGCGCTGGAGGTGCTGGGGCCGGAGCATGGGCTGATTCTGCTTGACGTGATGATGTCAGGCATGTCGGGATTCAGGATGGCGGAAGTTCTGCGCAAGGAAAGGAACAATGATGTGCCGATAATCTTTCTGACGGCCCGCACAGGGCAGAACGACCTGCTGACGGGCTTCTCGACCGGCGGAGACGACTATATCCCCAAGCCGTTTTCCATAAATGAGGTCCTGGCACGTGTGAAGGCGGTGCTGAAGCGGAGTTCGAGGCCTGCAGAAAGCAGGGCGGAGGACATCGTGAGGGCAGGGGCGCTGAAGATCGACCTGCAGGCAAAGCTTGTGTTTGTGGACGGCCTGTCGGTGGTGTTCTCGAAGAAGGAGTTCGAGGTGCTGACTCTGCTCGCGACGCATCCCGGAAGGATATTCTCGCGTGAGGACATGATTGCGGAACTGTGGAAGGAAGCTCCGTATGTGCTTGAAAGGACGGTGGATGTGCACATCGCAAGAATCAGGGCGAAGTTGGGAGACCACAAGAACTACATCACCAACCGTTCCGGTTACGGCTATACATTCAATGTCACCGACTGATGAAGCTCAAATGGACATACAGGATCCAGCTCACCGTCTGGTTCGCCGCCCTTTTCCTTGCATTCGCCGCCGTGCTCGTGGTATTCCAGATCCGTCAGGACATGAACACGAAGAAGCACAGCCTGCAGGAAAGGCTTGAGGCATATGCTGATGCAATCTCTCATACGTCTGACTATGAGGGGCTTGTGGCTCTGTTTCCTAAGGAGATGAGGACAACGGTAATCGATTGCTACGGCGATGTGATCTATGATTCTGCAGATTCTACGGTATTTGAGGTGAACCATCTCGACCGTCCGGAAGTGGTTTCCGCTCTGGAACATGGCAGAGGCGACAAGGTGAGGACATCCGAAACGACGGGAATACCGTATTTCTACTTCGCCAAGTCATACGATGGGATGGTGGTACGTGTGGCGCTGCCGTACGATGTGCAGGTGAGACGCTTCTTCCGTCCGGACAACCTCTTCCTGCTGATAGTTGCCCTGCTTTTCGGCATAGCAGTGCTGATGATTGCATTCCTTTCCGACCGTTTCGGAACAGGAGTCGCTGATACGATTGAGAGGCAGAACCGGAAGCTGAAGCAGCAGATGACGAGCAACGTGTCGCATGAGCTGCGGACGCCCGTGACGAGCATAAGGGGCTATCTCGAAACGCTCGTTTCCTGTCCGGACATGGATCCGCAAAAAAAGGAGGTATTCATACAAAGGGCTTACAGCCAGACGGTAAGGCTGTCGGATCTCATCCGTGACATGGCCCTGATAAGCAAGATAGAGGAATCGCCTGAAAAGCTTCCGGTGGAGCTTGTGGATTTCGCGGACGTCGCAGCGGAAGTCTTCGAAGAGTTTGCGGACAGGATTGCACGACAGGGAGTGAACGTGGAGAACATGCTGAGGACCGGCGTGTTCATACATGCCAACCGTACGCTTGTGTATGCTGTCCTGCGCAATCTCGTGGAGAACAGCCTCAAGTATGCCGGCGAGGGAGCGACGCTTCATATCGAATGTCTCGGAAGTGCCGAGGGCCTGCTTCATTTCGTCTACTACGACACGGGAGCCGGAGTCCCGGCAGAGCATCTCAGCCATCTGTTCGAACGCTTCTACAGAGTATCGGAAGGTCGTTCGCGTGATGACGGAGGTTCGGGCCTCGGCCTGTCCATCGTCCGCAATGCCGTCGTATTCCACGGCGGTGACATAACCGCGTCCCTCCGTGAGCCTTCCGGCCTCATGTTCAGTTTCTCCCTCAGGCGCTGAGCCTATCCGCGCTTGCGGTAAGACATGGACGCAAGGACGCAGAAGAGGACGGTGAAGCCTCCGAGAGCCGCATAGCTTGTCCATAGTTCGGCCATGGTGGTTCCCTTGAGGTAGACGGCGCGGATTATCTCGATCATGTATGCCGGAGGAAGGAAATATGTCGCCTTCTGTGCCCACGCAGGCATGGATTCCACAGGTGTCATCAGACCGCTTATCAGGATGAATATAAGCACGACGAACAGCATCAGGAACATGGTCTGCTGCATTGTTTCCGACAGATTGGCTATCATCACCCCTATGCTGGACATTATCATGATGAACATGAGGGAAGCCAGAAGTATCGCCCATACCGAACCGGCCACTCCAAGCCCGTATACCGCAAGAGCCAGCACCATGCTGAGCGCCAGGTCGATGACGCAGATCACCCAATAAGGTATGAGCTTGGAAAGCGTAAACGTGAACCTGCCTACAGGGCTGACGTTTATCTGTTCTATGGTGCCGGATTCCTTTTCCACGACAAGGTTCAGGGCCGGCAGGAAGCCTCCGATCATGACAAGCAGCATGACCATGAGGGCAGGAATCATGAAGTGCTTGTAGTCCATCGTCGGATTGTACAGATTCGTGACGGTGACCATGCTCTCCGGCATGTCATATCCCCTTGAACTCCTTATGTCCTGAAGGCACTGCACGACGGTCTGCATGAGATACTGCGAGCCAAGCGAACCTTTCATCGCGTTCACTCCGTTCGCCCATATTCAATATGTAAAACAGGAGAAATTCATGGAGGAAAAGTGACGGCGTCTATTTAAGGCAGGTTTTCGTCGCTTTGCGCCGACATCCTTGTGTTGGGAAAGGTCTTGTACCCAAAGTTTTGATCGAAGGGCGAGCCCTTCGATTTTTGTATATCTCCGCACCCGTATGTGAGCAAGCTCCCAACGGGCACAGAGATATACAAGAAGTTCCCGATTGATATCGGGAACTCTCAAAACTTTGTGACCCCAACAGGATTCAAACCTGTAACCTTTTGATCCGTAGTCAAATGCTCTATTCAGTTGAGCTATGGGGCCTTATGCGGTTATGCCGCTATTTCTTTAGTCGTTCTTGATTGCTGACTTCTTCTCCTTGATGCGAGCCTTCTTACCTGACAGCTCTCTGAGATAGAAGATACGTGCACGACGAACTTTTCCGACTTTGTTGAGTTCGATTGACTCGATGAACGGTGACTCGAATGGGAAGATTCTCTCGACACCGACTCCGCTGGCAATCTTGCGGACTGTGAAAGTCCTTGTTGCTGCTGAAGCTCCGCGAAGCTGGATTACTGTGCCTCTGAACTTCTGAAGTCTCTCCTTGTCACCCTCCTTGATTCTGTATGTCACGGTGATTGTGTCACCTGCCTTGAACTTCGGGTAGCTGGCTACTTTCTCGTTTGCGAATGCCTGCTCTACTACTTTAATAAAATCCATGTCTGTATGCTCTATTAAATTTTGTGGCAACATTGCGTTCTTTTTCACCCTGCGCAAGAGGTTGCTTTGATTTTGGGATTGCAAAGGTAGGAATAAAAATTAAACCTGCAAACTTTTTTCTTAAAATTTTCTCAAAATTCCCGGCGAACGTCAATTTCAGTCAAAAAGATCCTTGATCCTGTCGAAGAATCCCTTGTCTTCCTTGGTCGGATTCGGCTTGAATCCCTCCTTGTTCCTGAGCGCCTCCACCGCAGCCTTCTCTTCCTTGCTGAGCTTCTTAGGAATCCAGACGGCAATCTTCACGTACATGTCTCCTGTTCCGCCGTATCCGTTCACTGAAGGCAGACCTTTGTTACGGAGCCTTACCACAGTTCCGGACTGAGTGCCGGCATCCACCTTTATCCTATAGTTGCCGTCCAGGCATGGAATCTCCACTTCTGTTCCGAGGATTGCGTCCACAACGGAAATCACCTTTGTATAATAAAGGTTGTTTCCTTCACGCTTGAAATCCGGATGCTCCTGCTCCTCGATCACGACCAGCAGGTCTCCGTTTATGCCGTTGTTCTTCGCTGCATGTCCGCCTCCCTGCACCGTGAGCTGCATACCGGCTTCGACTCCTGCCGGAATCTTCACCTTTATGGTCTCACGTTTGCGGACAAGGCCTGTTCCGCCGCAGCTACGGCACGGATTGCTGATGATTTTGCCCTCGCCTCCGCACTGCTGGCATGTCGAATATGTCACCGTCTGCCCGAGGAACGAATTCACAACCCTCTGCACCTGGCCTGTGCCTTTACATCCCGGACATGTCTTGATGTCCGAACTGTTCTTCGCACCCTTTCCTCCGCATTCAGTGCAAGGCACGCTCTTCTCTATGCTGATTTCCTTCTCGACTCCCTTTGCAATCTCTTCAAGCGTCAGCTTCACGCGTACACGTATGTCGCGTCCTCTGTATACCCTCTGCTGCTGGCCCGCACGGCCTCCGCCGAAGCCGCCTCCGAATCCTCCGAACCCTCCGAATCCGCCGCCGAATGCGCCTCCGAAGAGGTCGTTGAGGATGTCGTTGAGGTTTCCGAAGCCGCCGCTGAAGTCCGGAGCCGCACCGTCCACGCCTGCATGGCCGAACTGGTCGTACTTCGCCTTCTTGTCAGGATCGCTCAGAATTGAATAAGCCTCAGCAGCCTCCTTGAACTTTTCCTCCGCAGCCTTGTCGCCCGGGTTCTTGTCCGGATGGTACTTTACGGCCAGCTTCCTGTAGGCCTTCTTTATTTCATCTGCCGTAGCGTTTTTGCCGACGCCCAGCACCTCATAATAATCTCTTTTCTCTGCCATGGTCTTTTCAGTTTCAGATACCCACAACGACCTTTGCAAAGCGGATCACCTTTCCGTTGAGGGTGTATCCTGTCTGCACCACGTCGAACACCTTGCCTTTCTGTTCCTCTTCCTGTACCGGGAACTGGGCAACCGCTTCGTGAAGGTCTGTGTCAAACGGCTGGTTCATGGCGTCGATCACTGCAAGGCCTTTTGTCTTGAGATACGCCATGAGCTTGCTGTATATCAGCTCGGTACCTTCCTTCGCGGCATCGCTGTCGTCCGATTCGAGAAGCACCTTCAGAGCCCTCTCGCAGTCGTCCAGCACCGGAAGCAGGCCCTTTATCGTGTCTGTCGATGCCATGCTGACAAGTTCCAGCTTCTCCTGCGAGGTGCGTCTGCGGTAGTTGTCGAACTCCGCCATGAGCCTTATGTAGTCGTCCTTTTCCTTTGCGACCTTTTCTTCCAGCTCCGCAACCTTCTTCTCCAGTTCCTCTATCCTTCCCTTGTCCTTCTTGCCGTCCTTCTTGAAGAAACCTTTCTTAGGCTGCTGTTCCTCCGCTGCCGGAGTCTTTTCCCGCACTTCCTCCTGAACCGGAATCTCCTGCTCCTGAACCGTTTCCGTCGGCTGCTCCTGTGCTTCTGCCGTTACCTTTTCCTCTGTGTTTGCTGACATATTGCTTTATCTCCTTAAATGTTATCTTACCGAACAATAGTGCGACAAGCGTCGCTATCATGATGCTTATCAACATGTTACATCCTTTCTTCAGGTCTTGTCCTTCAGAAAGCCGTTGCAAAGATAACAAATAATCTGCCACCCGTACAATACTGACAGAATGGCAGATTATCTTGTCAAAACGGACGAATTGTCACGTCTATTCCTCGATTTTCCTATATTTCGGCACGAGTGTCTTCATGATGCTCCAGGCAATCAGATATGCTACAGCGCAGATGCAGAAGACTATCATGTATCCGGCTTCCTTTCCATCAAATCCGAGGAAGGAGAATGCTGCTCCGGCGTTCTCTGAATAGGTGAACAGCCAGCCTGCACCCTTGTTGATGAGGAAAGAGCCTACACCGCCGGCCATGCCTCCGATACCTGTGATTGTGGCGATGGCCGATTTAGGGAACATGTCGCCGATGGTCGAGAACAGATTGGCCGACCATGCCTGATGCCCTGCTCCGGCGAGGCCGATGATGATTGCCGGCCACCATGCAGAGAACTGTCCGAGAGGCTGTGCGAAGAGGGCGAAGAGAGGGAAGAACGCGAAGATGAGCATCGCGAGCATACGGCCGTTGTACGGGTTCATGCCCTTCTTTTCCACAAACAGCTTAGGAAGGTATCCGCCGAATATTGAGAGTACGGTGACTATGGCATAGAGCGTCACGATGAGGGCCATGCCCATACCGGACGACGATTTGTAGCCGAACTGGTCCGAGAAGTATGCCGGTGCCCAGAACAGATAGAACCACCATACGCCGTCTGTGAAGAACTTTCCGACGATGAAGGACCATGTCTGACGGTATGTGAAGCATTTGAGGAACGGAATCGTGCTCTTTTCCTCGGCAGCCTCATCCTTGGCAGGCTCGTCCTCATCCTGCTGTATATAAGCGAGTTCCGCTGCATTTACATATTTCGACTTTGAAGGCTTGTCGTACATGAATATCCAGAACCCCATCCAGATGAAGCCAAGGGCTCCGATGATGATGAAGGCCATTTCCCAGCCTCCACCGATTCCCTTGTCCTTGAAGAACTGAGCGAGAAGCGGAATTGTCGCAGGGGCTACAAGGGCTCCTACTGATGCGCCTGCGTTGAAGATGGATGTCGCGAAAGCACGGTCCTTCTTAGGGAAGTATTCGGCTGTGGTCTTGATGGCGGCAGGGAAGTTTCCGGCCTCACCGAGGGCGAGGATTGCGCGTGCGGCAAGGAATAGCCATACGCTTACGGAAGCGATTGCAAGTGCTGCAGCCGAACCGGCCTCTACAGCAGCCATTGCCTGCACGGATTCATATCCCTCGATGTGCATTGTGGCCCACCCGCACGCGGCGTGGATACATGCACCGAAAGACCATACCCCGATGGCCCAGAGGTATCCCTTCTTTGTCCCCATCCAGTCTACGAATTTGCCGGCGAAGAGCATGCAGATTGCGTAAATGATTGAGAAGAAGGCAGTTATTGTACCGTAATCGTTGTCGGTCCAATGGAATTCAGGAGCGATGAAGTCCTTCCATGTGAGCGAAAGAACCTGACGGTCCATGTAGTTGACCGTCGTTGCCACGAAGAGCAGGACGACCATCCACCAGCGCCAGTTGGTCATCAGTTGTGAATTAGTGTCTTTTTTCATTATCGGTTGGTTTTTGAATTATCGTACTGAGCGGATGATGTCGAGGGCGTCTCTGCAGAGCTCTGTGATCCTGTTCCACTCCTTTGCCGCGATGACATCCTTCGGGAAGAGGTTGCTGCCCATTCCGACGCATGTCACACCGGCCTTGAACCAACCTTCGAGGTTCTCCTTCGTAGGCTTCACACCACCTGTCACCATAATCTGGCTCCACGGCATCGGTGCGCGCAGCCCCTTCACGAATGCAGGGCCGAGAACGTCGCCGGGGAATACCTTGCAGAGGTCGCAGCCCAGCTCCTGTGCCTTGCCCACTTCCGAAACGGTGCCGCATCCCGGACAGTAAGGCACGAGACGGCGGTTGCATATCGGAGCGATCTCAGGATTGAAGAGAGGGCCTACGATGAAGTTCGCTCCCAGCTGGAGATACATCGCTGCCGTGGCCGGATCCACGACTGAGCCGATACCGAGAATCATTCCCGGAAGCTCCTTCGCTGCGTATTTTACCAGTTCGCCGAAGACCTCCTGAGCGAAATCTCCACGGTTTGTGAATTCGAATGCACGGACGCCGCCTTCGTGGCAGGCCTTGAGGACGCATTTCGCTGTCTCGACGTCGGCGTGATAGAATACAGGGACCATGCCGGTCTCCTGCATTGCTGCAATGACTTGCTGCTTGCTGTATTTTGCCATAAAATGAATTTATCTTGATACTCGTCCTGAACCGTCTCCCTTCATGAGGTTCTCCACCTCTGCGACCGTCACCTGATTGTAGTCCCCGAAGATTGTATGCTTCAGGCAAGACGCCGCAACGGCGAAATTCAGAGCCTTCTGGTCGTCGCCCGTATATGTAAGGAGGCCGTATATGAGACCTCCCATGAAGGAGTCGCCTCCGCCCACGCGGTCCACGATGTGCGTGATGTCATATCTTGGTGACTGATAAAGTGTTGTGCCGTTGAAAAGGACGCCTCCCCATGTGTTGTGGTTTGCGTTTATCGAGCCGCGCAGGGTGATGATGACCTTCTTCGCACGTGGGAACTTCGTCATGAGCTGGCGGCATACGCTTTCAAATTCGGCGGCATTCACTTCGCCCTTTGTCGCCGTGACGTCGAATCCCTCAGGCTTGATTCCGAAGACCTTTTCAGCGTCTTCCTCATTTCCGAGAATCACGTCGCAGCCTTCCACAAGCGCCGGCATCACCTCAGAAGCCGTCTTTCCGTATTTCCAAAGATTCTTGCGGTAGTTCAGGTCGCAGGACACCGTCACACCGAGGCGGTTGGCGGCCTTTATAGCCTCCAGACATACGTCAGCGGCACCCTGGCTTATGGCAGGAGTGATGCCCGTCCAGTGGAACCAGTCCGCATCTTCAAACACCTTGTCCCAGTCGATCATGCCCTTTTCAATCTGTGCAATCGCTGAATTGGCGCGGTCATATACGACCTTGCTCGGGCGCGCAACTGCACCGGTCTCAAGGAAATAGATGCCGAGGCGGTCTCCGCCGAAAACGCAATGCCTTGTGCCTACACCATAGCTGTGCAGATCCTTTATGCAGCTTGCAGCGATGTCGTTCTTAGGGAAACGTGTCACAAATTCAGTCTCGATGCCGTAGTTTGCAAGCGATACGGCGACATTTGCCTCGCCGCCTCCGAATGTAGCCTCGAACTGCTTTGCCTGTGAAAATCTGAGATAGCCCGGAGTCGAAAGCCTGAGCATGATCTCGCCGAATGTGATTACTTTTGGCATTTTTATAGTCATTTAGTTGATCGTTCATTGTTCCGAGCTGCAAATATAGCAATATTTCCTTATTTTCCGTGAACGTGCACGGAAAATTTCAAAATTTGCTAAAACCATAAAAAATAGGCATATTTGTAAGCTAAATTCCGAACAAATATGGCTAAGGCAGATAATCAGATCACAATCAACGATGTCGCGAGGGCTGCCGGGGTCTCGAAGGGCACCGTGGACCGCGTCATTCACAACAGGGGAGAGGTCTCGCGCAAAAGCCGTGAGAAAGTGCTCCGTGTCATAGAGGAGCTCGGGTACAGCCCCAATGTCTATGCCTCGATGCTTGCCTCGCAGAAGAGGCATCGTATTGTTGCGCTGATTCCGGAATGCTCTGAGGGGGATTTCTGGTCGCTCACTGCAAAAGGGCTGGCTGACGGAGCTGAGGCCGTTCAGCGTTATGGAATACAGACTCAGGTGCTTAGCTACGACCAGTATGATGTGGACTCTTTCCGGAATGCGTGTTCTGGTGTTCTTTCAGACCTTCCGTCGGGTGTGATTGTGGCTCCGATGTTCAGATCCGAAACCCTTCGTTTCGTGAATGAGCTGACGGTTCACGGCATACCTTATATATATATAGATTCCAAGCTTGACGACGACGGATATATGTCATACTTCGGTATGCCTATGTATCAGAGCGGGTATCTTTGTGCGGACATACTTATGGAAGGCAGAGATATGAAGAAGGTCTTTCTCGTGCGCATAGCCAGAGATAAGAAGGGCCTTTCCGACCCGACGGTGGCACGACGCACGGGCTTCATCGACTATATGACAAGGCATTTCCCGTCGGCTGAGCTGGTCAACGTGTTCATAGACCCGAAGGACAGAAACGACATATTCGCAAAGCTGGATGAGGCTTTCGCGTCGGAAACAGATTCAGGTCTTAACATAGTCATGTTCAATTCGAGGGTACATCTTGTTGCTGATTATCTTCGCGAAAGAGGCCATAAGGGCTGCCGGGTGGTGGGATTCGACGCTCTTGACAGGAATCTGGCCGCGCTTCGTGACGGTGTTGTGCAGGTGCTGATCGCCCAGCATTCGGACAGACAGGCCGCAGCGGCCGTGAATGCCCTTGCAGATGCGCTGATCCTCGGCACAAAGCCTGCCAAAAAGGACAATTACACCCAGATGGACATACTTAACCGCTACAACTGCGACTATTATCTGTAAAAAAATGCCTATATTTGCGTCCCTTAAAAACACCGAAACTAACAATAACTGAACGTAATGGCAAAATTCTTTGATCCGCCTCAGGCGAAGCCGCTCCTTCCGAAAGAGAAGATCGACAAAGTGTACAAATCCATGAGATTCAAGGTCTTCATGGGCTCATTCCTTGGCTATGCAGCCTATTATCTGGTACGAAAGAATCTTTCGCTGGCCGGACCGGAGATGTGTGCTGAAGGCCTGCTTGACAATGGGGGTGTCGGAATCGCTGGATCAGCCGTTTCCTTTGCTTATGCTTTCAGCAAGTTCATCATGGGCACGCTTTCAGACCGTTCCGATGCAAGGAAATTCCTGACCATCGGTCTGGTTATCGCGTCTTTGTTGATGCTCGGCGTCGGCTTCCTTCCATATTCAGCAGCCAACATGTCATTCAATGTTGTCCTCCTTTTCTGCATTATGCTGCTTGTGGGCGTAGTGTCAGGAATGGGATGGCCACCTTGCGGACGTATGATGGCATACTGGTTCTCGAACAATGAGCGAAGCTTCAAGATGTCGCTCTGGAATACGTCACATACTATAGGAAGTTCTACTCTTGGACTACTTGGTATCTGGGGTGTCATTGTTTTTGCTGATCTTGGCGTGGAACAGACATGGAGGGCCAATTTCGTCGTTCCTGCACTTGTTGCTCTTGCAATTGCAGTTTTCTGCTGGTGGGCTTTGCGTGACACGCCTGAATCATGCGGACTACCGTCTGTGGCAGACTGGCGCAATGACCATTCCGGTGTGAAGACCAAGGAAAAGGTCGGCGAGAAAGTGCCGTTCAAGACTCAGCTTTTCGATTATGTGCTGAAAAACAAGTGGATATGGATGATCGCCCTTGCAAACGCTTTTGTCTATCTTGTAAGGTATGGCGTTGGAAACTGGGTGCCGGCATTCCTCCAGCAGACTGAAATCATGACATCGGCTGAAAGCAAGATGGCGTTTACTGTTCATAACTTTGTAGGTGCTTTCGGAACAATAGTCTGCGGTTGGGTTTCATCCAAGTTCTTCAAAGGCAAGTGTGCTGTGCCGAATGTTATATTCATGAGCCTTGTGCTGGTAGGATGTGTCATCTATTGGCAGGTCCCGGCAATTGCCCTTGCAACCGGAATCGATGCTAAGGTGTGGGTATATGTGGCATTGATAATCATCGGATTCTGTATCTATGGCCCTGTTGCCCTCGTGTCTATTCAGGCCCTCAATCTTGTTCCGAAGAATGCTGTCGGCACGGCAGCCGGATTTGTAGGTCTTTCTGGATATCTGCTCGGTGATGCACTTCTGTCTAATATCGTCATGGGCAGCCTCGCCGACAAGAGCTGGGATCTCGCCAACGGCACCCTCGTGATCGGAGCCCTGCTCGGAATCTTCCTCTGCGCCCTCACGATCAAGTCGGAAAAACAGCAGGCGTAACTGTCATTTGCTTTTGGAAAATTGCGATAAATACCTCTGGATGGTTTTGGAAAATTGCGAAAAATGGAATATATTTGCTTTGGAAAATTGCATAAGCCATGCTGAAAAGAAAAATTTCGCGTTTCATAGAGCACTTTTATGAGGTGAACAAAGGAGCTTTACTTCTCACAGGAGCACGTCAAATCGGCAAGACATATTCGATTAGAAAGTTTGCTGAGAAGCATTACAGAAGTTTTATTGAAATCAATTTTGTTGAGAATCCAGAGGCTGTTGAAATATTCTCTACAGCCGGAAGCAGTAGTGATATATTGCTACGCCTGTCCGCATTGACTGACAAGCCTCTTATTAAGGGGGAAACATTGATTTTCTTTGATGAGGTGCAATTATGTCCCGAAATAGTCACAGCAATTAAGTTTCTGGTAGACGATGGCAGGTATCGCTATATATTGAGCGGTTCTCTGCTCGGCGTAGAGCTGAATGATCTACGTTCCGTACCGGTAGGCTATATGGATATCAAGGAAATGTATCCTTTGGATCTCGAAGAGTTCATGTGGGCTGTAGGGGTAAATGAAGATGTAATCGCTGCTTTGAAGACCGCATGGGAAAGAAAGCAGCCTGTCGATGATTTCGTTCATCGTCGTATGATGGATGTTTTTCGCTTATACCTGATAGTGGGAGGCCTGCCGGATGCTGTTAATGCCTATAAGGAAACCAATAATCTTCAGGATGTAATGGAAAAACAGCGGGAGATAATCAGATTATATAGAAAAGACATATCGCAATATGACAGAGAGCGTCAGTTAAGGATAAAGGAAGTGTTTGATCTCATTCCGTCGGAGCTGAATGCCAAGAATAAACGCTTTATTATTAGAAGTCTTGGTGAAAAGGCCAGGATTGAGAAGTATGAAGATGAGTTTCTGTGGTTGAAGGATGCAGGAGTCGCAATACCTGTGTATAATATTGAGGAACCTAAATCCCCGCTGAAGTTGGCGTGCACGAGAAATCTCTTCAAACTCTTCTCGAATGATGTAGGGTTGCTGGCCTGTCAATATTCTGACGGCATTCAGTTGAGGATATTGAAAGGCGACGATGCGATAAATTATGGCTCTGTATATGAGAACGTCGTGGCGCAGGAACTGCTTGCCCACGGATTTGATGAATTATACTACTACAACAGCAAAAAGATGGGTGAGGTTGATTTTGTTGTGGAACTCAGCGGAGAAGTACTTCCTGTAGAGGTCAAGTCCGGTAAGGATTATATCCGGCATCGTGCCCTTAACAATATTTTGGATTGTCGGGAATATGATATTCCGCAGGCTGTTGTCTTATGTAATGGCAATTACTCGGTAAACGACAAGGTCGCATATGCTCCGATATATATGGTGATGTTCATTCGGAAAGAGAAGGCACTTGATGTGAAGTTCAGCCTTGACCTAAGCGGTCTGTAGCGTTCGCCATTTGTAACGGAAGTCGGAAAAGCAGCAGGCGTAAATCCCGTTTGCATCTTTATATATTTTGAGCGTGCTTTTGCCGAATTTCTTGATTCACGGCAGATTTCCGAACAAAGACGCCGTCTTTATGTTTCACTCTCAAACACTTTCGGCAGATACCTGCACTACCGCAGCCTTTCCCACAAGATGAACAGCTTTTCCTCGGCAACAATACAGGAATTCGCTCATTATCTGAAAAACGAGAATGCCATAATGATTGGGAACGGTATGTTGAGGAAAGGCATGAAGACCTATTTAAGAGGCGTGAATACGGTAAATGACCTGATGCGGAAACTGCGCACTTTTTTCCGCTGGTGTGAAGACAGGGGTTACATCAAAAGTTCTCCGTTCGCCAACTATCACATATGCTCAGATCTTTACGGAACCCCATATTATCTGACATTGGAAGAACGGAAAAGACTGGAACGGCTTGATCTTGCCGGGGATGATTTTCTTGCTCGGCAGAGGGATGTATTCATATTTCAATGCTGTATCGGATGTCGTTACGGTGACCTCATAAGGCTCTCTGCTCAGAACATAAACAGCATGAATATAGAATACATCGCATCCAAAACAAGGAACGGCTCTACCAAAATCATACGTATACCGCTCAATGTCACTGCAATGAGCATAGTCGAACGCTATCAGAATGCAAACGGAACCATGTTGCTTCCCTTTGTGTCTTTGCCGCGATACAACCGAGCCATCCGAAAGCTTCTGAAATCGGCCGGCATATTGAGATGCGTATCTGTCGCCGACTCGATCACAAGGCTTGAAAGAAAAGTGCCGATATGCGAAGTCGCCGGCAGCCATCTTGCAAGACGAACATTCATTGGCAATCTGTATAAAAACATCAAAGATCCCTCGATAATCAGTTCTATGACCGGTCATACAGAGGGAAGCAGGGCTTTCAGCCGGTATAGGGCTATAGATGATGATATAAAACGAGAAACTGTAGCGTTATTAGACTGATTTTGTAAAAAAATAATATGGTTTACGAAATTATGTTTACTTTTGTAAGTTAAACCGCAATAACCGGGACAGGGTTATCGCGACAAATATCATAAACCATTATAAAATGAAAGGATACAGGAATTTCGTTGCTTTAGCGATAGCGGCTATTTGCATGGCGGCTTCATGTGAAGAGGACTCAAAGGAAAATGTGACTCATTCTGAAGAGCTTACCCTGTTGATAAGTCTGCAGGCGACAGTGGACGGAGCTGTCGGCGATGCCGTCACATTCAAGTTCTATTCGGGAAAAGGACCGAAGGAAACGGATGTGGTCGTGCTGAAGAATTCCGCAGGCAAGGAAATCGTATGTGACATAGTTTCGGTCACTTCAGACAGCTTCACGTTCATCATCGCCGATGATGTGGTGACCGGAAAGTACGGTTTTTATGTCAGACGAGGCGAAACTGTGAAGAAGGTCGGAGATGTCCAGTTCAATATTGAGGACAGAATCCGGATTCCGGAAAAGGACGGCTATAATATTTATGGTGTAATCACGTGCGATGAGGTCGGAGTGCCTGGAGTTGTGGTTTCCGATGGTGTCGAGGTGACGGTGACTGACAAGGACGGTATATATTATCTTCAGTCAAAGGAATATAACAGAACGGTGTTCATGTCGGTGCCGAGCGGATATGAGGCAGCTTCAAACGGTGTGCTTCCGGTGTTCCATAAGGCTGTGGACGGAAATCCGAATACAGTGGAAAGGGCCGACTGGACTCTTACAAAGGTCAATAATGCCAATCATGTGCTCTATCTTCTTGGAGACATGCATCTTGCAAACAGAAACAACGACCTCAACCAGTTCGCGTCATTCGCGAGTGACCTTATGGAACAGGTCAATGCCAACAAATCCAAGAGACAGTATGCCCTTACCCTTGGTGATATGACATGGGATCTGTATTGGTATTCAAATGCTTACGACCTTTATTCTTATGTAGAGACCATAAATTCAAAGGTGAGCGGAATCCAGATCTACCATACCATAGGTAATCACGACCACGACATGAATTCGGCCGGAGACTTCAATACTGTCACAGCCTACAAGGCAGCGGTAGCTCCTACATATTATTCTTTCAATATCGGAGAGGTGCACTATGTCGTTCTCGATAACATTCTCTGCACAAATGACGGAACAGGAAGCAGGACTTACGATTCAAGCCTTACCACCGATCAGCTTGACTGGCTCAGAAAGGATCTTTCGTACGTCGACAAGTCCAAGACTCTTGTCATAACAATGCATGCGCAGATGTACGGCGAGACGGGGAAGGCTTCAATGGCGTATTCGACCGAGCTTGAGGAAATCGTCAATGGTTATACGGCGCACGTGATGAGCGCCCACACGCATATCATATGGAATAACGACAAGACAGCAGAAAAGGGAATCTTCCATCACAATTCAGGAGCAATCTGCGGAACATGGTGGTGGACAGGGTATTACACGCCAGGTCTCGGACTTTGCAAAGACGGCTCACCGTCGGGGTATTATGTCTATGAAATGAACGGAACCGATGTGAAATGGCGTCTGAAGCCGACGGGAAGGGATTTCAATTACATGTTCCGTACATATGACAGAAATGAAACCGTGCTGTCAGCTGCAAATTTTGCACCTTCAGCGGATTCCGACCATGCTGCTGCTTTTGAAAGGACTGCATCTGCATGGGTTTCCGGAAGTGCAGACAACTATGTATATTTCAATGTATTCGATTATGATCCGGCATGGAAGATAGAAGTGACTGAAAACGGCAATGCCCTCAACTATGAAACAGTCAAGGTAAAGGATCCGCTCCATCTTGTTTCATATGAGGCAAAACGTTATAACGACAACAAGACTCCGACTTCAAGCTTCAACGCTTCCAACGTAAGTTCACACATCTTCCGCGTGAAGGCTTCGTCGGCGACATCGACTCTTGAATTCAAGATAACGGACCGTTTCGGAAATGTTTCGACAGAAACGATGACAAGGCCTAAGGCATTCAGCATCAACGCATACAAATAAACCAAATACAACTATACTAACTAAATTTAAAGCTTATGAGATTATTGAAATCTTTTGCTGTCTCATTGCTCTGCATGCTCGGGGGGGGCATTGCCGCCTTCGCGCAGAACAGGACAGTGTCAGGCTTCGTCTACGACACTTCTGAACAGCCGCTCATAGGAGTCGCTGTCATCGTGGACGGAACGACCAATGGAGTCATGACTGACGTGGACGGTAGCTTCTCGCTTTCCGCACCGGCAACGGACATCGTCCTGAACGTCAGCAGTCTTGGCTATGAGACAAAGCTGGTAAATCTGCCTGCAAGACAGGATCAGATCACCATTGTTCTCAAGGAAGACAACATGATGCTTGAAGAGACCGTAGTCGTTGGTTACGGTACACAGAAGAAGGTGAACCTCACAGGTGCAGTCGGCGTTGTCGACAGCAAATCACTGGAGGACAGAACGTCTCCGAACCTCAGTTCCATGCTTCAGGGAGCGGTCCCGGGACTCAACATCTCTACGTCGAGCGGTAACCCTGGCAGCACAGGCTCGCTTCAGATTCGTGGTATCGGATCAATCGGTTCAGGTGCAGACACAGCTCCGCTTGTGCTCATCGACGGCGTTGAGGGTGAAATCGACAGGGTAAACCCGGCTGATGTCGCTTCTATTTCAGTCATCAAGGACGCATCTGCGGCAGCTGTATATGGTGCCCGTGGTGCTTTCGGTGTCATCCTCATCACCACAAAGGGCGGTGAAGACAAGGATGGAAAGGCGACAGTCCGTTACAGCGGACGTTTCGGATGGGAAGAGCCGACGACTTCAACCGATTACGAGACTACAGGCTACTGGTCTGCTTACGTGCATAACCTTTTCTGGAAGAACGACAGCGCATCATCCAAGTACATTCAGTACAACGACCATGACATGCAGCAGCTCCTTCTCCGCATCAACGACAAGACCGAGCATCCTGACCGTCCTTGGACCGTCATCGAGAACAGGAACGGAAAGGATACCTATATGTATTATGCAAACACAGACTGGTGGCATGAACTTTTCGTAGACCAGCATCCTGTTCAGCAGCATCAGTTGTCTGTAAGTGGCGGAAACAAGTCTGTGAAGTATTTCCTTTCAGGAGCTTTCAACCGTCAGACGGGTATCATCAAGGCAAATCCTGATGTCTTCACAAAGTATAATCTCCGCGCGAAGATTGATTTCAAGATCAACAAGTGGGCAAGGATGAGCAACAACACAGCGTTCTACAGCTCAACTTACGATTATCCGGGCGTAGAGAACGTGCAGAATGCTGTCGCATATGCAGCTAACCATGGTCTTGCATGTTTCCCTCTCAAGAACCCTGATGGCTCTTGGATCTATTCGACACCGCATCTCAATTACAAGGTTGCGAACGGACGTCACATCATCTACGGAAACGGTGACAATATGAACATCGACCGTAAGACAGACTTCTCGAATACTACGGAACTCAAGATCACTCCTGTGAAGCAGTTCAGCATCGTAGGTAATTTTACATACAGGTTCCACCAGAACCGTGATACCAACAGGTCGACCAACCTTCTGTATTCGGATTATCCTGGAGTTTTTGGAGCGTATACGACCGGTGCTGGTGAAAACAAACTTTATGAGTCGATTTCTACCGTGAACTTCCTTGCAGCAAATGTATATGCTACATATGAGGATACCTATAGGGACAACCATAACCTCAAGATCATGGCTGGTTTCAACTATGAGTCATATTATTATAAGGGTGTGTCAGTTACAGGTTATAACCTCATTACTGACGAGCTTTCTGACCTCAACCTCATCACGACCGATGCCAAGGCTCCCGAACCGGCCGGCGGACAGTCAACATACGCCCTCGCCGGTTTCTTCGGACGTATCAATTATGACTACAAGGGACGTTATCTCGTTGAGCTTTCAGGACGTTATGACGGAACATCACGCTTTGCTGCCGGGCATCGTTTCGGATTCTTCCCTTCTGCATCTTTGGGATGGCGTATTTCTGAAGAGGACTGGTTCACTCCTGCCAAGGATGTCGTCAACAATCTTAAGCTGCGTGCATCTTTAGGTAGCCTTGGAAACCAGAAGGTCAAGAACAATGCATGGATGAGAACGATCTCATTTGATAACTTTGCAGCTTACTCATTCGATGGCGCTACCATGGGACGTTATTCTACAATTTCAGATCCTAATGCAGGAAACCTGACTTGGGAAACTTCCACTCAGTATAATGTCGGTATCGATGCCGGACTTTTCAATGACAGACTTTCTTTCACTGCTGAAGGCTTCATCCGTGATACGAAGGGCATGCTTCAGGAGGGTGTGGCTCTTCCTGGAGTTTACGGCGCAGATTCTCCGCTTATGAACAGTGCAGACCTCAGAACCTCCGGATACGAGCTTTCTGTAAGCTGGAGGGATCAGTTCGAGCTTGGCGGAAGACCTTTCGGTTATAGCGTCGTAGCAAATCTCAGCGATTACAAGACAGTCATCACAAAGTATGATAACCCTGATTATACCTTTGCCAAGGATTATTACGTCGGTATGGAACTTGGTGAGATATGGGGCTTCGAGGTTGACGGACTTTTCCAGACTGATGAAGAGGCAAAGGCTTATGCTGAGATGGTAGATCTGAGCTACATCAACAAGCGTCTTACCGGAGGATGGCAGGCCGGTGACCTTAAATATGTTGATCAGCTTACGGAAGATACCGATGGTGATGGTATTCCTGATGCCGGTGACGGAAAGATAAGCCTCGGAGAAGATACTGTTGAAAATCCGGGTGACCGTAAGATTCTCGGTAACTCGCTTGCATCACTCCAGTATGGCGTGACAGTGGCTTTTGACTATTTCGGCTTTGACGTTTCTGCATTCTTCCAGGGAACAGGTAACCATTATTGGTATCCTAATGCCGAGTCTATGGCATTCTGGGGACCATATTCACGTCCTTACTGCTCGTTCCTTGCCGATGATTTCATGGACAATGTATGGGCTGAAGACAATAAGGATGCATATTTCCCACGCCCTCGTGCGTATTCTGCTTATACGACCGGTGCACAGCTGACCAATGTGAACAGCCGTTATCTCCAGAATCTGCGTTATCTCCGCTTCAAGAACCTTACAGTCGGCTACACAGTGCCGCAGAACGCAACCAGAAAGATCGGCATCGAGAAGATCCGCGTATACTTCTCAGGTGAGAACCTCTGCTACTGGTCACCGTTCAAGAAGCACAGCAAGTACATCGATCCTGAGGCAGCATTCGACAGGACTGACAGCGATGGAGATCTTACCCGTTACAACAACGCTTTCTATCCATGGCAGAAGACTATGATGTTCGGTGTGGACATTACGTTCTAAGTCAAGTGGAATCATAAATTATGAAAACGATGAAGAAATATATTATAGCCATAGCTGCTGCAGTACTTTCATTCGCTTCCTGTGACATGCTTGACAAGGAACCGCTTTCGGAGATGTCTCCGGCGGCCTACTTCAAGACAGAGCAGGATCTGCAGCTGTTTTCAAACACATTTTACAACAATCTGCTTCCAAAGTCGCCGTACTCATATCAGAGCGATCATTATGTGAAGCAGACAGCCTCAGACCTTCTTCTTGGAGGCTCCTACCGTACGGTTCCTAAGGACGGAGGCGGCTGGTCATGGGGTAACCTCCGCAAGATGAATACCCTTCTCGGATATATCGGTTCATGTGAGGACGAAGATGCCATCGTCGAGTATACGGCACTGACCAAATTCTTCAGAGCGTATTTCTATTTCGATAAGGTGATGCGTTTCGGTGATGTCCCTTGGATTGACGTTGAACTTGGCTCGACAGATGAGGCCCTTTATAATCCAAGAGACAATCGTGAGGTGGTCATGCAGCATATGCTTGAGGATATCAACTATGCAATCGATAACCTTCCGGAGCCAACTTCCCAGTTCCGTGTGAACAAGTACACAGCTCTTGCACTCAAGGCTCAGTTCTGTCTTTTCGAGGGAACATTCAGGAAGTATCATGCCGGTGAATCCACTCTTGCGACTCTTCCGGCAGATGCGGCGGACTACAGATTCTATCTTGATGAGGCTGCTAAAGCTGCAAAGGCAATCATCGATTCACAGAGGTATTCGCTCTATTCGACCGGCAAGCCTGAGTCGGATTACCGCGACCTTTTCATTCAGGAGGATTGTGAATCCATCAAGGAATTCATCTTTGCAATCAAGTTCGACTATGCCCTTGGTATCTTCCACAACGGAACAGCTTACGGACTTCTTCCGTCACAGGGACATATCGGTGCTACAAGGAAGTTCATCGATACATACCTTATGAAGGACGGTTCGCGCTATACAGAACAGGCCGGATGGGAATCTAAGGAGTTTGCTGAGCAGATCGCAGACCGTGACCCGCGTCTTGCACAGTCGTTCCGTACTCCTGGATATACCCGAATCGACGGGAATGACCTTCTCGCTCCTGACTTCGGCTCATGCTGTACCGGCTACCAGACAACAAAATGGGTGATGTCTGCAACTGCAAACGGTGGCGACTCAGACCGCGTTGACCGTTCTACAAGCGACCTTCCTGTATACAGATATGGTGAGATTCTTCTCATTTATGCAGAAGCTAAGGCTGAACTTGGAGATATCACTCAGGAAGACCTGGACATTTCCGTAAACCTTCTCCGCAAGAGAGTCGGCATGCCGGATATGAAGCTGGATGTGACGGCAGACCCATATCTTACAAATCCTTCATACGGCTTCACCAACGCTAAGCTTCTTGCTGATCCGAATCTTGCAATCATCCTCGAGATCCGTCGCGAAAGAGGTGTTGAGCTTGCGCAGGAGGGCAATAACCGCTGGTACGATATAGTGCGCTGGAGAGAGGGCAAGTGCGTTGACCAGAAGATGTACGGCCTATATTTCCCAGGTCCTGGAGAATATGACCTTAATGGTGACGGCAAACTGGATTACTGTCTCTATGAGGGCGATGCTGCTCCTAAGACTACCGCTTCGACTGTCATGAAGATCGGTTCAGAGATTCTTCTCAGCAACGGAACTTATGGATATGTCGAGCCGCATCAGGGCATCGAGCGTTCGTTCAACGAACACAGGGACTATTACTATCCTATTCCTATCAGCGAGCGTTCGAACAACAAGAACCTTACTCAGAATGAAGGATGGGACGACGGTCTTGATTTCTAACAGTTTAATTATAAGATATCATGAGATTTTTAAAGAATCTATATAAATCTGCCCTTGTGCTCGCTGCCGGCATAGCTTCGCTTACGGCATGTCAGCCGGAGGAGTCACCTCTTTCCCGGGCTATCTTGACCAGTGTTTCCGGTCTGCAGTTTGCTGCACAGAATGCTGAGCCTCAGGTGATAACCGTTTATGCGGATGCTGAATGGACTGTAGAGGCACCGGATTGGGTAAGTGTCGATGTCACTTCAGGAAGCAGGTCTATGGATGTGACCATCTCCGTGTCAGACAATATGCGTGACGGTGCTGTCGACAATCCGAAGAAGGATACTCTCGTGTTCAAGGGATATAATCTGCTTGCCAATGCCTATGTCATTGTAAGCCAAGATGGTGATAAGTTCAGGGATGTCCCTGTTGCTGAAATTTCCGATGTGCTTTCCATGAATGATGAGGAAGTCGTTATCCTTGATGAAGCAAAGGTTGTGGCTGTGACCACGAGCGGCTATGTGGTTTCTGACGGTACAGCTTCTGTTTATGTTGCTGACGACGCAGAAGTGAATGTTGGTGACCTTCTTGACATCTGGGGCTCAAAAGGTACGCTCAATGGGCTTGCGGCCGTGACAGTGGTCGATAAGGTGGAGGCAGTCGGCACAGCAGAAGTGACATATCCTACAGCTACGGATGTTACTGCTTCATTCGACGCATTCGCTCCTGCCGGAATGGACTATATCGAGTTTACCGGTCTTCTCAATGGCAATGTCGTTGCTGTCAGCGTCGATGAAGTTTCTGCCACAAAGCAGGGCGTCATTCTTGATGCTCCGGCTTCGCTTGGTCTTGCTGAGCTGAACGGACATAACATTACCGTAAGAGGCTATGCTGCTGGTGTGACCGTTTCAGTGGTGAACATAATAGCAACAGAAATCATAGACCTCGGTGCAAACGAAATCATCTACTTTGCAGATACATTCGACTGGCTTGCTGAGCTTGCAGCAGCTGCTGGTGCAGGCGACTCTATGGGCGCAGACTCAGACAACAATGCGAAGAATGCGTATACGGCAGTGGAAGGATTTGCTGATGCTCTTGCTGCTCAGGGTTATGAAGACCTCTTCCCAAGCTCAAAGACAATCTATCTTCAGACCAACTACCTCAAGTTCTCTAAGGGTAAGAATACAAACGGAATCAGGCTTCCTGCTGTAGAGTATGGTGGAACAACGAATGTTGTACTTACATTCGACTGGGGAATTCATGTAGGTTCCGGCGGGCAGGATGAAGTAGAACTTGTACTCGAAGTCGAAGGTAATGGCGCTGCAGACAAGACAAGCTTCACACACACATCAGGTGAGTGGGAGTGGCAGACTGAGACCGTGACTATCAGCGGTGTAGACAACAATACACGTATTGTCCTCAAGCCAAGCACATTTACGGGTGTTGTCGATGCCGGCTATTACAGATGGTATCTTGACAACATCAAGATCATTCAGGGTGATGGTGAAGCACCGAGGCCTTCTGCTCCAAAGCCGGAGACTCCGCTCCATGCAGAGTGGCTCTTCAGTGCTGAAGCAATGGCTGATGCCACTACAGGATATGCCGCTACTTTCGGTACGACGGCAGGACTTCTTGACAAGGAAGCAGGTGATGGCGGTCAGTATGTCAATGCAAATGTATCAGGTGAGGGTAAGATTACTTTCGTACAGATTGACAAGACCACTTTGGATGCTGATGGCAAGGTCAAGCGTATTACCGGTTCTACCGGTCATCCTACGGCTTATGGTGTGTGGCCAGGAGATTACTGGCTTTTTGAGGCAACTGACGGTTATGCTTATCCGTCTGGAACTGAAGTCAGCATAAGCTTCATTACCAGGACATCCAAGACCGGAATGAAGTATTGGAGGCTTGAATATATGGATGGCAATGATTGGAAGTCAGCAATGCCGACAACGAAGGAAACCGTCAACGGTGAAGAGGTTGAGTATAATATTGCCATGAATGAAGATGGTTCAACCAATGTTGAAGTGAATACTTCTGTTTCATTGTCTGCATCTAACTCAAACATTCAGTTCAGAATGCTCTGTGTCGCCAATGCTCAGGCAAACGGAGGCGCTCCACTTGAGAAACCGAATGGTGGTACTTGCCGTATTGCTGGAGCTGAAGGAACAAGCCCTGTAATCAAAGTTTTGGAATAATGGGGCGCTTTCCGATCTGTTCGGAAGGTTAGATCTGCCCCGTAACATGTTAACGATCAGTGCTTTATCCTAAATCGCCTGCGTCATGTGGCGCAGGCGATTTTAGCAAATTGCTGTTAGTCAGCCGGTTATTGTTCTTTGGGCAATTTAACGATAAGTTCAGGTCTGTCTTTCTGGCATGAAGAGTAGCTGATTATGACGTTGCTTGAAGGAAACAAAGTGCAGAAAATGTCGTATAATAAAATGTAATTGCAGTTTTAATGATCGGATAGGACTTTGCTTATGAAGAAGATATATTTTGCGCTGCTGGGGCTGGCGGCTCTTATGATTCCTGATGCATCAATGGCACAGAATCAGACGCTTACGTCGGAGACGGGGGAGCTTCCGTCTGTGGTCGAACGCATCATTTCGCAGCACGATACGCTGACGGGGATGCACAAGAATTTCCGCCACATCAAGTCGCATATAAATCTGGAGTTTGCTTCTTCTGCGAATGCATATTTCACTGAAGACAGTTTCGACGAGCTTTCATTCAGGATCAACCGTGTGCGTCTTGAGATTTACGGCAGGCTTAATCCGAGCCTTTCATATCATTTCCGTCAGTCATTCAACAAATATAGTAATCCGTATTCGGTGGACAACGTCTCTTCTTCGATTGAATATGCCAACATCATGTGGCATCAAAGCGAAAGATTCGAGCTTGTTGCCGGAAAGCAGTTTGTGAATCTCGGAGGTTATGAGTATTATGTCAACGCACTGCGTGTCAGAGAGTTCAGTGAGTTTAACAACAGCGTCGCCTGCTATCAGACCGGTCTTGCAGGAATCCTGCATCTTTCTCCTTCACAGGAACTTGTGCTTCAGGTCGTGAATGACAGGAGCGGAAGCGACGACGATCTGTTCCTGTACGGACGTCCGGCAGATGTCAGGGCCGCGCGCTTCCCTCTGCTCGCCTCTGTTAACTGGAACGGACTCTTTGCCGACGGTGCTGTCCATCTCCGGTATGCTGCGTCGGCCGGCCAGCTTGCGAAGGGCAGCAACATATATTACCTCACTTTCGGCAATATCTATGAAAAAGGCCCTACAGTGGCATATTTCGATGTCATGTATTCGCGTGAAGGTCTTGACAGTCAGGGACGTTTGACTGCATTGCAGACATCTGGAGCAGGCTATGTCCCGGTCACGGCAAGGAATGTTGAATATCTCACCCTCATAGCGAACTTCGACTACAGCTTCCATCCTAAGTGGAACGCATATGTGAAGGGTGTATATGAAACCGCTTCCATATTCAAGGAGAACGGCTTCTTTGTGAAGGGACGTTATCTTACCACGTGGAATACCCAGGCGTGTCTGGAATGGTTTCCGTTCACTGAGGACAAAGGTCTGAAGATATTCGCACATTACCTTTACAAGGGACATGAACTGAGCGCCCATGCAAAGACGCTGGGCGCAGCCATGCCGCATACCCAGCGTGTCTCACTTGGAGTCGTCTATGTGATTCCGGTGCTATAGGAGCGCCTTTATATGCTTCTCGATCTGCTCCGGGGTTTCCGCCGGGCTGAATCTCTGCACCACATTGCCTTCACGGTCTATGAGAAACTTGGTGAAGTTCCACTTTATCGTGGTGGAGCCGAGCAGTCCCTTCTTCTGCTTCTTCATCCAGACATACAGCGGATCCGCATCCTCTCCGTTCACCTTTATCTTCGCAAACTGAGGAAAGGTGACGTGATAGTTGAGGT
Source organism: Bacteroidales bacterium (assembly GCA_017452265.1). Classification (GTDB taxonomy): domain Bacteria; phylum Bacteroidota; class Bacteroidia; order Bacteroidales; family UBA932; genus Cryptobacteroides. The sequence continues at coordinate 16,838 of JAFTMS010000004.1, read as the reverse complement.
CGCAGAAATCCGCAATTTCCTTTTCGCTTTCTGGCGCCTGGTGACCGAACTGGTTGCAAGGGAAGTCCAGGACTACAAATCCCTTGTCGCGATACTTCCGGTAAAGCTCCTGAAGTCCTTCGTACTGAGGCGTAAAGCCGCATCCTGTGGCAGTATTTACGATAAGCATGACCTTGCCTGAATAAATCCTGAGGCTGACCGGCTGCTTCCTCATATCGGCAACCGTGAAATCATAGACAGTCTTCTTTTCCATAACCTTTATAATTAATCAAAACACGGACTGTCCGTTAGCACAAAGCCTGCCAAAAAAGGCGATGCACAAATGCACCGCCTAAAAATTTCAGACGAAGTCTGCGGGACTTCTACAATATGTTCAGACTCTGTTCCTTGATCTTCTCCAGCTCATCCTTCATCTTCACCACAATCTTCTGTATCTCAGTGTGGTTGGCCTTAGAACCTGTAGTGTTGATTTCACGTCCCATCTCCTGCGCTATGAATCCGAGCTTCTTGCCCGGGTACGGTTCGCTGTCGATCGTATCGAGGAAATATCTGCAATGCTGGCGCAGGCGCACCTTCTCCTCGTTGATGTCGAGCTTCTCGATATAGAAAATCATCTCCTGTTCCAGACGGCTCTGGTCCGGTTCGGCCTTGAGCTCTGCGAAGCGGCTTAAAATTTTTTCCCTGATTGTCTCGACGCGCTCCTTTTCATAGGCTTCAACCTGTGAGGACAGCTCCATTATGTTCCTTACCTTTGATGTCACGTCGCTGTAGAGCACTTCACCTTCCTGAGAACGGAAAGCATTGATATGGGCCAGAGCCTCGTCTATGCATGCCTCTACGACCGGCCAGTTCTCATCTGTGATTATGTCCTGCTTCTTGGCGTCCATGACTTCCGGCATACGGAGGATTGTGGCTATCAGGTCGTTGGGATTCTGTGTCCAGAGGTTCACTGCTCCGATTTTATCGCCGAGCTCCTGGATCTGTGAGTAGTATTCCAACGCCAACTCGATGTTGATCTGTTTTGCACTGTCTGCGGCATTTGGCTCGAATGTCATGAACATGTCGATGTTGCCACGCTGCAATTCGTTTGCAATCTTCTGGCGCACAGCTATTTCCTTGTCTTTAGGCAGAAGCTGTGTCTTTATGCTGATGTCTGCTGTCTTTCCGTTGAGCGAGCGGAACTCGACCGTGAGTTTGCCCGTCTCGATTGTGGCCTCGGCTTTGCCATAGCCTGTCATTGACTTTATCATAAATGCTGTAAATCTTAAATTTCCCTTTTCCTTAGTGCGAATCAATAGCCTCATCCAGCCTTTCGCGCCGCAAAATTACGTATTTTTCCTCAGATGTCGCCATGATGTTGATGTAACTGAAACAAAAAATCCGTATATTCGCAGGATTATTTGCAAATTCATTATTACCAAGCGATATGGAAGAGGTAAACAAAGAACTTAACGAGACGAAGAATCTGAATTTCCTTGAGGAAATCATTGAAGCAGACCTTGCTGGCGGCAAGTGCAGATCGGTAATGACACGTTTTCCGCCTGAACCGAACGGCTATCTGCACATAGGTCATGCGAAGAGCATCTGCATCAACTTCGGTCTTGCGAAGAAATATGGCGGAAAGACGAACCTCCGCTTCGACGACACCAACCCTGTAAAGGAGGATACCGAGTATGTGGACTCGATCAAGGAGGACATCAAGTGGCTCGGCTTCGAATGGGAGAACGAAAGATACGCGTCAGACTATTTCGACCAGCTTTACGAATGGGCTGAGCTTTTGATACAGAAGGGATTGGCTTATGTGGACGACCAGACTCAGGAGGAAATCCGCGCCGGCCGTGGTACCGTTCAGGTGCCTGGAACGGAAAGCCCGTACCGCAACCGCAGCGTCGAGGAGAACCTCAGGCTCTTCCGTGAGATGAGGGATGGAAAATATGCCGACGGCGAGAAGGTGCTCCGTGCCAAGATAGACATGGCGCATCCGAACATGCTCTTCCGTGATCCTCTTCTCTACCGCATCATCCATACGGACCATCACCGTACAGGAAGCAAGTGGTGCATCTATCCGATGTACGACTTCGCGCACGGCCAGTCGGACAGCATAGAGAACATCACGCATTCCATCTGTACCCTCGAATTCGACGTTCACAGGCCGCTTTACGACTGGTTCATCGAGAAGCTCGAGATCTTCCCGTCACATCAGTACGAGTTCGCCCGTCTGAACCTTACATATACCGTCATGTCGAAGCGCAAGCTTCTTGAACTTGTGAAGAACAACTATGTGAGCGGCTGGGACGATCCTCGTATGCCGACCATATGCGGAATCCGCCGCCGTGGCTATACTCCTGAATCAATCAGGATGTTCGCCGAGAAGGTGGGCGTTGCAAAGCGTGAGCAGCTCATAGACCTCCAGCTCATGGAATGGTGTGTGCGTCAGGATCTTAACGAAAGGGCGAACCGCTATATGGTGGTTCAGAGTCCTGTTAAGCTTACTGTCACGAACTGGGAGCCTGGCAAGGTGGAGTGGTTCGATGCTCCGCTTAACCCTGCAGATCCGGAGGGACCGTCACGCAAGGTGCCGTTTACCGGCGAGGTGTATATTGAAAGGAACGACTTCATGGAGGAACCTCCGAAGAAGTATTTCCGTCTCAAACCGGACGGAGAGGTGCGCCTTAAATATACATATATCGTCAAGTGTCATGAGGTCGTGAAGGACGCAGAGGGAAATGTCGTGGAAATCAAGTGTACGTACGACCCGACATCGAAGCCGGGGGCAGGGGAGTGGCGCTCTGTCAAGGGCACCATCCACTGGGTGTCCACAGCACATGCAAAGGAACTCGAACTGAGGATATACGACAAACTTTTCACTGAGGCTCAGATGGGACAGATTCCGGAGGGAGAGGACTATAAGAGCTATCTCAATCCGGAATCTCTCGTAGTCGGCAAGGGATATGCCGAGCCGGCTTTGCTTGAGGATCATTCCGGCATCGCAGTGCAGTTCGAACGTGTGGGATACTTCTACAAGGATCCGGACAGCACTTCTGACCGCTTTGTGTTCAACAAGACCACAGCCCTGAAGGACAGTTTCAAGTTCTGACAGGCTCCGATATGAAAAGAGCATTGGTCATCCTTGTCCTCGGAATGCTTGCCTGGATACCTTCGGGTGCCCAGGCAATCTGGGATATAGGGCATCTCACAGAGGTGAAGGAGTCGCTTGACGAGCCGTTTTACTCAGCGGCTCTGGAGGCTCTTGAAGGCAGAGCCGATGCTGCTCTCGAGGCCGAGCCGCTGTCCGTGATGATGAAGAAGAAGATTCCGGCCAGCGGTGACAGACATGACTATATGAGTCTTGCCCGTTATTTCTGGCCGGATCCATCAAAACCTGACGGTCTGCCTTACATCTCTCGTGACGGACATTCGAATCCGGAGCTTAACGACCTTGACAGAAACAAGCTGGGAGAAACGTCTGAAAGGGTGACGGTTCTGTCGTTGACATATTTCTTTACCGGCGATGAAAAGTATGCTCAGAAGGCTGCTGAACTGCTACGCGTATGGTTTCTGAACGAGGATACGCGCATGAATCCGAATCTTGAATATGCGCAGATGGTTCCCGGACACAATGGCGGCAAGGGCCGCTGCTATGGGATTCTGGATACATATTCATTCGTTCAGATGCTCGATGCTGTGGCTCTTCTTGAAGATTCGGAAGCATTCACTGATGAGGATGCAGCGGCTTTGAAGAAATGGTTCGGTGAACTGCTGGACTGGATTCTTGCGAGTCCTCAGGGAAGGCAGGAATCATCGTCTGCGAACAATCACGGCACTGCATACGATGCACAGGTGATCGCATTCGCCCTGTATTCCGGCAAGGAGGATATAGCCCGTAAGATTCTTGACGAATTTCCTGAAAAGCGCATCTTCGCGCAGATAGCTCCTGACGGAAGCCAGCCGCACGAGCTTACGAGGACGCGCTCATATCATTATTCCCATTATAATTTAGGATTCTTCATCGATGTGTTTCTGATGGCGAAGAATCTTGGCGTCGATATGGATGAATCCGTTTCCGAGGACGGGCGCAGCTTCTACAAGGCTGTAGACTTTCTTGTCCCCTACATCGGCGAAGGCGGTGAGGAAAGATGGCCATATGAGCAGATAAACGGCTTTGACGAGGTGTCGAGGAAACTCTGCATGGATCTTCTTAGAATCGCACGCTATCTCGCGCCTGAGCGTACGGACTACATCCGCCTTTGCGAAACATATGCCGATGTGCCGCTGGCGGATCCTTTCAATCTGCTTTATTAAAACCTTATGCTCGTGCTGAATTCCTGAGCTTGCTCCTTTTTCATTCAGGAAGTTGACGACATTGAGGATGAAGTTTACGTTCTTGTTCAGGGTTTTGGCCTTATGGTTGTCATTATAATCAAAATTATTGTATTATATTCGCAAAAGATAGCTGATCCTTTCTCTATGAAGACCAAATCTGAATATGTGACAATACCGGAGCTTCACTCTCAATCGTTCGGCTTCGATGCCGTGTGCCTTCCGCCTGATCGTCAGATTCCGCTCCACAGGCAGGTGACATGGGAGCTTTCATGTGTCGTGACTGGTGCGGGAACACGCCTTCTTTCGGAAGTTTCCGAGCCTTTCGCGGCCGGGGAAACGGTTCTTGTTCCTCCCGGAATGCCGCACTGCTGGTATTTCAGAAATGATGTGACTGATGCCGACGGAAATATCGGGAACATTTCCATCTTCTTCTCTCCACGTCTTCTTGAAAGGATTTCGGAGGACTTTCCTGAGATGTCGGAAACTGTTCTGCAGATTGTTTCGCAGAAGGATGCACTTGTGTTTTCAGGTGAGGCCGGCAGACGGCTTCTCGCCACGATGCAGCGTATGGTCGGGGAAAACTCCAGAAGACGTCTGCTCTCTTTTCTGGATCTTCTCGTTACGATTGCCGAGGCGGAAACAGTCCGGAAGATTGCCGATACCCATGTCAGAAGCCGTGATGCCGTGAAGATGTCGCAGATTCTTAGCTATGTGAACTGCAACTTCGCAAGGACGGTCACGATAGATGAGATTTCAAGGCATATCGGAATGAACCGCACTTCGTTCTGCTCCTTCTTCAAACGCCACACAGGCATGACGTTCACGGCATACCTTAACGAAAAGCGTCTTGGCCACGCCTGTGAACTTCTTCGCGATCCCGACCGCAACATAAATGAAATATGTGCCGCCGTGGGCCTCCCCGACACCCCCTATTTCTGCCGTCTCTTCAAGAAAAGATTCGCTCAAACTCCGACCGAATACCGCAACGGATTGAATAGTTGACTGCAGCAAGCTGTCACGACAGACGCTTTTTCTGCATCTTATATGATGTTAAACCATTGAGATTGTGATAAAGAGGATTATAGCGTTTGCAATCGTGCTCCTGACGGCAGGATTGCAATATCGTGTTTTCGCTCAGGAAACACTGTCAGATGGTTTATCTGACTGGGCGAATGAATGGAAACGAGCCTTTTCAAAAGAGGGTATCAAAGATTGGAAACCGGAATTCACATTAAGGTTATATGCCGGGTGGATTACTGAAGGCCCGATGCTCACTGGTGGCGTCCGAATTGATGAAAAACGCTCTTTCGCATTGATGCTTGCCCATGGAGACACTTATCTTGATTCTGCTCCCGGTTCGCTGTATTCCCTCCGTACCGGCCTGAATTTCCGGCGGTATTGGCATCTTGGCAGACGCAAGATATTCGCTTTTTACAGCGATCTGTGTGCAGGAGCGGCATGGATATATAAGATAGAAGGTAAATATCATTATCCGGATGGCAAACAGGAGGAGGTCATTGACGATAATGTGGGAGATGTCCTTTTTGTCGGAGGATGGCAGCCGGGAATCAGAATCAGATGCTACAGAAATCTTCATGTGTTTTTAGGGCCGACCTTAGCTACGGACTGTCTGGGAGTCCACCTCGGTATAGGCTTCTGAATATATCCATACAAAACTTGTAAGAATTACGGATATTCACTATCTTGCAATGTGAATGCAATCAAATGTTTTTCCGGATGATAAGAGAAAGCCTTTATAACTACATATATGCTGAGATCGTACCTCGGTATGCCGACTTCGACAAAGCTCACCGGGAGGATCATGTCCTGTCTGTTATCGAGCGTGCGTTGTCGATGGGCAGTCAGTATGACATCAGCGAAGAAATGCTCCTTACGGCGGCGGCCTGTCATGACCTGGGCCTGTCTGTCGACAGGAAGACACATCATCTGGAAAGCGGCCGGATCATCCGTGAGGACAAAAGACTTGCAGAGTGGTTCTCCCCGGAGCAGATTGAGATTATAGCCCAAGCTGCGGAGGATCATCGTGCATCGGCCCAGATAACTCCAAGAAGCATCTACGGTCTTATAGTGGCCGAGGCCGATCGTATGATTGTCCCGGAAACCATCATACGCAGAACAGTCCAGTTCGGTCTTTCCCACTATTCTGAACTTGACAAGGAAGGCCACTGGCAGCGTACAATCGACCATCTTCACGAGAAATACGGTGAAGGCGGCTATCTGCATCTTCTTATCCCCGGTTCGCCGAATGAAGAACCCCTTAGGCAGCTTCGTACAATTTTAAAGGATGAATCCAGACTCCGGACCATCTTTGATTCCGTATTCGCAGAAGAGTCAAGGTGATTATGTATCTGTTTTTTCTGCGTAGCCTTAAATGATGCGAACGTATGCCTGTAAAATCTTATCTGGAATCCCGTCCAAATAAAGGGGAACATTATACCGTTTTATTGTCATTTCTTTATAATCACAACGACGGGGTTATGAATACACGCCAGCCCCCCTTCTCATCTCTCTCCACATATTCCTTCTCTTGCAGATTCGCCAACATCTTCTGCAAGGCCGAGCGATTGACCCCGACCTCCTTCTGCAGATATGCAAGCGTAGCGCGATTCTCCGCCTGAAGCGCACGCAAAATCTTATTATATGTCTCTGTGCGGAAAACTATCCTCTGACCGTCATACCACCACACCTTGTTGTCTCTCTCAGTCACAAACAGGATATCATTCTTGATTTCTTCTGTTATCAGACTGTTCATATATTTATGGAATGGTCTGATATTCTTTAATGAAGCATTTGCACCATCTGCAGGAGCCGCGCCCACCACAAGATCTGCACGATGCAACGCCTCCAGATACTCCTTCTTCGACCTGCTGCGAACCACAACCATCGGATAACCGTGACGAGCAAGAATATAATTCACCATCATACGCGCAATACGCCCGTTGCCATCCTCGAACGGGTGAATGCGTATATACCTGTAATGGAACATAATCGCAAGCTCTGCAGGCGTAAGCACACCCTCCTGTTCAGCCTGATTGTACCAATCCACAAGACCCGCCATAAGCGCAGGAGTCTCCTCCGGAGAAGCATACTCAAAACAATCCCCATAACGTGTAATCACACTGTTCGGACGAGTCTTATACTGACCCGCGTGAACCACATAACTCGTCTGCACACCTCCCGGAAGACTGCGATACACAGTATAATCCTCACGCAGCAAAGTACGATGCAAAGTCCTGATGAAATTCTGAGTCAGCGGAATATCCTTCACCCCGGACTCCTCCTCCATCGTCTTCAACGCTACATTACTTGCAGTCATATCCTGCACATCCTTCAATTCCGCCTCTCCGATCACCTTACCGAAAAGAAGCAGAATCTCCGTCTGACCATACGTCAAAGTATTTCCCTCAAGATGGTTACTATTGTAGTTAAAATCCACAGTAAACCGCCTCCTCAAACGTAAACGATCCTCCTCCGACAAAGGCAGCAATCTCTGCCACTCATCCAATACAGCCTGCAATTTCTTCTCTTCCATAATTCTTGTACTACCAAATTATGTGGTACACTTACCACTGTTTTTCGGTGGTAAAGTTACAAAAGTGATCCGAATTGCCAAAAGAATATATATATATTACAACAACATGTCCACCCCGCTTCCCGCCATAAGACCCTCAAACTCTTTTTGCCCCCAGCTGCACATTAAAGCCCGTGCAAGACTTCAGCCGGACAATCCGTCAGAAGACTTGCCCTGATGGGCATAAGGAATCGGACTCTTGCCAATGATATCCTCGCCTTCGGCCAGGATATGAACACCCCCTGGATTTCAATACGATTTCTTCCTGAAATTCTTGTCAACCACGACCAATAGCACTAACTTTGCTTGTTCTCGTCACCGAAGAACGCCTTGAACCCTCCGTTCGTCAGGATATCGACGTAATCCCTGTCCTTCTCTTCAAAAATTTCGATGTCGTTTCTCATATCCATATACGATATATTTAAAAGTTACATCGGCAAAGTTCAGAAGGCTTATCCGTGTAAACAAAAAGTACACGAATAAAGTTAAAAATCGGGCTTAGAGCGCGCTGTAAGGCATCTTTTTCTGAAAAATTTATTGAAATTTGGCACCAAATTCCAATAAATTTCCGGCTATACATTATGTAAGATGCGTATTGACATCAAGGTTTGTGAGGCAGTGCAGAAGGTGGGCGGTGATTGCAGAGGCGTGTCCACCCCCGGACACGGGCAGGAGGAGGGGTCAGTTGGCAGCAAGTTATCGCGAAGCGATGACGCAGATGACAATGGGAGGGACCGGAGTGAGCAAAGCGAACGGAGTCCTCTGCAATCATCGCCAGTCTTCTGTAGAATATGTTGCCGTAAAATGTAACCTATTGCTGCTGATGCGATTATGTAAGCTGCGTGCTCCCCAAAGGCGGCACGCAGTTTTCGTAAGGTGTTGAGTGGTAGTGAAATGCGTTTTGCGGGCATCATTTTGAAAGTAGATACGGGAAATTTGAATGGAATTTGCTAATTTTGCCGATTGTTCTGAATATGGTTTGTTTGGAATACGGATTGTTCGGAAAATGGAATGAATCTACAATAATTAACATTTATACGTATATGACTCTTATTGAAAGCATCATTGCACGTGCGAAGTCGAACAGGCAGCGCATCGTGCTTCCAGAGTCCCTTGAGGAACGTACGCTGACTGCTGCGGACATGGCTCTTGCAGACGGCATTGCAGACATCATCCTCATCGGAAATCCAGGCGAGATATTTGCGCTCGCGGACAAGCTCGGTCTGAAGAACATCTCAAAGGCGACCATAATCGATCCTGCGACAAGCGAGAAGACAGCAGAGTACGCAAATCTTCTTTATGAACTCCGCAAGAACAAGGGAATGACACCGGAAAAGGCTGCGCAGCAGGTCCTTGATCCGCTTTACTTCGGCTGCCTCATCATCAAGAGCGGAGATGCAGACGGACAGATCAGCGGTGCTCTTTCCACAACAGGCGAGACTCTTCGTCCTGCACTCCAGATCATCAAGTGCGCTCCGGGCATTTCATGTGTCAGCGGCGCTATGCTCATGATCACACAGACTCCTGAGTACGGCGAGAACGGTGTGCTCGTTGTAGGTGACGTTGCAGTGACACCGATGCCTGATGCCTCACAGCTTGCTCAGATTGCCGTATGTACGGCTCAGACAGCTAAGAGCGTTGCCGGATTTGCAGATCCGAGGGTGGCTATGCTTTCATTCTCGACAAAGGGTTCGGCAAAGCATGAGGTTGTGGACAAGGTCGTCGAGGCTACGAAGCTTGCGAAGGAACTTGCTCCTGAACTGAAGGTGGAGGGAGAGCTTCAGGCAGACGCTGCTCTCGTGCCGTCTGTAGGACAGAAGAAGGCTCCGGGCTCAGAGATCGCTGGCCATGCAAATGTGCTAGTGTTCCCTTGCCTTGAAGTAGGAAACATCGCCTACAAGCTCGTCCAGAGGCTTGGAAATGCAGATGCCATAGGCCCTATCCTTCAGGGTATCGCCCGTCCGGTGAACGACCTCAGCCGCGGCTGCTCTGTGGATGACATCTATAAGATGGTGGCAATCACAGCATGTCAGGCTATGGATGCAAAATAGATCGCATGAAATTCCCGGTCATGCCGGGATGAAGCATGAGGGTGACTAAAAAGTCTTATGACTGATTAGTCACCCTCTTTTTATGGCTTCGGAAGTTCATAATAAACTCAGAACTCCCGGCAGATTTCCAGAATCTCTTCTCCGTATTTCTTGAATTTGGCATCTCCGAATCCCTTGATTCTCAGAAGTCCCGCCTTGGTCTTAGGAATATATGAAGCTATGTCCATGAGTGTGCTCTGATGCATTACGGTATATGCCGGTATGTTCTCCTTCATGAACTTTTCCTTACGCCATTCCTGCAGCCTTTCCCTCAGCTGCTCGTTCACGGTGCCAGCTTCGCCTTCCGCCCGTTCCACTTTGCGCAGACGTTTCGCCTTTGACCTGCTTCTGTCTTCCAGCATGCATCCGGTCTTGATGCGGCAGTATTCCTCGATGCTGAATCCGCGTACGCATATGACTTCCAGCATTCTGCACGTGATTTCCAGTAGTGTCAGCAGTTCGTCTCCGGCCTCCTTCGCGCGTTTTGCCGTCTCCTTGTTGTCGATTTCAAGTGAACATGCCTTCATGCAGTACGAGCGTATGTCCTCGAATATCGGCCTGAAGTATTCCGAGGCCTTGAGTACCCTTGTGTTGAGATATTCGTCATCCGGCATCCTTGCCGCCTCTATCTTCGTGAGCTGCACCTTGAATGCTTCGGCGACCTTCCTTGCTTCGTCTGCCTTGCGCTGCTGCTCCATAAGCTCTTGATATTCCGATGAGTATATGTCCTGCAACTTCTCGCGCCAGACTTTCAGCAGCCATCCCATCGTGCGGCACGTGTCGTCGAAACTGAAGATTTCGCGAAGAGTTTCGAACCTGTAGTGCTGTTCCTCTGCTTCAAGACCCTTGCGCACGCTTTCAGACGACGGTATTTCAGCGTTGAAACCGGACACATGCGCGTCTGAATATATTCCCGACATCCTGATGGGGGAGTCCAGTGTGATTCCTTCAAGGCTGCGGCATCTCGACAGCGCGACGTACACCTGTCCGAATGCAAATGCGGCTCCGGCGTCGATGTTGACCTTGTCGAACGTGAGGCCCTGGCTCTTGTGTATGGTTATGGCCCAGGCGATTCTGAGCGGCAGCTGGCGGAATGTGCCCACGATTTTCTGCCTGATTTCTCCGCTTTCCTCGTCTAGGGCGTACTGGATGTTCTCCCACTCGGCAGGAACCACGTTTATTGTCTGCCCCTCCGCATCCGTGACCATGACTGTGCCGTCGCTTCCGATGTATTCCACTTTTCCGAGCTTTCCGTTGTAGAATCCGTTTTCGGAGTCGTTCCTTATGAACATCACCTGCGCTCCTTTCTTCAGCGTAAGGATTTCATCTGCCGGATAGCTGTTCTCCGGAAATTCGCCGTTTATTTCAGCGGCGAATGTCGAACCTTCCCCCGGCAGTTCCTCCAGCTTTCCGGCATTCACACTGTCCGCCTGCGCATTGTGTGTCGTCAGCCTGATGGCTTCCTCGCCCTCTTCCTCTGAGTCGGAGGCTTTCCGCACCCTCCCGTTCAGCTTCGTCAGAATCTCTTGCGTCACCCTGTTCTCCCGTACGGCATTGAGGATCTCCAGAAAATCCCTGTCCTTCTGTCTGTAGACCTTCTGCAGCTCTATCGTTATGTACGGCAGCTTCTGCAGGGCTTTCGAATGAAAGAAATACGGTGACGGATACACCTTCGACAGATGCTCGCGCTCCGAATCCTTCACGACCGGCGAGAGTTGCTGTGCATCGCCTATCATCAGGAGCTGAACCCCTCCGAAAGGCCTGTCGTTGCGTCTGTAACGTCTCAACGTCATGTCCACGGCGTCGAGAAGGTCTGCCCTGACCATCGAAATCTCGTCGATTATCAGCAGATCCAGAGTGCGGATGATCTTAACGCGTTCCTTGCGGAGGCTTCTGTAGCGCTCCGGCATCTGATATTCCGTCACAAGCTCCTTCACGTCAGGTAGATACGGGCATAATGGCAGCTGGAAAAACGAATGTATCGTGGAACCGCCCGCATTGATTGCAGCGACTCCTGTCGGTGCCAGAACGACATATCTCTTTGTCGTGGTCTGTGTCATGTATTTCAGAAATGTTGTCTTTCCCGTTCCAGCCTTACCGGTCAGAAAAACCGATCTCCCCGTGGCCTTGACATATCTTTCGGCGGTCTCAAAAATTTCATCCTTCTCCATATCCGTCATGTTTGTGGCAAATATATGGAAAATTTCCTTTATATTTGAACGGTAGCTGAACTTTCGCAATTGCGAAATAAACATTCATGACATGAAAAAAAAGATTTATTTTGCAGGCTCGATCCGCGGAGGACGGATAGACGCAGACCTGTACAGGCGTATGATAGAATACATGCAGAAGACGGACATCGTGCTGACAGAGCATATCGGACGTCCGGACCTGAATCTGATGGAGCAGGGAAAAGGGGATGAGGACATATATTCACAGGACACCGCATGGCTGCGCGAAAGCGATATGGTCATAGCCGAATGCACCTGTCCTTCGCTCGGAGTGGGCTACGAACTCGCTTATGCGGAAAGTCACGGCAAGCCATGCCATATATTCTACGACTCTACAAAGGCGCAGCTCTCTGCCATGCTCATAGGAAACCCGTATTTCCATATCCACCCCTATAGGGTGGATCTGGAAATATACGAGGTCGTCGACATCATTCTGGGGCGTCAGCGCGCGTGAGCCTCATTTATGGCCTGAGTCCGCTGCCGCCCTGGAGGGTGATGGTCTCTCCTGTGACGTATCCGGCATCTTCACTGGCAAGGAATACGCATACGCGTCCGATGTCCGCCTTAGGGTCGGCGAAGTGACCGAGCGGAATGCCCTGTATGGTCTTTTCGTATAATTCAGGGAAGTGCTCCTTCCACTGCTGGAGGCTCTCTGTCATTGCCAGCGGACAGACCACGTTGACCCTCACTCCGTACGGCCCCCATTCGGCCGCAGCTACCCTTGACATGCCTCGGATGCCTTCCTTTGCCGCTGCGTATGACGCCTGTCCCAGCTTGCCGAAGAGTCCCGCTCCTGAAGCGAAGTTGATGACCGAACCCTTTGTCTGCTTGAGGTAAGGGAAGCACTCGCGCATATAGAAGAACGTGGCATACAGGCCTGAATAGATTGCAAGGTCAAAATCCTCCTTGGTATGCTCCACAAGAGGCATTCCTGATTTGGATACCTGGGCGTTGTTGACCAGTGTGTCGATTTTTCCGAAGGTCTCGATGGTCTTGGCGACGACATTGCGTATCGCATTCTCATCGGCGCCGTCAGCTACGATAGGGAGCACCCTGACACCGTATCTGCTTTCCAGATTCTCCTTTGCCTTTACTAGTCTTGATTCGGTTCTTCCTGTCAGGACCAGATTTGAACCTGCCTCTGCAAAAGCTTCGGCAAGTCCGAAGCCGATTCCTTTTCCGCCACCGGTAATGATGGTGACATTGTCTTCAAGTCTTTTCATCTTCTTGTGATTTTGTTCGTTTGACGACAAATATAGCGAAAAGATGTGACATTGTATCAATATTCCCTTTTGACGCAGGTCCGGCTGACGCATGTTGGATAGATACCGCGCGCAGTTTTGCCGGGAAAGTGCGCGTGATACCCTGAAAAATGAGGGTATCGCGAGCGTTTTGTTGGGAAAAATGCACGCGATACCCAATAACGAAAAAAGACTCCCGGAGCAGTTTCGAGAGTCTTTAATTGTATGTAACCTGACAGATTACTTATTTAGCGCAGTAGCAACGTCCACCGCACAAGCAACGGTGCAACCTACCATAGGGTTGTTACCGATGCCTAGGAATCCCATCATTTCAACGTGTGCCGGAACTGATGATGATCCTGCGAACTGTGCGTCAGAGTGCATACGACCCATAGTGTCGGTCACTCTCTCAATTCTGAAACCAAGCAGATTGTAGCAGTTTTGATAATGTCCTACAAATCATTGCCTTATATCAGAAAACAAACTCCTAGTCAATAAATAAAAGAACTATAAATCTATAAAGTGGCAACGTGATGTCCGCTACCTGAAAAAACTATTTCTAAAAGTTCTTGAGCTCAGCAATCAAATTATCTAGCACTGGCAACTGCTGCCCTGTAACTTCAGCATCTTTAATCTCCTCATATCCTGTCTTGATGCTTCTAAGGATAAAATCCTTTTCCATATCCAAAGATTGCTTATCTTCAATCAATTTCATAATGCGTCTGTATCTATGCAAATTTAACTATTCTTATTTTGTCCTGCAAGATTTCCCATAGCCTTAAATTTGCATAATCAACGGAAAATCTTAATTTTGCAGAAGATATGCGAATGATTGACGCTATGGATGCTAATGTAATTCAAAAAGTAAGAGAATATCTGAGTACTCAGCCTGTATTGAAGGCATGGGTATTCGGATCGTTCTCCCGTGGCGAACAGACTCCTACGAGTGATGTAGATATCATTGTTGTATTCGATGAAAAAGCGGAAGTTTCACTGATCGGATATATTCGTATTCAGTATGAATTGGAAAATATATTCGGCAGAAAGGTGGACTTGGTGGAAGATGGCTCCCTTTTGCCATTTGCTGTAGAAAGTGCCAACAGAGATAGAAAGCTGATCTATGAAAGGGCGAGTTAATGACAAGGCTCATCTGGAGCTGATTCTCAAATCCATTGACAACGTTTTCGAGTTCACTGCAAAATATGTTTCATATGAGCAGTTTGAAAACGATAAACTCTGTTGTCATGCAGTAGCTTATAATGTGCAGTGTATCGGTGAATCCGTTTATAAGATGTCGCAAGATTTCAAGGAATCTCACCCTGAGGTAGAATGGCATCTGATAAGCGGAATGAGACACATCTTGGTTCACGATTACTATCAGGTAAGTTTCAAATTCCTTTGGAATGTCGTGAAACAAGACCTTAAACCGCTCCAGACCTCAATAGAACAACTTCTTGAGACAATGTAATATGATTATGGCTTTCCTGAAAAAACTTGCCAAGAATATGGGTAGGGAGATTTCATCTGCTCCGAAAAAGAAGAACGGAATAGAACTCGGATTAGAGGACATCGAAAAAGGCAGAATGTATAAGGCAGAAAATGCAGAGGAGTTACTTAAGCAGATTTTAGGCTAATCCAGATTTGTTCAAGGAATAGCAGAATCACCTTCGGAAACGGAGGTGATTTTTTGTTGTATAGCTTATCTTCTAGCGATTCTTCCATGCCAAATCTGATGATTAGAAACGCCTGATGTTCCCGATCCAATCTTTGCTTAATTCCATTTTGCTTGACCCCCTGTGCTTCATATAATTGAGTATATGAATTTATGTTTCACTCAAAAATTTTTGAATTATGGATAGCAAGAAATTACTAAAGAGAACATCCGGAACACGTCAAATGATTCCTTTAAGTATTCTAAAACTATTTATGCCCAAAGGGATATTCTAGAACTAAGAAATCGGTATTTGACCCACAAAGTCATTTACCGCTTTTATTCTATATATATCCAATTCGTTTGTTTCTGTCTGGTAAAGAATCCCCTAATGTACAGCGGGCTTGTCAAACGATTCTTCTTGATGTAGCCATAGCCATATTCTCCCATATCCAAGTAAGTTGCATTGGTGCTGCGCTTGCTGCACTCCACAGCAAAATCAGTCATGGTCATCGGATAGTTAGACTCCAATATGAAAGCTCCATTCGCATCTTTGCATAAAGTCCTACGTATGGTCTTACGAGAATCTCTGAACTTCATAGGATGTGAATTGTAAACAAGAGTCAGTTGCTGAAATCCATTATCACTCATCCATTTCCTGCTGATGAAGAATGTGTCGCCCTTCAAAGACACTTTAAACATCATCTTATTATTCTTATGAGTCTTACCACTGATCCGATATGACCCATAAATCTTTCCGTCAATATCCGTAAACGCAGCAGGAATGCACATCCTCGCATTCTCCGTCTTGACATCAGACCATTTCAATTCACCCTGCGGAAGTTCAAATCTGGTCATTTTCTTCTCGACATGAAGGTATGCCAAGCCAAGACATAAACAGAATAAACTCACGGATAGTATTATTTTGTTTAGTGTAGCCATCCGTCTCTAAGAATGATAGTATCGTTCACGATATCTACTGTAATGAAACTGCCGTCCCAATCTTTAATTGTCCTGCCATCATCAAGTTCCACCATCCTGTCACACATTCCACGACTTCTGTCAACTGGTTCTTTATCAGGCGATATTCCGTAATGGTAATGCATCTGATCGCCAATGATCGGCTCACCGACCATTTGATAGAAGTAATCATAAATGCTGCCTCCTTCCGCATAATGCCAATGAGATGAATCCGTTTCACATGCACGCTCAAGGCTCCTGAAAAAGCTGTTGTTCAATCCATCTTTGGCAACGAACTTATATTCCCTCCAATGACTTGTTGGAAAGCCACCGTCTTGAAAGAAAAGCGAATCAACCATTTCCAATTCAGGGAACTCAACGCCTGTCAGTTTGTAGAAATCCTCGCTGGTTCTGTAGGCTGGAGGTGAGACATCATCGCGACTTACGGAGGGAGTAAACCCTTCATCTTGATAATCTGATGTTAGAAGCACAGCGCAAATAAATATTTTAAGTATAGCACAGGGAACGGAAATAACGGTATAAATGATCCACCAGAATATCCTCCATCCTTTGTTCATCCTGTCTCTGAATATCTTGCTGGGCCATATGAACGTGAGTTTTGCAATTATTTGTACAATTAACTCTCCAGCTCCGTTGTTTTCGGCTTAGCTGGTCTTCCGCGGCGTGGTGCATCTTTCTTCCTTGACGTGTATTTCGGAGCGCAGTTGTCAGGGAACTTAAAGTCAAAAG
>JAFTMS010000044.1 GCA_017452265.1 Bacteroidales bacterium | reverse complement strand
TTAGGTCGATAGTAAGTCCTTTCCCCGAGGGAAAGGATTTAGGATAGGGGTAACGTAAATATAGAAGGTGCGGTGGGTAAAAGTTTCGCAAGTCCCGCCAACCTTCAATATATCAACAATTTATCACTTGCGAAACTTGAGTTGGAATCTTACGTCATTCTGAGGCGGCCGAAAGCCGACTTGGAATCTAATGCAATACAGATATGAATAGAGAACAGTTATACAATCAGATCCAGACAAAGAAAAGCATGCTTTGCGTCGGTCTGGATGTGGACTTCAACAAGATGCCGGAGCACGTGAAGGCTTTGGCGACAAAAGGCGAGATTGCCGTAAAGGGCGAACTCTTCAAGGGAAAGGCCCGTTCCATCCTGGAGTTCAACAAGGCGATAATCGATGCGACAGCCCCTCATTGCGTGGCCTACAAGCCGAACCTCGCGTTCTACGAGTGCTACGGAATCGACGGCCTGAGGGCTCTTGACGCGACCGTGGACTACATCCGCACACACTATCCGGAGATTTTCCTCATTGCGGATGCCAAGAGGGGAGACATCGGAAACACAGCCAAGATGTATGCGAAGGCATTCTTCGAGGAAATGGACTTTGATGCAGTGACCATAGCTCCGTACATGGGTGCAGACAGCGTGACACCTTTCCTTGAATACAAGGACAAATGGGCGATTGTGCTTGCCCTTACGTCAAATGCTTCGGCATACCAGTTCCAGAATGCGGTCAAGGACGGAAAGCCGCTCTACAGGGCTGTGATGGAGGAAATGATGGAAATATCTACACCGGATAATATGATGTTCGTTGTGGGCGCCACCAAGGCCGACAAGCTTGAGGAACTCCGCAGCTTCTGTCCTGACAACTTCTTCCTCGTTCCTGGCGTGGGAGCTCAGGGCGGTTCGGCCGAAGAGGTCATAGCGCACGGAGCGAATGACCATGGCGGACTGCTCATCAATTCGTCAAGAGGAATCCTTTTCGCCGACAGCACCGAGAATTTTGCGAAGGCCGCGGCTGAGGCTGCTGCAAAGACCGCGAACCTTTAGTCCAGAGACCGGATGAAGAACTGCCTGCACATCTCACGGGAAATCTCGTGATGTGTGCAGGTTGTCTTTTTCAGGACGTGGTTCACATCGTTCAGGTCGCACACATACAGGCGGTCTATGAGCGAAAGGTACATCGTCGTGTAGCGCAGGTCCAGATTGCGCTGCAGGTCGCTGGCGTATTCCATTGTAAGGAGCACTTCCTCTTCCGTGAGGTCGTCCTTGCAGAATATATACAGACCGTATTCCTCGAAATCTCCATAGAATCCTGCTCCGACCTTCTCTATCTTGCTGGCTATGATCCTGCGCAGAGGCTGTGCCAATGCCCAGTATTCATACTCTGTCTGTCCGATGTATTTTCCTTCCTGAAGACCGTATCCGTATCCGCTGCTGATGATCTGTCCCATTTCCTCGCGGTCTTCCTCGCGGACATCTATGCCTGCCATCTCCTTCAGAAGCTCTCTGGCGACATCCTTGCTGGATTCCATTGCACGTGTGACCTCAATTCCGAGCGAGCGGTCGGGCATCTGAAGGTCGGGCCTGTCCTCGTTCACAAGAGCCGAGTACCTTGTCCCCAATACGGTCTCAAGCGTTGTGCGCGCGTACCTTTCAAAAAAGCATGTATCGAATTTTCTTTGTCCCATTTTCGTATACAATCGTCCAAGACTATAAAAACAGTCAGATTAAATGATTTTTACGGTTTATTCACAGATTTTACCACAAAAGTTTTGTGGGGGGGGGGTAAAAGTTGCTATCTTTGCATCGTTCCTGTGAAGGAGCATCTTAACACACACAATTCAATTCTAAATTTCTTTTTGGCAACTGTTTCCTTGCGGAGCAGTTGCTTCTTTTCTGCTCTTCAAGAAAAACTATTCCAGTGCCTTCGCAAGGCCGCCTTCGCTTGTTTCCTTGTAGAGTGAAGGAAGGTCTTTTCCTGTCTGCTTCATGACCTTTACGGCCTGGTCGAATGACACGCGGTGATGTCCGTCTGTGTAGAGGGCATATATTCCGGCATCCATCGCCCTGGCCGCAGCATAGGCGTTACGTTCGATGCATGGAATCTGCACAAGTCCGCGTACAGGATCGCATGTGAGACCGAGATGATGCTCCAGACCCATTTCAGCCGCATATTCGATCTGCGAAGGGCTTCCTCCCATAAGCTGTGCCACTGCCGCAGCAGCCATTGCACAGGCCACTCCGACCTCACCCTGACATCCTACCTCTGCACCTGAAACGGAAGCGTTGTGCTTGACGACGTTTCCGATGAGTCCTGCTGTCGCCAATGCCCTGATGATTCTTGCATCGCTGAAATTGTATCTTGTCTGCATATGATACAGGATGCTCGGCAGCACTCCGCACGAGCCGCACGTCGGAGCCGTCACGATTGTGCCTCCGGAAGCATTTTCTTCACTCACTGCCAGGGCATACGCGAATACGAGCCCTCTGGTCTTGAACGTGTCTCCCTGACCGAATGCGCGGACATGATAGCTCAACGCCTTCCTCCTCAGGTTGAGCGGTCCCGGCAGCACGCCTTCATGCTCGATTCCGCGTTCCACAGCTTCCTTCATGACCTTCCACACCAGCTCCAGATGCTCCCAGAAACCGTATGTCTGTCCTTCGACCTCGTCCACATATTCCCAATAGGATTTGCCCGTATGTTCGCACCACTTCAGGATTTCACTCATTGTCGTCATTCCATAGTCTACGCCTTCCTCGTCTTCTTCGAGCGGGTGTTCCATGCAGATGATGTCACCTCCTCCCACGCTGTAGTAGGTCCATCTGTCGTAAAGGTCTCCGTCGAAGTTGACGGAAGCTATCTTCATACCGTTAGGATGCACCTGCAGATTCTCCTGCGGCTTCCATTCTATGGTCACGTCACCGCTTCGTCTTTCTGTGTTCTCGAGAGTCTCCTTGTCCGTCCATTTCCATGTCGAGAAGGCTTCCTCCACAGCCTTGTCCGTAAGGTGTCCCTTGCCTGTGGCTGCGAGCGAGCCATAAAGTGTCACATGGAGGTGATGCGTGTCCTGATGGTTCTCCAGATAGTGCCTGACTGCCTTGAAAGGGCCCATGGTATGGCTGCTGGAAGGGCCTTTGCCTATCTTGTATATGTCCTTTACCGATTTCATCTTATGCTGTCCGTTTATATGTATATGCATATGTCTGCGCGCAGGCGCAAAACCTTACAAAGTTAGGACTTTTTTGCAGATGCGGGCACATTAATTGCCATTTTGTGCGCAAAACGACTTGACGACATGTTCAGAATATTGCTCATATGCCTTTCAATGATGATTCCGCAGACAGAGGTGAAGGATTCGGTTGCCCTCTCCCGTACGGATTCGCTGCCCCATGCGCTCCCGAACCTGCTTTCTCCGATGCTTTTCGTGCCGCGGGACCGTTTGGAGGGAATACAGCCGTGGATTGCCGCTCCGTTTCTCCGACCGGTCGTGTATGTGCTTCCTGCCCACGGATTCGACGGCAGCATCGGTTTCGGTGAATATGAGATGACGCATCCCGGCAAGTTTTTCTCCACCCTTGCCGGACGGAACGTCATAAACATTCCCCAGCTCTTCCTTTCCGAGCAGATGATGATCGGTAATACGCTGAAGCTCGGAGGCCGGTTCTACTTCCTGTCGGGCATACTTTACGGCGCGCAGCTGGGAGTACGCGGCAACAACTGGGGCATGGGAACGCGCGAAGGCTTCATCTGGCATCCGACGGAACTGATTTCAGTCGTCTTCTGGCAGCAGTATTTCCAGTCCGTTTCGGTATATTCCCCGGTTCTTTTCCCGGACAAGAACGGAAGTACGGCGGCAATAAGGATGCCTGCGACGCCGGAAGTGTTCTCGTTCGGCGTGCAGGCATCCTTCACTGTCGGGGACTTCATAATCGGCGTCGGAACGTCAGTGGCCCCGATCCCGTTCCAGAAACGCCACCATTCGGAATTCCGTTACAGGTAATCCTCGAAATACATCGATATCTTGTCGTGCAGGTGGACTCTGTCCTTGCCCATCACATTGTGCTCTGCGCATGGGTACGGGAAATAGTCGACCTGCACATTGTTCTTGATGCACTCGCGGATGAAGCTGAGGCTGTGTTCCCATACGACTACAGGATCCACGGCTCCCTGGCATATAAGCAGCTTGCCCTTCAGGTCTTTTGCCTTGTTGATGAGGCTCGTCTTGGCATAGCCCTCAGGATTGGCTTCAGGATGGTCCATATACCTTTCTCCGTACATGACTTCGTACCATTTCCAGTCGATGACAGGGCCTCCTGCCACACCGACCTTGAATATGTCAGGATAATTCGTTATCAGCGATATTGTCATGAAGCCTCCATAGCTCCATCCATGCACTCCGATACGTTCCGCGTCCACATACGGCAGGCTCATGAGCATCTTCACGCCCTCCATCTGGTCCGCCATTTCGGCCTGGCCGCACTGCCCGTGAATAGCCTGCTCGAAGGCAAGGCCACGGTTCTGCGTCCCCCTGTTGTCCTGCACATACACGAGATATCCGCGCTGCGCCATGTACATCTCCCATCTTCTCAGCAGGGCCATATACGTGTTCTGCACCATCTGCGAGTGCGGGCCTCCGTACACATATACGATTACGGGATATTTCTTCGACGGGTCGAAGTCCTTAGGCTTGATCAGACGGTAGTAGTTGTCGTACTGTCCGTCCGCACTTCTGACGGTTCCGAGTGAAATCTCGGTGTAGGCATATCCGGGAGTCGGATCTTCTGCAGTTAGAAGGTTCTGCACCGTCTTTCCGTCCGCTGTGCAGAGGTCGATGACGCGCGGAGTGGTCAGATTGCTCCAGCTGTCGGTGAAGTGCCTGCAGTCCGGACTCATTGCTATGTCGTGCCAGCCTTCTTCTGTGGTCAGGCGTTGTGGCTTTCCGAAAACGGCCTTGGAGACGCCTCGCTTGAGGTTCTTGATCTCGATTCTGAACAGATGGTTCTCGACAGGGGAGACCTCTGCCGAAGTGTAGTATACATATTTTCCGTCGTTGCCGGCATATGCCACATCAGCGTCCACGGACGTCAGACGCCTTACCGTGCCTCCGTTGTCGCAGAGGTAAAGATTGCGGTAGCCGTCGCGGTTTGCCGTACGGTATATGAACATGCCATCCTGTCCTTTGATGAAGTAAAGCGGATCCAGCGGCTCCACATATCTGTCGTTGTCCTCAGTCAGCACGGTCCCGAGCATTTCTCCCGTCGTCGCGTCGTACATGTTCAGCTTCATGTGCTTCTGACTTCTGTCCAGCACTGAAACATACACTCTGGACGCGTCCGAAGACCAGCTTATGTTCGTAAGGTAGCGGTCGTATCCGTAGTCCTCTGCCTTTATGTATACAATGCTTCCGTCGGCAAGGTCATATACCCCTAACTGCACGTTTTCAGAGTCCATGCCGGCCATCGGATACTTTATCTCCATCAGCGAGCCTGTACGTGTGGTGATGTCTAAAAGCGGAAAGGTGGTGACTCTGCTTTCGTCCTTGCGGTAGAATGCCACCTTCGAACTGTCCGGAGACCAGAATATGCCTCCGTCGATTCCGAATTCGTTCCTGCTGACGGACTGTCCGTACGTGATCTGGCTGTTTTCGCTTTCGGCTATGACCTTCTGCGAACCGTCCTTGCAGCGAAGATACAGGCTATGACCTTCCGTGAATGCTTCAGGAAGGCTCTGCGACGGCTTGTAGTCCCTGTATGTGTCTTCATTTATGTTCCAGACCTGCCATTTCCCGTCCTTATGCATCATGATTTCATCATTGCCGGACCACCTGCAGTACAGATTCTTAGGTGAAAGATCACGCGAAAGGATGGTTTCCTCCATCGTGAGCACCTTGCCCGATGCATCGTTGGCCTTGCGTACGGCCAATTCTCCCGGCAGCGTCTGTGCCGATAAAGACAATCCCAAGCAAAGAATGCCCAGGATCAATGCTGTTCTCTTCATATGTCTTATGCTTTATTCCCTTACTGAAACAATCCTGTCCACGATGTACTTCTGCTTGCCTCTCCACGGAAGCGTGCCGAGATACTCCTTGTAGTGCAGTTCGACTGTCTTTCCGCCGCAGCGCATCAGTGAGTCGGCTATAGCCTCATCGGTGATGGAGAAGTCGAATTCGTAGGACTGCACCGTCGTTGTCGTACCCTTGCCTTTGGCGAATCCGGCCTGAATCGCACGTCCCTCGTATGTCTTGAAGACATATCCCTTGTAGACCACGAAATTGAGTTCTCCGGCCTTCACGCCTTCGCCGAAGACGAAATAGAACCTGAAATAGATGAATGCCGCAAGGGCCAATGCCACGACCAGAGTCGTGATCCCGATAATCTTTCCTTTCATGTTTATGTTCCTTTACCTTGCAAATATAGTCAATTATTCGAGTATTCCTGCGCAGTGAAGCAGGGCAATGAAGGGGGTCTGCTGCCTTTTTATGTACGGCTTTACGTTTCCGGTGTTGATGTCCTCCCAATCCCTGATTATGTCGTATGCTGCGATGAAGTCCTTTGCTGTGAGATACTCCCCCTTTTCTGCACGTTTTGTGCCCGGTGTCCCTCCCTTGAGGAATATGCAGCTGCCGACGAAAGTTGCGTTGAACGTTATACCCGTTACAGTGGTGACCTGCTTGTCTACAATCACATGGTGGACAACATGTTCCCATGCGCCGGCACCGTCAAGATGCCTGAATCTTTCGCTGATTTTCATAAGAACACACTTTTTGAGATGATTTGGACTTCAAATGTAGTGAATCCTTGACAAATAGGAAAGAAATGTTTAAATTTACAGATTGTAAACAGGCTTATACGCTAAAACTGATTATAGAAAATGGAAAGAACATTAGTGATTCTCAAGCCCGGCTGCCTCCAGAGAGGACTTGTCGGCGAAGTGATCTCAAGATTTGAAAAGAGAGGACTTAAACTTGTGGCTATGAAGATGGTGCAGCTTGACGAGGAAATTCTCAAGGTGCATTATGCACACCTTCTCGACAAGCCTTTCTTCCCTTGGCTCAGGGACGGAATGATGGCTGCTCCGGTGATTCTCTGCTGCTGGGAAGGATACAGCGCAGTGCAGGTGGTACGCGACATGGCAGGTGCGACACGTGCAAGCAAGGCCGTTCCGGGAACGATCCGCGGAGATTTCAGCCTCAGCGCACAGGAGAATGTCGTGCATACATCCGATTCTCCTGAAAATGCGAAGATCGAACTTGACCGCTTCTTTGTGGAATCCGACTACTGCGACTACAAGTCACCGCTCGATCCGTTCAAGTACGCTCCGGACGAGATGTGATACTTCTACACTCACGCTTGACTTACATTTCCTGCCCGACATCTTCTGGCAGGATTTTTTATAATAAAAATAATTATAAAAAAAGTTATAATAATAAAAATTATAATTATATTTGTGAGGTATAAAATCATCAGACCATGGATAATCCGTTTGTAATAACAGGAAGATATGTTTCTGCCGAGTATTTCTGCGATAGGGAGAAAGAAACGGCAGAACTCGTGTCTAACATTGAGAACTGGAGGAATACGGTGCTTATTTCCCTGCGAAGAATGGGAAAGTCGGGACTTATTTCCCATGTCTATGCTCAGGAACGCATTAAGAAGAATTATGAAACGTTCTTCATAGACATATATGATACGACATCTTTAGAGGATTTCGTATTGTTGTTCAGCAAGGAAATTTCTTCGCGTCTGCAGCCGAAAGGAATGAAATTTTTCGAGAAGTTCGTCAGTATAGTGAATTCACTCAAGGTCAGTCTGGGGACGGATATGGCTACGGGCTTTCCTACGGCGGACATATCTTTGGGCGAAATTGTAAACCCTGTCAAGACGCTTGAACAGCTGTTTGCATTTCTTGAGGCATCTGAAAAACCTTGCATAGTGGCCATTGACGAATTCCAGCAGATTGCAGACTATCGCGATGGGAAGAAGAATATCGTGACGTTACGCACATTGGTGCAGTCGTGCAGGAAGACCGGATTCATTTTCGCGGGAAGCAACCGGAGGATGATGAGCCGTTTGTTCAACAATCCTTCCGAACCGTTTTTCATGAGTTGTACTCCGATTCACCTTGAACCGATTGCAAAGGCGCGTTACTCTGAATTTGTCCGCAAGCATTTCGAAGCTGATGCCAAAATGATTTCAGAGGAATGCGTGGAATATGTCTATGACACGTTTGAGGGGCATACGTGGTTTATGCAGTATGTATTTAACCGTATGTTTGAATTGACAGACAAGGATTCTCCGGCAACGGTCGCATCGGCTGATGAAGCGGTAAGTCATATCATAGATCTGTTTGCTCCATCGTTTCAGGAATTGTTCGTGCGCAGGTCCGAGCGCCAGCGGGCTTTGCTTATAGCGGTCGCAAAGAGCCGGAAAGTGGAATCTCCTACTTCTGCGGTTTTCATCTCCAAATATAGACTACAGAGTGCAAGTGCCGTACAGGGGGCTATGAAACCGCTGCTTGATGATGAAACCATATCATTTCTTGATGGTTGCTATTTCATATCCAACCGTTTCTTTTCGCTTTGGCTTGCCCGAAGATATTAAGGACAAAAATCCCGGTCTGCCGAAATGCGGACCGGGATTTTCAGTTTCAGCTGCTCCCGTTCATCAGATCATGAGGGCGGCAACGAGTGAAAGGATTGCGTAGAACTCCGGAAGCGCAGCGTAGATGAGGGTGTTTGTCTGGACGTCGTGTCCCTGTGATATGCCCACGATACCGTTTGCGCAGACCTGTCCCTGACGGATTGCAGAGAAGAGGCATACGAGTCCCACAGCAAGACCTACTCCGAAAAGAAGCGGGCCGTCAGCTGCGAAGTCCTTGCCGAGCCACATGAGGAAGGCAACGAAGCCGTAAAGACCCTGTGTTGCAGGGAGGGCTGAAAGAATCATGTAGTTTGATGACTTTTCAGGATTCTTCTTGAGCGCGCCTTCTGCAGCATTACCTGCGATGGTCGTTCCGATTGATGATCCGATACCGGCAAGGCCAAGCATGAGGCCAAGGCCGAGATAACCAAGAATTTCGTTCATAATGATTTTGAATTTTTATTTGTTTGTTGATAATTCTGTTTGTAAAATCTTAATCTTCAGTGACTTCAGTCGTGAGAGGGGAGTAGCGGCGTCCCTTTCCGTCAAATCCTGCGTTCTTGAAGTATTCGACAAAGTTGAGTCGGAGAGGATGCACGAACGCTCCGAGGCATGACATCAGGATGTTGATCACATGTCCGAGCAGCAGGATGATGATGAAGAACACCCATCCTAAACCGCCGTCACCGCGTACCATCAGCGCGAGGTCGTTGAATGCCGCTCCGAGCATACCGCCTGCAAGTCCGAGGGCGTACAGACGGATGTAGCTGAGCACGTCTCCAAGCACTCCCGTAATCATATTATACGTATCCCAGAGGCCTGAACCTATGTTGATGAGAGGATTCCTGCCCGGGGTGTTGAATATGAATATGCCGAGTCCTGATACGATTCCGAGGATGATTACAGCCCATTTTGTTATGGCGGAATCCATCACGCCCAGGAATGCAAGCGCAGCGATTGCGATGCCTCCGAGGATGAGTATGAGCCAGCCCCATGTGCTGATGTTTTCCTTGAAGCCGAACCTCTTTGTGTAGCCGACAGCCTTGATGGTCATTGCAAGACATAGGTGGAACACGCCGATTCCGAGCGCGAGCACCATCTGTGCAGGATAGCCGCCTAAGTCTCCCACGATCATGCACTTCTTCAGAACTTCAGGTACCCATGCCGCCTCATACAGGTTCATTCCGAACGCAGTGCCGAGGATAGTTCCCACAACGAAAGTCGCAGCTCCGAGAGTCGCAATGAGTGAACCGAGACCCTTGAACATTCCGATGCTTATCAGGTTCCTGTTCATGGCGATTCCGAAAAGGATCAGCACGATGCCATATCCTGCGTCTCCCATGCACATCGCGAAGAACAGCATGAAGAATATCGATACCACAGGAGTCGGGTCTGTCTCGGTGTATCCCGGCATTCCGTACATTCCTGTGATGGATTCGAACATCTTCACGAACCTGTTGTTCTTCAGCTTGATCGGCGGATTGTCCTCTTCCACGGCCTCTTCCTTTATGTAGAGCACTCCCATGCCGTCGAATGCCGCTGTGAGCGCTTCGTCGTTTTCCACAGGAGCGAATCCCTCCACGATGCTGAGCTTGTCCTCTGCCGCCGTCTCTGTAGCGGCCGTCGCAAGGTAGAGCTCGAGGTCTGCAAGCGTCTTTGTGCAGAATTCACGTATTGCCGGAATCTGTCCCTGATATTTCAAGACTTCTCCCTTTGCGTCAATGATTTCAGCAGACAGTCTTTCAGCCTTTTCCGCAGTCTCCTTCCAAGAACCCGAAGGTGCTGCACATGCATCCACAGGGAAGCGGTACTCTTCATCTGCAGGACAGACGGTAACGAACCACACGTAGGAAGAATCCTCGTGCACGACCTGAAGCGGATGGAGCCCGGCCCATTCCTCGGAATACTTCTTTCTGCTTACGACATAATATCTTACGGTGTAGCCCATGGCCTCAAGCTCGTCTATACGTGACTTGTCGAACTCGCCCCACGGCCTTCTTGCAGCGGTCTCCTTCACGGCAGCGGCCTTTTCGGCCTCAAGGTCTGCCAGCTTGGAAAGCGCTTTTCCTGCTCCGTCGATTATGTCTTCGTTGAGGACAACTTTCCCAGCCGCCTTTGAAACGGCCTCGAAATCCTTGTCCTTGCTGTAGCTGATGCCTTCGAGCTTGGCAATCAGCCTCTTGGCAGCAGACACCTTGTCGAGCATGAGGGAAGATCCCTCGTCGACCGGCTTGGATGAACGGGTCACGTCAACGACGCCGAGCTCCTGAAGCTTCGTCAGGAAGCCTTCAGTCTCCTCATTGAGAAGAATGAAGGAGTATTTCATCATCTTGTCAACCATTTGCCTGTTCCTCCTCTTCTTGTTCGTGTCTGCTCTTCACGATCTTGGAAGCCGCCTTTGAAAGGTTTTCCTCGTCTTCCATGTATCGCTTGATTTTCCTGATGGCCTCCTGATATCCCGGAATCTGCACCTTCTCGTAAAGGTTCACCTTCTGAGTGGTCTTCTTCCTCTGGAAATCGAGTATCCTGCTCTTCTCCTTGTACACTTCCGACTCTATTCCGAGCCTTGACAGCTCCTTCAGAATCGCAACTCCGTCCGCATACCATGCCGGTTTGGCGAAGGCGTTGAAGTCGTGTATCTCATAATGGATGTCCTTCAGTTCCGGAGTCTTCACTCCGGCCACCTTCACCGTCACCAGATCCACGTCGGTGATGGATATAAGGCCGAGATCAAACTCGTTCCACAGGGCTGCAAGATAATCGTATCTCTTCAGGGCGGCTGCAAGATCCTCAATAAGCTTCTCTGAATGCTCCTTGGCCTTGCGGACTTCAAGTCGCAGAGCCGATTCCTTGTTCTTCAACGTTGGAAGGGCGTTCTGACGCATCTTGAGCTGCTTGCCGAGGTTGTTCAGGGACGTCTTGTTATATTGGAATTTTATAGCCATAAAATCTTAGATTTCTCCAGTTCTGTCGAAATGACGTTCGGTCAGTTCTTCCAGTACCGGTCGATGAATTCCTGCTTGATGCCGGTTTCCGCCTTTGTGAAGTATGTGCCGAAGAGTTCCCATGCGGTGTCGAGCATCTCGTCAAGCGAGAGGTTCACGTCGATTGCAAGGATCCTTGTGGCATATGCCTTTGCGTAGTCCAGACATCTGAGGTCGTAGTCGCTGAGGTCGAAACCGTTCTCAAGCTTGGTCTTTGCGTTCTGTGCGTCCGAATAAAGACGTACGGACGCGTTCATCACCTGACTATGATCCTTTCTTGTCTGCTTGCCCTGAACGAGCTGCTTCAGACGTGAAAGCGAACGGAACGGGTCTATGATGACCTTGCCTGAATCCGCATCCGCACGGAGATAGAGCTGGCCCTCTGTGATGTATCCTGTGTTGTCAGGAACGGCGTGTGTGATGTCTCCGTCGTTGAGCGTGGTCACGGCGATGATAGTGATCGAGCCGCCGTCAGGCAACTGCACGGCCTTTTCGTATATCTTTGCAAGATCCGAGTAGAGCGAGCCCGGCATCGAGTCCTTTGACGGAATCTGATCCATGCGGTTCGATACGATGGAGAGCGCGTCGGCGTAGAGCGTCATGTCGGTAAGGAGCACAAGCACCTTCTCGTTCTTCTCCACTGCGAAATACTCGGCTGCTGTCAGTGCCATGTCCGGAACGAGAAGTCGCTCCACAGGCGGCTGGTCTGTCGTGTTCACGAAGCAGATGATCTTTTCCAGCGCTCCCGCTGCCTCGAACTGCTGCTTGAAGTAGAGGTATTCGTCGTTAGGGAGGCCCATACCGCCGAGGATGATCTTGTCCACATCCGCACGGAGGGCAACCTGTGCCATCACATTGTTGTAAGGCTGGTCAGGGTCTGCGAAGAAAGGAATCTTCTGTCCTGACACGAGCGTATTGTTGAGGTCGATGCCGGCGATACCTGTCGGAATGATCTGTGACGGCTGCCTTCTCTTGTAAGGGTTCACGGACGGACCGCCGATCTGCACTTCCTTTCCCTCCACTTCAGGACCGCCGTCAAGCGGCTTTCCGTATGCGTCGAAGAAACGTCCTGCAAGTTCGTCGCTCACCTTGAGTGTCGGAGGTGCGCCTACGAAAGTCACCTCTGCGTTGGTCGGGATACCCTCTGTGCCGGCGAAAACCTGCAGCGTCACGAGGTCTCCCTTTGTCTTCACGACCTGTGCAAGCCTGCCGTCAACGACAGCCAGCTCGTCGTTTGATACACCCTGAGCCCTCAGGGTAACTGTAGCCTTTGTGATGGCCTCCAGCTGTGTGTATATTTTCTGAAATGCCTTAGTTGCCATTGCTTAGGAGGTTATTGAGCTGCTGCTCGTAGTTGTTGAATTTCTCGCCCTGGAACTCCGAATAGTTCATCTGACGGAGCACGTTGATCAGTTCCTTGAAGAAGTTCCGGCACTGCTCGTAGTCCTCGAAGCTGAATTCCATGTCGCAGATTCCGAGCACCTTCTCGAGCATGTATTTCTGTCTTTCGATAGGGCAGAGCGCGTCGATTGAGTCGAATGCATCCTGCTGGAGGATCACGAAGTCCACAAGTTCAGACTTCCAGAACAGCTCGTGGTAGCTCATAGGCACGCCGTCGTCACCGAGGATGTTGATCTGGTCGTTGGCGTCCTTGCCTTTGCGGATGATGTTCTTTGTCTTTTCGACCATCTCCACCCAGCCCGGACGTATCGTCTCGTCGAGGTATTCACGGATTTCCGGATACTCAAGATACTTCGAATATGAATCGATCGGGTTTACGGCAGGGTAGCGCTTCTTGTCTGCGCGGTTCTGCTCGAGGGCGTAGAAGCATCGTGCGGCCTTCTTTGTGGATTCGGTCACAGGCTCCTTGAGGTTACCTCCGGCAGGTGATACGGTACCGATGAATGTGACCGCACCTGTCTGGCCGTTGTTCAGGATGACCATGCCGGCACGTGCGTAGAAGCTGGCGATGATTGCGGAAAGGTCTACAGGGAATGCGTCCTGTCCAGGAAGTTCCTCCATACGGTTGGACATCTCCCTGAGGGCCTGTGCCCATCTCGATGTCGAGTCTGCGAGCAGAAGGACCTTCAGACCCATCGCACGGTAGTATTCGCATATGGTCATTGCCGTATATACGGATGCCTCACGTGCAGCCACAGGCATGTTTGACGTGTTGCAGATGATGGTGGTACGCTCCATGAGGTGGCGTCCTGTATGAGGATCGATGAGCTCAGGGAACTCGGCGAAGATCTCCACGACCTCGTTCGCACGCTCTCCGCAGGCTGCCATCACGATCACGTCGGCGTCTCCCTGCTTTGCTATCGCATGCTGGAGCACTGTCTTTCCGCATCCGAATGGTCCCGGGATGAAGCCTGTACCTCCCTCTGCAATAGGGTTGAGTGTGTCGATCGCACGTACTCCCGTCTCCATTATCTTTGACGGTCTCGGCTTTTCCTTATATCCCTTGATGGCCACCTTTACAGGCCACTTCTGGTACATGTTCACTTCCACATCCTCGCCTTCTGCATCCGTCAGCACAGCGATGGTCTTGTCGATGTTGTACCGGCCTGCTTCCGCCACAGACTTTACGGTGTATTCGCCCTGGAATGCGAACGGAACCATGATCTTGTGAGGCAGCCAGCCTTCCTTCACCTCTCCGAGCCAGTCCGCTGCGACAACCTTGTCGCCCGGTTTCGCTATCGGGGTGAAGTCCCAGAGCTTTTCGTGGTTGAGCGGGTCGGTGTATTCGCCTCGTTTGAGGAATACTCCTGTCATTGTGGTCAGGTCGTTCTGCAGACCGTCGTAGCTGCTTGAAAGAAGACCCGGGCCGAGAGTCGCTTCAAGCATCTTGTCCTCGAACTCGACGGCATTGCCGTTCTTGAGGCCTCGGGTGCTCTCGAACACCTGCACAGCCGCATTCCTTCCGTTCACCTTGATGACCTCAGCCATGAGCCTGGTGTCTCCTACGGTGATGTAGCAGAGCTCGTTCTGAGACACAGGGCCGTCGATTTCGACTGTCACGAGGTTGGAAACGATTCCCGTAACTTTTCCTGTCGTTTTCATATATTCAATCTTATCTGTTTTTGTTTTTTTTCTTTGCTTGAACTTCTCGATGAATGTCTCCTATCCGTTGTATTCCACACCTTTGAAGGTGCCGCGGACTTCATCCACGAGGCGCTTGAACATTTCACGGCCTGCACGTTCGTCGAGTCCGTACCACCTTGCCACTATATGCAGCTTGGTGATGAAGCCGAGAATTGCGTTGAGGTCGAAATAACTGAATGTCGTGAGCGAATCGATCTTCTCCCACACGAGGTCGTCCATACCCCTTTCCCTTGAAAGAATGTCGCCTGAGTTGAGCACGTTCTCGAGCCTTGCAGCTTCTTCAAAGTCCGCTTCCGCAATTTCTGCAACTTCCTTCTCCGAGTCTTCCGGGAATTTCATGACATCCTTGTCGGACGGCCTTCCGAGCGCCCTGTTCAGGTATCTTACCTTTGCATTGCGGACATTCAGGTCGAAGAGGAAATAAGCTCTGATGAAGCTGTTCCCGTGGGTAAGAGCCTTCTTGTAGAACTCCTTGTCGAGCTTTTCGTCCTGAAAGCCGTCGCGCAGGAAACTTATCGTGCTGCAGTCCTTCTCCGAACAGAGGCTGACGATTTCCTCGATGTAGTCCTCCGGACGCTTCTCGCCGAATTTCCATCCGGCCGTGAGCTCCGGCAGACTTGCGATTATGTATTCGTAATTGTTCATTATCCGAAGAGGATTTTCTTGGTCGCAGGTCTGAGATATTCCGAGATGAGGGCGTTGAATGTCTCATCGGTGAAGCTGATGAAATAGCCTCCGTCCTTAGGGCCGATCGTGAAGCCGCCTGCGATCTTCTTTGAGAATGAGGCCTCCACATTGCCCTTGAGCGATGCTGCAAGCTCCTTTGCTACGAACGGCTCCACTTCCTTTTTGAGAGACTCAGGAAGCACGACCTCGAGGTCTACAGGCTCTTCAGCGTTGAATCCTTTGGCTACAGCAAGGATGACTTCCTTCACGAACTCTGCTGACGAGAGGGCCTTTGCGGTCTCTGCCTGCGTCATCTTCGTCACGATGAGGTTCTCGATGTCGGCCTTTGTCGCTGCCACGCTCTGGCCTGCCGCCATCTTGAGGTCTCCCTGCACCTTTGCCTTGAGGTCTTCGGCCTGCCTGTTTGCAGCGGCAACTATGGCAGCGGCCTCAGCCTGCGCCTTTGCCACGATTTCCTCGGCCTGAACCTTTGCCTTGGCAAGGATTTCCTCGCCTTCCTGTTTTCCTTTCGACAGACCTTCATTGTAGAGTTTGTCTGTCAGTTCCTGCAATTTGTTCTGCATATCCGGTTATGTTATATGTATTTAGTTATTCTTTTGTGCAATCTTGGCAAATTTAGTAATAAATCGGCGAGGAAACAATCAAATTCCATACTAATTGAAAAAACTTTCTGTCCTTGGCGCGATTTGTGTCGACATTGAACAATTTTCCTCCGGAAATGAAAATTCCGGAGGAACTCTTTGGACTGAATATCATCATGCCGCTACTCCCTGACGATACCGTCTTTTGCGGCGGTAAAGTGCTATCCGCTGCACATATTCGAATCTCAAATCTCTGATTCATAATCGATTATGATAAATAGCCTGCGTCATTTGGAGCAGGCGATAATCTGTAAAGTGTTGAGATGCAGATTGATATGTGTTCTGTTGAAACATCTGGCTTCAGAATCCGCCGGCGGGCCATCCGCTCATACAAATTCACATATCCGCTCATCAGCGCGAGAACGTGGTCAGCAGTATGATGAGGCCGCTTATGCCGATGTATATGTAGACGGTGTAGGTGAACAATCTGTTCGGGATGTGTTTATATGCCCGGTTTCCTGCAATCACTCCAATGGCCAGCCCGATGATCCCGTACAGGTATGCTGTTCCTACAGCAGGGGTGACATAGCCGTTATAGGCCCTGACTGCGAGCATGGTGATGTTGGTCAGTACGGCATATGTCTGAATCATCCCCATATAGTGGTCCTTGCTTGGCTCGGATACGATCAGGTATAGGACAACCGGCGGGCCATGCATTCCGAACAGGCCTCCCATCACTCCGCTGGCTGCCCCGGTGCCAAGCTGCCAGCCGCGGGTGGGCCTGATGAATTTCTGAATCCTGCTCTTGAAGAAGCTGAAGTACAGGCTGAGGATGATCAGCACGATGCCCAAAGTGATTCTCATGGCTCTTCCTTCAATCTTATCCAGCAGGCAGATGGCTATGGTGGAGAATACAATGAATGACGCTACGATAGGGAGAAGCCGTTTCCACGTGACGAATCTGAGGTACTTTATCATCACAATGATGGCAGAAGTGAGTGACAGCAGCCCCGAGAGGGTGACTGCTTCGCCATACGACGGCATCAGGAAGGGGAGGGCGGTCATGATGAAAATGCCGAATCCGAACCCGATTGTCCGCTGTACGAAACTCGCACCTGCCGCAAGGAGGATGATATATACGATGTTCTCCATAACGGGGCGTATCAGAAGCATTCCTTCAGGATCCGTGTAATGTTGTCGGTGCGGCCCATTGTGTAGAAGTGGATGGCCGGGACGCCGTGCCTGAGGAGGTCTTTGCATTGGGAGGTGCACCATTCGGTGCCGATGCGGTATACCTCGTCCTTGTCTTTCGATGCTTTCGAAATGGCGTCGGTAAGCTCCACGGGAATGTCAAGGGAGAACGATTCCGGCAGCACACAGATCTGTCTTGCGGTCGAGAGGGGCTTGAGGCCTGGGATTATCGGTACTTCGATGCCGGCTGCCCTGCACTTGTCCACGAAATCGTAGTAGACCTTGTTGTCGAAGAACATCTGGGTGATTATGTAATCGGCCCCTGCATCGACCTTCTTCTTGAGGTTTGCTATATCTGTCTCGATGTTGGCTGCTTCAAAGTGCTTTTCAGGATAGCCGCCGACACCGATGCAGAAGAATCGGTCGTCGGTGTCCAGACCGCGGCTTCGTCTGTAGAGGCTGCTGCCCTGATAGCTTCTGATGCCTTCCACCAGTTCGCTGGCATAGCGATAGCCCCCGGGAGTGGGGGTGAAGCGTTTCTCACCGGCCATGCTGTCGCCACGGAGCGCCACTATGTTGTTGATGCCGAGGAACGCCAGATTGTCGAGCTTGCTTTCTATCTCGTCCTTCGTGATGCCGGCGCAGATGATGTGTGGAATGGCCTCCACGTCATAACGGGACATGATGGCGGCGCAGACGGTGGTCTCGCTTATACGGTTGCGCACGAGGTGGCGCGTAAAGCTGCCGTCGGCCTCTTCGCGGTATTCGTATTCGTCCCTGTGGCTGGTCACGTTTATGTATTTCGGGCTGAACTCCATGAAAGGGGCTATGCTTTCGAGAAGTTCATCCTTTGTAAGTCCCCTCTGTGGCGGCACGATTTCAAGGCTGGGGAAGGCCTTCGTGCTTTGAGCCAGTATTTCAGATACTTTCATTTTGTGGGTATGGTTATTTCAAAAGATGACTGAGGAAGCGACGGGCGGTTTCTTCGTCCATGCCTCTTCTTTGAGCGTAGTCTTCGTATTCTTTGCGGCTTATGCGCCGGATGTCCGGGTAGCTTGCGTCAGGATGCATGAAAATGAAGCCGCATATGCTCGCGTCCGGGCGCATGGCACAGCTTTCGGTCAGTGATATGCCTGTCTCATTTCCGGAAAGGAGCCCCAGTATGTCGCGCTTGAGCGTGTGGTCCGGGCAGCTGGCATATCCGGCCGCCGGCTTGATTATCTTTATGCCGCTCTCTGACGTGCCATCCCGTCCTGCAGATGAAATTTCAGATAATATCTTGTCGTCCAGCCAGTTGGAAGCGGCTTCCGCAAGCGTCTGACGGACAGTCCTTCCGACCATGTCCTCGTATCTGTTGGAACATGCAGGGCAGCAGCAGCCTTCTTCATGTGCATCGGCCGGTTTCACGCATACGGCAAAGATGCCGAACGGTGATGTCCTGCCGGAAGATTCCGGTATTACAAAATCGCTGAGCGAACGGTTATTCCAGTTGTTCTGACGGAGCATCGGGAAACGTGCAGCCATATGATTGTCGCCGCTGCCTCCACTGACGGCGATTATGTCGTCCCCGTCTGCATATCCGTTGAAGAATCTTGCTGTGACCATAATCCTTGCGTTCCTTGCCTCCAGTTCTTCTTCCGCATCCCTGCGCAGCTGCATGAGTTCGGCAGCTTCCGGCACCTGAGAACCGTATTTCACGCCCCAGATGGCATAGAACATCTTCCAGTCGAAATACGGAAGCACATCGCTGACAGGTATCTCTGTGGCCGGAATATCTGGCGGACAGTCGCTGAGGAAAGACGATACATCAGCACTCGGACTGTCGTTGCCCGTGTCTGAGGAACTGCGCGCATCTGAGGAACCGTCTGCATCCTCCTTGCCTTCAGACAGGTTGTCGTTCCTGTGGTACAGTTCGCGAAGCTTCTGCTGCTGTGCGTGCTGCTCCTGTTCGAACGCCTCACGGTCCATCATGCATTTCTTCGCCATTACGGCAGATGCCGATGCGTCCGTTCCATAATATACATGGTCATACAACGGGGCAAGTTTCACGGCCGTATGCAGGGCTGATGTCGTCGCACCTCCGATGAAGAGCGGCGTATCCATTCCACGTGCGGCCATCTCACGGCAGATTTCCTCCATCTGATAAAGGGATGGTGTTATGAGGCCGCTCACTGCGATGATGTCGGCATGAAGCCTCTCCGCCTCCGAAAGTATGGTCTCGCGGTCCACCATCACGCCGAGGTCATGCACCTCGAACCCATTGCAGGTCAGCACGATGCCCGTTATGTTCTTTCCTATGTCGTGTACATCTCCCTTGACGGTGGCTATGACGATACGGTTTCTGTCTGACGAAGTGTCTGTCTCGCTGTGTCTATCCATATACGGTTCCAGAAAGGCCACTGCATCGCGCATCACCTTGGCGGATTTCACCACCTGCGGCAGGAACATCCTGCCCTCGCCGAACATCTTTCCGACAGTCTCCATACCTGCCATCAGAGGCCCCTCGATAATTGCAACTGCGCTTCCGTATCCGTTCATGGCCTCCTTCAGATCTTCTTCCAATGTTTCTGTGCGGCCTTTCACAAGAGCGGTCTTCAGCCGGTCTTCAAGCGATGCTTTGCTGTGGGTTTTGTTCCCTTCGGAAACTACGGCCGATGAAGCCCCTTCCTTTGCCGCAAGCATTCTCGAAGCCTTGTCTATGAGCCTCTCTGTCGCCTGCGGATCACGGTCGAAGATCACGTCCTCGACGCATCTGAGCAGCTCCGGTTCGATTTCGTCATATACCTGAAGCATGGATGGATTCACGATGGCCATGTCCAGCCCTGCCTTGATCGCGTGATACAGGAAAGCCGAATGCATGGCTTCACGGACGGCGTTGTTGCCTCTGAAAGCAAACGACAGGTTGGAAACGCCTCCCGAAGTGAGCGCACCGGGCAGATTCGTCTTTATCCAGCGCACCGCCTCGATGAAGTCCACGGCATATTTCGCATGTTCCTCGATGCCCGTACCTATCGAAAGTATGTTCACGTCGAAGATTATGTCTTCGGGCGCGACTCCGGCTTTTTCTGTCAGGAGCCTGTATGCCCTTTCACATATTTCTATCTTACGGCTGTATGTCGTCGCCTGTCCCTTTTCATCGAAAGCCATGACGACCATTGCTGCGCCTGACGATTTGATTGTACGGGCTTTGTCTACGAATATTTCCTCGCCTTCCTTAAGGCTTATCGAATTCACGATGCATTTGCCTTGGGCGTTCTTGAGACCGGCAAGGATTGTCTCCCAATGCGAAGAGTCAATCATCAGGGCTGCCTTTGCCACCGAAGGGTCGTTGGAAATGTGA
This sequence comes from Bacteroidales bacterium, assembly GCA_017452265.1. Classification (GTDB taxonomy): domain Bacteria; phylum Bacteroidota; class Bacteroidia; order Bacteroidales; family UBA932; genus Cryptobacteroides. The sequence continues at coordinate 11,024 of JAFTMS010000044.1, read as the reverse complement.
CGGACGAACTTCTGCATCTCGCGTGTGCTGTCGAGCATCGCATCGTCCATGTTTATGTCTATGACGGACGCACCGTCTTCAATCTGCTTTGCTGCGATCCGGAGGGCTGTGTCGTAATCTCCGGCTGCAATGAGCTTTGCAAACTTGCGCGAACCGGCCACATTCGTACGCTCGCCGATGTTCGTGAAGTTGTTGCGCTTCACATCGATGGTAACGGCTTCCAGACCGCTGACGGTCAGTACATGCTCCGTGAAATCGGGCGTTTTTCCGGACGGGGTCTCGTTTTTTGCAGCCTGCTCCGGGAAATCGTGCGTTTTTCCGGACGGGCGGCGCGGTTTGATGTCATGTACGGCTTCCGCTATGGCCTTTATATGTGCAGGCGTAGTGCCGCAGCATCCTCCGGCGATGTTCAGCAGGCCTTTCTCCGCCATGACCTTGACAGCGGCCGCCATATCCTCCGGACTCTGGTCGTATCCTCCCATCTCGTTCGGCAGGCCGGCATTCGGGTAGCAGCTGACACCGCATCCGCACCATCTGCCGATTTCCTCCACAAGAGGCGTGAGTTCGGATGCTCCCAGCGAGCAGTTGAGCCCGAATGTAAGGATAGGGTAGTGCTTCACGGCTGCGTAGAAGGCCTCCATCGTCTGTCCTGTAAGAGTGCGGCCGCTTCTGTCACTGACTGAAACTGAAATCATCACAGGAGGAATCCTGATAGGCTGAATGACGGAACTGGCATTTTGCCACCCCCGGCTAGGGGGAGGGGCCCAGCTTTGCTGGGAGGGGGCCAGTGGAGTCATCAGCCTATCAGGATTTATTTCAAATATAGCCGACAATGCCGCTTTCACGTTAAGCGCATCAAAGCATGTCTCGATCAGCAGCAGGTCTGCACCGCCTCTGAGCAGCGCTTCCGCCTGCTCCCTGTATGCCTCCTTCATCTCATCGAACGAATACAGCCTGAAAGACGGATCCGAAAGGTCGGAAGCCAGTGAAAGCGACTTGGATGTCGGCCCCATGCTTCCTGCCACCAGCACTCTGCGTACCGAACCGTCCCGCAGCTCACCCTGCGCTCCGTCTTTGCGCATGGCCTCGTCTGCCGCTTCGCGTGCAATCCTCGCCCCCTCATAAGCCATCTGCGCAGCGAATCCCTCGCATCCGTATTCCGCCTGCGATATCCTGTTGGCACTGAACGTATTGCTCTCTATTATGTCCGCCCCAGCTTCGATGTATTCCCGATGAATCGACCTTATGATTTCCGGACGCGTCAGATTCAGGCACTCGTTATTGCCCTTCAGCTCCTTTGCGCATCCGGCAAACGGCCCGCAATGGTAATCCGCCTCAGTGAGGGAGTGGCGCTGAATCATTGTGCCCATCGCCCCGTCCAAAATCAGTATTCTGTCTTCCGGTAAAGAAATCATTTTCGTGTATTGTTAAGCAAAACTCCGCAAAGATACGTCTTTTGCGCAAAAAATGTCCGAAACCCACGCATAAAAAGGGTTCCGGACATATATAAATGTGTGAGTACTGCCTACTGGATGGTTACGATAGGCGCACCCTCAAGAATCGAGTCTCCCTGATTCACGTTGATTGCAGTGACCGTACCTGCGCATTCCGCAAGTATGTCGTTCTCCATCTTCATCGCCTCAAGCACGGCTACCGTCTGGCCCGGCTTCACTGCATCGCCGACATTCACCTTCACCGCAATGACGACTCCCGGAAGCGGAGCCTTTACCGTCTTGGCATTTCCGGAAGCTGCCGGAGCAGCAGGGGCCGCCTGAGCCTGAACCGGAGCCGCCTGAACAGCAGGGGCAGCAGAAGCTGTCTGTACGTACTCCTGTACGTCAGCAATGGCATTGTTCCGGATGCCCACATGATAATTCACGCCGTTGACCGTCACATTTGCCGTATCTCCGGATACTGAGTTTATGACGACATTGAATGTGCTGCCATTTATATCAAATGTATATTTTTTCATTATGTTCTCCTTTATTTTATTTTGCGTCCTGGATATGTTCTTGGAGGACATGTCTGTCGTTCGGTGATGATGCGTGCCGGTCTCCGCTTGATCGTAAGCCTGTAGCTTTCCGCATCATGACAGTTGTTCTCCATATAGTCCTGCAGGGCCAGTGATATGGCCGCTACTTCAAAAAAACTTGCTGTTGCCATGATTCAGACTGTTTACAATGGAAGGTTGTCGTGCTTCTTCCACGGGTTCTGCTGCTGCTTTCCCGCGAGCTGCTCAAGAGCCCTGATTACACGGAAACGGGTGTTTCGAGGCTCGATCACATCGTCGATGTAGCCATAGCTTGCCGCGTTGTACGGATTGCAGAACAGGTCGTTGTATTCCTGCTTCTTCTGCTCGGCCACCTTTGCGCGCTCTGCCGGATCCTCAATGGCCTTGATTTCCTTTGAATAGAGGATTTCCACAGCTCCGTCCGCTCCCATCACAGCGATGTTTGCAGAAGGCCATGCATAATTTATGTCTCCACGCAACTGCTTGCAGCTCATAGTGATATGCGCTCCGCCGTAAGACTTCCTCAATGTTACGGTCACCTTAGGGACGGTCGCCTCGCCATAGGCATAGAGCAGCTTTGCTCCGTGCATGATGATTCCACCGTACTCCTGCTGTGTTCCGCAAAGGAAGCCCGGTACATCCACCAGCGTCACGAGAGGAATGTTGAACGAGTCGCAGAAGCGGACGAAACGTGCTGCCTTGCGTGAAGCGTTGATGTCCAGCACGCCGGCGAGAATCTTAGGCTGGTTTGCCACGATGCCGACAGAACGGCCGTTCATGTGCGCGAAACCGATGATGATGTTCTTCGCCCAGCTCTTGTGAACCTCAAGGAACCTTCCGTCATCCACGATGCTGCCGATGACCTGATACATGTCGTATGCCTTGTTCGGATTGTCCGGGATCATGTCGTTGAGGGCGTCATCCACACGTCCTGCCGGATCCGAAGTCTCCACAAACGGAGCCTCCTCGCGGTTGTTCGAAGGCAGGAAGCTGAGCAGGGCCTTGATGGTCTCGATGCCCTCAGTCTCGTTCTCAGCGGCAAAATGCGCCACACCGCTCTTCGTGGCATGCACGCTCGCGCCTCCGAGCTCCTCCTGTGTCACGTTCTCGCCTGTCACCGTCTTCACGACACCGGGGCCGGTAAGGAACATGTACGAAGTGTCCTTTATCATCACGGTGAAGTCCGTCAGTGCAGGCGAATATACCGCACCGCCGGCGCAAGGACCGAAAATGCCTGAAATCTGAGGCACCACGCCCGAAGCGAGGATGTTCCTCTCGAAGATTTCACCGAAGCCTGCGAGCGAGCAGATACCCTCCTGGATACGCGCTCCGCCCGAGTCGTTGATGCCGATGAAAGGCGCACCGTTGCGTACGGCCATATCCATGACCTTGCAGATCTTCTGCGCCATTGTCTCCGACATCGATCCTCCCGTCACTGTGAAGTCCTGTGCGAATACATATACGAGGCGGCCGTCGATCGTACCCTGTCCGGTCACGACGCCGTCGCCGTCAAACTTTGTCTTTTCCATGCCGAAGTTGGTGCAGCGGTGCTGTACGAACATGTCGAACTCCTCGAAGCTGCCTTCGTCAAGAAGCATGGCAATCCTCTCACGTGCCGTGAACTTGCCTTTTGCGTGCTGTGCGTCGATGCGCTTCTGTCCGCCGCCCATCCGTGCGGCAGCGCGTCTGTCCACAAGCTCCTTAATCTTTTCCTCCTGAATACTCATGATAAATGGTTAGGTTTTGTTTATTCATCACGGCAAAGATAGCATTTTTTCCAACTGCGCAAACAAAAACACACCCCAACAGCCGCCATTCCGCCACAATCGCCCTCCGTGTGGCGAAACCCCGTCCCCCGAAGCCGTAAAACCTCTTATTTTGTGGCGAAATCTATATGGCTATTCTGGTTTTGTCGGAGCAAAAATCCCTAGTGCTCCGGAGAAACGGCTGATTTTCCGGAGCAGTCCATCAAAATACCTTGGTGCTCCGGGGAAACGGGCCATTTCCCGGACGACCTGCTCCAAAAGCCGGTTCAGACAAAGTCAGCGCATGGCTATTTTTCCAGCATGGATATAAGTGCAAGCAGTATGGGCATGTAGTCTGTCAGGGCAACTTTCATTTTTGCAGTCGTCTTGCGGAGGCTGTGGTCGATGACTGATGTCGTGATGCCGAGTTCTTCGGAAATCTCCTTATATGATTTCCCTTCGAACTTCTTCATCATGAAGATTCTCCTGTCCTGTGGAGATAGTCTGGACATCACATCATAGATGATGTTGGATACTTCCTTTTCCTGAAGATAGGCGACATCACAGTTCTCGATGGTCTTGGTGTAGATTTCCATCAGGCCCTGCTCCTTTTGAACAATCTTGTCGTAGACAGCCTTATGGATACTTGAGTCGCGCCTGTAACGGAGACAGTTGTTGCGGATTGTGATGAACAGGTAATCCACGTAATCGTTGACGTTTTCCCTTCGTTCCCATAGGGATATGAACGAATCATGAAGAATATCTTCTGCCACCTGGACATCATGAACCATCGACATCGCAAGGTTCAGAAAATTCCTCCGCTGCTTGGTAAAAAGCAGTTCAATGGCCTTGACTGATATTTCTTCGTTGCTCATCATACGCGACAAAATTATAAACTTCCATACGATTTTCAAAATCTGGCAAAAGTCGAGCAGAAAATTTGATTTTTTCGGCGAATAGTCGGCAGTTATGTATCTTTATATCTGGATAACAGAATTTCGGATATGGAAATTGACAGACATATATTGGAAAAATTCTTCATGAATGAGGCTGAATCTTCTGAAGTGGCGGCCATAGAGGCTTGGCTGAAGGAGGATAAAGCACACGAACAGGAGTTTCAGAACGCATACGACCGGTATGTACTTACGAACTTGACCGTTTCCAAGATGGAACTCAAGGCGGAGATGGCAAGAGTTTTAGAGGCTGCGCGTGCAAAGAGAAGCAGAAGGATTCTCGCTTATGTGGCGTCGGTAGCCGCAGCATTGGCAGTCGGCGCATTCCTGACATGGAACTTTGTGGCAAGACCTCTTGTGGACAAGTCGTCTCAGTTGATGACGTTTACCACTGAAGCCGGACAAAGAGCCACAGTCACATTGCCGGATGGCACATCCGTTCAGTTGAATTCTTGCAGCGAACTCAGATATCCTGCTGTGTTTTCTGATGGAGACAGAAGAGTCTATGTTGAAGGTGAGGCTATGTTTGATGTCGCCAAAGAAACCGAAAGACCGTTTGTCGTTGAAACGTTTGCATATGATATAAAGGTTCTTGGAACCAAGTTTAATGTCATTGCGGAGGAGGAATGTCAGGAATTCTGTACAGCCTTGATTGATGGACGTGTAAGCATCCTGAATAAAGAGGATGTAGAAGTTGTGGAGCTTCGTCCGGATCAGATTGTGAAAGTGATAGACGGTAAACTGCATAAGATCCAGTCAGATAATGTAGCAGCTCAGTATAGGTGGACTGATGGTGTCATAAGCTGTAGCGGTCAGACATTCGAAGAACTGATGAGGAAATTTGAACGTTCGTTTGGCGTGAACATAGAGATAGAAATGACATCTGTTCCAGTTCTCGATCTGCGCCGAATGAAAGTGAATGTAAATGACGGAATCGTTCATGCTTTTTCAATGCTTAAACTGAATGCGGAGTTTGAGTACGAATATGATGACAAGAGCAATACTTATTATATAAGGTAACCCCCCACGCATTAATAATGACTAAACGATATAACCATGAAGATTAGATTTCTTCCACGGATACCTGTTGTCCTGATGGCAGTGGTACTCTTCATCATTTCCTTCCCGTCCTCCGGTCATGCTCAGAATGTACGCGTGACGATAAATATGGAGAATGCAAGGATGGAGACTGTGATGGATTCCATAGAGTCACAGACACAGTATCTGTTTACAGTCAGTGAAGGTGTTGACATCAGCAGGAAGGTTTCTGTGAAAGTCAGCAACGAAAAATTGAGCGTCGCATTGGAACAGATGCTGGCTGATACCGGACTGAAATGGTCTGTCAGTGAAAGAAATATTGTCATCTCTCCGGGTAAACCGGCAGGGCCGGCACATATTTCAGGAACCGTAATTGATAATACCGGTTCTCCGGTCCCCGGGGTGTCTGTCCTGATAAGAGGAACTGATATGGGAACCGTCACCGATCTTGACGGAAAATTTACGTTGAAGATTCCTGCTGAACATCTTGACGGACAGATAGAATTCAATAGCCTGGGTTATGAAATCGTGACATTACCAATTGGAGCGCGTACTATATTCAATGTAACTCTAAAGGAATCATCAGTAGCACTTGAAGGCACGGTAGTCACTGCCCTCGGTATCCGCCGTGACCAGAAGGCCCTGAGCTACAATGTACAGGAGGTAAGTTCGGATCTCGTTACCGGAGTCAAGGACGCCAACTTCATCAACTCCCTCTCAGGAAAGGTGGCCGGAGTGACCATCAACGCCTCTTCATCAGGAGTCGGCGGAGCGTCGAAGGTCGTTCTCAGAGGTAACAAGTCCATAAGCCAGAGTTCCAACGCCCTCTATGTCATCGATGGCGTACCTATGTATAACTTCGGCGGCGGAGGCGGAACTGAGTTCGACTCACAGGGTGCTACCGAATCCATCGCCGACCTTAACCCGGAGGACATCCAGTCCATTTCGGTGCTGACCGGTGCAGCAGCAGCGGCTCTCTACGGCTCGCAGGCGGCCAACGGTGCCGTGATGATCACGACAAAGAAAGGAGAAGCAGGCCGTCTCAAGGTCACTTTCTCCAGCAATACGGAATTTCTCAATCCTTTCCGTCTTCCGGAGTTCCAGAACCGATATGGCACTGGACTGAACGGAAAGAACAGCGGCTCCGGCATCTACAGTTGGGGCCCGAAGATATCTCAAGACGGTGGATATACTCCGTATGACTATTTCGAGACAGGTCATACTTATACGAATGCCTTCACTGTTTCAGGCGGAACGGACAAGAACCAGACATATCTTTCTGCCGCTTCAGTCAATTCTGACGGAATCATTCCGAACAATCTGTATGACAGATACAATTTCACATTCAGGAACACGACTTATTTCCTGAATGACAAACTGCGTCTTGATGCCAGTGCAAGTTATATAATCCAGAAAGACCAGAATATGACCAACCAGGGTGTGTACGCAAACCCTCTGACATCGGCATATCTCTTCCCTCGCGGAGAGGACTTCGATCTCTATAGAAGTTTCGAAAGGTACAATCCGGGAACGAAACTGATGGAGCAGTTCTGGAGTGACGACCTCACCGGAGACCTCCGTATGCAGAACCCGTACTGGATCAACTACCGTAACCTGCGCAACAACGACAAGAAGCGTTACATGCTGTCGCTGAATGCGAGTTACGACATCCTGGAGTGGCTGAACGTTACAGGTCGTGTACGTATTGACAACGCAGACAACCTCTACACTCAGAAATACTATGCGACCACAGAGTCCACCATCTCTGAAGGAGGAAAGAACGGTCACTATACCGAAGCACGAGGACTTGATACCCAGACCTACGCCGACATCATGCTCAATGTGAACAAGACTTTCGGAAAGGACTGGAGCCTTGTTGCCAACGTGGGTGCTTCGATCAACGACATCAAGACCGATGAGATGCGGTACGGTGGCCCTATACAGGCGAACGGACTCGCGAATGTGTTCAATGTGATGGACCTGGATGACACCAAGAAAAGGGCAACCAAGAGCGGATGGCACGACCAGACCCAGTCTGTGTTCGGAAGCATCGAGGTGGGCTGGAAGAAGATGCTCTACCTCACAGCCACAGGCCGTAACGACTGGGCTTCGCAGATTGCAGGGTCAAGCCAGTCAAGTTTCTTCTATCCGTCTGCCGGCCTTTCGTGGGTGCCTTCGTCTCACTGGGATATGGGAGCACTCAGTTATCTCAAGGTGAGAGGATCGGTTGCCTCTGTAGGTATGCCTTTCCCTCGTTTCCTCACGGTCCCGACCTATGAATATGACCCTACGAGCAAGATATGGAAGGACAAGACACACTATCCTGTCAGCGACCTGAAACCGGAGCGTACGCTCACATACGAGGTCGGTCTGGAGATGACCTTCTGGCAGGATCTTAGCCTGAATCTCTCGTGGTATCTTGCCGACACATATAACCAGACATTCGACCCGCTTCTTCCTCCGTCGTCATCATATACGACAATCTACCTTCAGACAGGTAACGTGAGGAATACCGGTGTCGAGGCTTCTCTCGGATATGGACATGACTGGAACGGATTCTCATGGGACAGCAACTTCACATTCTCGTGGAACAGGAATGAGATCCTTGACCTTGCCTCAAATGCTGTCAATCCTGTGACAGGTGAGCCGCTCGATCTGGATCAACTTGACATCAAGGCTCTCGGCAAGAGCAAGTTCATCCTGAAGCAGGGAGGAACATTAGGAGACCTCTATACCACTTCTGATGTCCAGACCAATGACAGAGGATATATCGAGATAGATGAGAACGGCGATATAGCGATCTCCGACGAGGCTGACGAGATTTTCCTCGGTACAGTGTTCCCGAAATACAATCTCGCATGGAGAAATGACTTCTCGTGGAAGGGGCTCCATCTCGGCTTTCTCTTCTCCGGACGCATCGGAGGCGTATGTTATTCGGCGACACAGGCAAGCCTTGACCTGTATGGGGTGTCGGAGGCTTCTGCTGCAGCGAGAGATGCTGGAGGAGTGCTTGTGAACGGACGAGAACTGATGGATGCGCAGAAATGGTATCAGGCGATCGGTTCGCAGAGCGGACTGCCTCAATACTACACCTATAGCGCGACCAACTTCCGTCTTCAGGAACTCTCAGTGGGATATACCCTCCCACGCAAATGGTTCAGAGAAAAGATGGGACTGACGCTTTCGCTCGTCGGACATAACCTATGGATGATTTACTGCAAGGCTCCTTTCGATCCGGAGGCGGTGGCGTCCACAGGAAACAACTATCAGGGAATCGACTACTTCATGATGCCTTCGCTCAGAAGTCTCGGTTTCAATGTAAAACTTGATTTTTAATGGGAGGACAGAATATGAACACTACACGTCATTCCGAGCCTCGCAGAGGCGTGGGAATCTCCCTCATCATAACCGTCATTGCCGGCCTGACCGGCAATCTCCTGACCTCCTGCACAGCAGACTTCCTGGAAATGAACACCAACCCGAATCAGGTCACTGCCGAGCAGATGGAGGTGAACAATTACCGTACAGGTACCAAGGTACTCAATCTTCAGAACCTGGTGGTGCCTGTCCAGGAGCATATGTATCAGTTCAACGAAAGTCTTTCAGGCGGCCCGTTCGGAGGCTACATCGGTTCCACCGTAGACACCTGGCTCACCCGTTTCGAAACATTCAACCCGTCAGCAGACTGGAGAAAGTGGCCTTTTGCAAATGTCATCACTGACACTTATGCACCGTACAGAGGTATAGTCACTGCTACTGACGATGAGATAGCCAATGCCTTTGCAAACCTGTTCAGGGTTGCGATCATGCATAGGATGACTGACTCATATGGGCCTATCCCATATTCAGATGCTGTGGCAAACGAGTCCATCTATGTCAAGTATGACAGTCAGGAGGTCGTCTATATGAAGATGTTCGATGAACTTGATGCTGCGATCAAGGTGTTTTCTGAGAATACCGGTCTTGCGTCATCAGCCTGGAGCAGTTATGACTATGTATATTACGGAAACATTTCCCAGTGGCTCAAGTATGCCAATTCGCTGAAGCTGCGTATGGCGATGCGTCTGAGTTATGTGAAGCCTGAGACTGCCAAGGCAAAGGCGGAGGAGGCCATCGCTTCCGGAGTCATTACATCCAATGCTGACAATGCTTATATGCACGCGGCTGAAAATCGTACGGCTCTCATCTATAATGATTGGGCTGACCACCGTGTGGGAGCGGATATCATCAATTATATGAACGGCTATAATGATCCTCGTCGCGAGAAGATGTTTCTGCCGAATGATGCCGGAAACTATGCAGGTATCCGTATCGGTTCGGATGTTTCCAGCAAGACTGCCGCTGTCAGCAATTATTCAAATATGCAGGTGTCGACCGATACTCCATATCTGTGGCTCAATGCGGCAGAGGTGAGTTTCCTGATGGCCGAATATGAACTTAGGTGGGGAAGCGAGGATGCTGCCAAGCGACTTTATGAGCAGGGCATCACTCTGTCGTTTGAAGAAAAGGGAGCATCAGGTGCGGCGGAATATATTGCTGACACCGAAAGCAAGCCGGCAGTATATGTGGATCCTCTTGGAAATTACAGTATGTCGATGCGTCAGAGTGACGTGACTGTCGCTTGGCAGACAGGTGCCGGCACCGAGGTCAATCTGGAGAAGATCATCACGCAGAAATGGATCGCAATCTTCCCGCTCGGAGTGGAAGCGTGGTCTGAATATAGGCGTACGGGTTATCCTCGTCTGCTTCCTGCTCCGCAGGACAAGAGCGGCGGCACCGTGGATCTTGAACATCATGCCCGCAGGCTTACCTATCCGGTGGAGGAATATCAGATGAACAACTCCAATCTTCAGGAAGCCATTTCGACGCTGAATGCAGAGACTCAAGGCACCAGGACCGGAGACGGAATGGGAACCAGAGTATGGTGGGATGTCAAACAGTGGTAATCAACACGTCATTGCGAGGCCCGTCAGGGCCGTGGCAATCTATAAAACCAACAATTATGAAACCAACAATAATAATAACCACACTTGTCCTGCTGACAGCCTGCTCCGATTGGACCAGGATAGAGCCTTTGGAACCGGAGGTGAGATATCCTTGGCAGGAGTCTCCGGAACTTTGGGAGGAATACAGGACATCCGTAAGGGAGTACAAGGAAAGAGATCATTCCATCGTATATGCCCGTCTGGAGAACTCTCCGGAAAAGGTCGTCACTGAAAAGCATGTCCTGCGCAGTCTCCCGGATTCTCTTGATATCGTTACATTGACCACTGCGGC
>JAFTMS010000037.1 GCA_017452265.1 Bacteroidales bacterium | reverse complement strand
GGCACTGGTTAAAGAGGGGTGGTACATTTCATTCCGCTACAGGCGGTACATTTCAAACTGATACGGACGGTACAAATCATTCTGATATACCCGGTACATTTGAAAGTGATATGGGCGGTACATTTAATCCGCTGCAATCACAGCAGTTTTAGTGCGTTCGTAATCATTCGTGCAGTTGGCAAGAATTTCATCTCGTTTCTCGCCAGTGATTACGAAAGCATCATTATACCCGGTTTTAATACCATAATTTATTTGAATGTCCCAGTCTTTTAGAGGTTTTCCTACGGCCTCAATTTTAGCCTTAATAGACTTCTCTACTTCAGATAGGATTATCCATGCCTTGCCGTCATCAAAATTTGCCATATTGATATGTGTCTGCACATAATCGCTCAAATTAGTTCCGCATTTAGAATGTACTTCATGCCGCGGTTTTATAACATTTAATTTGACAATTTGAATAAAATAAAGAAATACTTACGTTTTAAAAAAAGAAAAAATGATAAAAAAAGGAAATATGATATATATAAAAAGAAATTTCTGTTTTTTATATTTCATCTTGACAATTCCATTTACCTTTGAATGGAATTTATGGAGATATGACATATGGATATATCAGAGTGAGCAGTGATAAACAGACTGTTGAAAATCAGCGGTTTGAGATAAATTGTTTCTGCTCCAGAGAGAAAATCCATGTCGACGGCTGGATAGAAGAAACCATCAGTGGCACGAAAAACTATAGTAAACGAGAGCTTGGCAAGTTGCTGCGTAAGGTACAGAAAGGTGATTTGATAATCTGTGCGGAATTGTCGCGATTAGGTAGAAACCTGTTCATGATTATGGAAATACTCAATATATGTATGTCGAAAGAGTGCAGAGTGTGGACAATAAAAGATAACTATAGGTTGGGAGAAGATATCCAAAGCAAAGTTCTTGCGTTTGCTTTTGGACTGTCTGCTGAAATCGAGAGAAATCTGATAAGTCAGCGGACCAAGGAAGCTTTAGCGAGAAAAAAAGCTGAAGGCATCGTCTTGGGGCGTCCTAAAGGAAGGAAAACGGATGAGAAAAGATATAAATTATATCCTAAAAAGAATCTTATATCTGAGCTTCTAAAGGCAGGAATGTCAAAACGAAAAATTGCGAAAATATGTAAAGTTGATAGAAATACATTATGTAGATTCGTTAATACTTTTTTGATGTGAGCCATTCCAAAATCAAAATAATTTTATAATTTAGCAAAAAAAATACACTTATGAATTACACAGGACTTCTGGTCGGACTTGCGACCTTTTTTATAATCGGATGCTTTCATCCTCTTGTCATAAAGGCGGAATACCATTTCGGCGTCGGATGCTGGGTCGCTTTCGCTCTGGCGGGAGTTGTTTTCTGCATCTGGTCTCTTCTTGCAGACGGCGTTGTGATCTCGACAATTGTCGGTGTGCTCGGATTCTCTTGCTTCTGGAGCATTCTGGAGGTGTTCGAGCAGCGTGAAAGGGTAGATCAGGGGAGGTTTCCTGCTGGCCCTGGGCACAAGTGCAGGAAGAACGGCAATACGAAAAGACCGTGATTTTTATTTTAGAATTGTTCTAAATTAGAAAAATTGTGCTATATTTGCATCGGTGAAGGATGAAGGCGAGGGAATAACAGGAAACAACAATTTTAAAAAAGGATAAAATCATGAAAAGCGTTAAAGGAACAAGAACAGAGCAGAATCTTCTGAAGTCATTTGCGGGCGAGAGCCAGGCAAGGATGCGTTACACATTATTTGCAGAGGCTGCAAGGAAGGAGGGATACGAGCAGATCGCAGGTGTATTCATGGAGACAGCCGAGCAGGAGAGGGAGCATGCAAAGCGCTTCTTCAGCTTCCTTGAGGGAGGTGATCTGGAGATTACAGCGACATATCCGGCAGGAAAGGTCGGCACGACAGGCGAGAACCTGCTTGCTGCGGCAATGGGCGAGAAGGAAGAGTGGGACGTTCTGTACAAGGAGTTTGCAGAAGTCGCTTCCGAGGAAGGATTCCCTGCAATTTCCGCTACATTCAAGAATATAGCAAAGGTGGAGGCAGAGCATGAGCGCAGATATCTCAAGCTTCTGAGCCGCCTTTCAGACGGCGACTTCTTCCACCGCGACGGCAAGATCTGGTGGCAGTGCCGCAACTGCGGATACATCGTCGAGGCTGAGAATGCACCTAAGACATGCCCTGCATGCCTCTTCCCGCAGGCGTATTTCGAGCCGATGAAGGAGAACTATTGATATGATGCTTACAGGTAAGCGTTATCTACAGCATTACAAGACACTCACCAAGCTTGGCATGCCCATCGTGGCAGGCCAGCTTGGTGTTATAGTGTTGGGCTTTGCCGACACTCTGATGGTCGGCAGATACAGCATCGAGGGCCTTGCGGCGGCGAGCTTTGTGAACAATCTTTTCAGTCTGGCGATAGTGTTCTCGACCGGATTCTCGTACGGACTGACGCCGGTCATCGGCGGACTGTTCGGACGGCTGAAGGCTTTGCAGGGCGGCAGCCCGACAGAGCCGGAGGATACGGAGGAAGCGCTGTACGGTCAGATAGGCGGAAAGCTGAAGAGTGCGCTATGGGTGAATGCTGCAAAGACAGTGCTTCTGCTGCTGATAATGGGTGCTTTGTGCCTGAATATCAGCCGTCTTGGCCAGCCGGAGGAACTTCTTCCGCTCATGAAGCCGTATTTCCTTGTCCTGCTGTGCTCCCTTCTTTTCGTCATGCTTTTCAATGCCTTCAAGCAGTTTGCGGAAAGCATCAACGACACAGTCACGCCGATGTGCATCCTCATAGGAGGAAATCTCTTCAACATTTTCGGCAACTGGCTTCTCATATACGGAAAGCTCGGATGTCCCGAAATGGGACTTTTAGGAGCCGGCATATCCACATTGGCTTCGCGCATACTGATGCTCGTCGCTTTTGCAGTAATATTCATGACCTCAAGGCGTTACCGGAAATACCGCCGTGGCTTCGCACAAAGCCGTACGGGCAGGGAAGACTTCCTGCAACTGAACAGGCTTGGAATGCCTGTGGGCCTTCAGATGGGCATGGAGGCATCTTCATTCAGCCTCAGTACGGTGATGGTGGGATGGCTCGGAACCCTTCCGCTTGCAGCGCACCAGGTGATGCTGACGGTGAGCCAGCTCGGTTTCATGATGTACTACGGAATGTCTGCCGCTGTGGCGGTGCGCACGAGCAACTATATGGGGCAGGGCAACAGGGAAGAGGTCAGGAATACTGCTGCGGCCGGTTTCCACCTTGTGCTTGCGATGGCTGCCCTTGCATCTGTCGTCGTGCTTCTCTTCCGAAATCAGTTGGGAATCATATTCGCAGACAGTGAGGAGGTGGCGCTCATCGTGGCGCAGCTCGTGATCCCGTTCGTCATATACCAGTTCGGTGATGCGATGCAGAGCTGCTATGCAAATGCCCTCAGAGGCATTTCAGACGTAAAGATGGTCACTCTGTATGCCTTCATAGCATATTTCGTTGTCTCGCTTCCGTCCGCATATCTGTTCGGCTTCATCTTCGATTGGGGACTAATGGGAATATGGTTCTCGTTCCCTCTCGGCCTTACGACGGCGGGATTGCTGTTCTACACGAGGTTCCGCAGGTCACTCAAGGCTCGAGCAGGTGCTGCAACTGACTTATGATATTTTATAGTTAAGCCCATTTGTCAAATCCACAAAATTTTTCTGTAATAATATGATAAAAAAGGTTACCTTTGCGCCCGTTTTAAATGAATTAACTTTCGCAAGTCTTGCCAACTTTCAGATTAAGAATAACTTACACTTGCGAAACTTGAGTAAATGAATTGACCTATGTCACAGACTCAGACGAACTACAGCTTTCTGAGCAGGCTCAAGGCCCATGTGTCTTCAAGCGTCGTGCTCATCTTCTTTACTGTCCTGGCTCTGATTTGCGCCAACCTCCCCATGGTGAAGGACTGGTATTTCTCACTTTGGTCACAGCCTATGGCAGTTTCCATCGGCGATTTCAACCTTTTCAGCCACAGCGGACATGCGATGACTTTCGCACAGGTCATCAACGACTTCCTCATGGCGATATTCTTCCTCTCTGTCGGCCTCGAAATCAAGCGTGAAGTGCTTGTGGGCGAGCTTTCGTCCATGAAGAAGGCTCTGCTTCCGATTATAGGAGCATGCGGAGGAATGATAGTACCTGTCATGATATTCTGGCTTACGTGTCCCGGAGATGCGGCCATGCAGCGCGGTCTTGCCATACCGATGGCGACTGATATCGCCTTCTCCCTCGGCGTGCTTTCCGTATTCAAAAGCCGTGTTCCTGTGGGACTGAAGGTCTTCCTTGCTGCCCTTGCCGTAGCCGATGACCTCGGAGGAATCATCGTCATCGCGCTTTTCTACTCTTCGGACATAAACATGACTTTCCTGCTGCTTTCGGCCCTCTCTGTGGCTGTGCTCGTGCTCGGAAACGTATTCAAGGTGCGCAACAAGGCGTTCTATATCCTTGTCGGCCTCGTACTCTGGTATATGATGCTCAATTCGGGAATACATGCAACCATCGCTGGTGTGATCGTGGCTTTCTGTGTGCCTGCAACCCTCAAGAAAGGAACGGGACATTATCTTGAGCGCATACGTACGAACATTGCCAAGTTCCCTGTCATCGACATTGACGACCGGCACAATACGATCGTGCTTGAGAAGGAGCAGATACATGTGCTCAAGAGCATAGAGTCGGCTGCAGACAAGATGATAAGCCCTCTCCAGGACCTTGAGGACAATCTTTCACCGCTGATCAACTGGTTTGTGATTCCGCTCTTTGCCTTTGCGAATGCGGGAATCAGCCTTGCCGGAATGACCTTCGGCACACTCTTCACGGGAGTCGGCCTTTCCGCGATGCTCGGTCTTGTGGTCGGCAAGTTCCTCGGAGTGTTCTCGTTCTCATGGATAGCCGTGCGCTGCAAGGTGGTCACTCTTCCTGAGGGAACGACATGGAAGGCATTCGCAAGCGTCTGCGTCGTGTGCGGAATCGGATTCACGGTGTCCATGTTCATCGCCGACCTTGCATATGCGGGCCTCGGTGCTGCTGGAACTGAACTTCTTGCACAGGCAAAGTTAGGCGTCCTCTGCGGTTCTGTCATTGCCGCGATTCTCGGATGCATACTGCTCAACCGTTTCCTGCCGGAATCCGAATAGAGTTTTTGTAAAAATAATCGCACTATTTAGCGTATTAGTTGTATATTTGCAGTCGCTTTCATTACACCGGGCCGTGGTGGTCAGGCAGGTGAAAGCGGCTGAAAAGTATAATCGAATTGTATGTGAAATGTGTGTGAAAGAAGAAGAGGTAAGGCATTCGGGCTGGAGCTGGTTCGCGTTGAGGGTGACATACGGGAGGGCGCTGAAGTTCAAGGCGACTCTTGATGAGGCCGGATTCGAGACATTCGTGCCGATGTGCAGGAGGACTGTGGTGAAGGACGGCAGGAGCAGGCGCGTTCTTGTGCCGGCGGTGACCAACCTCTGCTTCGTCAGGTCGACAAAGAAAAGGATAGATACATTCATGAAGGACTGCGGCGAAGGCTGCCCGGCAAGATTCATGTGGGACAAGGCGACCCGTCTGCCGGTGATTGTGCCGGACAAGCCCATGGAGGACTTCATGAAGATCAGCAACACGATGGCTGATGACGTGATCTATCTGAAGGAGATATCGGCAAAACTGCGTGAGGGCCAGAAAGTCCGCGTGATGCAGGGTCCGTTCGCAGGCGTGGAAGGCACGATCATCAGGGTGCGCCGCTCGCGCAGGGTCATGGTGGAACTTCCCGGAATGCTGGCCATAGCAACTACTTATGTCAGACTTGACGAACTCGAAATAATCGGGTAGGAGGCCTTGTGCGCCACCTTGATTTTTTATCTTATTCCTTTCATTTTACCCGCAGATTGATTATCTTTGCAAAGATTTCATGGACATTATATGCTGAATTGTTTGTTGCTGCAGGATTGCGCAAGTCGATTTAGCCATAGAAATGGCTCGGTTCCTTTTGTTCGGACGCACGGAAAATGCACTTTCCCGGGTGTCCCTTTGCAGTGCCTGAAGGTGTCTGTGGATATCCTCGCCCGTTGAGGAGCATATGGAGATTTATTTGTGATAAACAGAAAGAATATGATAAGAAGAAAACTATTGCAGATCTTACCGTTTGTGCTTGCTTTTACGCTGCTGTCTGTCCCGGCAAAGGGACAGATGTCTGATGATGCCGTCATTTCATATGTCAAGAGCGGCATGGCGACGGGCAAATCCCAGACGGACATGGCGAAGGAGCTTGCTGCAAGGGGAGTGACGAAGGAGCAGGCCGAGAGAATCAAGGCGAGGTACGAGCAGGAGCAGGCTTCGCAGAACGAGGCCTCGAGGGTGGCTGGAGTGCAGGAACGTCAGCGCAGGCTCAATGACGGTGCCCTGGAGACGGAAGCCGGCGACATTGATGCGGTGTCCATAGAACTCGGCGAGCGCGGCCAGAAGCGTGTGTTCGGAAGGGATATCTTCACCGACAGGAACCTCACGTTCGCCCCGAGCTCGAATCTTCCGACCCCGACCAACTACCGCCTCGGTCCGGGCGACGAAGTGATAATCGACATCTGGGGAACCAACCAGGCGACGATCCGCCAGACGATATCCCCTGAAGGAACGATAAACATTCCGGACATCGGTCTTGTGAACCTCAACGGAATGACGGTCAAGGCCGCCGATGCCTACATGCGCAAGAAGCTCGGCCAGATCTATTCTGTCGACGGAGCCAACGCAAAGTCGGAGATCAAGCTTACCCTCGGCAACATCAGGACGATCCAGGTGAACATGATGGGCGAGGTGGCGAATCCGGGAACATATTACCTGTCGTCCCTCTCCAACCTCTACCACGCCCTCCACAGGGCCGGAGGTGTCAGCCGTCTCGGTTCTCTGCGCGACATCAGGCTGATCCGTGACGGAAAGATCATAGCCAACGTCGACATCTACGACTTCATTCGTGACGGAAAGATGGATGGCAACCTCATCCTTGAAGAGGGAGACATCATAAGCGTGCCTACCTATAAGATGATAGTCGACATCGCCGGAAACGTAAAGCGCCCGATGTCGTATGAACTCAAGGGAGGGGAGACCGTGGCCGACCTTATCGACTACGCCGGCGGCTTCATGGGAGACGCCTACACTCAGAATCTCCGTATGATCCGCAAGAACGGACGTGAATATCAGATGTTTACAATCGATGAACCGGAATATGAGACGTTTGAACTGGTAGACGGTGACGCCATCGCGGTCGGAGCCATGCTTGACCGTTTCGCCAACCGTCTCGAAATAAAGGGCGCCGTCTATCGTCCGGGAGCATACCAGCTCGGTGACGGAATAGAGACCGTTTCCCAGCTCATAGCGAAGGCCGACGGCCTCAAGGGTGAAGCCTTCACGAACAGGGCCCTCATCACGAGGGAACGCGAAGACCTCACGCTGGAGCATATCCCTGTAGACGTGGCCGCAATCCTCAACGGAACGGCGGAGGACGTAAGGCTGGCAAAGAACGACGTTCTTTATATCCCGAGCATACACGACCTCAAGGATGTCGGCTCCATTACCGTAGAGGGTGAAGTGGCACGTCCGGGAACGTTCGTATATGCGGAGAACACGACTCTGGAGGACGCCATCATGCTTGCCGGCGGTCTTCTGGAATCTGCTTCGACGGTGAAGATCGACGTCAGCCGCCGTGTGAAGAATCCGGACAGCATGGAGCAGACGGACAGCGTCGGACAGCTCTACACGTTCGCATTCAAGGACGGCTATGTGCTTGACGGAGAGCTTGGTTTCAAGCTTCAGCCATACGACATCGTGATGGTGCGCAGAAGCCCCGGATATGAGGTGCAGCGTACCGTGAGGGTGACGGGAGAAGTCGTGTTCCCGGGCTCATATACGCTCACGCACAAGGAGGAGCGCCTTTCTGACCTCGTAAGGAAGGCCGGCGGCCTCACCCAGTGGGCATACGTCAAGGGAGCACGTCTGCAGCGCAGGATAATAGGCGAGGAAAGGACCAGGATGCAGTCTACCCTTGAAGTGCTCGATTCCGCAAGAGACAGCATCAACATAGACAGGCTCGACCTCGGCAACATCTACTTCGTCGGCATCGACCTTCAGGCTGCCCTTGCCAATCCGGGAAGTGACGCCGACCTCGTTCTCCGCGAAGGTGACGTCCTCGGTGTTCCGGAATATATCAACACGGTGAAGATCACAGGGAACGTGATGTATCCGAATACGGTGACATTCAACCCGAAGATGTCTGTACGCGACTATGTCGAGCAGGCCGGCGGCTACGGCTACCGTTCGAAGAGGAGCAAGGCCTACATCGTCTATCTCAACGGCACCGTCGCCCGTGCGAGAAAGCTTTCGTCGACCGTCGTCGAGCCGGGCTGCGAGATCGTGATACCGCAGAAGCGTGAACGTGACGGCAAGCTCTCCGAGATCCTGAGTGTTGCAACGACTGCATCGTCACTCGCAACAATGATCGCAACCATCGGTAACATAATAAAGTGACGTTGATATGGAAAACACGAACCAGCAATATATAGAAGAACAGGAAATCGACATCATGGAGCTTGTAGGCAAGCTCTGGAAGAACCGCCGCTTCATCATAAGATGGTGCATCATCGGTGCTGTCATCGGCCTTGTCGCCGGCTTCAGCATTCCTAAGCGCTACGGAGCTTCCGCTACCCTTGCCCCCGAGACCCAGCAGCGCACGAACTCCAGCGTGAGTTCCATCGCCTCCATGATGGGTGTGAACCTCAACAACAGTATCGATGCCATCAGCGTCGAGATGTTCCCGGACGTCGTGCATTCGACTCCTTTCATCGTCGAACTCTTCGACCTTCCTGTGACCTTCGAGCGCAAGGACAGCGTGATTACGACGACCCTGCTCGACTATATGCTTGAATATCAGAAACGTGCATGGTGGTCATACGTCATCGACGCTCCGTTCAAGGCGCTCGGCTGGTGCATCAGTCTTGTGATGCCGGAGGAAGAGGAGGAAGAGTCCGGTGACGGCACTCTTGACCCGACCAACCTTCCGAAGAAGGAGCGCGGAGTGGTCAAGTTCTTCTCCGAGAACATAATTGTGAATGTGGACAAGAAGACAGGCAAGACATCCATGTCCCTCGAGCTTCAGGATCCTCTCGTCGTTGCGGCTGTCATGAACGCCGTGGTCGATAATCTCAAGGAATACATGTCCGACTACCGTACTTCAAAGGCACGTCAGGACGTGGATAACCTCACGGCAATCTGCGAGCAGCGCAAGGAGGATTACTACGCAGCACAGCAGGCCTACGCCCTTTTCGTCGACGCCAACAAGAACGTCATCCGCCAGAGCGCCCAGGCCGAGCGTGAACGCCTCCAGCAGGAGATGAACCTCGCCTATCAGGTGTACTCCCAGGTGGCGACACAGCTTGAAGGAGCACGCATCCAGGAGCAACAGGCGAAGCCGGTGTTCGCCATCCTCGACCCAGTGACCGTTCCTCTCCGCAAGTCGGCTCCGAGCAAGGCCAAACTGCTCGTCATCTTTACGTTCCTGGCCGGCTGCTGTGCAGCTGCGTGGATGCTCTTCGGCAAGGACTTCATCGCGAAGCTCAAGGATAATATTTAATTGTGTGTGGCCCTTATGGGTGAAATTTGGAATTGAACCTATGGATAACCTTTTCTCGAAACTTAACCGATACGTCAACAGGTATCTGAGCACGAAGATTGTCTTCCTGCTTGATATGGTGATGGCCGTCTGTGCCTCGTCTGCTATACTTTTTCTCATCAACCTTTTCGTTGATGTGGAGCTGTTGAGACTCCGTCCGGTTATAGTGTGGATTGCCGGTTCGGCCTTCTTTTCATTCTTCTTCATCTGGGCATTCAGAACATACAGGATCATCATCCGCCACATGACTCTCCGCGACCTCGGACGTTTCATGCTCGTGGCCCTGTGCAAGTCGGTGCTGCTCGTGGCTCTCTATGGAATCGTCTTCGGCTTCGGAACACTTGTCTTCGTTATGGGCGTCGGAGATTTCCTGCTCACGACCCTTGCCTTCCTCCTTCTGAGGGTGGTCATGCTTGTGGTGTACGACATGGTGAAGAACAGGATGGAATACAGGAAGAAGTGCATGAACGTGCTGATCTTCGGAGTAGGTGACAAGTCGGTTGCGCTCGTCGGCCGTCTTCAGACATCGACCCATTACAAGATTGTCGGCTTTCTCCAGCATGGCGGAGATACGCATAATTATATGATATCGGAAAAGCCTGTCTACAAGGCAGATTCCGAGGCCGAGTTCAGCGATATGGTGGATGCTCACGACATTGATGCCATCCTTTTCGCGACCAAGAACGACGCCTACGCAGAGAAGGAGACCCTCATACAGTATGCCATCGACAAAGGTGTGAAGGTGCTCTTTGCGCCTACGATTGACGAGATGGTTGACGGCAAGGTGAGCCATCAGGTTAGGAACATCGACATCGAGGACCTTCTCATGCGCGACGAGATAAAGATTTCCATGGATGAAATCGTGCAGAACTTCAGGGGAAAGACCATCATGGTGACAGGTGCAGCAGGTTCCATCGGTTCGGAGCTCTGCCGTCAGCTCGCCACTTTCGGCGTGAAGGAGCTCGTGCTTTTCGACAATGCCGAGACTCCGATGCACAATCTCCGCCTCGAACTAGAGGAGAAGTTCCCGGAGCTGTCGTTCGTGCCTGTCATCGGCGATGTTCGTCTTCTTCCGCGTCTGGACTACGCATTCCGCAAATGGCGTCCGCAGGTGGTCTTCCACGCGGCTGCCTACAAGCATGTGCCTCTGATGGAGGAGAACCCATGCGAAGCCGTTCTCGTCAATGTCGCAGGTTCACGCAACGTTGCAGACAAATGTATCGAATACGAAGTCGAGAAGATGGTCATGATTTCGACCGACAAGGCCGTCAATCCGACCAACATGATGGGCTGCACCAAGCGTCTTGCAGAGATATACGTCCAGTCCTTGGGACTTGCCATGGAGCAGGGACTCAAGTCCGGAAAGACCAAGTTCGTCACGACGCGCTTCGGCAATGTCCTTGGTTCCAACGGTTCCGTGATTCCACGGTTCCGCGACCAGATTGCCAAGGGGGGCCCGCTGACCGTCACGCATCCGGACATCACCCGCTTCTTCATGACGATTCCGGAGGCATGCCGCCTTGTGATGGAGGCTGCCACGATGAGCACAGGCAACCAGATCTTCGTCTTCGACATGGGCGAATCCGTGAAGATCGACGACCTCGCCCGCAGGATGATAAAGCTTGCCGGATTCACACCGGACAAGGACATAAAGATAGAATACTCAGGACTCCGTCCGGGCGAGAAGCTCTACGAGGAAGTCCTCTCGAATAACGAGAATACGATACCGACCGACCACAGCCGTATCCGCATCGCAAAGGTTCGTTCGCACGACTATGCCGACGCTGCCGTGACGGTCGACCAGCTCGAACACCTCTCCCGCGAGGTGAACATCCCTGACATGGTCCGCCTCATGAAGAAGACCGTGCCGGAATTCATCTCCAAGAACTCCCGCTTCGAGATCTACGACAAGGAAAAGGAGACCTCGGCCGCCGGCGTCACCGCAAGTTAGTGGTCAAAAAGGGCATGGCCAGAGAGCGTTATAGCTTTGCGGCAAAAGTGCCAAAGATGTACAGCACGAAGACTTAGAGAGGTTCCACTTCGGCAGCGATGAAGGGGTAGAGATGTCGGCTGTGTACCACAGCGTCATCAGCACCTTGAAACTATGTGGCAGGTCAGTCTGGAACTTCTTCGGGGAATACTTCAGATGTGAGGTTCTGGGACTGGACACCTACAAGGAATACCTGCCGGCTTTGAGCAGATAAAAATCAATAAAAACAACATGGGAAAACAACTGAAACAAACGTCACCAGACGAGTGCATACTGTTGAACGCCCTAAATTGACCACTAACAGAGAGTCCTGATGATTGCCATCTGTTTTCTTGCCTGCCTGGCATTGGCAAGCATAATGGCATTCATTCTTGTTCCGTTGTTTTGTCCGGCACATTTCCAGTACTCATTGTCTGACGCATCGGTAATCGGTACTGTTTTAGGATGTGTGACTTTCAGCCTGACGCTCTCCGTCATTGTGCCGTGGATGGCATCAAAGACTCATATATATTCCGTCGCGGAGTCTGCGGTCAAGGAATATTATGACAAAGACTTCAAGCGCTCCATCGAGGACACGCATACCAAGATATTCAAATCACAGGCAAACGACGGGCGTATGATAGCTTATCTGCTCAGCCAGCACGACAAGCCGGTATGGGCTCTCGGTTGGATATGCAAGTCCTCATGGATCTACAGCAAGGTGGATGGTCTGAGCGAGAATTACCGGGCACTTTCCGCCTCCAACATCTTTGTACTTACAGATTGTGTACTGAAGATAAGTGATAGATTGAAGAAGCACATGGATTTCGGAAGAATTCTCAACGAAGATAACGACGAGAAGACAGATGAAGTTGCAATACGAACTACCAGAGACCTGCTGAAATTCATGGCAGGCACAGACATTAAAAGCTATTCCGACAAGGACGCATTCGGTTCCCACTCATGTAAAGAAATCCCGACCCTTTTGCATGACACATTAGAACTACTCCTGCGATGCCTGATAAAATATCTTCATCCACGCTGTCAGAATCTGGAAGACCGTCTGAATGATATGTCAGAAGACGATGCAGAATATATCAAGATTTATCGGAAGCTGTGCAAATCCGTGAGACATACAGACCTACAGTCTTTACTTGACGGCTTTATCACTAAAGCTTCGAAACTTGATACCATGTATGGCTCGTACGTGAAAAGTAGACGTAAGAAGCTGAATAATTCTTAGGCTGAAAAGTAGACATGAATATAGAGCCCCAACTCCAGGTGGCGTTTTCGACAATCGTCCCGCTTCAAAGGCAGACTATGTCGATCCTGAGTCAGAGCGCGAGAAGGAGAAGTCCTAAGAGTGTTCGACACTTGACATAGAGAAACTTCAGAAGAAACTGAAACGCAGATATCCCGGAGCCGAAATCGAGATACAGCGTGTCGACTACAGCAAGTCTGCATCTTATCTGGAACCCGGTTCTCCTGACTATCACTACCATAGTCTGGATGAGTACTTTACCTTGTCAGAGGGAGAATACTTCCGCACCGGCAAGGGCGGCGTTATTGAGAAGAGCTACTACCGCGTCATTGTACGCACTCCTGAAAAGATCGAAGAACATGTGTATGAGTCAGCAACAGTAAGGTCAAAGGATAGGGACGACTACAAGACGACTGACACCCTTACTGATAAAGCTCGCATCATCCCGAACTGCATGTTCAGCGAGGACACGTTGAGATACATCCTGATGGAGAAGTACATGTACAATGTCCCGTTCGATCAGACAGTAGCCAAACTCCGCGATCTGGGTCTGAAGATATCTTCCAGCGTTCTCGGCGAGCATGTCCATAACGCCCTTGAGTGGATCACCGACAAGATGACTTCATGCTGGGAGTCAGCCGTGAAGAAGTCCTATATCAGCATGATAGATGAGACTCGCGTACTGGTCGGTTGTGACATAAAGCACAAAGACAAGGACGAAGATAAAGACAAGAAGAAACGTGAGTATAAGTTCAAGTATATCTGGGGGATCTACGCCAAGTCTATAAAGCTGGCATGGTCCATATCCGCAGGTACTTTGTGGATGCTCTGACGGAGGACTATTGCCTTGCTCTTTGGTTCATTGATGAGATCTCGAAGATGTTCACGGTTGGTTAGTGGTCAAAAAAGGGCATGTCCTAAAAGCGTTATAGCTTTGCGGCAAAAATGCCAAAGATGTGCAGCAGCGAAGACTTAGAGAGGTTTTACTTCGATTACCAGACAGAATGGATGCCGCGAGGAATGTCGATCCAGGCATATTGTTCACGAAACAATGTTCCCTACAAGGTATTAGACAAATGGATAAGAGATATCTACAAGAGAGTTGTTCCCGTCCAGATTACCGGAGCGCCAGAAGAACTCAAGATAGAGAATCCTAAGCATACGCAGACAGAACAAGAGACGAAATCGAGCCATGAGAATGTCAGCATCAAGATCATCATCAGTACGAGTTCCGGCATGGAACTGTCCCGAGATGGGTTGGATT
>JAFTMS010000043.1 GCA_017452265.1 Bacteroidales bacterium | reverse complement strand
GATGGCGCGGCTCAACATGGCACTCAAGGCGTGTTTCGAACTGGATCTCAACCTGTATTATGCCCGTGCGACAACGTGCGGATTCCAGAAGAAGGACATCGTCGAAGCTTTCATAACTTCAAGAGGACTGGTAAGCACGGAACCGTATGACGCGCTGCA
This sequence comes from Bacteroidales bacterium, assembly GCA_017452265.1. Classification (GTDB taxonomy): domain Bacteria; phylum Bacteroidota; class Bacteroidia; order Bacteroidales; family UBA932; genus Cryptobacteroides. The sequence goes on along the minus strand of JAFTMS010000043.1, from coordinate 4,947 downwards.
CAAGCGCATATACAGGCGTGAAGCTGCCAAGCGGGAGAAGCTGACTCAAGTCCTCATCAGGAAACTCCGATATATTAATGAGGCTCTGGATATGTCAGGGCTGCCAACCGACCTTAAGATATGATACGAATTGTCAAGGAAATCTATTACACGGATCTGGATAACTCCGGCGGGAGATGGTATGTATCCCCTATGATTCCGGCGTCCGCCAGATACAAAGAGACGTCTTCATCGGACGAACATGGCAGGCTCAAAAAGGTGGAGCTGTCATATACCGCTCCTTACATCACCCCGGGACTCAAGGGCAATCTGGCGATACTGGTCGTGTTCGACGACCGGTCGAGGGTTTCATTCGGCAGCACGGATGTTCCCGTGCGCTTCAAAATTGTCGAGGATGACCTGTTCACACTGTCATGCGAGCACGAATCCCCTGACAGATAGCGTGTCCTTTCACTTTCAGGCATGAGAATTTACCTTTGTGACAAATACTTGAGATATGCCTGAAAGACATCGTATTCCCAATAACTTTCAACTGGCACTGTCCCTATTGAGGGGGCGGTGGCTTCTTGCTGATGCGGAATCACTTCTGCCTCATGCTCTGAATTTTCTGGCTCACAATACCGTCGAAACAGAAACCTTCGGCTACGAGCCATTGCTGTTTTCAGCCGAGGGAGAGGCTTTCTTTGGTGACGGGTCCTCCGAGCGTTCCGACAGCAAAAAGAAGAAGGTCGCAGTGATCCCGATGCATGGAGCGCTCACCAAGTACTGGGGCTGTTCCACTGTGGGATGCCAGGACGTGGCAGCGGAGATCATGGCGCTTTCTGCTCGTGAGGATGTCGTGGGCTTTGTGCTTGACATCGACAGTCCGGGCGGCGCATCGAACGCCGTTCCGCCGATGACGGCAGCCATTAAGCATGTGCAGAAGATAGGAAAGCCGATTGTCGCTCATTGTGATTTCTGTGCTTCCGCCGCGTACTGGATAGCCAGCCAGTGCGATGCCGTATTCATGGACAATATCATGTCGGAGGTCGGAAGCATCGGAGCTTATGCCTCTTATCTCGATGACCGCGAGAACAGGCAGACCGGAGAGAAGGTTGTGGCCGTCTATGCAAAGGAATCCCCGGACAAGAACAAGGCGTATCGTGAAGCTCTTGAGGGCAAATATGAAGTCTGCCAGGAAGAGCTTTCCGCACTGGTGCATATGTTCCACAAGGCTGTCAAGGATGCCAGGCCGACAATCAAGTCCGACGAGCCCGGAGTGTTCACCGGAGCGACCTTCTTTACGCCGAAAGCTGTGGATCTTAACATGGCCGACGCCATGATGTCGCTGGAAGATTGCATCCAGAATGTTTTCATTAGAGCCGAATACAAATAAAATATCATTAATTATGCCTCCAAAATTTCTTTCCAACACGAAGATGGGACAGCTTGTTGCCCGTCTTCTCGGCAAGACGGAACTGACCGTCAAGGATGGTAAGGTGGTTCTCACAGACGAAGAGAAAGGCCTTATCAAGAAAAATTATGGTTCAGGCTTCCTCGCAAAGCTTGAGGGCGCGTCCCTTGACGCTGACGAAGAGGGTGCGGCGAATGCTCGCGAGCTCTTCGATGAGGCCGTCAAGCATCACACCGAGGAGCTGAACGCACAGCTTGCAGACAGAGACTCGACGATTTCACGCCTGCAGGAAGACATCGAGCGCCTCTGTGCGGAACCTGAGCCGGCTCCGGCCGTTCAGAGCGCCAGTGCACCGGCTGCTCGAAAGGCCTTCAGGATCAATATGGCAGCAACTCATAATGCTGCGGTCGCAAAAGCGTTGACTTCCGGCAATCCTGAATCTTTCCGCATGGCTGCCGGTGTAGACATCGCTGACCTCAAGGCGGAGTTCACCATGGCGGTACCGCCTGATGTCCAGCTCGACATCCTCACAAAGAGAATCTACAACGGATTCGAGGACGCCAAGTACATGACCCAGATCATGGCCAAGGGCACCGACTACATTGCGTCGACTGCGATCATGTCGGAAGTGTCACAGCAGTTCACCAACAAGTGGACTCCTAAGGGCACGACCAAGTTCACCCCTATCAGGATTCCGTACCGCCGTCACAAGATCAACGTGGAGATCGATCCTACCGAGATCATCGACAGCTGGCTCGTGTTCCTGTATCAGCAGGGCAAGTCTCCGGACCAGCATCCTCTCGTTCACTACATCATCAACACCCATATCCTCCCGAAGGTTGTCGAGGACATCACTTTCGCGATGATCGCAAAGGGTAAGTATGAGAAGGTGACAAATGTCGCCACCAACGATGAAGGTTCTGCGGCCGTCAAGTCAATGGACGGTTTCGAAACCATCCTCGTGGCCGGCAAGTCTGACACGGACTGCAAGATCAACTACTACAAGGGCGCCCAGAACGTGCTTGAGCTCAGCGGTCAGGCCCTTCTCGACTATGTGGACAAGTTCACCAAAGCCATCTCTCCGCTCTTCTCGAAGAAGCTCCCGGTATACTGTTCACGCGAATTCCTCGACGCCTACAAGAAGGCGGACTTCGACGTGTACGGCAAGTACACCGGCACAGAGGTAGGAAACAAGGTGAGGTTCTCGAAGTTCGAGCTCATCGCGCTGGATTCGATGTACAATTCGCCTATCCTGTTCGCCACTCCAAAGGAAAACTTCGTGGAGCTCGTGGACTACTCGAAGGCCGGTTCGTGCATCAACGACATCCAGAAGCAGGACTACGTCGTGAAGATCTTCGGCGAGTATTCGCTTTCTGTAGGTTTCCGTATCGCAGAGGCCGTGTACGCTTCTGTTCCTGACGGATACACCCCTTCAGACATGGTGATCACTGACGCGACAGGCGTAGGTGACGCATGGGTGAACGGCGGCGCGGCAGCTGCTGCCAGTGAAGAGGTTGAAGGTGCATAACATTTAATACCTTAATACTATGGCATACAAAAAGGTAAGCATTCCTAAGAACGGAGACGGGGCTGGCAGCCCCGCTCCGAAATCTTCCGACATCATAATCATGGATGTCGAGGACATCAAGACAGAGCCGACCCGTGAGCTGGGCGATCCGACCATGACCGGCGATTTCGAGCTCAACGAAAGTGCTGAGGCAGTCTGTGTATATGGCACGCCATCGACAATCAATCTCACAGAGGAATACAGCGGCGACCCTGACGCGCGCGGCGTCAAGCAGGGAGTGGCGTTCTCTCATCCGGGCAACTCGTCTGAGTTCAAGGGCTTCATCGAGAAGTATATGAACAAAGGCGTCGTGATCCTGGTCAAGGAGTGCGATGGAACAGCTGCTGGAAAGATGGAGGCCTACGGAAGCAAGTGCAATCCGCTTTTCCTCTCCGTGGAGCGTACCGACAGCAATGAGGCGCGCAGGCGTACCCTTACGTTCAAGCAGGAGCTCAACGACAAGTTCCTTCCCGGAGACTATGCCGGTGCGGTTCCGCCACTTGCGGCAGCGGCAGCGGCACAGGTTGAAGGCGCGTAATCCTTGAGCTGTATGAGCGAAAAGAATCCTGACACTTCAACAGTGACAACCACTGTTGAAGTTGTTTCGGCATCAGCTGCCGAAGCCAGTGTGCGCATTGTCGTTTGCGCGTATAAAGGTTCCGAGGAACTCCTCGCAAAGATCTGGGAGAAGATGTACCCCGGTGCTCCCGTCAAGGTGCTTATCGTAGACGAAGACAACTCCATTACGGAGATAGCTCAGGAGATTCTTCTTGACGAGACGATTTCCGACGATTTCATCCTTGTTCCCGCTGCAGTCGTGCCTTGTGCCCCTGTAAGCTTCGAGGAACTTCATCTGCCTGTCGTCTATGTGGACAACAATGGTGTGCGTCATTATGGCCGTATGCCTATGGCAGCCAATAAGGATAAGCTCGTCGAGATCATGTCTGCCGACGATTTCAACCCGGAGACACTGGCCGAGGTGCTGGTCAAAGCCAACGGACGCCCTGTCGAGGTCTCTTCTAAGGAAGGCAATTTCGTGACGGCCGTTCTGCGCGGCAATCCGTGCGAGCACGTCGTCATGGAAGCCCTCGTGAGGAAGAAGTATCTTTACGCTTCCGCCTCCGGACTTGCGGCTATAACGCCTCTTCTTAACGACACTATACTGAAATCATGAATGAGGTGACTCTATGGTTTGACTCAGGAGCCGAGGTCCGGGAAGGGCTTCGGCTTTTGAGTATATATGCCCCGAACAAGCATCTTGAGGCATTGGTCAATGCGCAGCCGCAGAAATATATCGGACTGTTGAAGACAAAGCTGCGGAAATTCGCGGATGCGGCCCCGAAAGGTGAAACCACGAAGAGGTCGAGGTTTCGCGAAGTGTGGCCCTTCCTTTCGGATCCGTCGTGTCCGGCAGAGCTGAAGATCCTCGCAGCCGATAAAATCACGGCTTACCACAATTATGTCGAAGGGCATGAAGGGCTCTATATGTGCACCGACCTTGACAGCTGTTTCGAATGTGCAAAAAAAGTCGTGGAAAACTTTACGGAAAATCGGCAGATCGCTGCCGAATTCACGTATTACAAGGAACACGGAAACTGCCTTGGAAAGCACCTGATATTTTCCGAAACGAAGAGGCTGGCAGAGTTGCGCGCCATGACTGTTTCGGAGCTTTTCAGAAAAAGGAAGAATCTTGAGGGCGCGATATGGAGGATCAACAGCGAGATTGCCAAAGGCGACAAGCCTCACCTGCTTACTGAAAGAGAATCACGTCTGCGCTCCAAAAGGCGGGAGCTGGACGAGGTGAACAAAATGATTAACGACTACGAAAACCGAAAATGAATGATTTGGTCAAGACACCCGATAGAATCATCCTTACGCCTCCGGAGGAAGCGCAGCTGTTTGAGCTTGGGAAATTGAGATGGGACGAGAAGGATGTTGCTGCCATCATGGGGTGGCCGCAGGATCTTTTGCACAAGGATATGCAGAG
>JAFTMS010000042.1 GCA_017452265.1 Bacteroidales bacterium | reverse complement strand
CAAAGATACGCCTTTTTTTTGAATCCGCAAGCGTTTCAGGAAAAATTTTTCAAAAATCTTTCGAAATGCACCCCGGAACAGCTCCCGGAGGCAGATGCAGGCGTCAGTCTTCATAAGAACTTCTCCGCTTCGCAGAGCCCGTTTCTCAAATGGGAGTGCAAAGGTACGACTTTTTTCAACATCTCCAAACTTTTTTTACAAAAAATTTCGGGATTTTTTAATGATATATATTTTTCCTATATTTGCATGTTTTACTATTATATATAATAGAGGTATAACGACAAAAATATGGATATGAAGAAGATCTTACTTGCGATTTCAGCTTTTGCGATGCTTTCGGGCACGCTCATGGCGCAGGACTCCCCTCTTTGGCTGCGCAGGAATGACATTTCCCCCGACGGAACCAGAATTGTCTTCAATTACAAAGGCAATCTTTATGTAGTGGACAGCAAGGGCGGCGAAGCACGCCAGCTGACGAGCAATCCGGCTTACGATACAGATCCGATGTGGACACCTGACGGACAGAGCATAGTATTCGCATCATACAGGGAAAAGAGCAAGGACATATATAAGGTGTCCGCACAGGGAGGCACACCGGTAAGATTGACGACGCACCCGGGCAATGAGACGCCGAAGGCGGTACTTGCGGACGGAAGCGTAATCTTCAGCGCAAACATACAGCAGGATGCACAATACGGCAATTTTCCTGGTGACGCGCAGCTGTACAAGGTGGGACCGGACGGAGGAAGGCCGGTGCAGGTGACTTCGCTGACGGTTTCTGAGATGAGCGTCGCACCTGACGGAAAGGTCCTGTACGAAGACTACAAGGGCTATGAGGATCCGTACAGGAAGCATCACACATCGTCCGTGACACGAGACATATGGCTCTACACGCCAGACCAGGCTTCGGAAGGAAGCTTCAGCATAAACGCAGACGGAGATTTCAAGAAGGTCAGCGGATTCAACGGAGAAGACAGGAATCCGGTGTTCGCAGCCGACGGAAGCACATACTACTACCTCAGCGAGCAGGACGGAACCCTGAACGTATACAGGAGCAGCATCGAAAATCCGCAGGAAAGCAGGCAGCTTACATATTATAAAGGTAACCCGGTAAGATATCTTTCCATTTCGGACAACGGTACGCTCTGCTTCTCATATGACGGAGAACTGTATACGATGAAGGATGGTGCGGAACCGCAGAAGGTGCGGATCAGCATTGTGACGGACCAGATAGAAAGACCGGTGCAGGAACAGACCATGGGCAGCGGAGCGACAGACCTTGCCGTATCGCCTAATGGAAAGGAAGTCGCTGTGGTCATCAGAGGCGACGTATTCGTGACATCCGTAGACTACAGGACGACAAAGAGAATAACAAACACGCCGGAGCAGGAAAGGAGCGTATGGTTCTCGAAGGACGGAAGGACGCTTTACTACGCTGCGGAAAGGAACGGACACTGGGGCATATGGGAGACATCTCTGACGGAAAAGGACGACAAATATTTCACCTACGCCGTGCAGATGGAGGAAAAGATGGTCACGAAACCGGGCGAGACATGCTTCCAGCCGCAGGTGTCACCAGACGGAGAATCGATCGCATATCTCAAGGACAGGACGGCGATAGCAGTCATGGACATAAAGAGCGGAAAGGAGAAGATAGTTCTTGACAAAAGCGTAAACTATTCATACACAGACGGAGACCAGAGCTTCGAATGGAGTCCGGACAGCAGATACATACTCTGCAACTACCAGGCTAACGGAGGCTGGAACAACGAGGATGTGGCGCTGATCGACGTCGAAAGCGGTGAAATAACAGACCTTACGCAAAGCGGCTATACCGACGGAGGATTCAGATGGGCCCTCAAAGGCAAGGCCATGACATGGACATCGGACAAGAACGGATACAGGAGCCACGGAAGCTGGGGTGCGGAAAGGGACGTATACATAATGTTCTTTGACGGAAAGGAATACCTGAACTTCGTACGCGAGAAGGAGGACAGGGAGATAGCGGACATGCTCAAGGGTGAAAAGGAAAAGAAGAAGGAGGAAAAGAAGGAGGCGAAGGACAGCGTGAAGGCGGAGAAGAAGCCTGAGAAGCTCGTTCTCGACCTTGCGGACAGGCAGAACCGCATAGTGAAGCTGACACCGAACACAGGACGGCTCGGAGACCATTATCTGACACAGGACGGAAAGAAGCTCTTCTTCATGACAAGGCTTGAAAAGGGTATGGATCTGTGCATGCTGGATATCGAGGAAGGCAATGTGAAGGTGGTTTCAAAGGGAGTCTACGGTTCGCTCTACCCTACCAAGGACGACAAATACATGTATCTGCTTTCAGGAAGCGGAGTGTCGAAGATTTCGACTGCCAACGGTTCGAAGGAAAGCATCTCCTTCAGTGCGACATTCGAATACAAGCCGGCACAGGAAAGGGAATATATCTTCAACCACATATGGAAACAGGTGAACGAGAAGTTCTATGTTGCTGATATCCACGGGATAGACTGGGCCGGTTATCGTGACACATACGCGAAATTCCTCCCGCACATCGACAACAACTTCGATTTTCAGGAGATGCTTTCAGAGATGCTCGGAGAGCTTAACGGTTCGCACACCGGAGCACGTTACTACTACCGTTCAGGCTTCAACATGGCAAATCTCGGAGTCATATACGACAATGAATACAAAGGCGACGGTCTGAAGATAAAGGAAGTGCTCAAGGGAGGTACTCTGTATATCCAGGATCCTGAGATCAAGGCCGGAGACGTCATCGCAGCGATTGACGGAGTGCAGATCACGGAAGGTATGGACTGGTATGGCCTGCTCAAGCAGAAAGGCGGAAAGAAGATGCAGCTGACGGTAAAGAGAGGAGGAAAGAAGGCTGAGAACATATACATAGAGCCGGCATTCACCGATTACAGGCAGATGTACAACCGCTGGGTGGAACAGAGGGCAGAGATGGTGAAGAAACTTTCCGGAGGAAAGGTAGGATACGTTCACGTGGAGGGAATGGACTCGCAGAGCTTCAGGAAGGTATATTCCGAACTGCTTGGAAAATACCGCACATGCGAAGCCGTGATAGTGGACACCAGGCATAACGGCGGCGGATGGCTGCACGACGATCTGGCGACACTGCTCGACGGACAGGGCTACATCAGGTTTGAGCCTCGCGGACAGTACATCGGCACAGAACCGTACAACAAATGGACAAAGCCATCATGCGTACTCATCGGAGAGGACAACTATTCCGATGCATGCGGCTTCCCATATGTATACAAGACACTCGGCATCGGAAAGCTCATAGGAGCACCGGTACCTGGCACTATGACAGCAGTGTGGTGGGAGAACCAGATCGATCCGACGCTCGTATTCGGAATTCCGCAGGTGGGCGCAATCGGAGTGAAGGAGGGAAGATATCTGGAGAACATGCAGATCGAACCGGACATCCTGGTGTACAACGACCCTGCATCTGTGCTTCGCGGAGAGGACAGGCAGCTGGAGGCGGCTGTAGCCGAAATGATGAAGACCATTGAAAACAAATAATCCACATGGACAGAAAGATAGTAATCATTCCTACTTACAACGAGAAGGAGAACATCGAGAAGATAATCAGGGCTGTGTTTTCGCTTGAGGGCGGATACCATATCCTTGTGATCGAGGACGGATCACCGGACGGCACTGCGGCTATTGTGAAAAGGCTGCAGGAGGAATTCCCGGAAAGGCTCTTCATGATAGAGCGAAAGGGCAAACTCGGACTCGGGACAGCATACATAACCGGCTTCAAATGGTCTGTGGAGCAGAAATATGACTATATCTTCGAAATGGACGCGGATTTCTCGCATAATCCGGAAGACCTGCCTAAGCTTTACGAGGCATGCAGCAGAGACGGAGCGGATCTTGCAATCGGCTCGCGCTACTGCAACGGCATCAGCGTTATAAACTGGCCGATAGGACGTGTGATAATGTCCTATTACGCATCGGTTTACGTGCGTACCGTCCTCGGCATGAAGGTGTACGACACGACAGCAGGCTTCAAGTGCTACAGACGCAAGGTGCTCGAAACCATAGATCTCGACAAGGTGAAGATGAAGGGATACGGTTTCCAGATCGAGATGAAGTATTCGACATACAGTCTCGGATTCAAGATCAAGGAAGTGCCTATCATATTCGTGGACAGGAAGGAAGGCACGTCAAAGATGAGCAGCGGAATCTTCGGAGAAGCGTTCTGGGGAGTGATGAAGCTGAAGATGAGGAAGATAAAACCGAAAAAGGCATGAGCGTGATACTGCTTCACAAGGCGACGGTCGTCACCGGAGAAAAGGAGGACGTCGGTTCGATTCTGATTGTCGAGGACCGGATTTCGGACGTATATTATACTGAAAACGAGGATTTTGACGCCCGCATAGAAGAGGCCTCAGAGCGATATGAAGACATCGAGATCTGGAATCTCGAAGGGAAATATGTCATGGCAGGAGGTATAGATGCGCATGTACATTTCCGTGAGCCGGGGCTTACCCATAAGGCGGATATCGGGACGGAGTCCCGGGCAGCCGTCGCGGGAGGTGTCACAAGCGTGATCGACATGCCGAACACGAAACCGGCCACAGTCACGGCAGAAGCGCTGAAGGATAAGCTGGATTCAGTGCAGGACCGCCCGATGGCAAACATAGGATTCCATATCGGCGCGACTAATGAAAATCTGGAAGAAATCCGGTCACTGGTTGCGTACGGAAAGCCTGAAATCGGCCTTAAGGCATCACAGATTGCCGGAGTCAAGGTATTCATGGGTTCTTCAACAGGAAACATGCTTGTGGACGACTCGGCGGCGATCAGCGGACTGTTCGGAATAAAGGAGAAGCCTGTAGCCGTTCATTGCGAGGACGAGGCGACGATAAAGGCAAGTCTCGCGGCAGCTGTGGAAAAATACGGAGAAGACATCCCGTTCAGCGAGCATGAGAACATCAGGAGCAGAAGGGCATGCATAAAGTCCACAATCAAGGCCATGGAGATGGCCATAAAGAACAGGACACGTCTGACGCTCTGCCACATATCCACAAAGGAAGAGCTGGAGATGGTACGGGCAGCAAAGCTCAGCAATCCGGACATAATAGCTGAAACGTCATGCAACTATCTGTGGTTCAGCGACGAAGATTACGAAAGACTCGGAAGCAGGCTCAAATGCAATCCGTCAGTAAAGACGCCGGCAGACCGCAAAGCGCTCAGGGAAGGACTTTGCAACGGACTTATTGACACTATAGGGTCCGACCATGCGCCGCACCTGCCTTCTGAAAAGGAGGGAAAATACTGCAACGTTCCGTCAGGACTGCCGTCAATCCAGCAGAGCCTTCCTGTGCTCCTGACCATAGCTGCTGAAGAGGACATACCGCTGACGCGCATCGCGTCCGTATTTTCGGAAAAGGCATCGGAAATATACGGGCTCAAACGAGGCAGGATAAGATACGGCTATGCGGCTGACCTTGTGATATTCGACAAGGATAAGGAATTCACAGTACGTGCGGAAGACCAGTACAGCAAGTGCGGATGGACGCCTTACGAAGGCGAAAAGCTTAAAGGATACATAGAGGCAGTGCTTGTAAACGGAAAAACTGCATACAGGAACGGCCAGATGGCCGAAAATGGCACAGGAAGACTTCTCGAATTCAAAGGACTTGACAGATAATCTCCCCTGATTATTAACAAACAGGTCGCTGACTTATGACGGAAAACGTGAGGCAGAACAAAACGCTTATATACATAGTATCCACCTTTGCAATCCTGCTGTGGGGAATGTCCTACATATGGACGGACAAGCTGATTGCCCAGGGAATTCCGATATTCTATTTTGTATTTGTCCGCATCCTTATTGCAGGAGTCGTATTGTTCCTGTTCAATGCGGCATACGGAAGAATCAAACGGATTCAGAGGCAGGATATTCCAAAGTTCCTGCTTCTTGCATTCTGCGAACCGTTCATATATTTCCTCTGCGAGACATACGGTCTCAAACTGACAGGATCCCCTACTCTCAGTGCGATGGTCATAGCCACGATTCCGATTTTTTCAGTCGGAGCAGGCATGCTGTTCTTCAAAGAGAAGATAAATGCTGTGAATGTGGGCGGAATGCTGCTTTCGCTTGGAGGAATCATAATGGTGGTGATGGCAAACGGAGAGCTTGGAGAGCATTTTATTCTCGGCATCGTATTCCTGCTGATTGCAGTCATCGCCGAGGTCGGGCATGCATCGCTCACGAAAAGCCTTGCCGGAAACTATTCGAGCCAGATAATCGTCATGTACCAGTTCCTCATAGGTTCTGTCTATCTGCTGCCGCTATTCATCTTCAAGGGGATAGAAGATTTTGATGCACATACATATCTGTCCACAGATGTGATGTATCCCCTCATATGTCTTGCAGTGCTCTGCTCAAGCCTTGCATTCTCGCTGTGGGTGAGTACTATCAAGAACCTCGGAGTGGCGAAATCGAGCATATTCTCCGCACTGATACCGGTTGCGGCGGCACTGATTGCATGGGCATTGGGGCATGAAATAATGAACACCCGGCAATGGATCGGCATAGCAGTCTCAACGCTGGGTGTCGTACTCTCTCAAAATTGCAAAAAGGACATCACTTGACAAGCCTCAGGCTGATTCTTAGGCGATCAAAATCTACAGACAGAACCCTGACAATGACCTGCTGATGGAGTTTCAGGATTCTTGACGGATCCGCCATGCCCTTCACGCCCATCTGAGTGCCGTGTATGAGGCCGTTCTGCTTGATGCCTATATCCACAAACGCACCGAAGGCGGTTATATTCGTGACTATTCCTGGCAGTTCCATACCGGTCTTGACGTCCTCGATGGTCTTGATGTCGTGAGCGAATTCAAACGTCTCCGCTGATTCACGAGGATCGCGTCCAGGCTTGCGGAGCTCGTTCAGGATGTCGTTTATGGTCGGCAGTCCGAATTCCCCTTCAACATATTTCTCGGGCTCTATCCTTGAGCACAAATCTGCATTTCCGACAAGCTCTGATGCCGACACACCGAGATCACGGGCCATCCTGTCCACGATATGATACGCTTCCGGATGTACCGCCGAATTGTCTAAAGGATTCTCTGCGCCATGAATGCGGAGGAATCCGGCGCACTGTTCGAACGCCTTTCCGCCAAGCCTCTTGACTTTTAGAAGCTCCTTGCGCGATTTGTATGCCCCATTCTCAGAACGGTATTCCACAATGTTTTCCGCGAGGGCAGGGCCGATTCCCGAAACATAGCTGAGAAGATAGCTGCTGGCCGTGTTCAGATTCACACCCACGCTGTTCACGCAGCTTTCCACCGTATTGTCGAGCTTCTCCTTGAGAAGCGCCTGATCCACATCGTGCTGGTACTGCCCCACTCCGAGCGACTTGGGATCTATCTTCACGAGCTCGGCAAGAGGATCCATAAGACGACGGCCTATCGATACCGCACCACGCACAGTGACGTCATATTCAGGAAATTCCTCACGTGCCACTTCAGAAGCGGAATATATCGACGCTCCGTCTTCGCTGACCGTGAACACACGTACGCCCTTAGGAAGAGGGACACGTCTGATGAATTCCTCAGTCTCGCGGCTTGCGGTACCATTTCCAATAGCTATGACCTCGATGCCATATTTCTGTATCATCGCCGAGACAGCCTGAATGGACTTTATCTTCTCGTTTGCAGGAGGATGAGGGAATATGGCTTCATTGTGGAGCAGATTTCCCTGTCCGTCAAGACAGACCACCTTGCATCCTGTCCTGAATCCCGGATCGATGGCCAGAACACGTTTCTGACCGACAGGCGGCGCAAGCAGAAGCTGACGGAGGTTCTCACCGAAAATCCTTATGGACTCGATGTCCGCCTTTTCCTTTGCAGCCTTCAGCACCTCATTGGATATGGACGGTTCTATAAGCCGCTTATAGGCATCGTCAAAGGCCAGATGCATCTGCTCGGCAAGGGCCGGAGCCGGATAACGCCTCTCCTGACAGAAGTCGTAATATATCTTCTTGCCGCATTTCTCGGCATCAGCATCTATCTTGAGAGTGATAAAGCCCTCATCCTCAGCACGAAGCATGGCGAGAAGCCTGTGTGGAGCTATGCGCTCAAGCGACTCAGTGTAATTGAAATAGACCTTATATTTCTGGGCTTCAGGACAGTCTGCCTTCTTTGTCGCCTTCGTCACTATGCGTCTTGTCCTGAATATCTGACGGACCGTCTCACGAACCGAAGCAGTCTCGCTCAGACGTTCTGCAATGATGTCACGTGCCCCTGCAAGGGCATCCTCAACGCTTGCAACCTTGTCGCCGACATATTTCCGCGCTTCCGGGATAGGATCCGCAATGGACACGGAATACATCTTGTCCGCCAGCGGCTCGAGACCGGCCTCCTTTGCTGCGGTTGCACGTGTTCTGCGTTTAGGGCGGAACGGAAGATACAGATCCTCCAGTTCACGGGCATCGGTCGTATTCTCGATACGCGTACGAAGTCCGTCAGTGAGTGCTCCGGCCTGAGATATTGTCTCAAGAACCGTCTCCTTGCGTTTTTCCATCTCGGAATAGACATCAGTCCAATGGCGTATTTCAGCCACTGCAACATCATCCAGTCCTCCCGTGCGTTCCTTCCTGTACCTGCTTATGAACGGAATCGTCGCGCCTTCCTCAAAAAGCGCGGCGCAGTTTTCCACCTGCCATTCCTTCACCTGAAGGCGGTCGGCTATAGCCTTGATGTATTTCTTATCAATCATGTGATACCTGTTTCAACTGTGTTCTGTATGCGGAGAAGATCTTGGACTTGGACACGAATCCGATATATGTCCTTTCACGGTCTACAACCGGGAGATTCCACGCATCCGTCTTCTCGAACTTATGCATGACGCTGTCCATCTTCTCGTCCACATACACATATGCAGGAGCGGACTTCATGAAATTATAGACATGGGTCGTATCGTATAGCTCCTTCTTGAACATATCTCTTCTGATGTCCTCCAGCGACACATATCCCTGGAAATGATTACGTGAATCCACAACAGGGAAGATGTTTCTCTTCGAACGTGCCACCACATCCACGAGCTCGCCCAAAGTGGCGTCTATCTTGACAGTACTGAAATCCGACTCTATCAGTTCATCAGTCTTCAGGAGAGTCAGCACAGCCTGATCACTGTCGTGGGTAAGAAGCTCTCCCTTCTTTGCAATTCGCTTTGTATAAATGGAATACGGCTCTATCGCCCTCGTCACACCATATGAAATCGTTGCAGTCAGAATCAACGGAATCAGCAGTTCGTAGCCTCCTGTCATATCCGCGATAAGGAAGATTGCGGTCATCGGAGCCTGCATCACGCCTGCCATAAGTCCGGCCATACCGACGAGCACGAAATTCTGCTCCGGCACAAGAGGGCCTCCGGCAATAAGATTGATGGTACGTGAGAGCACGAATCCTGCAATCGCACCGATGAAAAGAGTCGGACCGAAAGTTCCTCCGACACCGCCACCTGCATTCGTGAACGACATGGAGAAGACCTTCAGCACAAGGACCAGCAGGAAGAACACAGGCACCAGCCAGGATTTCCTCAGCATGAAGGCAAGAATCGTCTGGCCCTCCAGATCTATGGTTCCTCCGTTCAGAAGCTCGTGCAGATACTCATATCCTTCACCGAAAAGCGGCGGAAAAAGGAAGATTAGCAGACCGAGGCACAATGCCGAAAGTCCCCACCGCATGAACGGCTTCTGTATACTCTTGATCTTGTCCTCAAGCCACAAAGTCGTACGCGTGAAATACACCGAGCAGGCAGAGCAGAACAGGCCCAGAAGCAGGTAGAACGGGATGTTGTGCATCGTGAACTCTGAAATCGTACATTCGAACGACGGAGCGTCACCCATGAATATATACGCGATCACGGTGGCGGAAATCGTGGAAAGCAGCAGAGGCAGGATAGAGCTCATGGAGATGTTGAAGAGAAGGATCTCCAGCGTGAAGAGCACTCCTGCAAGAGGTGCCTTGAATATGCCTGCAACGGCTCCGGCGGCACCACAGCCCAGCAGAATCGTCATGTTCTTGTATGACAGCCCCATATACCTTGCCACATTCGAGCCTATAGCTGCGCCGGTGTATACAATAGGGGCCTCTGCTCCGACGGAGCCACCGAAGCCGATGGTCACTGAAGATGCAGCCATGGACGTCCACATGTTGTGGGGGCGTATCTTCGACTCGTTCTTGGATACAGCCACAAGCACCTTCGTGACTCCGTGACCGATATTGTCCTTCACGACATACCTGACGAAAAGCATGGCCAGAAGCATACCTATACCCGGATATACGAGATACAGATAGTTATAGGCCTCACCGTCGAACCATGATGTCAGGGAATGGTGGATGAATTCGATGGCAGATTTCAGCAGCACGGCGCACAATCCGCAGGCAATGCCCACGAACAGTGACAAAATCATCATGACCTCGCGTTCCGACAGTTTCTTCAGAAGTCTGCGGAGCGGGGCCAGAATATCTGCTGCTATAAATCTCGAACTCATTGGTTTCAGGTCAAAAATGACCGGTCGGAAATCCGGCCGGCCTTGAAATCTTCCGCGAAAAGATTATTCTCCGTCTGCAGCGTCGTCGTCTCCTGACGAATACTGCGAGATGTTTTCGTCCGGCAGGCTCTCTCCCTCGCTTCCTCCTTCATCATCTCCGTCCTCGCCCTCGAGCCAACGCTCGATGTCCTCGGCATCATCTGTCTTCACCTTTATCTTCACCATGTAGACAGCATCGGGAATCTCCACTGTCACAGCATAGAAGGATGTGCCGTCCGGCTTGTCATACTTTATAAGGTCCGGGAAATAATCGTTGAATCCCTTAGGATATTTCTCTGCAAATGCCGCTGCCAGTTCCTCTGACATGTTCTCAAAGCTCACTATCGCTCTCTTCTTTGTTGTAGACATATTGTTTAAACGTTAATTCAGGTTTGTTGTACTTAATTCCGATGCAAGTGTAGAACATTTTTTTGAATTGAGCAATACCGCAATGACTTTTTTATGTAAAATTAACGTCACATTGGCCTCTACGCATGTTTTCCACGCCGGAAGAAGAAGGATTTCTGCTCCTTCTTGCGCTCCGAATCACTCTCGACAAAGACCTTTTCAAGATTCTTCGGATCGAGTCCGGTATAGAACATTACGGAAGATGTCGTCATCGGAGTCGGGGTGAAGTCCTGCACCTGGTCCATATAAAGTCCCTGCAGGGCCGGATTCTTCGCGAGCCTCTGCATCTCCCTCATGCCGCAGCCGGGATGTCCTGAAATGAAGTACGGCACAAGTTCGCACTTTCTTCCGCTGCTCCGCACTATGCCGTCGAACTCCTTGCGCAACCGCTCGAAAAGACGGAACGAAGGCTTTGCCATAAGCTTGAGGACAGAATCTTCAGTATGCTCAGGAGCCACTTTCAGGCGTCCTGACGTATGTTCCAGAATGAGTTCGCGAAGATACGGATAAGAAGTCTCGTCCACATATCCCTTCTCGTCAAGGAAGAGGTCGTAACGTATGCCGCTGCCGATATAGGCATGTCTGATGCCCTTCACCTTGGAAATACGTTCATAAAGCTTCAGAAGGCGTTCGTGCGAGCGGTCCATATTGCGGCAAGGACTCGGAAAAAGGCAGGATTTACGGCGGCATTTCGCACAGAGTGAGCTGTCCTTTCCGTGCATTCCGTACATATTTGCAGTCGGGGCTCCCACATCCGATATGTTGCCGGCAAAGCCAGGAAGACCGTTCAATGCTGTGATTTCCTTTATTATGGAGTCTTCGCTGCGAGACTGGATGAACTTGCCCTGATGGGCTGCAATCGTGCAGAAGTTGCAGCCTCCGAAGCATCCTCTGTGGGTATTGACAGAGAACTTGATCATTTCGAACGCAGGTATATGCTTGCCTTTATAGCGTGGATGCGGCAGCTTCGTGTACGGAAGATCCCAGAAGGAATCCATTTCCTGTTCAGTGGCAGGCGGCCATGTCGGGTTTATCTGAACGTAGCCCTTTCCTACGGGCTCCACAAGGACGGGAGGCGTCAGCATGTTGGCATATGTCTCGATGACGTGGAAATTCTCGGCGAAGGCTACCTTGTCCTTGCAGCAGCGTTCGTATGAATTCAGTATTACGGCATCCTTAAGTCTGCAGCGCCCGTCCATATAGAAGCCCAGCTGCGGTATCTTCCTGATGTCGCTGGCATTGCGGCCGGCCTCGATGGCCCTGGTGAACTCCAGCATAGTCCGCTCCCCCATTCCGTAGCAGAGCCAGTCCGCCCCGCTGTCCACCAGTATGGAAGGCTTCAGCGCATCCTGCCAGTAGTCGTAATGCGTCACACGTCTTAGAGAGGCCTCGATTCCGCCTATGACGACAGGAACGTCCGGATATATTTCCTTCAGAATCTTTGTATATACGGTCACGGCATAGTCCGGACGCTGTCCGGCCCGACCGTCTGGGGTATATGCATCATCGCTGCGCAAACGCTTTGCCGCCGTGTAATGGTTCACCATAGAGTCCATCGCCCCGGCATTCACACCGAAATACAGCCTCGGGGCCCCCAGCTTGCGGAAATCCCTCAGATCGTCCCTCCAGTTGGGCTGCGGCACCACAGCCACCCTGTAGCCATGCTTCTGCAGCCACCGCGCAATTACAGCCGTCCCGAACGACGGATGGTCTATGAACGCATCTCCCGTAAAGAGGATCACATCAATGTAATCCCACCCCAAAGCCTTGACCTCCTTGACGGAGGTCGGTATCATGTAAGTCTCTTGCATCCGGCAAAAATAATCATTCTTGGGGGAATGTCAAAGAGGGGCGTCAAAAGCACAGGCTGGAATTCCCGGCAAGACATAAAGACAGGTAAAAACATGTTCCCTTCTACATCACCGCCTCTATTTCCTTCAGCGGAACGGAACCGCCGAGAAGGCGGAAGATGTATTCCGGGGTCATCAGAGACGGCTCCATCGAGCATGAGCGCGCTTCCATTTCTACAAGTTCGTCGATTCTACGTCTGAGTTCTTCCTTATCCATGGTCATCTCAATATGTCACATTCCTGAAGCAGTTCGTAGGGACCGTCCTTCATTTCAAGTATCACTGTGCCGGATTCAAGGGAACGAAGGGTATGCCATTGGCCGGCGGGGATATTGAGGGCACAGACAGGCCCGCCGGCGGAGACTTCATAAGCCGCCGAACAGATTCTCTCAAGTTCATCATAAAACTCCTCCACCACTCTGCCACGAAGCACAACAAAAGTCTCAGAAGTCTTCTGATGACGATGAATGGGAACAACAGAACCAGGCTCGATCGCATTCAACATCCTCTGCGAAGTATCCGCATCAGAAGTACGCAAATCCAAGTTCATGCGAAGACGAGGAGAAGACTTCGCCTGCTCAGTCAAACTATCCAAAAGTGCAGTATCAATCTTTATATTCATAATTCAAGTTTCGCAAGTGATAAATTGTTGATATATTGAAGGTTGGCGGGACTTGCGAAACTTTTACCCACCGCACCTTCTTTATCTACGTTACCCCTATCCTAAATCCTGCCGTCACTCCGTTAGTAGTCAATTTAGGGCGTCCAACAGTATGCACTCGTCTTGTGACGTTTGTTTCAGCTGTATTCCCATGTTGTTTTTATTGATTTTTATCTGCTCAAAGCCGGCAAGTATTCTTTGTAGGTCTCAAGTCCCAGAACTACACATCTGAAGTATTCCCCGAAGAAGTTCCAGACTGACTTGCCGCATAGTTTCAAGGTGCTGATGATGCTGTGATACACAGCCGACATCTCTACACCTTCATCGCTGCCGAAGTGGAGCGAACATTTTCT
>JAFTMS010000003.1 GCA_017452265.1 Bacteroidales bacterium | reverse complement strand
TGTCACATAGTCGTTGTTCTGAAGAGCCTCGACGATAGTCTGCAGAGAAGACAGGTCGGTATTCAGCTTGTCAACCAGCCCCTGCAGTTCCTCGAATGCCTTCCATGTCGGAAGCTGCATCGTCGTTCCGTCTGTCAGCGTAATTACTACATAGTTCGGATTTGATGTGTCTACGCTTGAAAAGAAAGCGTCACCATCTTTTCCTGGCTGACCGTCCGCTCCGTCTTTTCCCGGTACTCCATCAGCGCCCTCCCTTCCATCAGCACCATCCTGTCCCGGAGCACCGTCTGCTCCGTCTTTTCCATTTTCTCCGGTTGCCTTTCCAAGTTCCTGCCATGTCTGGCCTTCATCGTAAGATACGTACCAGTAGCCCTCCTCTATCTTCAGCAGGGGCGTGATGCCATCTGTGCCGTTCGAGCCAGGTTGCCCGTCGATACCATCATTTCCTGGAGTGCCAGGGGTGCCCGGAGCTCCATCCGAACCGTCCTCTCCGTCCTTTCCGTCTTCACCGGTTGTCGGTATCTTGCTAGCGTTTTCGTCGAGCATCCATTCTCCGTCGAGTGTCCAGTAATATCTGCCGTCCTCATCCTGTTTTACACTTATGACGGGTGTCCAACCGTCTACGCCTGCTGCTCCATCCGTTCCGTCTACGCCATCCTTGCCGTCTGCTCCGTCAGCACCGTCTTTGCCATGATATATGACTACTGATCCGCTTTTTGAAAAGGTCATTGTATAACCGATCACTTTTCCTCCTTCTGTGAGCGGGACGACCGAGGTCACGTAGTCATTGTTCTGAAGAGCTTCGACAATGGCCTGTAGTGAGGATACGTTGGTGTTCAGCTTGTCTACCAGTGCCTGCAGACTCTCGAATGAGCTCCATGTCGGAAGCTTTATCACAGTGCCGTCAGCCATGGTTATGACTACGTATGCGGGGTCAGATGTATCCACCGATGAGAAGAACGAATCGCCGTCAGTTCCGTCCTTGCCGGAAGTCCCATCTTTGCCGTCCTGACCATCTGCTCCATCCTGTCCATCCTCTCCTGTCGCCTTGCCGAGCTTCTGCCAAGTCATACCATTGTCATAAGATACATACCAGTAGTCCTCCTGTATTTTCAATAGGGGAGTTATGCCATTTGCTCCGTCCTGACCATCCTTCCCGTCAGCACCATCTGTTCCCGGTTTACCGTCCGCTCCGTCCGCACCTGGCCTGCCGTCAGAACCGTCTGTTCCCGGCTTTCCATCAGCACCATCCGCTCCCGGTTTACCGTCCGTTCCGTCTTCGCCGTCTTCACCATCGGTACCTGTCGTCGGAATCTTGTTGCCATAATCGTCAACAATCCATTCTCCGTCGATGGTCCAGTAATATTTCCCGTCAGAATCCTGTCTTACTCCCATTATAGGTGTCCATCCGCTTGCTCCGGACTGCCCGTGATATATTGTCACCGAGCCGGATTTTGAGAATGTTATGGTGTAGCCGATTTCCTTGCCGCCTTCCTCTATCGGTGCGATGCCTGTGACATAATCATTCTTCTGAAGTGCATTCACGATTGCCTGCAGAGATGTTATGTTCGTGTTCATCTGGGCGCACAATGTTTCGAGTGTCGCAATGCGCTCTTCATGATTCTGAAACTGGTCCTTGATCCAGTCGTCATTGTACTCGCATGACACGGCGAAAAGCATCGCGATGGCGAGGTAAAGAAGTTTCTTCATGTTGATAATGATTGGTTTAAGCCCGCAAAGATAGTAATCCTTAGGACATTGACAAAATCTCGAAAGAAAATATGAACATCCCCTCATCCGGAAAACCGCGCCTTTTTCCGGAGCACCCCGTCAAAATCCGCTCCTCATCCGGAAACAGGCCCGTTTCTCCGGACGAGGGGCGGCCGTCAAGATTGGAAAGGTGGTCGGGTCGCTTGAAAAATGGCTGTCGGACGGAATCCTGCAGAAGAAAGATCCGGTGGCCCTTCCGTCAGAAGGATCACCGGATTGCGTTGGTTGTTGTTACGGAAATTGTCTATCTTACTGTTCCTGCGGCTTTGGTGGCGAGGGCTGAGGCCGGGGCCTGCTCGAAACCGCTGCGGATCCAGGTGTATTCTATGGAGTTCTCTTCGATTTCGGTAGTGAGACCGACTCCTGCGGACTTGTACCAGTCGTAGCGGATCGTTATGTCGGCAGTGTCTTCCGTTATCAGCCCGCTTAGAGGGAAGCTGACATAAGTTCCGGCCAGCACGAAGCCTTCGTCTGCGCCTTCCTGAGGCAGCTCTCCGAATGCGTTGTGCCTGAGGTTGAATACGTAAGAACCGTCCGATGCCTCCTCAAGCACGAAGTTGATCAGGTGCGCCTGCTCGCTGCCTTCCTTCACCATGAATATGATGTACATGTTGGCGTATCCTCCGGCGAACCACACGAGGTCGACATATATCGGGTTCTGCACAAGGGCATCCTCATCCGTAATTTCCGCAGCCTTGACAGGGGCTTTTGTGAAGACAGAGGCCATCTGGTTGAGCCTGACGTCGTATTCGTTCTCCGCCCCGTTCACCTTCTTGAGCACGTCACACGAGATTATGGCTCTTTCGAGTTCCTCAAGATCTCCGCTGCATGTCTGGTCGACGACGTTGAAGATGTTTCCCTGGTCGCTGACGAATCTGCCGTTCACGATATTTCCCATTGTTACGTTCCCGTATCTCAATGTGTCATCCTTCTGACACGATGTTGCTGCCGAAAGAAGCAGGACAGCTGCTGCGATGATGATTCCTGATATTTTTCTCATTGTCTCTACACGTCTAAAGCCGCTGCTTCCGCAGACGACGGGTTATAAGATGCAAAGTGTGCCGGAATCGTTGCATTTGCGGATGAAACTTGTTAGATTTGTCCTCGCTAACCGTTGCCGGGAAAGGAACAAAGCCGACCGGCCAGAACATAATCGGATGATTACCTTTGTCTTATCTATCGTCCTGCTCGTTGCAGGCTATTTTGTCTACGGAAAATTCGTCGACCGCTTTTTCGGAGCGGACAGCACAAGGAGGACTCCGGCATATGCCCAGGAGGACGGTGTGGACTTCCAGCCGATGGCCACATGGAAGGTCTTCGTGATACAGTTCCTGAACATAGCCGGTCTCGGCCCGATCTTCGGCGCCATCATGGGAGCGGCCTATGGCCCTGCGGCTTATCTGTGGATAGTGATAGGCTGCATCTTCATGGGTGCGGTACATGACTTCTTCGCCGGAATGATGTCTATAAGGAACGGCGGCGCAAATATGCCTGACATCACGGGAAAGTATCTCGGAAAGGGCATGAGGGGGGCCATGAACGTGATTGTGGCCTTTCTTCTGCTTGCTGTGGGCGTGTCTTTCGTGACCGGGCCTGCAGACCTGATAGCTTCGCTTACAAAGATGAACAAGGAGATATGGCTATATATCATATTCGCATATTATCTTCTTGCAACCATCCTTCCGATTGACAAGATCATCGGTACGATATACCCTTATATGGGTGCGGCTCTTCTGTTCATGGCTGTCGGTGTCGGTGCAATGCTGATTGTCGGAGACCTGAACGGTTCGCATGAGATGGCCGAACTGACGCCGGCCACAT
This sequence comes from Bacteroidales bacterium, assembly GCA_017452265.1. Classification (GTDB taxonomy): domain Bacteria; phylum Bacteroidota; class Bacteroidia; order Bacteroidales; family UBA932; genus Cryptobacteroides. Next base: position 31,634 of record JAFTMS010000003.1, on the reverse strand, counting down.
TGAAGAACTGGCACTTCGATCCGCAGAACAACATCATGATTCCGATGCTCTTCATCGTCGTTTCATGCGGAGCGATTTCCGGTTTCCATTCCACTCAGTCGCCGCTCATGGCCCGCTGCCTGAAGAACGAGAAGTATGCCCGCCCCGTATTTTATGGTGCGATGATAGCCGAGGGTGTCGTGGCAATGATATGGGCGACTGCCGCTATGGCATATTTCGGTGGTCCTGAGGGACTTAATAATGCCATGACCGACGGCGTAATGATTGACGGCGTATTGACGAAGGTCACGCCTGCGATTGCCGTGGACATGATATGCAAGAGCTGGCTCGGAAAGGTCGGTGCCGTGATTGCGGTGATCGGTGTCGTCGTGTGCCCGATCACGTCCGGCGATACGGCGTTCCGAAGTCTCCGCCTTACGATTGCGGACTTTCTCAAGAGCGACCAGAAGCCGGTAGGGAAGCGTATCCTCATTTCCATTCCGATTTTCCTGCTGGCATTCTTCTGCTGCAAGATGAACTTCTCGACCGTATGGAACTACGTTGGCATAGGAAACCAGCTCCTCGCTTCCATTGTGCTCTGGACGGCGGCGGCCTACCTCATAAACAAAGGAAAGGCGCACTGGATGTGCTCCCTTCCTGCGACTTTCCTGACGTTCGTCTGCGTCAGCTATTTCCTTATGGCTCCGCATCCTAACGGCGGCCTGCATCTGAATCCGATGATAGGTTATGTGGCCGGAGTGGCTGCAGCACTTGCCCTGCTCATCTTCTGCATCATGAAAGGGCGCGCTTCAAAACGTGCGGCTTAGGCGAAATATTTCTTTCTGGTCGGGCGTCCGATGATCTGGATGTCTATGCCTTCGATCTTGTAGCCCTTGAAGCGCTTGCGCCCGAGGTAGGATTCTATTATCGATACGAGTTCGTCGTCGACCACGTCCTTGAAGATATGATTCTCCTTGTCGTACAGATGTATGTGCTTGAAGGTGTTCACGTCGAAATACATCTTGTTGTTCGAACTGAGCCTGTAGTTGTACACTCCAAGCATCGCCATGTGTGTCAGGATGTTGTAGACTGAGGCCAGCGTGACTTTAGCCGTACCTTTGGCCTTGATCGTCTCCGTGACCATATCTGCGGATGCATGGCCGAGTTCAGACATCGCTTCGTGGACGGCCAGTCTCTGCGGTGTGGCCTTGAGCGAATGCTTTTTAAGTATTTCCCTGTATTCCTCGACGGTCGGGCATCTGTGTGTCGTGTTCATAAGCGTTCTTTCTGAAAGTCGCAAAGTTATGACTTTTGGACATATTCTCCAAATAAATTTGAAATATTCTAAATTATTTCGACCGAAAAAACATTTTGAAAGAGGAAATCCCGATTTAAAATGGTAATTTTGCGGCCGTTTTTAACAGGGAAGTGCGTCTCATGATGCCTCCGTTTGCACACATGTATATGAAAAAAAGAGATTTCAGAAATTATCAGGCATATGCGCTCGTGACGGGAGCGGCGTCGGGAATGGGGCGTGTATATGCTCAGAAGCTGGCCGCAAGGGGCTATAACCTTGTCATCGTGGACATCAACGCAGAGAGGCTCGCACAGACGGCTGAGATAGTGAAGGCGGATGTGGATGCTCTGCGGCAGGTGGATGCGGAGACAAAGAAAAGTTTCAGGGTGCTGGAGGTTGTGCAGGATCTGTCGGCACAGGATGCGGCTGACCGCGTATTTGAGCGTACTGAGGCCGAGGGCTGTGAGGTGGAGGTGCTGGTGAACAATGCCGGTGTGATGTACTGTCAGGCCATCGACAGGACGTCCGAGCGTATGCTGAAGCTGATAATGATGGTTCATATGAACACGCCTCTGATGCTCTGCCGCAAGTATGTCGGAGCCATGAAGGCAAGGGGATGCGGATATATACTGAATATTTCGTCGCTCGCTGCATGGATGTCCTGGCCGGGAATAGGCATGTACGGGGCTACAAAGCGCTTCGTCAGGGACTATTCTCGCGAACTGAGGATCGAGTGTCAGAAGACGGGGGTAAGTGTGACAAATGCATATTTCGGTGCTGTGGATACGCCGCTGATTCCGCTCAAGGACAGTCTGCGCAGGCTGGCACGGAATCTGACAGTGATGATAACGCCCGAAAAGGCGACGGAGAAGGCCCTCAATGCCACATTCAGAAGGCGTAGAGGCACGATGCCGGGCCTGCTCAACAAGATATTCTGGCCGTTCATCGTAATCCTGCCCGACTGCCTTTTGGGCTGGGTATACAGAAAGGTGCAGGATCATCTGATGAATGTCTGAAATTAATTACTATATTTGCAGGTTGCAATTTATATAAAATGGAAAAAATCAAATGCTTGATCATTGGTGGCGGCCCAGCAGGATACACAGCTGCCATCTATGCAGCAAGGGCGGATATCGCCCCTGTTGTATATGAGGGTGTACAGCCGGGAGGACAACTCACCACCACAACAGATATCGAAAACTACCCGGGATTTGAGAACGGAATCGCAGGTCAGGAACTTATGGTGACCATGAGGGCTCAGGCAGTACGTCTTGGGGCTGATGTGCGCACAGGAGCGGTCACCGATGCAGACCTATCTTCACGTCCGTTCAGGATCGTGATTGACGGTTCGCATGAAATCGCTGCGGACGCGCTCATCATCGCGACGGGCGCAACTGCAAAATATCTCGGACTGCCTTCGGAAGTGAAGTACAGAGGCCTCGGAGTGTCCGCATGCGCGACCTGCGACGGCTTTTTCTACAGAAAGAAGACCGTGGCTGTCGTCGGAGGCGGAGATACAGCATGCGAGGAAGCGACTTATCTGGCCGGTCTCTGCAAGAAGGTGTACATGATTGTCCGCAGGGATGTCCTGAGGGCGTCGGAGGCCATGCAGGAGCGTGTACGCAACACGGAAAACATCGAAATTCTCTGGAACTGCAATACGCAGGAAGTGCTCGGAGACGAGTACGGAGTGACCGGAGCCAGAATAGAAAGAAAGAATGGCGAGGTTTTTGATATAGCCGTCGACGGTTTTTTCCTGGCCATCGGACATCATCCTAATTCGGAACTTTTCAGCAAGTGGGTTGCTGTGGATAAGGAAGGTTACATCATCACTGACGGAAAGACGTCGAAGACGAATGTCGAAGGAGTCTTTGCGGCCGGTGACGTGCAGGATCCGATGTACAGGCAGGCGATTACAGCCGCTGCATCAGGCTGCCGTGCCGCCCTTGATGCCGAGAAATTCCTGAAAATGCAATAAAGGACAGATAAACATAATGAAATTCAGAAATCTTATCATGGCGCTCGCAGCAGTCGCCGCCCTGAGCTCATGCAAATCACAGTATGAGATGCTGCTCAACAGCAATGATTCGGACGCGAAGTACGAGGCCGCCTTCAAGTATTACAACGAGGGAAAATATTCAAAGTCGGCAGCTCTCTTCGAGTCGCTTTCGGTTCTTACGAACGGTACGGAGCGTGACGACACTGTGAGATATTACTGGGGCCTGAGCAACTATAAGTTCAAGGATTATTATACGGCGGAGACGAATTTCGACAAGTTCATCGAGAGCTTCCCGAGAAGCCCGTTCACGTCTGAGGCTCGTTATCTCCGTCTGGACTGCCTCTATCGCTCGACGTTGAGGTATGAACTCGACCAGACACCGACCTACAAGGCCATAAACGCGATTTCGGAATATATACTCGAATTCCCGGCAAATACCCATATGCAGGAGTGCCGGGACATGCTTGTGGAACTGAACGAGCGTCTGGACAAGAAGGCATATGAGAGTGCGAAGCTGTATTACAGGATGGAGGACTATCTCGCTTCCCGCGTTGCCTTCCGAAATGTCCTCAAGGACGATGCGGACAACGTGTACAGGGAGGATATCCTTTATTACATCGCGATGTCTTCATATAAATATGCACAGCTCAGTGTGCCGGCAAAGCAGAAGGAAAGGTATCTCACCTTCGTGGATGACTATTACAACTTCATCGGAGAGATTCCGTACTCGCATTACCGCAAGGAGCTTGATTCCGTATATCAGAAGGCCCAGAAGGCCCTTGGAAAGACTGTCGTGGAGACAGATGACGACAAGGAAATGAGCGAGAAGGACTTCGAGAAGGAGAGGAAGAGGCTCCTCAAGGAGGCAAAAAAGGAAGCCAAGGCTGCAAAAAAATGAAACCCGGGCCGAAACCGGCGGTATAATTAAATAGAGAGATATAAAAAATATATAAAATGGCAAGCAAGAAAACACCTGTAAACACACAGACAAGAGATCTCTGCGATCTCGCGGCTCCGACCGGAAACATCTATGAGACAGTGGTAATCCTTTCAAAGAGGGCAAACCAGATAGCGATTGCCGAGAAGAAGGAGCTTACAAGAAAGCTTGAGGATTTCAAGAACGACCGCGATACCATGGAGGAGGTATTCGAAAACCGCGAACAGATCGAAATCTCGAAGTATTATGAAAGGCAGCCTAAGCCGAGCCTTGTTGCGATAGAGGAGTTTCAGGAAGGCGAGGTGTCCTACAGAATGGCAAGGCAGGACGAGGAGTAATTGATTTATGCTCAGCCGCTTACAGGTAAAGAACTACGTATTGATAGACTCTCTGGAAATTGATTTTCCGGAGGGTCTGGTCATTATTACGGGCCAGACCGGAGCGGGCAAGTCCATTCTTCTGGGAGCATTGTCGCTTGTGATGGGGTCGAAGGCGGATGCTGCCATGCTTTCCGAGGGCGCAGAGAACTGCGTCGTGGAAGCGGAATTCGAAGTCGGAGCCGATGACGAAGAGCTCCGCAGCACGCTGGAAGAAAACGAGGTGGAATGGGACGAGGGACGTCTCATCATAAGGAGGGTCGTGAACCGCTCCGGTCGTTCGAGGGCTTTCGTCAACGACAGCCCTGTGCCCGTGACCGTACTTCAGGGGATTTCATCACGTCTTGTGGATGTCCACTCCCAGCATCAGACCCTTCTCCTTTCGGACAGGAAGTTCCAGCTTGAAATTCTGGACCATTACGCAGGCAATGCCGCTCTTCGTGATGAATGTGCAGTTCTGTGGCATGAACTGGGCGCGATGAGGTCTGAGATGGCTCAGCTTGACGCGGACATAGCCCGTATTGCAGGAGAACGTGAATATAATGAGGCGCAGTACCGTCAGCTTGATGCGGCGAAGCTCAGGGCCGGGGAACTTGCGGAGCTTGAGGAAGAGCAGAAGCAGCTCGCCAATGCGGAAGAGATAAAGCTCGGCCTTGGGGCAGTGGAGGAGATGTTCACGGCAGCATCATGCGAAGGCATTTCGCTTGACGCATCGCTTAAGGAAGCACAGAAGCAGCTGTCAAAGGTCAGCCGCTACATCCCGTCGGCAGCAGGACTCGCCGAAAGGGTAGAGTCCTGCCGCAGGGAACTTGACGACATCCTGTCGGAAGTCTCGTCGCTGAATGCGCGCACGGACCTATCGGAAACACGCCTGCAGGAAGTGGAGGACAGGATGTCGCTGATATACGGCCTTATGCACAAGCATTCTTGTACGGATGAGGCTCAGCTCATCGGATGCCGGGACAGGCTGACAGAAGCCCTTTTCGATTCCACGAGGCTGGAGGAGAGGCGCGGAGAACTTGCAGGAAGAATCGCAGATACGGCTTCAAGGCTGGATGCTGCGGCTGACCGTCTGCATAACGCCCGGGAAAAGGCAGCCGGAGGATTCGCAGAAAGCATCACAGGTTCAATACGTTCGCTTGAGTTGCCGTATGCCGTGTTCGAGGTCATTCTTGAAGACATCCCCGTCGGGGCTTATGGACGTGATGCTGTGATGTTCCGTTTCTCTGCTACAGGACGCAATGCCGTCGATGTCGCCAAATGTGCTTCTGGTGGTGAAATGTCTCGTATCATGCTGTCCCTCAAGGCTATGATGGCTCGTTTTACGAATATGCCGACCATGATCTTCGACGAAATCGACACCGGCGTTTCAGGAAGCGTTGCCGACAAGATGGGCTCGATGATATGTTCTATGGGCTCATATATGCAGGTCTTTGCAATAACCCACCTTCCTCAGGTCGCAGCCAAAGGTTCGGCTCATTATCTTGTATCCAAGGAAATCGATCCGGCGGCTTCAAAGGCCGTGTCTACAATAAAGAAACTCTCCGCGGAGCAGAGAGTTCTTGAAGTAGCAAGGATGTTGAGCGGTTCCGTTCTTACCGATGCCGCCATAGCCAATGCCAAGGCATTGCTGAACGAATGACTGTTACCTTACTTTCACGACATTCCAGTCCTTTCCGTATACTATTCTCCGGATTCCATGGTTCACGAATCCGCCGTCGCCCTTGCGCAGGCATCTGAACGTGCTCTGAAGCATCGCCTTCTCCGATTCTGAAAGCATTTCCTGCCATCTTCCGCCATATTTATATGCAAGCGGAATGAAATATTTCGCTATGTCATATCCCTGGAAGGCGAACTGCGTAGGTTCGGTGTTGAACAGAGCCCTGTACTTCATCAGGAATGCCTTGACGCGCACATCCTCGTAGTCGATGTAATATGTGAGGCTTACGTGCATCGAAGTGTTGTGGAAGTTTTCTGCCTCGATGGTCTCGAAGCCGCGTATCTTTGACGTTCCGTAGAGAACTATGTTCAGCTTTCTGTGAATGAGCATGTTGAGGTTTCTCACGACATCGTTCACGAAGGCCTCGCTGTCCGATCCTATCACTATCCTGTTCACGCCGGTCTTGGTCATTATGCCGTACAGGGGATCGGTGACGTCCCTGCCTTCGAGGATGCTGTACGAGAACGGATTATATGCGATGTATGACGAATCCATGATGGCCTTGATCTGCACTGCGACATCCGAATGCATCCCCTTTTCCGTAATCATCAGTACGGTGTCGGCCGGGGTCATGTCCTCCTTCAGCCACTCCACAAGATCCCTGTACTGGATTTCATGCGGTGTAGGGGCCTGCACCATGTTCTCATGAGCGGCGACGAGCCTGTCCGCCCTCGGATCAAGAGGCGAGATGAGTGATGTCGTCTGAGGGACTATGGAGAAGTATCTGCTTATGTCACCGGCCGAAACAGGCCCTATGACGAGATCGCTGCCTTCGATATCTTCTTCGGTTACGGCTTTTCCTCCCGATATGTCATATACGTTGAGGTCTGTGCTGATTCCTTCTTCTGCAAGGTCGTTCACAGCAAGCAGCACGCCGCTGTAGAAGTCCATGTTGTTTCTGCTGCTTGTCGCACCGTCAGCCTTGAGAGGCAGCAGCAGCGTTGCCGTGACCTTCTCCTTCGGGAACAGGACGGCGGGAGCGGCAGACAATGAGTCCGTTTCCTGAACCTGCAATGTGTCTGCGGATGTCTCTTCCGGCATCTCTGCATCCGGAGCACTTGCCGGCAACTCCCCTGTCACTTCAGCTGCGTCGTCTTGCACAAGTGCATCTTCCGGATCCGGAATGATCAGCTTCTGCCGGCTGGTCAGTTTCCTGCCCGTGAGGTTGTTGGCCTTCATGATGGCTTCAACGCTCACCCCGTACTTCCGGGCTATTGTGTCCAGATCCTCATACCATTTGGTGACATGGACGGTCTGCTTTGACTTTTTCTTCTTCTGTTCCTTCTTCACCTCTTTTTTCCTGACTTCCTCCTTCACGACCGTCTCCTTCACGACCGTCTCCGGCTCGGTGGCCTTCGCCTCGGCGGCAGTCTGGTCCGCCGCCTGTATTTCCTGCTTCTCCAAAGGCTTCGGCTCCTCCATCAGCGCTTCTGCCGACGGAATAAGAATGATAGTGTTCTTCTTCAGGCCTGTCTCCTTAAGGGACGGATTGAACCTGTATATGTCCTCTACGCTGACTCCGTACGCCTTGCTGATGGAGAACAGTGTCTGCTTCTCCAGTACGATATGCGAGTAGCAGACCTTGCCGTTGTACCGCACCTTTTCGCTTGATACCGTGACAGGGGTACAGCTGTATTCCTGAGCCGTTGCGGCTGTGCCGGACGCCATAAGCAGCGCCGTCAGAAGAAATATGATGGATTTTCTGCGCATTTTCCGTATATGTTAAAGTGTGCCGATGAACTCTGTCAGTTTCTGTGCGAACGTCTTCCATGAAAGACGCTCCTTCTCGACCCTGATGTTCTCTATGCATCTTTCCCTGATGCGCGGGTCGCTGAAATATCTCAGTATCTCCTTGCAGATTGCTTCCGGCGTGCCCTCCGGAGAGACGAGCCCCGTCCCCCTGTCGCCGATGGTCTCCTTGAGACCGCCGACATCCGTCACTATCATAGGCACTTCGAAATGATAGGATACCGAGCTGATGCCGCTCTGTGTCGCGCTTCGGTATGGCAGTACGGCAATGTCTGCGGCTGAAAAGTAATCCGTCACCTCCGAATCCTTTATGTATTTGAGATTCATGGAGATATATTCCTTGTTCGGCAGACGGTCGATTATCTGCTGATATTTTTCGAACGGACCGTATGGCTCGCCGGCGATGATTAGCTGATAGCCCTCAGGAAGCAGCCCGAAGGCTTCGAGGAGGATGTCCAGCCCCTTGTATGTCCTTATAAGCCCAAAGAACAGTATGTTCTTCATCCCGCCCTTGAGCCCGAGTTTGCGTTCTGCTTCGGCCCTGTCCTTCTTCCTGCCGAAATGCGAGTATAGAGGATGCTGTATCACGGTGAATTTCGCATCCGGCTGAATTCTGAGCAGGTCGTGCGAAACCGCCTCGCACAGGGTCACGCTGCCGGAACTGCCCTTCAGGAAATATTTCGTGAGAAGTGTGTCGAAGAAGCGCGGCTCATGCGGAACGACATTGTCCAGAATGGACACCACCTTGCAGTACTTCTTCATCCTCCTCGTGATGTAGCCGAGGGACGGAGCGAAATACGACATCCAGTACCTGACTATCAGCACGTCGGGATTCCAGTCCCTTATAGCCTTATAGGTGCTGTGGTATGTAAAAGGATTGGCCGTATCCAGCAGAGATTCACTCTCCACCGGTACGGCCTCGTCGTCTTCTGTCACGAACTGTGTCTTTCCCGGAAAGAGGAACTCCGGATATTGCCTGCTGAAATTGAATGCCTTGACAATGTGGTTCTTGCCCAGTTCACCGTAAAGGCAAGCGTTAAACTGGGAGATTCCTCCCCTGTAGGGATAGAAACAGGACAGTAAAGCTATCTTCAATGATTACTCCTTGCTTTTCTCGTTCTTCGACTTGATGTATTCCTCGTTGAGTCCTGCGAGCACATCATCAGTGATGTCGAGTGCCGGATCGGCTGTGATGACAGGAGCTCCGCCTGAATTGGTAAGGATCATCGCGTACTGCTTCTCCTCGTTATACTTGTTGATGAATGTCTGGATAGCGTCGCCGAGCTGGTTCATCATGACCACCTGCTCCTCGTTGATCTCCTGCTGCTTCTGTGCAGCGTAGTTGTTGAAGTCCACTTCCTGCTGCTGGAGCTTCTGGCCCTGCACCTCGGCCACCGAGCGTGTCATGAGGCCCTTGTCGATCTTCTCCTGAAAGGCCTTCACATCGTTCTCGAGCTTCTTGCCCTTCCTGTTCACCTCGGCCTGGATGCTCTGCACCTTTGTCTCTACGACCGACCTGAGGTCGTTTGCCATGTCATACTCCATGAGGATCCTGTCGAGGTCTACATACACGATGTCTCCCTTGCTTGCGGTCACTTCTGTCGCGCCGCCCTCTGCAGATGCCTCTGCCTTCTTGCCGTCCTTGGTGAGAGAAAGGATTCCGAATACTGCAACAGCGACAAGTGAGATGACGCTGAGGATAAGTGATGTGTTTTTCATTTCTGTCTATCTGATTATATTGTTTGTTCTGTGCAAATGGCGGAGTTTCCGCAACAAGACTGCAAATATAGTCAAAAAATCCTAACTTTCGAGAGATATGCCTTAATTGTCTGCTCCAGACCCATGTAAAGGGCGTCGCAGATGATTGCATGGCCTATCGATACCTCGTCTGTCCACGGAATGTTCCTTATGAAGAATTCCAGATTCTCGAGATTCAGGTCGTGTCCTGCATTCAGTCCGAGTCCGCATTCGCGTGCAGCTTCTGCTGCCCTTACGAACGGCGCAATGGCCGCCTCCCTGTCCCTGCCGTATCCGCTGGCATACGATTCCGTGTACAGTTCCACCCTGTCGCATCCGCATAGAGCCGCCCCTTCAGCCATCTTCGGGTCCGGATCCACAAATATGGACGTCCTGATGCCGTGTCTCTTGAACTCGGAGCAGACTTCCGTCAGGAAATCCCTGTTGTGGATGGTGTCCCAGCCTGCGTTCGATGTTATGGCATCGTGGGCATCGGGGACGAGGGTGACCTGTGTCGGCATGACTTCGAGGACGAGGTCGATGAATGACGGTATTGGGTTTCCCTCAATGTTGAATTCCGTCGTCACGAGCGGTTTGAGCAGCCTCACATCGCTGTATCTTATGTGCCTTTCGTCCGGCCTGGGATGCACCGTGATGCCTTCCGCTCCGAATCTTTCGCAGTCCACGGCGGCCTTCTGCACATCCGGCATATTGCCTCCGCGTGCGTTCCTGATGGTCGCTATCTTGTTTATGTTGACGCTGAGTCTTGTCATCTTCAAATCGTTTTATCGGTCGTTTTAAAAGACAAAATTATATAATAAACTTCAATTTTAAAGAATTAAGTGCTAATTTTGACGCCTGTTTGCATGCTGCGGGCTGTCCCGCCGTGAAAATTCAACAAGACAAGAGATGAGAGCTGCTATTTATATAGGTAAGGATGGTCTGGAGACAGATGCAAGGCTTGTGAGGCTGACGCAGGAGCTTGAGAGGGGTGGCTGTGCCCTGTATCGTCTTCATCATGATGAAAGACCTCAGGAGGGCACGGATATGGTGCTGAGCGTCGGAGGTGACGGAACCTTCCTGTCCGCTGCGGGTTTTGTCGTGGAAAGCGGCATCCCTGTCGCCGGCGTGAATCTGGGAAGGCTCGGATTCCTGTCCGAGAACAGGCCTGAGGACGTCGCTCATGCCTTGCTTGCAGGTGAGTATACGATAGAGGAACGCTCGCTTCTGCATTTCTCGCCGGTGACAGGCAGTGGTACGGTCGATTCATGGCCCTACGCCCTCAATGAGGTGACGGTGCACAGGAGTGGTGCGGCAATACTCGGGGTGGATGTGTGCGTTGACGGCGCATGGCTTCCGACGTATTGGGCGGACGGACTCATAATATCGACAAGTTCAGGCTCGACGGCATATTCGCTCAGCGCAGGAGGCCCGATTGTGCTTCCGGCTGCGAAGGTGCTCATCCTGACTCCGATAGCTCCTCACAACCTTAACATGCGTCCTCTGGTTGTACCTGATACGGCCGGGATAAGTCTCAGAATGCAGTCGAGGGACGAGAGTGTGATATTCACTGCCGACAACAGGACGGCAAAAATCGATGCCGGTGCGAGGATGGATGTCTCTGTGGCACAGTTTTCGCTAAAGCGTGTCCGGCTCAACAAATCGGACTTCATCAACGCCCTTACGGAAAAGCTGTTCTGGGGCGAAGATGTCAGAAACAACAAGTAAGTAAGAAAAAAGTATGGCAACGGAATCAAAGACCAACGTGCCTGTCCATGTCTCGCTGATAATGGACGGCAACGGACGTTGGGCCATGGAACGCGGAAAGGAAAGGGTATACGGTCATTTCGAGGGGGTGGAGAGTGTGCGTGCATGTGTGGAGACCGCCGTGGAGGCAGGTGTGAAGTATCTGTCGATATACGCCTTCTCGGAAGAGAACTGGAACAGGCCGCAGGATGAAGTGACGGCTCTTATGGGATTGATGGTCAAAGCTATGGCGGCGGAAATGGAGTCGCTTGACAGGAACGGAGTACGCTTCATGGTTCTCGGAAACAGGGCCCGTCTGGACAAGGAACTGAACGATACGATTGACAGATGCATGGAGATGACCGCACATAATTCCACGCTGACTCTGATCGTGCTGCTGAGCTACAGCGGAAAATGGGACATCCTGCAGGCGGCGAAGAAGATGGCGGCTGAAATGTTGGAGCATCCTGAGCGCCGGGAGGAGATGGAGAACATGGGTGTGGACGGCTTCGACAGGTATCTTGTCACGGCAGGAATTCCGGATCCGGATCTGATAGTGAGGACTTCGGGGGAAAGCCGTCTTAGCAATTACCTGCTTTGGCAGGGAGCATATTCGGAACTGCTTTTCACCGACATCCTCTGGCCGGATTTCAGAAAGGACGAGTTCCGTGCGGCCCTCGAATCGTATGCAAAACGCGACCGACGTTATGGAAAAGTTAAATAATTGCTTATCTTTGCAGTTTTGAATTAAGAATAATAGATGATGAGAGTCAGACAATTGGTCTTCCTCGCGCTTCTTTTGGCCTTTTCTGTGCCTGTCCTGGCACAACAGCCGGGAGAGGATGTCGTGGTGGACTACAACAATCCAAGGAAATACGTCGTCGGAGGCGTAAGGGTGGAAGGCAACCAATATTTCTCGCCGGACCAGATACTTCAGGTGACGGGACTCCAGAAGGGCATGGAGGTGACCGTGCCGAGCGAGGAACTGTCATCGATAGTGGAAAGGCTGTGGCTTCAGAGATACTTTGAAGACGTGGCCATCGCAGTGGATTCCATCGCTCCGTCACGCGACACCGCATTCTTCAAGATCAGCATCATTGAGCGTCCGCGTGTGTCACGCTGGACTTTCAGCGGTGTCAAGAGCGGAGAGCAGAAGGAACTCATGGAGCGTCTGAATCTGCGTCGTGGAGGTGAATTCTCCGATTATGTGGCAAGCACGGCGACGGGCATCATCAAGAGATATTATAAGGAAAAGGGCTTCCTGAATGTCAAGGTGGATGTGAACACAAAGCGCGATACGATGATCCGCAGTGCGATACGAGTGCAGTTCGCGGTGGATAGAGGCGAGAAGGTGAAGATTCAGAAGATCACGTTCAACGGTGCGGAAAACGTCAAGGAAGGCAAGCTCGTCCGTTCCATGAAGAAGACCAAGGACAAGCGTCTGATGAACTTCTTCAGCTCCAAGAAATTCAACGAAAAGGAATACGAGAACGACAAGAGGGCGCTCCTGAGCGCGTTCAACGAGGCGGGATACCGCGACGCGAGGATCGTGAAGGATACGATGTATTATGTGGAGCCCGGACGTGTGCAGATTGACTTCGACATAGACGAAGGTCGCAAATACTATTTCAGGGACATCACGTGGACCGGCAACTCGGTGTACAGCGCCGAGACCCTGAACGAGGTGCTCATGATAAACAAGGGAGATGTCTATGATGTCGTGACCATGGAAAAGAGGCTCTTCGGAGGCGGAAAGCAGAGCGAATACGACGTGACGAAGCTCTACCGTGACAACGGCTACCTCTTCTTCAACCTCCAGCCCGTGGAGATGAACATCGAGGGCGATTCCGTGGACGTGGAGATGCGCATCGTGGAGGGCAAGCCGGCGACATTGAACAATATCGTGATAAACGGAAACGACCTTACCAATGAAAGGGTCATCCGTCGTCAGGTGTACACGAAGCCGGGCTACCTCTTCAGCCAGTCGGAGTTCGAGAGTTCCATCCGTGAGATCGCGTCCCTCGGCCAGTTCGACCCTGAGGCCATCATGGGCGAAGGCGGATATTCCATCATACCTAACCAGCTGGACAACACCGTGGACATCGTGTACAACGTGACCGAAAAGCCTTCCAGCCAGCTTGAGCTTTCTGGCGGATGGGGCGGAAACACGTTTGTGGCGACCGTCGGTGTAAGCTTCAACAATTTCTCGACCCGCAGGCTCTTCGACAAGACCGCATGGCGTCCGGTTCCGCTTGGAGACGCCCAGAATCTCGCGATCAGGTTCCAGACCAACGGTACATATTATACGAGCCTCTCTGCCAGCTTCTCGGAGCCTTGGCTCTTCGGAAAGAAGCCGACGTCGCTCAACATGTCGCTCTACTATACGAGACAGACGAACTCCTATATATATTACAACATACTCAACAACGACGAGTTCATGGAGGTGTACGGTTTTGCTGCCGGTATCGGAAAGCGTCTGAAATGGCCGGACAGGTATTTCGTCCTCTACAACCAGTTGAGCTGGCAGACGTACAGGCTCCAGAACTGGGCATACCAGTTCCTCTTCAATACGGGTATCTCGCACAACCTCAGCTATACGCTCAGCCTGTCGAGGACGTCGACAGACCAGCAGATATATCCGCGTCAGGGTTCTGAATTCAGCCTTTCGCTTCAGCTGACTCCGCCATATTCTCTCTTGAGAAAGAAGGGCATCGGCGGATATGATGAAAATGGAAACGCAATACGCTACAAGGCCGACAGCTGGAAGGACATCAACTATAACATCCAGTCTTCGGAAGACCGGTACAAGTGGATCGAGTACCACAAGTGGAGCTTTAAGGGTGCTGTGTACACCAAGCTCGTCGGCGACCTCGTCCTGATGGCCCGTGCACAGTTCGGATATCTCGGATACTATAACCGGAACTGGGGATATTCGCCGTTCGAAGGCTTTCGTGTCGGTGGTGACGGTATGTCCGGATACGACACATACGGTTCGGAAATCATATCTCTCCGTGGATACGAGAATTATTCGCTCACGCCGCAGGCTCTGTCTTCATACAACTCGACAGGAAACTACTATGCCGGCAACGTATATGACAAGTTCACGGTCGAGCTCCGTTATCCGCTCATCCTGCAGCCGCAGTCTACCATCTTTGCATTGCTCTTCCTTGAGGGAGGTAACTGCTGGTCGGACATCAGGGACTTCAATCCGTTCCAGATCAGAAGGTCGGCAGGTGTCGGTGTGAGGGTGTTCCTCCCGATGATCGGTCTGCTCGGCGTCGACTGGGGATACGGATTCGACAACCACGACGGTTACGGCGGAAGCCAGTTCCACTTCGTGATCGGTCAGCAGTTCTGATGAAAATTAAAATTATAGATATTATGAAAAAGTTTTTTTTGATCGCAGCAATGGCTGTAATGTCTGTGGCAGCAGGCGCACAGAACTTCAAATGGGCATACGTTGATTTCAACGAGCTCGTGATGCTCATGCCGGAAATGGATTCTGCAAGGGCTACAATGGAGGAGAACCAGAAGACAAACGAAGAGATACTCGTGGCCATGTACGAGGAGTATCAGACAAAGTACCAGCAGTATCAGCAGAAGGCTGAGTCCTGGACTCCTGCAATCCGCGAGAGCAAGGAGAAGGAGATCATGGACATCCAGACAAGACTCGAGCAGACTCAGCAGAGCCTTCAGCAGGAACTTCAGCAGCTTCAGCAGCAGCTTCAGGCCCCTATCTATGAGAAGGCTCAGAACACTGTGAACGAGCTTGCAAAGGCTCAGGGCATGGCTCTCGTATTCGAGAAGAGCTCGCTCCTTTACCTCGATCCTGCACAGGGGACTGACCTTACTCCTGCAGCACGCAAGGCCCTCAACATTCCTGAGGGAAGGACACTCGAGTCGCTTCAGGCAGAGCTTCAGGCAAAGGCACAGGCCGCTCAGGCTGCACAGGCTCAGTAACATCTGGCAATCAGAAGATTATATGCGGCCGCAATCCTCTTCGGACGGATTGTGGCCGCATGTGCATTAAAAAACTTTGAATTTGTATCCTCTTTTCAGGAAATTTGTATACATTTGTAGGGAAAACCTTATATTTAATTAAAATTATTAACGACTGCGATGCAACACAAGGTTATTGATACTAAAGATGTTGTCATAAGGTTCGCTGGAGATTCGGGAGATGGCATGCAGCTCACCGGGTCTCTTTTTGCTGATATGTCGGCAATATTCGGAAACGAACTTTCAACATTCCCGGACTATCCTGCGGAAATCAGGGCTCCCCACGGCACGGTTTCAGGCGTTTCGGGCTTTCAGGTGCACATCGGAAGCGAGCACATCACCACGCCGGGTGATTTCTGCGACCTTCTCGTGGCCATGAACCCTGCCGCTCTGAAGGCGAATGCAAAATGGCTTAAAAGGACAGCTATGGTCCTTATCGATTCAGACACCTTCGATGAGGAAGGCCTCAGGAGGGCCGGTCTGAAAAGCGATCCGATTGCTGAACTGTACATAGAGGACAGGACGATTATCATCGCCCCGATCACGACTCTGACAGAGGAAAGCCTCAAGGACAGCGGCCTCGACAAGAAGACCATAGACAAGTGCAAGAACATGTTCACCCTCGGAATGGCCTGCTACATATACAACCGTCCGATGGAGTATATATTCCAGTATCTGGAACGTAAGTTCGGAAAGAAGAAGCCGGAGCTTATCGAACCGAACAAGAAGGTGCTGAACGACGGCTACAACTATGCTGCCAACATTCAGGCGATTCCGAATACATACAATATCGAGCCGGCGCACCAGCCTAAAGGCCTTTACCGGAACATCACCGGCAACCAGGCCACCGCATGGGGGCTTCTCGCCGCTTCGGAGAAGTCGGGCCTGCCGCTTTTCTGCGGTTCGTATCCGATCACCCCTGCGACGGGCATCCTTGAAGAACTTGCCATCCATAAGAGCCTCGGAGCAAAGACGCTCCAGGCCGAGGATGAGATTGCAGGCATCTGTACGGCTATAGGAGCCGCTTTTGCCGGAAACCTTGCGGTGACCACGACATCCGGCCCGGGTCTTTCACTCAAGTCTGAGGCCCTCGGACTTGCCGTCATGACTGAGCTTCCTCTCGTCGTGATCGATGTCCAGCGTGCCGGTCCTTCGACCGGCATCCCGACGAAGACCGAGCAGACAGACCTGAACCAGGCTCTTTACGGCCGCAACGGAGAATGCCCGATGGTCGTAATGGCGGCGCACTCTCCTGCCGGCTGCTTCGATGCCGCCTTCAACGCTGCAAAGATTGCACTCGAGCATATGACACCTGTCCTCCTGCTTACGGAGGGCTTCCTTGGAAACGGTTCGGAGCCGTGGCTCATTCCGTCGATGAAGGACTACCCTAAGATCGCGCCTCCGTTCGTGCAGCCGAATACGACATACAAGCCGTTCGAACGCGATCCCGAGACATATGTCCGCAAATGGGCGGTACCTGGAATGGCCGGATACGAGCATAGGGTGGGTGGTCTGGAGAAGAACCACGCCGGTGTCCTTTCGTCGGATCCGCAGAACCATGCCATGATGGTGCGTGAGCGTGAAATGAAGGTGGAGAAGGTGGCGGACTTCATTCCTGAGCTCGAGGTGAACGGCCCTGAGAGCGGAAAGCTGCTGCTCGTAGGCTGGGGCGGTACGTTCGGCCATCTTCTTTCAGCCGTGCAGGAGGTAAGGGCTGAGGGTGTGGAAGTGAGCTTCGCGCATTTCGACTATATCATGCCGCTTCCTCGCAATACGGAAGAAGTGTTCTCGAAGTTCGACAGGATTCTCGTATGTGAGCTGAACAGCGGCCACTTTGTAAACTATCTGCGTGGAAAACTGCCGCAGTTTGAATACAGACAGTACAACAAGGTACAGGGCCAGCCGTTCCTCGTGAAGGAAATAGTCGGAGCGATAAAGACATCAATGTAGGGATTGCCACGTCACTTCGCTCCTCGCAATGACGTCATCCTGAGGAGCGAAGCGACGTGAGGATCTAAAAACGATTTATTATTATGCCAAGATATACATTCAAGGAATTCAAGAGCGACCAGGAGGTCAGGTGGTGCCCGGGATGCGGCGACCACGGAGTGCTCGCAGCCCTTCAGAGAGCCCTGCCGGACGTAACCGAAGCGCTGGGCTACAGCAAGGAAAGATATGTGATCGTGTCCGGTATCGGATGTTCGTCACGCCTTCCGTATTATATGAATACATACGGTTTTCACAGCATACACGGCCGTGCGACGGCGATTTCGACAGGAATCAAGGTCGCGAATCCGGATCTTGCCGTATGGCAGGCCTGCGGTGACGGCGATGCCCTTGCGATAGGCGGAAACCACTTCATCCACGCCATAAGAAGGAACGTTGACATAAACATAATCCTATTCAACAACCAGATCTACGGTCTTACAAAGGGGCAATATTCGCCGACATCACGTTTCGGAGCCATCACCAAGACATCGCCGTACGGTACAGTGGAGCATCCGTTCAATCCGGGAAGCCTCGTGCTCGGTGCAAAAGGTACGTTCTTTGCCCGCAGTCTTGATTCGGAGCTGAAGCTCAGTTCCGAGATCATGCTCGCTGCAGCAAAGCATGCCGGCTGTTCCGTGATGGAGATGCTGACCAACTGTGTGATATTCAATGACGGAACGCATAAGGTCATTTCAGACAGGGAAGTGCGTGCGGACAGGACGATTGTCCTCCGCCACGGTGAGAAGATGATATTCGGAAAGAACCGTGACAAGGGTCTTGTTCTGGACGGTATGGGCCTCAGGGTGGTGACTATAGGCGAGAATGGTGTCGCTGAGGACGACATCCTCGTGCATGATGCACATTCCGAGAACGTGGGCATACACATGATGCTCGCGGACATGAAGTATCCGGATTTCCCTGTTGCCCTCGGAGTCATACGTGACGTGAAGGATGTGACATATGACGATGGAGTGCGCGATCAGGTGGCCCAGGTGAAGGCGAAGTCGAAGATCCGGTGCGTGGACGACCTGCTCCGCAGCGGCTCAACGTGGGAAGTGAAATAGACACTACATAATACACAAAATAATGAACACAAAAGAACTGATGGCCAGACTTCAGGCCAAGTACCCTTACGAGAAGGAGTATCTCCAGGCGGTACACGAAGTATTGGAGTCTATCGAGGAAGTATATAACCAGCACCCTGAGTTCGAGGACGCAAAGATCGTCGAGCGCATCGTCGAGCCTGAGCGTATCCTTACATTCAAGGTGACATGGGTTGACGACAACGGCGAGGTTCAGACGAACACAGGTTACCGTGTGCAGTTCAACTCGGCAATCGGCCCGTACAAGGGAGGCCTCCGCTTCCATCCGTCGGTGAACCTTTCTATCCTGAAGTTCCTCGGATTCGAGCAGACATTCAAGAATGCCCTTACAACCCTTCCTATGGGAGGTGGCAAAGGCGGTTCGGATTTCAACCCGCGCGGAAAGTCGGATGCTGAAATCATGCGTTTCTGCCAGGCCTTCATGCTGGAACTCTGGAAGATTCTCGGTCCGGACCAGGATGTGCCTGCAGGCGATATCGGAGTGGGCGGCCGT
The DNA here is from genome assembly GCA_017452265.1 of Bacteroidales bacterium. Classification (GTDB taxonomy): domain Bacteria; phylum Bacteroidota; class Bacteroidia; order Bacteroidales; family UBA932; genus Cryptobacteroides. The sequence continues at coordinate 12,509 of JAFTMS010000003.1, read as the reverse complement.
GAAATAGGCTTCCTCTACGGTATGTACAAGAAACTCGCGCAGCAGTACAACACAGGAGTGCTCACGGGAAAGGGCATGACTTGGGGAGGCTCTATCCTTCGTCCTGAGGCGACGGGCTTCGGAGCTGTTTATTTCGTTCAGCATATGCTTCATATGGCCGGCAAGGACATCAAGGGCAAGACCGTTGCTCTCTCGGGATTCGGCAACGTCGCATGGGGCGCTGCTACAAAGGCTACGGAACTTGGCGCAAAGGTAATCGCGATTTCAGGTCCTGACGGTGCCATCTATGATCCGGAAGGAATGAACGCCGAGAAGATTGCCTATATGCTTGAACTTCGTGCATCGAACAACGACGTCGTGGCTCCTTTTGCTGAGAAGTTCCCGTCTGCTACATTCTATCCTGGAAAGAAGGCCTGGAGCATCAAGTGCGACATAGCGATGCCTTGTGCATTCCAGAACGAGCTTACAGGTGCGGATGCTGAAGAACTGCTCGCAAACGGCACATGGCTCGCGGCCGAGGTTTCGAACATGGGATGTACTCCGGAGGCCATCGCGGCATTCCAGAAGGCCGGCATCATGTTCGCTCCTGGTAAGGCTGTGAATGCCGGCGGAGTGGCGACATCCGGTCTTGAGATGACTCAGAACGCCATGCACATAAGCTGGAGCGCGGCCGAAGTGGATGAGAAGCTGCACGCCATCATGTCCAATATCCACGAAGCATGTGTGAAGTATGGAACGCAGCCTGACGGCTACATCAACTATGTAAGGGGCGCAAATATCGCCGGCTTCATGAAGGTGGCCCAGGCAATGCTCGAACAGGGTATCATATAGTATGCGGCTATCGAAAACAATAATGACGGCATAGGGAAAATCTATCGCCACCGTTTTTGAGACTGCTATAATACACGTAAGGGAGTGAATATCTTTTCATTCCCTTTTTATTTTGCTTTTGGGGTTGCTTTATCGTAAATAAAGGTTAACTTTGCCGCCGTTTTGAAAAACCGATTGTAATTATTAACAAAAATACTGACTATGTTTAAAAATTTCTCTGGTTATCACCTTGTTGAGTCCTACCATAACTGGAAGAAGGCTCATAAGACTGATGACAAGACCATTTCAAGAGCGATACGCCTTATAATCGCTATCGTTGCTGCTCTTGTCGTGTGGTGCCTCCCTGTCGAGAACTGGGTGGACGGCATGACTGTCATCCAGAAGAGGACGCTCGCAATCTTCCTTTTCGCCATCCTCATGTGGCTTTTCGAGGCCGTACCTGCATGGACTACATCTGTCATGGTGGTGGTCCTGCTCCTGTTCACGACATCGAACAGCAGTCTTGTGTTCTTTGAAAACGGCGGAGTCGAGGCACTCGGTGCGCAGACAAGCTACAAGTCGCTCCTGCACTGCTTTGCTGACCCTATCATCATGCTGTTCATCGGTGGATTCGTCCTTGCGATAGCAGCTTCCAAGAGCGGCCTGGATCTCTGGCTTGCACGCGTTATGCTCAAGCCTTTCGGAAAGAAGCCTCAGTTTGTGCTTCTCGGTTTCCTCATGGTGACGGGTATCTTCTCCATGTTCCTCAGCAATACAGCGACAGCTGCGATGATGCTCACATTCCTCGGCCCTATCCTCAAGGCTCTTCCTGCTGACGGAAAGGGTAAGACAGCTCTTGCACTCGCAATTCCTATCGCTGCCAATGTCGGTGGTCTCGGAACGCCTATCGGAACTCCTCCGAACGCAATCGCCCTCAAGTACCTTGAGGAAATCGGCATAACCGTAGGCTTCGGCAAGTGGATGCTCTTCATGGTGCCGTTCTCGCTCCTTCTTCTCTTCATCGCATGGATCATGCTCAAGAAACTCTTCCCGTTCAAGGCTCAGTCAATCGAGCTCAATATCGAGGGAGACCTCAAGAAGGATTGGAGATCCAAGGTGGTTTATGTTACATTCATCGCGACCGTTCTTCTCTGGATCCTCGGTGATGTGACAGGCGTGAATGCAAATGTAGTGGCGATGCTCCCTGTAGGTGTATTCGCAATCTGCGGTATCCTTACAAAGCGTGACCTTGAGGAAATCAGCTGGTCAGTGCTCTGGATGGTTGCCGGTGGCTTTGCCCTCGGTGTGGCACTTCAGGAGACAGGTCTTGCAACGACACTCATCAATGCAATTCCGTTCGGCTCATGGCCTGCAGTAGTCATGGTCGTAGGTTCAGGACTCATCTGCTACCTCATGGCGAACTTCATTTCGCACACAGCGACGGCATCACTTCTCGTTCCTATTCTTGCAGCGGTCGGAGCAAGCGCACAGGTTGCTGAGAACCTTATCCCGCTCGGAGGCGTGTCAACGCTCCTTATCGGTGTTGCAATCGGTTCGTCACTCGGAATGGTGCTCCCGATCTCGACACCTCCGAATGCAATCGCAGCCGCTACAGGAATGATCGAGCAGAAAGATATGGTGAAGACAGGTCTTATCATGGGTGTCGTCGGCCTCGTGCTCGGATACGTGATGCTCATCCTTCTCGGATCGGCAGGTCTGTTCTAAAAGACATATTGATATACACGGGAGGACGGTCAGATGGCTGTCCTCTTGTTTTTTATAAATATTTTATCCAACTTTACATGCCGTAACTGATAACCAATCCCGTTATGGCTTATTTTTCTTTTTTAGGTCATCCAATGAACCTGCAGCGCTGCCTCAAGTTCTTAGTTGTCTGCGCTATCACTTTCTTCCTGGCCTTGGTGCCTGCAACTTTCTTTGGAACTGATCCGGCAACCGGTCTTCCGTTGTTTACGCTCACTCAGCAGCGTGTGATCGCAATCTTCGTCTTCACGGCCCTCATGTGGATTCTTGAGGTGATTCCGACATGGACGACGTCTGTAGTTGCCATAGTGGCGATTCTTCTTACGACTTCCAACAAGGGCCTCGGCTTCCTGATAGCAAAGGAAAATGTCGGTGCCCTGACTCATTATAAGGATATAATGGCATCTTTCGCCGATCCTGTGATCATGCTCTTCCTCGGAGGATTCGTCCTCGCTTTCGCAGCCACAAAGGTCGGACTCGACGTGCAGCTCGCACGCGTGATGCTCAAGCCTTTCGGCACGAATCCTAAGACTGTGCTTCTAGGAGTCCTTCTCGTCATTGGAATATTCTCCATGTTCATGAGCAACACAGCGACAGCCGCCATGATGCTTACGTTCCTTACACCGGTTCTCGCGACTCTTCCGAAGGACGGCGGCGGCAGAATAGCGCTTGCCCTTGCCATCCCGATTGCCGCAAACATCGGAGGTATGGGTACACCTATCGGTACTCCTCCTAACGCAATCGCCCTCGGAGCCCTTCAGGAGGCAGGATACAATGTCACTTTCGTCAGCTGGATGATAAGGATGGTGCCATATGTGCTCATTATGCTCGTGTTCGCGTGGTTCCTTCTTTCGAAGCTTTTCCCGTTTAAGGCTAAGTCCATCGAGCTCAAGATCGAAGGTGCTCCGGTGAAGACCACTCCTTTCCAGAAATACGTCGTGTGGGTGACTTTCGCTATGACCATCATTCTCTGGATGGGCGAGAGCTTCTTCGGCATCAATTCAAATATCGTTGCCATGATTCCTTTCGCCGTATTCTCTGCAACGGGCATACTCAAGGCGCGCGACCTTGAAAGCATCAACTGGGCTGTGCTCTGGATGGTGGCCGGCGGTTTCGCCCTCGGAACTGCCCTCAACCAGACCGGACTGGCATCGACTCTCATAGAGATCATTCCATTCTCAAGCTGGAATCCGATAGTGGTGATGCTTGTCGGCGGCTTCATCTGCTACTTCCTTTCGAACTTCATCTCGAATTCGGCTGCTGCAAACCTTGTCGTTCCGATTCTTGTGGTAGTTGGAACGGCAATGAAGGGCAATCCGCTATTTGAAAACTGCGGAGGCGTTCCTGCTATGGTCATCGGTATCGCAATATCCGCTTCACTTGCCATGTGCCTCCCTGTAAGTACGCCTCCGAATGCTCTGGCGCACTCGACGGGCATGATTACGACAAAGCAGATGGCGACAGTGGGAATCATCATCGGCGTGGTAGGATTCATACTCGGATATGCCATGCTCATATTCATCGGATTCTGATTTGACCGATGTTTTGTGTGATTTCTCTGAAATTTCATTGCATTTTAACGGAAAAATTGCTTAATTCGCAGTGTTAATAAGTTATTAAATACGTTATTATTACTGATTACCAGTGAGTTAAACTAAATCTAAACCTTTAGAAGTCATGAAACGAATTACAATTTTTCTGGCACTTCTCATTCTTGCATCCCCTGCATTTGCAGCAGAGAAGGACAAGGACACAAAGTCAGAGGCCAAGGAGCATCTGCAGAACCATTTCAAATTCTACGGATTCATAAGGAACTATTTTGCTTATGATTCACGTGAAAGCGTGTCCGGAACAGGTAACCTGTTCTACTATCTGCCTAAGGATCAGAGCCTCAACAGCCTCGGAGAGGATCTGAACCAGCAGTCTTCATTCCGTTTCCTTGCCCTCACTTCGCGTGTCGGCGTGGATGTAAGCGGATATTATGTGAATAATGTACATTTCGGAGCAAAGGTCGAGGCCGATTTCTACAACGGACTCAGCGGCTCCACAGGAACAGCGAGCCTCCGTCTCCGTCAGGCCTATGCCACCATTACATGGAAGGATCTTCCGATGAACGGTGACGGCAAGGCTTCTGTCGGTCTGAAGATCGGTCAGGCATGGCATCCTATGGCTGCTGACCATCCGCATGTGTTCAGCCTTGAGGTAGGTGCGCCTTTCGGCCCGTTCTCAAGGACTCCGCAGGTGGCTATGGACGCGAATCTCGGTGACCATTGGACCATTACTGCGGCGGCGATATGGCAGATGCAGTATACTTCTGCGGGCCCAAATGGAGCTTCTGCAGACTATATAAAGTATGGCTGCACTCCTGAAATGTATGCAGGAGTGACCTATAAGACAGACGGCTTCCTTATGAGGGTGGGGGTAGACATGCTCAGCATCAAACCGCGTATTCAGGGCGAGAATGCCGCAGGAGTGACCGTAAAGGTAGATGACCGCATCACGACAGTATCTCCGTTCGCATATGCCCAGTATTCATACAAGAAGTTCTCTGTAAAGGCCAAGACCGTTTATGGTCAGGGCGGTGACCATTTCAACCTCATGAGCGGATACGCGAAGGTTGCCGAGAATGCTGACGGAAGCTGGGAATACGCCCCTCTGCGCAACTCTTCATCATGGCTTTCGCTTTCATACGGAAAGAAGTGGCAGGGAGTCCTTTTCCTCGGCTACATGAAGAATCTCGGTCTTGCTGACGGAGCGGCTGACGGACCGGTGGTAGCCGATGACATATACTTCTGCAAGAACGGCTTCGCCAATCTCAATCAGATGTACCGCATCAACCCTGAGGTCATGTACAACTTCGGCAAGTTCACCCTCGGTCTTGAGTACCAGTACACGGCGGTGCAGTACGGCGACAAGAACTACAACGCCAACGCCCTCGCCACTGAGAACCTCCGTTGGGTAGCCAACAGCCGTGTCCAGATGATGGTAAAATATACATTCTAAAATATATGGAAAGACGAGACTTTCTGAAAGGGTCTGTGATGGCCGCGCTTACGGGCGCGGCCATGACCGTTCCAGGCGTAAGCCTTCTTGCACGCCGTGAAGAACAAGAACCGGCTTCATCGGCCTCCGATGTGCACGATTTCCGTTTCAGACCGGACGGAAGCTTCAAGGTTCTGCAGTTCACCGACACTCATTATGTTGCAGGCGATCCGAGGTCGCAGAGGGCACTGGACAATGTCCGTGAGATGCTTGATGCTGAAAAACCTGATCTGGTAATACATACCGGTGATATCATATTCGGTAATCCGGCTGCACAGTCTGCGCGTGAAATCCTGCAGCCGATGGTGGAAAGAGGAATCCCTTTTGCGGTAGCTCTCGGAAACCATGACAGCGACTTCGAACTGAGCCGCAGCGAAATCTTCGATGTCGTGCGCAGCATAAGCGGAAACATCAATTCTCCTGTGAAGGAAGGCATATACGGCTGTTCCAACGATGTCATCACCTTGTCCTCGTCCAAAGGTGTCGAACGTGTCTTCTACCTCTTCGATTCAGGCTCCTACATAGATTTTCGTGGTGAAAAGGGATATGATTACATACGTCACAGCCAGATAGGCTGGTACCGTGGCCACAGTCAGTCTTTGACTGAAGCGAACGGAGGCGTACCGGTTCCGTCGTATGCCTTTTTCCATATCGCAGTCCGTGAATTCAACGATGCTCTCCGCACCGATGAACGCGATCTCATAGGCACGTCATGCGAGAAGCCTTGCCCGTCAAACTACAATTCCGGTCTGATAGCCAACTTCAAGGAAATGGGGGATGTCGAAGCCGTGATATGCGGCCATGACCACGACAACGACTATGTCATGAAGTACGGTGACATGTTCTACATGTTCGGACGTTTCAGCGGCTGTGATACGGTCTACAACAACATCGGCCCAAGCGGCGCCCGCATCTTCGAATTCCGTGAAGGCACCCCCGGCTTCAGCACCTGGATCCGCCTCCATGGCCAAGGCACCTCCCGACGCCTCCACTTGACCCGCGGCATGCCCCACCTCGCATAATCCGGCTCCTTCCTCTTTTGTGCCTCCAAACCGCAAAATCCTGACAACGAACCCTTTACGAAAAATCGCCTGCTCCAAATGACGCAGGCGATTTCCTATAAATGTTTGATTATTAGGTTTCTATACTGACCTGTGTTCGGGGCGCTCAGCAGAAAATGAGTGTCAGTCGATGTCTACGTTGAATGGTTTCGGGCGTGACATCGTTTCTCTGTATACATCCCCGAAACCGTCTGTGGCAGTGATTTCAAGAGCTGAGGTGGCGGAAGCGGCCTGTGCGCTGAAGATGTGATGTGTCTTTATAGTCCTGAAGCTGCTTGTGAGTTCGCCGTTGGTGTATGTCCTCGGAATGTCATATGAGATTGTGTGCAGCGGATCTTCGATGTAATGCTGTGTTAGGGCCAGCTCTTTCCCGTTTTCCGTGACGGAGATTTCCCACGAAGGATCCCAGTTCCATACGTTGATAAGCACGGTGTTCTCACCGAATTCCGAATATCTTTCCCGGTCCGGATACTTCTCATAGAATTTGGAAACCATGGTGCCAGTGGCTAAAAAGTCAAGTACCGTATTCATGTCATATGCGCGGAACTGCTTTTCGTCACCATATTTGAGTGAACGGTATTTCCAGCTTATGTCTGAACCGGAATTATCGAACACCATGTATCCTCCTTCGCTTCCGTCCTTGCAGATGCTGTTACCGCTGATATAGTTTGTCAACCACCATGATGCACAGACTGCGGCAATGTTGTGCTCATGCAGATTGCCGTATCCGGACGGCATGCTTCCCTGCGGAATGCTCCGGTTTATGTGGGTGTCTCCTGTCAGCAGATGCATCTGGGTGTAGCCTTTCAGACAGTCCGCAAGCTGCTGCTCCATACCGCCGTCGGAAAAGCCGAGGCTTACGTTCATGATGCCTCCCGTATCGCTGACTCCGTTCACTGAAAAGCCCGGGCAGTGCATGCAGATGAACAAAGGCGTATCCTTTTCCACGTTCTCGAGATCCTTGGCAAGCCATTAGAGCTGCTCCTGCGAGACATATGTGTCGTGGCTTCTCGTGTATTCTCCACCGGAGAACGTATTCGTGTACACCATATTGTCGAGCACGACGTAATGGCATTTGCCGAGATTGAAGGAATAGAATGTCGGACCAAGATACTTTCTGTAGACGTTCTCCGCCTTGAAGTCGTCGGTACGGGACATGTCGTAATCATGGTTTCCTATGACATGGAATGTGGTCATAGGGAAGTCCTCCGCAGCGGCGGTGTATCTTTCCATGTCGTATTGCTCCCAGAATATGTCCCAGGTCATGTCTCCGAGTACGATGCCGTACACTTTCGCGCTGTTCTGTCCGGCGGCATAGCCTCCGATGTCGGAAAGGAAGAACTGCTCGAAGCACCTGATGTCCTGGCTGTCATATATGTCCCCGAGATGATAGTCTGCTGAAACGATGAGCCGGTGATTGTCGTTAGGCTCGCTGACAAGCCTGAAGGAATGTTCTTCGTTACCGGTCTTGCCTTTGACCGTCTGCCAGAAAAGCGGCAGTGCACCGTTCTCCTCGCACATATATCCTCCCGGTACGGATATGAACACGTATCCGTATCTGGAGGAAGATACCAATTCATAATATCCATCGGCATCTGTGCGTGTCACTTCCACACCATCCGATACGGTCACACCTTCAACCGGCTTGCCTGAACAGGTTACGTGCCCATGGACTGTGCAGGTCTGCGGAATGCTGACGTTGTCATTCTGGCCGGACGAAGCGGCATTCTTATCTGCGCAACCGGCCGCCATTAAGACGGCCAGTGCAGATACATATAAAGTCTTGAAATGAGATTACATGTCAGATCTTGAGAAAAGTCTTTTTTCTGTAAAGAAAATAGAGGAAGAGCCAGCAGATTGCGACGTATCCGAAATCGAACAGGACATCTGCCCACTGCTCCGGAAGTTTCGCTGCAAGTCCTCCGAGGAAGAACCTGTTTATGCTGCTGAAGCTGAATATCCTCTGAGCCATGTAGATGGTGATGGAATTCAGACCGATGACTCTGAAGAAAAGCGTCCACTTCTGCCATTTCCTCACGTCAATGATATAATAGAAGAGCGCGAACATGCCGAGACTGTATGCTCCTACTACCAGTACGAACGAGCTTGACCAAAGCATCTTGTTGACAGGAAATACGAGGCTCCAGAGCAGTCCGAGGCCGAGAAGCACGACAGCTGCTCCTGCCATGTACAAGGTCTTCCTGTTTCCCGGGAGCTTCTCGTCGGATATCCTCACGAACTCTCCCGTGAATATGCCCAGCATGGCTGTAACTATTGCCGGAATCGTACTCAGCAGGCCTTCAGGGTCGAATCGTCCGCCGTCATAGATGAGTCTTCCCGGTGTAATCATCCGGTCCACATAGCCTATAAGGTTGCCCTGCATCGTAAGCGGATCCGCTCCCGGCACGTCCGGCGCCGGCACAAAGCATATGAGCAGCCAGTATCCTATCAGGATTACACCGCATATTGCTGCGCGCGTAGCCGGCTTGAAATGTATGTACATGATTGCTGCAAACATCCATGCAAGGCCGATTCTGCCCAGTACACTGCATATTCGCAGGCTATCGAACTCCAGTTTGAAGAATCCGTTGTACACTATTCCCAGACATACGAGTATCAGCGCCCTCTTGAAAATCTTCAGATATATCTTCCTTGCAGGCGTTCCGAGAGTAATCTGCTTCGCATATGAGAACGGAAACGACATCCCGGCAAGAAACAGAAATAGCGGAAAGATCGTATCATGATGCCTGAGGCCGTTCCATTCAGCATGCTCCATCGTCTGTGAGAGCCAGCAGTCTTCCCCTCCGGGAAAGAGTGAGCATACGGACATCACGAGTGATGAGAAACCCATTATGAAAAGCATGTCGAATCCGCGGAGCGCATCCAGCGACATAAGTCTTTGAGATTTGTTTTCCATTGTTTACAGAATTGATGCAGACGTGCAAAAATAATAATATCTTTGCAACAATTAACATTCATTCATATGAAACCGAAAGCAAGTTTCTCAATTCTCACTATTTTTGCCATCCTTTTCTGCAGCTGCACCCCGTCTCAGGTTAAGGAGGCCGAAGGCGTGGTGGAGCGTACGTTTGGAGAAATTCCTTCCAATGTCGAATTCGTGCTTCTGGACAAGCCGGACAGTCTGGATACGTATGCCCTGTCCGTGCAGGACGATGTGCTTACGGTCGAAGGAACGTCGACGGTGGCGCTCTGCAAGGGCTTCTACGATTATGTGCTTGCAAACGGATACGGAATCGCAAGCTGGACTGGAGACCGCCTCGACTTCCCGTCGGAGCTGGAAGATATGCCTCGCAAAAGCGTGACGTCTCCGTTCTGCGACCGCCTTTATTATAATGTATGTACATATGGATATACGACCCCGTTCTGGGGCTGGGACGAGTGGGAACGCGAGATAGACTGGATAGCGCTTCACGGCTTCAGCATGCCGCTTGCTCCGATAGCCGGTGAGGCGATATTGTCGCGTGTATGGTCGAAGCTCGGCCTCTCGCAGGAAGAGATCGACGCCTATTTTACCGGCCCTGCCCATTTCCCGTGGATGCGCATGGGCAACATGACTGCTGTAGACGGCGGCATGTCACAGGAATGGCACAGGAAGCAGATCGAGCTTCAGCACAGGATCGACGACAGGATGCTTGCTCTCGGAATGACTCCGGTATACCAGGGATTTGCCGGCTTTGTGCCCAAGGCCGTGAAGGAACATTATCCGGAAGTGGATATGATGACGACAAAATGGTCTGGCCATGAAAGCTATATGCTCTCACCGGTGGATTCCCTCTTCAGCGTGATAGGCACAGAATTCATCCGTGAGTGGGAAAATGAGTTCGGCAAGGGAAAATACTATCTCATAGACAGTTTCAACGAGCTCGACATCCCGTTCGGTGAAAAAGGCTCGCAGGAGCGCCATGACAAGCTCCAGCACTACGGAAAGACTATATATAATACGCTTGCTGCTGCAAATCCTGATGCCGTGTGGGTGATGCAGGGCTGGATGTTCGGCTATCAGCGTGACCAGTGGGATCCGCAGAGCGTCGAGGCTCTTCTGAGCGGTGCTCCGGACGATAAGCTTATGGTCATAGACCTTGCCGTGGACTTCAACAACTACGTCTGGAAAAACGGCAACAGCTGGGACAATCTCAGCGGCTTCTTCGGTAAGCCTTGGATATGGAGCACCGTCCCGAATTTCGGTGGCCGTACAGCCCTCAAAGGCCCTCTTGACTTCTATCTCAACGGGCATCTGGACGCACTCCGCTCTGAAAACAAGGGCCATCTGACAGGCTTCGGCACATCTCCTGAAGGCGTGGAAAACAATGAAATCCTCTATGAACTCATATCGGCTGCGGCATGGAGTTCCGAGGAAACAGACCTCGATGCCTTCCTTGATGCCTACAGCAAGGCACGCTACGGAGCCTCAAATCCGGCATTCACCGAGTTCTGGAACGAGCTCCGCCAGTCCGTATATGACAACTTCACCAACAACGCCCGTTTCCTCTGGCAGCAGCGCCCTGCATACCACAGGGGCGAGACCATGAATATAAACGAGCATTATTATATAGGTATAGAGTCCTTCCTTTCCGTAGCCGACAAATATAAGGACAACGAGCTTTATGTGACGGACGTCGTGCAGTATGCCGCCCTCTATATCGCCGCAAAGGCGGATTGTGTGCTGAAGGCCGCCAACTGGGCGATTGTTGCCGGAGATGCACCGAAGGCTGAAGCGCTCAAGGAGCAGCTCAAGGAAATGCTGCTTGAAATGGACCGTCTGCTGGAATCCCACCCGATTCTGCGGATCCAGAGGTGGCTGGATATGGCAGGGGAGTCCGCTACATCACCGGAAGAGGCCGCTGCTTTCAGAAAGGAGGTGAAGCGTCTCGTCTCGACATGGTCGGGCCCGTCGCTCAAGGACTATTCGGCGCGCGTCTGGTCCGGACTCGTGCGTGACTATTATGTGCCGCGTCTGGACTACTATTTCACAAATGCGATAGAGGGCAAGGTAGCGGACATGGTTGAATTCGACGGAGGGTTCCATTATGGAACAGGCTATGGCAGTGCTGAGGATGTATGTCCGTCCGGTGAACCGATGATCTCATCGGCGGAGCCATACGAAGATCCTCTTGGAGCGGCAGTGTCACTCGTGAAGAAATATTCCTATATAGATTATAAGGACAAAGCCTTCAACCCGTACGCTCCGGAGAAGGAAGTCACATACTGGTGCCCTCAGGATTTCGCCGGCAAGGAAAAGAAGAGGCTCTACATGACGATTATGGCGACGGACTACGCGGATATGAACGGCATCCGGATCACGAACGCGCGCGGTGAGGATGTGAAGATATCGAAGGTGGAGTTCAAGTCCGGCCCTCAGTGGCTCGGAAAAGTGGAGCTTGACGGCAGGATACGTAGTCCTCGTCAGGAACTGAAGATCCCATATAAAGGGCCGGGTACGACTGCTGGCCTCGAAAGGGAAGTAGTCATATATGTGACCATTGAAGGAGGTCCGCAGACATGGGGAATGATTTCTCTTTATTGATGAAAAATATAGATGGTTTTATTTACTTGGAATCCAGCCCTTTGCGCTTTAGAACGGGATTCCATCATTAAAAAATCCCGAAATTTTTTGTAAAAAAGTTTGGAGATGTTGAAAAAAGTCGTACCTTTGCACTCCCATTTGAGAAGCGGGCTCTGCGAAGCGGAGAAGTTCTTATGAAGACTGACGCCTGCATCTGCCTCCGGGAGCTGTTCCGGGGTGCATTTCGAAAGATTTTTGAAAAATTTTTCCTGAAACGCTTGCGGATTCAAAAAAAAGGCGTATCTTTG
>JAFTMS010000002.1 GCA_017452265.1 Bacteroidales bacterium | reverse complement strand
GTGAGGATCCACCTCTTCCCATTCCGAACAGAGAAGTTAAGCTCACCATCGCCGATGGTACTGCCCCACCAGGTGGGAGAGTAGGTAGCTGCCACTTTCTTCTAAGAGCCTTCGAGACAATGTCCCGGAGGCTCTTTTTTTTGCGTTCATTCAGAGTGAAATGTAACTCCTTGTCCGTCAGCCTCTTGCAGAAGGTGCGTGCTCCCCTTTGGCGGCACGCACCTTTCGTAACAAGCTGGAAGGCAGGACTTTGCGGTTTACGTCGCTAGATGTCCCGATGGAATGTCTGCAAGATTTCTCAGCAGATTCAGATCTCTTCGCGGATGTTGTAGTGGTTTCTGTCGGAGCTGTTTCTTGAAATCATTTCGCAGATGAAGCCTGCGAGGAATAGCTGGAATCCGATAAGCACTGCAACGAGGGCGAGATAGAAGAGAGGCTGCTCAGTGACCGGACGGAATGCCAGACCATTTGACTGCTGTATCAGTTTCTCGACAATCACCCAGACTGCGAGTATGCCTCCGGTCAGAAACATGAGGATTCCTGTAAATCCGAAGAAATGCATCGGCTTCTTGCCGAATGTGCTCAGGAACCATAATGACAGCAGATCGAGAAAGCCGTTCACAAAGCGTTCAAGTCCGAATTTGCTTACACCGTATTTCCTCTTCTGGTGCTGCACCGGCTTTTCTGTAATCCTGTTGAATCCGGCGTTCTTTGCCAGATATGGGATATATCGGTGCATCTCCCCGTACACCTCGATGTTCTTTACAACCTCGTTCCTGTATGCCTTGAGGCCGCAGTTCATGTCGTGCAGCTTGATTCCCGTTATCTTTCTTGCCGTTGCGTTGTACACTTTCGACGGAAGGTTCTTTGTGAGCTTGTTGTCGAATCTCTGCTTCTTCCAGCCCGATACGATGTCGTATCCCTCATCCATTATCATGTCGTAGAGAGCCGGGATTTCATCAGGTGAGTCCTGCAGGTCTGCATCCATCGTTATCACCACCTGGCCTTGCGCAGCCTTGAATCCGTGATACAGTGCGGCTGACTTTCCGTAGTTCCTTCTGAATGATATTCCTCTCACTGCCGGATATTCTTCAGCCAATTCCCGGATGACCTTCCATGAACTGTCCGTGCTTCCGTCATCCACCATTATTATTTCGTAGCTGTACTGCTCCCTGCTTGCGACCCTTACGATCCAGTCCACAAGTTCCTTGAGTGACTCTTCCTCGTTGTATAATGAGATTACAACCGAAAGGTTCTTTGCGAATGTCTCTGCCATATTACTGCTCGTCAGGTTTATAGTTAGCGAACGGATCCTTGCTCGGGATGTTTCGTGAAAGTATCACAGAAAGCAATGCACCATAGATGAAGCAGTATATCAGATTCGAGAAGAAGGTGATTTCAGGCATCATCTCCATCATGCTGTCCACTGCATCCATTGTGTTGGAGTCCATCATTGGTGCCATCTGCTGCATCACGATGTCGAACTGCTCTGCGAAGAGATCCGCTGAGATGAAGCTTACGTTTGCGAATGTCACCGCTGCATATACGAGCGCAGAAAGCAGCGCACTTGCTGTTCCGAACTTCATCGTCGTGCTGTTGTCGGCCTGAGGATTATCCTGTGCGAACCTCTTCATGGAGATGGACATGAGCCAGATGCATCCTCCGAACTTCGCCACCCAGAAGATTCCGTTGATAAGGGTCGTGACAAATGCAGGCAGTCCTGCCGTGCCGATGAACTGGTTGATGAAAAGATATGCTGACGAAACCGCACCGAGTGCCAGCCCGGCCTTCGCCGCTCCGTTCCACATGTTCTTCCTGATCAGATTTTGTTCCATATTCGTATGTTTAGCGATACAAAGATAGAAAATAATTCGTATCTTTGCGCTCTTGGATTGATAAGTCTAAGATAGAAATTTAAAAACATATAAAGACATGATAGACATTACATTTCCTGATGGCAGCGTGAGACAGTATGAGAAAGGCGTCTCGGCATATGACATTGCACAGAGTATCAGCCCTAAGCTGGCGGCTGAAGTCATGGCTGCAACCGTAGTCACAGCAGCTGATGCCACAGGAAAAGGTACGATATATGACGTTACCCGTCCGATAAACGAGAACGCTTCCCTCAAGCTCCACAAGTGGGAGGATGCGGAGGCAAAGCACGTCTTCTGGCACTCTTCGTCACACCTTCTTGCAGCCGCACTCGAGGCTCTGTACCCGGGAGTCAAGTTCGGTATCGGACCGGCCATCGAGACAGGTTTCTACTATGACGTTGACTTCGGTGACAAGACTCTTGTCGAGGCGGATCTCAAGGCAATCGAGGACAAGATGATCGATCTTGCACGTCAGAAGACTCCGTTCATCAGGACAGAGGTCTCAAAGGCTGAAGCGATGAAGACTTTCACCGAGAAGGGCGACGAGTACAAGTGCGAGCTTATCAGCGAACTCGAAGACGGTACGATCACTTTCTACAGCAACGGTGATTTCACCGACCTTTGCCGTGGCCCGCACCTCAAGGATACATCGGTAATCAAGGCTGTGAAGCTGACGGCAATCGCAGGAGCATACTGGAGAGGCGACGAAAAGCGTCCTATGCTCACCCGTGTCTATGGCGTCACATTCCCGAAGAAGTCACTTCTCGACGAGTATCTCGTGCTGCTTGAAGAGGCCAAGAAGCGTGACCACAGAAAGATCGGAAAGGAGATGGAGCTCTTCACATTCTCTCAGAGGGTCGGCCAGGGACTTCCGTTGTGGCTTCCTAAGGGAGCAGCTCTGCGTGAGCGCCTTGAGCAGTTCCTCAGAAAGCTCCAGAAGTCATACGGTTATCTGCAGGTCGTGACTCCGCACATCGGAAACAAGGATCTTTACGTGACATCAGGTCACTATGCAAAATACGGCAAGGACTCGTTCCAGCCGATTCACACTCCGCAGGAGGGCGAGGAATATCTCCTCAAACCGATGAACTGCCCTCACCACTGTGAGATATACAGGACAAAGCCGCATTCATACAAGGAGCTTCCTATCAGACTTGCTGAGTTCGGTACGGTATACCGTTACGAGCAGAGCGGCGAGCTTCACGGACTGACGCGTGTGCGCAGCTTCACACAGGACGACGCGCACCTGTTCTGCCGTCCGGATCAGATCAAGGAAGAGTTCTGCAAGGTCATCGACATCATTCTTTATGTGTTCAAGACATTGAATTTCAATGAATATGTGGCGCAGGTGTCGCTCCGTGACCCGAACAACAAGGAAAAATACATCGGTTCAGATGAAAACTGGGCAAAGGCGGAGGCTGCAATCATCGAGGCTGCCGAGGAAAAGGGCCTCAATACAGTGGTTGAATACGGTGAGGCTGCATTCTATGGCCCTAAGCTGGACTTCATGGTGAAGGATGCGATCGGAAGGAAGTGGCAGCTGGGGACAATCCAGGTGGACTATAACCTTCCGGAGCGCTTTGAGCTTGAATATACAGGAAGCGACAACCAGAAGCATCGTCCGGTCATGATCCATCGCGCACCGTTCGGCTCGCTTGAAAGATTCGTCGCAGTTCTGCTCGAGCATACAGGCGGAAAACTCCCTCTCTGGCTCACTCCGGATCAGGTTAACATAGTGCCTGTCAGCGAAAAATACGAGGAATATGCAAAAAAAGTTTGCAGTTTGCTGAATAATTCCGATATTCGCGCCGCCGTTGACGACAGAAACGAGACGCTCGGCAAGAGAATCCGTGAGAGTGAACTCAAGAGGATTCCTTTCCTTGTGATTGTAGGTGAGAAGGAAATGAACGAAGGCACGGTTTCTGTCAGAAGGCAGGGCGGAATCGATGCAGGTTCAATGCCGGTTGAAGACTTTATCAAGCTGGTTACCGATGAGGTGAATGCTCAGCTTGCATAATTATATATTATTGAATAACTTAACTTATAGGAGGATTTATTTATCGCAGCACCATTTAAACCCGGTCCACGCCCAAGCGGCCCAAGACCGAGCGGTCGTCCGGGCCAGAGGCCTATGAACAACAAGAAGGACGACGACGGATTGAGAATCAATGAGGAAATCACGGCCTCAAGAGTACGTCTCGTCGGAGAGAACATTCCGGAGCAGGGAGTGTATCCGATCAGCGAGGCTATGAAGATGGCTGATGCACAGGGACTTGATCTGGTGGAGATTAGCGCAAAGGCCGATCCTCCTGTATGTAAGATAATCGACTATCAGAAGTATCTTTACCAGCAGAAGAAGAAGGCTAAGGAGATGAAGGCGAATGCCGCCAAGATAGTCATCAAGGAGATCAGGTTCGGCCCTAATACGGATGAGCACGATTTCCAGTTCAAGCTGAAGCACGCACAGGAATTCCTGCAGGAAGGCTCGAAGGTGAAGGCTTCGGTGTTCTTCAAGGGACGTTCCATCATATATGCGGATCAGGGAGAGAAACTCCTTCTGCGTTTCGCTGTGGAGCTTGAAGAGTTCGGTAGAGCTGAGCAGATGCCTAAGCTCGAAGGAAAGAGGATGATCATGATGATCGCCCCGATAAAGAAAAAGTAGTCCAAGAGATTGGATGACAAATATTTATTAACTAAATCAAATTTAACTATGCCAAAGATTAAGACCAACTCCGGTTCAAAAAAGCGTTTCACGCTTACCGGAACGGGAAAAGTTAAGAGAAAGCACGCTTACAAGAGCCACATTCTCACAAAGAAGACCAAGAAGCAGAAGAGAAATTTGACTCACATCGCACTCGTTGCCAATGTTGACGAGAAGAGGGTCAAAGCTTTGTTGGGCATGTAATTTTCGGATTACAGAAGTTATTTTAAGTCAAACTTGGAAAGCAGTCGAAAAGCTCCGATGACGGACACTGCCTCCATAAAACAGTTAAATTTATGCCAAGATCGGTAAATTCAGTTGCCTCAAGGGCACGCCGCAAGAAGATTCTTAAGAGAACCCGCGGTAATTTTCTTTCAAGAAGAAACGTTTGGACGGTAGCAAAGAACACCTACGAGAAGGGTCTCACCTATGCATACCGTGACCGTAAGAACAAGAAGCGTTCATTCCGCGCACTCTGGATTCAGAGAATCAACGCTGCCGCACGTCAGTACGGTATGACTTATTCTCAGTTCATGGGTCGCATCGCTAAGCAGAACATCGGCCTGAACCGTAAGGTTCTCGCAGACCTTGCCATGAACAATCCTCAGGCATTTGAGGCTATCATCAATTCTGTAAAATAAGGTAGGCACTGATGAGCTTGAAGGAATTATACCACAACCGATGGGTGAGGTTCGGCTTTTGGGCTGTCCTCTACATCCTGTGGGTAATATGGCTCGGAAACTACTGGTGGCTCTTCGGACTTGTCCCTATCTTCGACCATCACATCACGCGCAAGGTGAAGTGGCTGTTCTGGAAGAAGGAATACAAGGAAGGAGAAAAGAGGAATGCCCTTCTCGACTGGCTGGATGCAATCATCTTCGCAGTAGTCGTGGTGACATTCATCAACACCTTCTTTTTTCAGGCGTTCAAGATTCCTTCATCTTCAATGGAAAGCTCGCTCTATACAGGTGACCATCTGTTCGTGAGCAAGCTTGCATATGGCCCCAAGATGCCTCAGACACCGCTGACGATTCCTTTCACTCATAATGTAATAGGTTCGAAAGAGTCTTATTCGACGCTGATTCAGAACGATTACAAGAGGCTCAAGGGATTCGGTCACGTAAAGACAGGCGATTATGTCGTCTTCGCATTTCCGCATGGCGACACAGTTCTTGTCAAGGAACCGGCTGCCGACTATTACACATATGTCAGGACTCTCGGACGCGACTACACCATTGACAGATACGGCCCTGTGAAGGTGCGCCCTTCGGACAAGAAGGACCATTACGTCAAGAGATGCGTCGCAGTGGCAGGAGACACCCTCCAGATAGTGGACGGACAGGTTTATGTCAATTCACAGGCTCAGAAAGTCTGGCCTGGAGTGCAGAATTCCTACCGCGTGGTGACCAACGGCAGCAGGATAAATCAGGTGAATCTCGAAAAGCTCGGTCTCAATGTGAGGGAGCTTTGGTATTATCAGGACCTTCCGGGATATCCGGAGATGCCGCTGACAGCCGAGATGCTTGAAAAGGTCAAGGGTTTCGCAAATGTTGTGTCGGTCGAGCAGAACATAGATGTATATCCGCCGGACTATCCGGATTCGGATCTGACCATCTTCCCGTTCTCTTCGGACTACAGATGGACGAGGGACAACTTCGGACCGCTCTGGATTCCGCAGAAAGGCACAACCGTCGAGCTCACGGCTGAGAATCTTCCGCTTTACGAAAGAATCATCACCTCGTATGAGGGGAACGAGCTTGAAGTGAAGGATTCGGTCATATACATAAACGGAGAAGAGGCTCACAGCTACACTTTTGCACAGGATTATTATTTCATGATGGGAGACAACAGGCACAACTCTCTCGACTCAAGATACTGGGGTTTTGTACCTGAAGACCATATAGTCGGAAAGCCGGCGCTGATATGGCTCTCCATCGACGGGAACAGGAAATTCCCGAACAATATAAGATGGCGCAGGTTCTTCAAATTTGTGTAAAATTTTGCAATTGCAATTTTTTTATGCGATATTTGCACCCCGCTAATTATGAATTAATTAAAAAAGTTATATACAATGGCAAAGGTTTGTCAAGTTACAGGAAGAAAGAGAATGGTCGGAAACAATGTTTCGCATTCCAAGAGACGCACAAAGCGCGTCTTCGCCCTGAACCTCAAGACCAAGAAGTTCTGGTCAGAGGAGGAGCAGAGGTTCGTCACACTTAAAGTGTCTTGCAAAGGCATGAGGATCATCGAGAAGAACGGTCTCGACGCCACTATCAAAGACGCTCAGAAGAAAGGATTTATTAACCTTGTTTAATTTTTCGGATTATGGCAAAGAAAGCTAAAGGTAACAGGGTGCAGGTCATCCTTGAGTGCACTGAGCAGAGAGAGAGCGGTGTACCGGGTATCTCAAGATACATCACAACAAAGAACAAGAAGAATACGACTCAGCGTCTGGAGCGTAAGAAATACAATCCGTTCCTGAAGAAGGTAACCCTTCATCGCGAGATCAAATAATTAAGGAGGAATAGGAAATGGCAAAGAAAGCAGTCGCAACCTTCAAGGCCGGTACACTCAAGAAGATGGTTAAGTGTATCCGCATGGACAAGTCTCCTAAGACAGGTGCTTATGTGTTCACAGAGCAGCTCGTAGAGGAGTCACAGGCTAAGGACTTCTTCGCAAAGAAATAATTCTTTCAAGAGTAATTAAGTGTGGCATAGCTGATTTTTCAGTTATGCCACTTTTTTTATACACTTAAAAAGTGTAAATTTGCGAGTTAAACCGATTATGATATGGGTATTTTTGATAAAGGAGTAAAAAAGACCAACCGAAGCTTCTTCGACAGGCTTTCAAGAGCCATCGCAGGAAAGACGGAAGTGGATGACGACCTTCTTGATGCAATCGAAGAGGCGTTGCTGGCCACAGATATGGGAGTGGACACCACGATGAAGATCATTGAGAATCTCGAAGAGCGTGTTAGAAGGGACAAGTATGTGACTCTGAATGAATTGACTGATATGCTCCGCGACGAGATAGCAGCTCTTCTGAATGTCACTGAAGGCGAGACGTCGGATGATGAGGTGGTTTCTTTCGACTTCAGCAGGAAACCTTATGTCATAATGGTTGTGGGCGTAAACGGAGTGGGCAAGACGACGACGATAGGAAAGCTTGCCAGCAGTCTTAAGGCCCAGGGCAAGAAGGTGGTTCTCGGTGCAGCGGACACATTCCGTGCGGCTGCGGTGGACCAGCTCACCATCTGGTCGGAGCGTGCAGGTGTGGACATCGTGAAGCAGGCTATGGGATCGGATCCTGCTTCAGTGGCTTTCGATACAGTCAAGTCAGCTGTGGCTAAGGATGCTGATGTCGTGCTCATCGATACGGCAGGGCGTCTGCATAACAGGATAGACCTTATGAACGAGCTTACGAAGATCCGCAATGTCATGAGGAAGGTGGTTTCGGATGCGCCGCACGAGGTTCTGCTTGTGCTGGACGGCTCTACAGGCCAGAATGCCTTCCAGCAGGCGAAGGAGTTCATGAGGGCGACGGACATCACGGCTCTGGCGGTGACGAAGCTTGACGGAACGGCAAAGGGAGGAGTCGTGGTCGGTATCGTTGACCAGTTCCGTATCCCTATCAAGTTCGTCGGTATCGGGGAGGGGATAGAAGACCTTAAAGTCTTCAACAAGAGGGAATTCGCAGAATCTCTCTTCTCCAAGGAGGACATTGCCTGAAGCATGAGTGCATCATAAAGGGAATAATCAAAGAATACAGCATATGAAGATTTCGTACAATTGGCTCAAGGATTATCTTGAGTGCGACCTCACACCGGAGGCCGTGGCAGAAGCGTTGACCTCGATCGGACTTGAGGTGGATTCGCTCGAACAGATTGAGGAGATACCCGGCGGACTCGCAGGAGTGATAGTCGCAGAGGTCGTGGAATGTGTGGAACATCCGGATTCGGATCATCTCCATATTACAAAACTTAATACAGGTGCTCCGGAGCTGCTGCAGGTGGTCTGCGGTGCTCCGAACGTTGCGGCAGGGCAGAAGGTCCTTCTCGCGACTGTCGGCACTGTTCTCGGTGAGGACTTCAAGATCAAGAAGTCGAAGATCCGCGGAGTGGAGTCTTTCGGAATGATCTGCGCAGAGGACGAACTCGGAATAGGCGAGTCGCATGACGGCATCATGGTTCTGGATCCTGAGGCTGTGCCTGGAACGCCGGCAAAGGATTATCTCGGACTCGCAACTGATGCTCTTATAGAGATAGGACTTACTGCAAACCGCGTGGATGCCGCCTCACATATCGGAGTGGCACGTGACCTGTACGCATATCTCAAGCATGACGGCAAGCCGTGCAGACTGAACATTCCTGACGTTTCGGCTTTTGCAGAAGGTGAAGGCGAGGCTATACCGGTGGAGGTGACAGCTGTAGACGGAGCACCGCGATATACGGGAACGACAATCAAGGGCGTAAAGGTGGGCCCTTCTCCTGAGTGGCTGCAGAAGAAGCTGCTTGCAATAGGTCTCAGGCCTATCAATAACGTAGTGGATATCACTAACTTCGTGCTTCATGAGGTGGGGCAGCCTCTCCATGCGTTTGACGCAGCGAAGATTGTCGGAGGAAAGGTGATCGTGCGCAGGGCGGAAGAGGGCGAGAAGTTCGTGACTCTCGACGGAGTGGAGCGTACGCTCAGCGCTGCAGACCTTATGATTGCAAATGCAGAGAAGCCGATGTGCCTTGCAGGCGTGTTCGGCGGAGAAGAATCCGGCGTGACGGAAAGCACCGTGGATGTATTCCTTGAGAGTGCATATTTCAATCCGGTGACCATAAGGAAGAGTTCGAAGAGGCATGGCCTCAAGACCGATGCATCGTTCCGTTATGAGCGTGGAGCGGATCCGCTGATTGTGGAGTATGCGGCAAGACGTGCCGCCCTTCTGATCCAGGAACTTGCCGGCGGACAGATTGTAGGAAAGGTACAGGAATCATATCCGGAAAGGATTGATAAGAAGGTTGTGGACCTCGACTACGACCGTATAGAGGCGTTCGTGGGCAAGAAGATCGGTCATGATGTGATCGGGAGCATTCTCGAAGCCCTTGCATATGAGTTCGTGGAGAAGACGGAGAACGGTGCGAAAGTGGCCGTGCCGTCGTATATGATAGACGTTTACCGCGAGTGCGACGTCGTGGAGGAAATCCTTCGTATATATGGATACAACAATATCGAGCTTCCGCAGACCATGCGCATGTCTGTGAACGCTCCTGTGAAGCCGGAGCCTGAGCAGGTCAGAAAGACCGTTTCGGATTTCCTCGCGGCAAACGGATTCGTGGAGACGATGAACAACTCGCTCACGAAGTCTGAATATTATTCGAAGCTCAAGACATTCCCTGAGGAAAAATGCGTAAGGATACTGAATCCGCTCAGCTCGGATCTCAATGTCATGAGGCAGACTCTGCTCCTGAACGGTCTTGAGGTGATTGCGTACAACATCAACCGTCAGATAACGAACATAAAGACGTTTGAATACGGCTCGGTATATTCATTCAAGCCGGAGACAGACGGAAAGACACTCGAATCGTACGAGGAGCATACATGCTATTCCCTCTTCATGAGCGGACAGCCTGAAAAGGCTTGGAGGACGGATGCCGGAAAGGGCAGCTATTTCCAGCTCAAGGGCTATCTCGAACTGCTTCTGAAACGTTTCGGATGCGATATCTATTCGCTCGAGACGGAGGCTGCTCCGGCAGACCTTTTCTCTGAAGGCCTTGCCTACAGCCTTCCGGGCTCGCATCAGCAGCTCGCAGTCATGGGTACGGTCGCTCCTGCAAGGCTCAAGCAGTTCGGCATAAAGCAGCCTGTCTTTGCAGCAGAGATAAGCTGGCCGGCGCTCTTCGAGCTTGTGAAGCGCAACAAGATAAAGTATAAGGAGCTTCCTAAGTTCCCAGAGGTACGCAGAGACCTCGCAATACTTCTCGATGAGTCTGTGACATATGCGGATCTCCGCAAGAGCGCGTTCCGTGTGGGCAAGAAGCTGCTCAAGAACGTGACGCTCTTCGACGTGTACAGAGGCGACAAGATTGCTGAAGGCAAGAAGCAGTACGCATTGAGCTTCGTGCTTCAGGATCTGGACAAGACATTGACAGACAACGATGTGGAGAAGGTCATGAACAAGCTTCTCTCTACATTCCAGAACGAATTCGGAGCTGCGTTAAGATAGTACTGGGATAGCATGAAAAGTCCGCTCAGACATATTCCGGTGGTGCTTGCAGCTCTTCTGCTCGTTTTCGCTTCCTGCAGGAAGGAGGAAGCGAAGGTGATTCCGCGTGGAAAGCTCGCGAAGATATATGCTGAGATGCTTGTGACCGACCAGTGGATTTCCACGACTCCGGGCATCAGGCAGATTGCAGACACGTCGCTTGTATATGAACCGATACTTGAAAAGTACGGATATACATCGGCGGACTACCGCAGAAGCGTGGATCACTATATGGATGATCCGGAGCGGTTCTCAAGGATATTGAGGACGTCGTCGGACATACTTGACAAGAGGCTCAGGGAGCTTCGCAAGCAGCTTCACGACATCAATGAGGCTAAGAACGCTCCTAAGGTCACCTCGAATCTCAAGGCTGAGGAATTCTTCCCGTACCTTGCCGAGGAACCGTATGTGCATTATTACGACAGTATAGCCGTCAGACTTGATTCCATATTATGGGTGTACGAACTTCTGCTTGAAGAAACAGCGGACACTGTCTATGATGGTGTGAACATGATAATCAGGGTGGATTCCCTTGCCATAAAGGACAGTCTCGCGGCAATGGACAGCCTAGCAGTCAGAGATAGTCTGGCCCGCATCGATTCACTCGCTGTGGCGGATTCACTCGCCCGTGTGGATTCTATCTCCCGCGTGAAGAAGGATACGGTCGTCCGTGCTGTTCGTCCCAAGCCTGTGAAGAGGCCTGTGTATAAAAAGGTATCGCAATGAGTGTTAAAAGGATAGCTGCATCGTATGTGTATACGCTGGATGCGGATGAGCCGATAAGGAACGGCTTTGTGGAATATGACGATGAAGACGGGACGGTCGTTGCCGTAGGTTCCTGTGACGCTTCTGAGGAAGAGGTCATGGACGGAGCCATAGTGCCGGGATTCGTGAATACACATTGCCATGTGGAGCTTTCCCATCTGCACGGGAAGTTCGTCAAGGGTACAGGTATGGCCGGATTCATCGACCAGATCAATGCCTTGAGGGACTGGGCCGGCTTCGAAGTGAAGCAGAAACTGGTGCAGGAGTGGATGGACAAGATGTGGAATGACGGAGTATCCGCTATGGCGGACATAAGCAATGACGATTCCTCGTTTGCCGTAAAGAAGGGCCATAAGATGTATACGAGGACGTTCCTTGAGGTGTTCGGCAGCGAACCTCAGATGTGTGAGGGAGTGATGATGGATGTGTCTGAACTTCAGAAGACTGCGGATGAGGCAGGCATTGACGCCGCTCCGACACCGCATTCATGCTATACGATGAGTCCTGCTCTCCTGAGTGCCTCGGCTGCGGAAGGACTGAAGTCCGGATATCTTTCGTATCACTCGCAGGAAAGTCAGGAGGAAGAGGATCTGCTTCTTACAGGTTCAGGGGCTATGTATGAGAACAGGGTGCGCAACAATATGAGCACTCCGCCGGTGACTGGGGAATCTTCGCTCAAATACTTCATCTCAAGACTTGAGGCGGCGAAGCCTGCACCATATGATGAGCATATCCTGCTTGTGCACAACGTATGTCTCAAGCAGGACGATATAGATGCTGCTAAAAAGGTGATGAGGAATGTTTATTGGGCAGTCTGTCCTCTTTCGAACATATTCATCCACAATGCTTTGCCTCCTATTGACCTGATGCGCAGAAACGGACTGGCAATTACTGTGGGAACGGATTCCCTTTCAAGCAACGACGACCTTGATATGGTGAAGGAAATCGTCTGTCTGCATGAAAATTTCCCTCATGTCCCTATGAATGAGATATTTACGTGGGCCTGTATGAACGGCGCACGTTTCCTCGGAAAAGAGGCGGAGCTCGGAAGCATAGCCCCGGGAAAGAAACCGGGAATAGTCTTTGTGGACAAAGTGGATAAAGCCGGCCGCGTGACCATTGGAAGCCATTCTAAACGTATCATATAGGATGCTGCATTTTGACGAAATAGTGTTTGGACCTATATTCAGTCGCAGGCTCGGTTCTTCGCTGGGGGTGAACGTGTTGCCTTCTGTCGGAAAGCTGTGCAATTTCGACTGCGTGTATTGTGAATGCGGCTGGAATCGTGACGGGGCTGCGCCGCAGAGGCGTTTCCCACGTGCCGACGAGGTGGAGGCAGCTCTGGAGCATAAGATGTCCAAAGCCTCACAGGAGGGTGTTAAGGTGGATTCCATAACATTTTCCGGAAACGGAGAACCGACACTGAATCCGGATTTCCCTCAGATTGTCGATGTGGCCCTGAGGCTGAGGGACAAGTATTTTCCTGAGGCTAAGGTGTCCGTCCTGTCGAATGCGACGATGCTTGGAAAGCCGGAGATTGCTCGGGCGCTGATGAGGGTGGACAATCCGATACTGAAGATAGATGCCTCTTCGGATGAGCTTGCGCAGAAGATCAATATGCCGTCCGGTCATTACAGTCTTCCGGATGTTGTGGAGAACATGAAGCGTTTTGAAGGTGATTTCATCCTGCAGACGATGTTCCTGAAATCTCCGGACTTCGATTCGGCCGCTCCTGAGGCTCTGGAAGCATGGCGGAATATAGTCAGGGAACTGAAGCCTCGTGAAATCATGGTCTATACGATAGACAGAGAGACACCGGACAAGAGACTGAAAAAATATACGGTCGGAGAGATGACTGCCTTTGTGCAGCCGCTTATCGACGAAGGATACAGGATACAGATAAGAGGTTGATAATGAGGACTGTTGTACAGAGAGTCGCGCAGGCATCGGTGAATGTTCCTGCAGAAGGATATGAATCGGCCATAGGCAGGGGACTGCTTGTGCTTGCGGCCTTCATCGATGAGGATACCGAAGAGGATCTGGAGTGGACTGCAAGGAAGATAGCTGCAATGCGTATCTTCGACGATGCGGACGGAGTCATGAACCTGTCCGTGAAGGATGTGGACGGTGATATTCTGGCCGTGAGCCAGTTCACCCTGTATGCATCGACAGTGAAGGGAAACAGACCTTCATATATAAAGGCTGCGAAGCCGGATGTGGCAATACCTTTGTATGAAAGGTTTCTTGTTCTGCTCCAGGAGCAGCTTGGAAAGCCGGCCGGCCACGGAATCTTCGGTGCGGACATGAAGGTGTCGCTCCTGAATGACGGCCCGGTGACAATAATAGTTGATTCAAAATTAAGATTTTAATATATGGATTTATTGGCAAAATATGGCTACACTCCTGACAAGGAGGCTGTCGGCAGGGCGTTGGAGCTCATTGCGGCAAATCTTGAGAATGTCGCTTCAGAGCAGGTGTACAAGGACTGCTTCTCGATGATGGACCTTACGACATTGAAGACGGATGACACACCGGCTTCTGTCACGAAGCTCGTGGAAAAGGTGAATGCTTTTCAGGAAAGCTATCCTGAGTGGCCGCTTCCGGCGTCAATATGCGTATACCCGAATTTCGCGGACACCGTGAAGCAGGCGCGCAGATGCGCATTCAACATCACTGTGGTTTCGGCATGCTTCCCGACATCGCAGAGCTTTCTCGAGGTCAAGCTCAAGGAATGTGAGATGGCAGTGGAGAGAGGTGCTGATGAAGTGGATATAGTTCTGGCTCTCAATTCCTTCCTCGCGGGAGATTATGAAAAGGCTTCCGAGGAGATACGTCAGGTACGTTCATGCATTGATGCAGTCGCAGCGCGTCAGGGCAGGGAAGTGCATCTCAAGGTGATTCTCGAGACAGGCCTTCTCCGCACCCCGGAGGCGATTGCTCAGGCTTCTTTCCTCGCGATGGAGGCAGGTGCGGACTTCATAAAGACATCGACAGGAAAGGTGGATGTGAACGCTACTCCTGTTGCTGCCTACGTCATGTGCGAATGCATAGCAAAGTACCTTGCAGTGACCGGAAAGAAGATAGGCTTCAAGCCGGCTGGAGGAATCTCGACGGCAGCGGATGCGCTCTGCTATTATTCGATTGTCGCGACCGTTCTTGGCAGGGAATGGCTGGACAGAAAACTCTTCAGATTCGGCGTCAGCAGGGTGGCAAACAGCATACTTTCTGCCGTCGAACAGAAGACCGTAAGCTGGTTTTAGCGGAAAATTTGTGGGAATTTGGTGCCAAATTTTAACAAATTTTTTGAAAAAATCGTCCTTTGAAGTGCTTCAGAGGACGATTTTTTAATTTATCGGTATACTTTTTCGTTACACGGATAAGTCTTCGGAACTTTGCCTCCGTAATTAAAGACATGTATTATGAGAGGTAAAATCAAACTGGCGCTCTTGACATTTCTGATGATGTCATGCAGCAAGGAGGGAGTCCGGACGGAACGTGGAATCGACTACGATTACGGTCAGGACATACCTCATGAGATGATTGTATTGGGTGACCGTCTGGAGAACCCGTACAAGACCGAAAACATCACGAAGGCGCTCCAGTCGCTCTATCCGACGAAGGCGGACAGGGTGCAGGTGCAGACCACAAATCTGTATGTCCGCTTCCTGCCTGCCGACGAGGCCGAATACGACCTGCTTCAGGGACTTGGTTTGGAGCTGATGGACCATCCTCTGGACTATGATGTGGTCGTGGAAGGAGACTGGTATCATGACCCTGAGATACCTGAGGGAGATGTGACGTGGCAGTATGCCGTGGTGCCGACGGATTTCGAGTTCCCGGAAGTGGAATATGAGGTCATTGACGAATGCTATCTCGCTGAAAACGACCTTTCCACGCGTGCGGACGGAATCGACTGGGAGGCTGTCGAACGTGAGTCCTACAGGCTGACGGGAAACGAGGAGATGCTGGCGCCGCAGACCAGGGCGGCCAAGGTGAAGCCGTCCGGACGCATCACGATCGTGGATGCGGATGCGAACGGGGGCAAGCCTTTCGGCGTGGCCGGAGTGCGGGTGTCATGCAATACGTTCGTGAAGTTCGACCATGCGTACACAGACAGGGACGGCTATTACGAGATGTCGAAGAAGTATTCGGCCAACCTGCGTTACAGGCTGGTGTTCAAGAATTCCAAGGGATTCTCGCTCGGATTCAATCTTGTGCTTGTGCCGGCTTCCGTGTCGACGCTCGGCAAGTCAGGCCCGGAAGGCGTGAACGTTACGGTCACGACGGAGTCGGAGGACAAGCTCTTCAGAAGGTGTGTCGTGAACAATGCCGCCTATGATTATTACGATAGATGCGCTTCCGAGGATCTGGACATATCCCTTCCTCCGACAGACATGCGTTTCTGGCTCTTCAACGGTCTGGAGGCGAGCAGTGCGGTGATGTTCCATCATGGAGCATTTGTGAAAAACGATCTCGTGGTGTCTTTCCTCGGAAAATATGCCCCTCTCGTGCAGTTCTTTGCACCGGACATCACCCTCGGGACGAAAGGGCGCGACTCCTATGCCTCGCTCTACAATGTGACATGCCATGAACTTGCTCATGCAAGCCATTTCTCCCGCGTAGGTGCAGACTATTGGGACAGGTATATCCTTTATATAATAGAATCGTACATCATGTCCGGCGGAATGACATACGGGGACGGAACTTCGGATGACGCCGGCTATTGCGAAATCGGGGAAATGTGGGCTTACTATCTTGAAAGCAGGATGTACAAGGACCGTTACGGCGGAGGCTTTCCGACATACGGAACATCGTACTGGTTCTATCCTCAGATATTCCGCATGCTTGATGAGCGCGGCATCACCTGCTCGGACATATTCTCCGTACTTGATGACGACGTGACATCTAAATCCGCCCTCAAGACGGCTCTTGTGAACGCCTTCCCTTCAAAGAAGACCACAATTGAGCAGGTCTTCAGCAAATATCTTTAGGCTATGGGAAGACGAATGATTACAGCGCTTCTCGCCGTCCTTTCCCTTGCCTGCCTCCGTTGCGGGGCGCAGACTGTCAGCATCTCGACAAATGTGCTGGACTATGCCATGCTCGGCACTCTGAATGTCGATGCATCCGTCTCGGTGGCAAGAAGATGGAGCGTGACGGCAGGAGCGAAATACAATCCCTTCACATACCGGAAGTCAGATCCGGAAAGACAGCTGCAATATCGCCAGCAGTCTTATGCGGCAGGATTCAGGGTGTGGCCATGGCATACGCTTTCGGGATGGTGGCTCTCGGGCAAACTCCGTTATCAGGAATACAACATGGGAGGAATATTCTCGCGTGAAACAGAGGAGGGAGACCGCTTCGGGACAGGATTCTATGCAGGATATACGCATATGCTCTCACCTCATTTCAATCTGGAGTTCGGCTTCGGCTTCTGGACGGGACTGTCTGTCTTCCGCAGGTACGACTGCCAGGTGTGCGGTGTGACCATGGACAGCGGCCGAAAGTTCTTTATCCTTCCCGATGACCTTATGATTTCGATTGCCTATGTGTTCTGATACCAGATGTCTGATTGTCCTTCTGCTGGTTGCGGCTGTATCCTGCTCTCCGTACCGGAAGATGCAGCAGATACGCTCCGGCCAGGTGGAGATGACACTTTCCGTACCGGAAGAGAAGCCGCTTGAAACAGAGGATAGCGAGGTGCAGATTGACAGTATCAGGGGCACTCTCACCGACGAGCCCATCATCATGAACGCCATACGCGACTCGGAAACCGGCGAGATGGTGGCTACGGACGTCATAAATGCCTCCACTGTCACCGCCCGCTTCCGCAATGTCGCCGAACGTGCCGGATACGTCTCGATAAGCTTCGATGTGACCGTTCCAGCCGCCATGTCCGATTCGCAGTGGCAGCTGAAGATACGTCCTGTCATGAGGATGCAGGAAGATACGCTCGGTCTGGATCCTGTCTTCATTACCGGCGAAGGATACAGGGCGGCACAGCTGAGGGGCTACCAGCGGTACAATGCCTTTCTGGCCTCCATAATAAATGACACGACTGACTTCATAAGGGTGAACCAGCTTGAAATCTTTCTGAAGAGGCATTTCCCTGAGACATATGCCATGAAGACGGATTCTTCGTTCGTGACGGAACCTATGGCTGAGAATCTTTTCGGAGTGACGCAGAGGGAGGCGCTGGAGCATTACAGGAAGCATGTGAAGTGGAAGATGAACGAAAGGAGGAAGGGACGCGCAGGGAGGATGTTCGGAAAGTATGTCAAGGATCCTATTCTGGAGGCAGGAATACGTCTTGATACCGTCATGACGGCTGCCGGCGGGGACTTCGTCTACCGGTATGTGCATACGTTCCGTAGCCGTCCGCGTCTGAAGAAAGTGATGGTGTCTCTTGACGGAAGCGTGTATGAAAGAGGTGAATGCGTGTGTCATCTCCCTTTTCCTGAGGAACTTACGTTCTATATCAGTTCGCTTGCCACCCTTGTGGACGATACACCTAAATACAGGATGATCGTGCTCGAGAGGCGGGCATACGACAACACCAAGGTCCTCATAGACTTCGAACAGGGAAGCGCACAGGTGGACACGGCGCTTGGAGACAACGCTTCGGAACTGAAGAGGGTGATGAGATGTATCAACGATGTCGTGGCCAGGACCGAATATGCCCTTGACTCGCTTGTGATCATAGCCTCATGTTCTCCGGAAGGTTCTCTGGCGCATAACAGGAAACTGTCGGCAGCAAGGTCGGAAGCCGTGAGAGAGTATATCGGAGCGTATGTGCCTCAGGAATGGAGGGACAGCCTGAAGGCCTCGTCGCTGCCGGAAAACTGGGACCAGCTCATAAGACTGGTGGCCAACGATACGGTGATTGACGAAGGGTCAAAGAGGAAGATCATCTCTATGACGGAAGATATGAATGATCCGGATGCAGTCGAGCGACGCTTCTCGCAGATGCCCTGCTACCGCTATATGAGGGAGAAGATATATCCCAAGCTGAGGAGCGTCAGATTCGACTTCCATCTCCATCGTATCGGCATGCTGAAGGATACTGTGCACACTACAGAACTGGATACGACGTATATGGCCGGCGTACAGGCCCTCAAGGAACTCGACTACAAGCGTGCCGTGACCCTGCTGCGTCCGTATGGAGACTACAACAGTGCGCTCGCATTCATGTCTGCGGACTATAACCATTCGGCTCTGGATGTGCTTTCCCGTCTGGACGATACTGATCCGAAGGTCTGTTATCTGAAGGCTATGGTGCTCTCACGGCTTGAACAGACCGACGAGGCAATGAAGTATTTCGAACTGAGCCTTGCTTATGACCCTTATCTTGAGCACAGGGCGAATCTCGATCCCGAGATGTCCCTTCTCGTGAAACGTAGAAATTTATCATTGAACCAACCTTTTTAAAACATTAAAAAAAATGAGTAAAAAACTTTTTTTCGCGGCTTTCGCAGCTGCTGGATTCGCCCTCGTGGGCTGCAATGAGAAGAATGTTGAACTTCCTGTCGAAGAGCAGGGGCCGGTCGATCTTATGGTCAATGTCTCCGATCCGATGACTAAGTTCACAAATGATTCGGATGGAACGGAAATCAATGACATCCAGACGTTCGTGTTCAATTCGGATGGTGTGCTGGAGGCGTATGCCCATGATGAGGCGACTACCGGAAAGGTCACATGTACGACAGGAACGAAGACCGTCGTGGTCCTTGTCAATGCCAAGTCCCACAGCGATGTGGCTTCCCTAACCGAGCTTTATGCCAGAAAGTCGGACCTTTTCGACAACTCATCGACAGGCTGCGTCATGGAGGGACGCATGACAACGGAAATCACGAAGTCGACGACTCTGAGCATCGAGGTGAAGAGGCATGTGACCCGTCTGATTCTGGAGAACGTGTCTCTCGACATCGAACTCGACCATTACAAGGATGCCGAGTTCAAGATTTCGTCAATCTATCTTGTGAACGTTGCCGGAGACAGGACGTTCTTCTCAGAGGATGCTCCTACGACATGGTACAACAAGATAACGTTCGATACCCAGTACGCCACAAAGGACATCGTTTATGCGGATTGTTCGGAAGTACTGACCGACGGAGGCAAGCTGAGCAAGAAATACATGTTCTATGCATACCAGAATCCGTATACGACAGATTCGCAGGAGACGACGTGGAGTCCGAGACCGACCAGGCTTGTCGTCGAGGGTACATTCGATGGGACAAAATATTATTATCCGATCACGCTCAAGGCCATAAAGGCAAACTGCTCGTACAACGTTTCCCTTACGATCAGACGTCCCGGATCGTCGTCGCCGGATATTCCTGTGGACAAGTACACCGTCACTTCCTCAATCACGATCAAGGACTGGCAGACGGGCGGCTCGTATTCGGATACAATATAGTCTCTTGAGTATGAGGATGATGCCGTCAACAGTGCTGCTGAGTGTGGTCAGCGCATTGATTATCGCCGGATGCTCCGTCAAGGAGAACAGGGGTGAATGCCCCTGCCGGCTTCTGCTTGACTTCAGCGGGGTCGACACCTCTGTCATCAGGTCTGCGGATCTGCTCGTCACGGCCGGGGACGGTGTCGTGTTTGCTGATGAGGTCGGGATTTCCTCTTCCGATGCCCAGGTACAGCTGGAGGTACCGCGTGCCGAGCTGTATATGAACGTGTATTCCGGAATTTCGGAGGAGCCGATGCCGGGAGAGGGGGTCATGATACCATATGGGGAGCAGGCTCCGCCTCTGTACATCCATTCCGCCGGAGTTGATTCGAGAAGCGAGTCTGTCAGTACGAAGGTCGTGATGCGCAAGGAGCATTGCGTAGTGACAGTGGATGTCAACGACAAGGAAGGTTTTCCGTTCACGTTGAAGGTGACGGGCGGCATATGCGGATATGATGCAGGAGGTCTTCCCGTGCGGGGTGAATTCATGTGCGGAGTGGAAGGAAGTGCGCAGGAGGGATTCCGCGTGACTGTGCCGAGACAGCTGGAACCGTCTCTGGAGCTGCATGTGTATGACGGGGCTGTTGTGGCAAAGACGTTTGCGCTCGGGGAGTATCTTGAAAGAATCGGATATGATTGGACAAAGGAGGATCTCGATGATGTCACGGTCATGCTGGACTACAGTCTGACATACGTGATTCTGACGGTTCAGGGTTGGGATGAAGAGTACGCCTACAGGGTGGAAATATAAAAAACGGATGATCCTGAATCAAGAAAAGTGGGAAAGTGTTCCATAATAAAAAAAAACTTACTATCTTTGTCCCACTTTTCTGAGGCCCGAGTGGTGAAATGGTAGACACGCTCGTTTCAGGTGCGAGTGCTTCGCGGCATGTAGGTTCGACTCCTATCTCGGGCACAATTTGGAATCAGAGGTGGAATTCAATAGTTCCACCTCTGATTTTTCTATAATGTATTGATGGTCAAGCGACTGACTCCAATAATGTACAGATGTTGCGGCAGGTGTCGGGCTTGCTGTTGAGGCGTTGGGCTTCTGTCATCAATGCCCTGAAGGTAGAGTCGTGGCAGAGCCGGAGGGCGATGCGGACCTGTTGAGACGGGTCTGTGCTGCTGTAGGACATGCCGTGATAGTGGAAGAATTCGGCATTGCGTGTTTCGCAGCCTGGAATAGGCTCTGTGTGGATGATAGGGATATGCTTGCTCATCGCTTCTGTGCTTGATATGCCGCCCGGCTTAGTGAAAAGTACGTCGCAGGCATCCATCAGAAGCGGAATACGGTCGGTATATCCTATTGTACGGACATTCGGTGCCGGACCGTATCGTTCCTTCAGCTCGTTGACCATCTGCGCGTTCCTTCCGCAGACCACGATGATTTCACATTTGTCCGCTGCCTGCCTCAGCATCTCGTCCAGCAGTTCCTCCGTATTCCCGAATCCCATTGAACCTGTCATGACGAGAAACCATTTCCGTTCCTGAGGAATCCTCCATCCGAACGCCGACAGAATCTCTTCACGGGCTCTTGTGCGCGTGTTTGTGTCGTGGAATCTGCTGCTGACCGGAATCCCGAAAGGAAAGAGCTTCTCGCGAGGCAGCCCCTTCTGCGTGAATTCCTCCACAAGATGCTCATGTGGAATCACATAGCCGTCGAGTTCGGTTTCGTCGAGGAACGGGATGCAGGTGTAGTCCGTCATCACGAAGATGCAGGGGATGTCCGTCTTGCCGTTGACCTTGAGCGCGGTCATCGCTTCCGCAGGGAAAAGGTGTACGCAGATGACTGCATCGAAACCGTTTCCGTTTATATAATCAAGCAGTACCCCTGAATACATCATGTTCCAGAGGTAGATGACAGATTTGGAACGAATGCTGTCGCTGACGGCCCCTCCGATGCGGTATATGTGCTTGAAAAGGCTTGTCCTGGTGCTGTACAGGTACATGTCGGAGATCGTCTGCGAGAAGGATCTGCTCACGAGAGACAGGGTGTCGGTCACCGTGCAGCCTATGCCTGAAGCCGCGAGGTGCTCGCTTATGGCGCGTGCCGCGGAATTGTGGCCCTCGCCTGTATTGCATGAAAGGATGAGGATGTTCATATAAGTCCGTTTTGACATCCCCATCTTCATATCGTATGCCGAAATGTCCTAAGGACGTCTGAACTTTATGCAGCACCAGTTGTCCATGCTGTCGTGACTTACATATTCAAGCCCTGCCGCCGAGGCTGTGCCGATGATCATAGGCATGTCCTCAAGGTAGAATCCGCTCACAAACAGGAGACCTCCCTTGTGCAGGGACAGAGCGTAAGTCGGGATGTCCTGCAGAAGGATGTTGCGGTTGATGTTGGCCAGCAGCACATCGTAGCTGCCGCGTTGAAGCAGAGAGGCGTCTCCGCAGTATGTTTCGATGCGTGTCCCGACCTTGTTCAGGCGGGCATTGTCGTATGCAGAGATGGCTGCGACTGCGTCTATGTCGATCCCGTACACCTGCGAAGCCTTCATCTTTGCCGCCAGAATGGCGAGTATCGCGGTGCCGCATCCCATGTCCATGACCACTTTTCCACGCACGGCATCCTCGTTCTGCAGCAGGGCACGGCACATCATGTATGTGGTCTGGTGGTGTCCTGTGCCGAAGGCCATCTTGGGGTCGATCGTGATGTTGAACCGTGTGCGCTTCAGGCCTTCATGGAAAGAAGCCTTGATGGTGCACTTGTCGTCGATCACGATAGGGGTGAACTGGCTTTCCCAGATTGCGTTCCAGTTTACCGCAGGCATAAGGTTGGCCGCAAAGTCTACGCTGAAGTCCATGCCTTCAAGGCCGCTCAGAACCACTTTGAGGGCCTGCGCATCGTATAGTTCCTTCTGGATGTAGCATTTCAGATACGGATTCTCTACGGCAAACGACTCAAAAGGAAGCTCGCTGACTCCCGCTGTCACTATGTCTGCATTTTCCTCGCTGAAAGGTGCAATATGGATTGACACCTCGATATATTCCTGACTGTTCATATCTATTGGTTTATTCATTGTTCACAGATCCTCACGTCGGCCTGCGGCACGTCATTGCGAGGAGCTTGCGACGTGGCAATCTCCTCCTTCTGCTCCTCTTCCTCCAGCTGCTTCTGTTCCTCTTCAGACAGAGCCTCCAGCTCCTGATCCACGGCCTTCACATAGCCGGTCTCCTGCTTGTATTCCTCTATGGCCTCCTGCTTTTCATTCTCCATTATGGCCGCCTCGACTCCCTTCGCAAATATGTTCCTGATCGAACTGAGGAGGTTTATCCTGGTCGTGTCGATGACGGAAGTGAATACAGGCACCTTCGTGCTCTTGTACTTCGCCCGGCCGATGCGGAACTTCATGTTGTCGAAATCAGGCCCCGAAAGGTCTATGCCCAGCCTTATGATGAAAGGCGACTTGAGTACGGAAACATGATACCTGAAGGACATGTCCAGATTCTGCACTCCGCTCATCGCCAGCGTGTAGCGGTCCATCTTGAGCACGAACGGGAAGATCTCCAGCGTGTTGTCCTTGATGAGTCCTTCCACGGTCATATGCTCTATCTTTCCTTCTCGTCTGTTCTTGAACAGCAGCTTCTTGGCCAATGTCCTGAAGAGTTCGTTGTCGCTCACGGAAAGATCGTCGCCGCTGATCCTCATCACTCCGTTGATGCTCGGCGTGAGGATGTTCATGTTTGTGTCCAGCTTCGCTGTCGCCGCCAGCTCGCAGTTCAGCAGGCCCTTGAAGGACTTGAGCATAGGTAGGAGCGTGTCGGCTGCCGGCATGAGAGATATGACCTTCTCGGCTGTGATGTCCACGAAGTTGAGGCTGAAACCTGTCTTGAGGTCTTCCTTTGTGCGTGTCGAATAGAATCCGTCGAAATGGATGTCGCCCATGTTGCTGGTGGCAGAAGTGTTCGTAATCTGGACGCACCTTTCCTTCATCACGAGGTCTGCCTTCATCCGGCTGATGTTAAGGTCTGAATATTTGATGTCCTGGGCATCCACCTTTACATTCGCGACGATGTTCGCCGGTATCACGAAAAGGGATGACGGCGGGCTTTCCACAGAAGTCGTGTCCGTTGTCACCATCTTGAGGAATTCGGCATTGCTGACATCCTCCATTCCGCTCATGGACTCTGGATTGAACTGCGAGCCTGTCGTGTAGGCCGTCAGAAGCTCGTTCGCGTCCATTCCTCCTGAAGTGAACAGCACGTCCAGCTTGAGCGGCGCCATATTGCGTCCTCTGCCTGCCAGTGCCCTCTTCAGCCCTGTAAGCCTGCCTTCTACAGCCAGTTCCGACTTTCCGGACATGAACTTCAGACTGTCGATTCCTATCTCGTCATTCGTGAAATGCGCCTCAAAACCCCTGAGGATATTTCTGAGAGGGAAATACGGCGTCATGACGATGCCGGTACGTATGTCTATGTCGCCGGAAAGGTCCCATTCGCGGAAGTATTTCGCAAGGCTCTCGTCAAGCCTGATGTCTATGTCCTGCTTCTTGAAGTCCTCCTCACTCAACCATTCGGGAAGCGGTCTGGAGGCCCTCTGCTTCATGGAATGTCTGAAAAGCGAATCATACGGGATGTCCGGATATACCTTTGAAAGCGAATCCAGGAACTCCTTTCGCCTGGCCTTCCGCTCCACCGTATTCATCGCTGCGCTTGCCTTTATGTCGGCATCGGTCAGGATGGCGCGGTTGGCCCGGGCTATGAGGGTGATACGCTTGTTCGTGCTTTTGAAACTCAGAAGGGGGACTTTCGGCTGGCCTCGCTTTGGTCTGATGCTGAAGCTGTTGGTCGTGTTGTCCAGTTTCACGCTTGCCCCCGCCGCATCGGTGAGGGAAAGTTCTTTAGCCCCGATGCGTCCTCCCAGCGGATTGATGCGTGTCGTGTCGTCTGTGACGCTGTTCATTGCATAAAGCGTCAGTGCATCGGCATGGAGCTTCAGCGATTCCTTATATGACATGTCCGCCTTGGCGATTTCTCCTGTGACGGCCATCAGCCTGCGGGTCTTCGTGCTGTCCCTTCTTGATGTGCGTGATTCCGGCCCGAGCGTGATGTCGATGCCGTCTATGCGCATGTCAAGGGTATCCCTGACGGAACATACCAGAATACTGTCTCCGAGTATCCTGCCTTGAAGATCAGCTTTGGAGAAATTGTATATGTCTATCTGCGAAAGCTTTATCCCTCCTTTGAGTTCGGCTTCGATCTGCCCGCTTGCCTGATAGCCGAGGCTGTCCGGAATGTATGCGGCGAGAGAGTCGAGAGCCGCCGTCAGCCTGCCGTCCAACTCGAAGCCGGGATCGGCACCCAGAATATCCTTTGCACCGCCGCTGGCCTTGAAGTCAAGTCCGGTCGTATTCAGGAAAGCGTCTTCAATACGTACGTCGAGACGTCCTCTGCCGTCTGTCGCGGCACCTGCGTCAAGCCCGAACCGTATCTCATGGCCGAAGCCTTCGGGACTGATGCCGGCTTCCGGAATCTGCAGCCCTATGTCCATCAGTGGAAGCTTCCCCTCCTCCGTGAACCTTATACGTGCGTCTGCATTCAGTCTCAGGTCAGCGGCATCGACGGTCAGATTGCGGACGGCAAGAGCTGGAACCGTATCCTTCGGGAATTCCAGACTTCCGCGCAGCCCTACCGGAATCTTCATCCGCCCGAACGTCCTCGTCGCAAGAAACGTCTTCGCTTCGGCATGGAAGTCCATATGTCTGTGATGTTCATGGACATGAAGCATGTCAAGTCCGAGTGCGAGCGTGTCTGCTGAAATCCTTCCCGCGACGAACATGCTGTCCATCTCCAGTCCGATTCTGCTCCGTGAAAGGTCGGCTGTGTCGAACTTCCCGCGGAATTCCATCCGTTTGAGGTCTATCATGGCAAAGACTGTGTCCGCTGAGGATGTATATACGATGTGCGGATGCTCTGTGAGGCTGACCTTTCCAAGGATCACCGGAGGCCGGCCCGGACTTTCGGAACTGTCTTCAGACGCTGCCGTATCGGCCGGGAAACGGAACATGTCCCAGTTTGCGCTTCTGTCGCAATAGCTGTGGGCGAATATACGTGGCTTCACGAGTTCCACATACGGAAGGCTGATGCGTCCGGCTGCGAGCGCCACCACATTGATGCTTGCAGAAAAACGTCGCACGCTTGCCAATGTGTCGGCTACCTCTCCACATCCGTGGTACATCAGATGGCCCTGTACTCCGCCCTGCTCCAGAGAATCGAAGCGTTCATGTGGATATGTGACCGCAAGGTCTTCAAAAGTGAGGCTTATGTTCGGGAAATGCTTCAGCACCGATGCCGTAAGCTTCCCGAAACGGATGTCCCCGTCCACATATCCGGCAGCATATCTGTTGATCAGCCTTGTCGGCAGAGGTGACGAAAGTATAGCCTGGACAGCTGCGACCGATATGGCCAGGACTACAACTGTCCAGGCCAGCACCTTTCCGATCCGTCTCAATATGTCCTTCCGCTTGTTTCCGGTTTCCTGTTCCATTGTAATGAATTCATGTTTTACAAATATATAAATTATCTCTGGAAAAATCTAACGAATGAGGGGAAATAATGATGGTGGCACTGGTGTTCAGTGACTTATGAAGACTTATGATGAAAGCCTCGCCGATGCGAAAGTGCAAGGAAATGAAAGGTAATGAGGGCGAACGG
>JAFTMS010000041.1 GCA_017452265.1 Bacteroidales bacterium | reverse complement strand
GGTCAAGACACCCGATAGAATCATCCTTACGCCTCCGGAGGAAGCGCAGCTGTTTGAGCTTGGGAAATTGAGATGGGACGAGAAGGATGTTGCTGCCATCATGGGGTGGCCGCAGGATCTTTTGCACAAGGATATGCAGAGGCCGGACAGCGAAGTCCGCAAATTTCTGGTCAAAGGCGAAATGACCGCGCGGTTCGAGGTTGAGCGGGCTCTGTATTCAGGAGCCAGGGACGGAGACCCGGAACTGGCCATCCAGTTCG
Organism: Bacteroidales bacterium; assembly: GCA_017452265.1. GTDB lineage: Bacteria > Bacteroidota > Bacteroidia > Bacteroidales > UBA932 > Cryptobacteroides. Next base: position 8,923 of record JAFTMS010000041.1, on the reverse strand, counting down.
ACCGCGTCATGAAGGACAGATCATTCAGAATGACCAAGCTGGATCTGTTCGGCGGTGCGGAGGATGAGAAGACTTTCGAGGACATACAGCGATACTATCAGGACGGATGTCCCGGTGATCTTTCCGCCAAGGAACAGACATATCTTGAGATTCTGCAGATGGTCTACTCGTTCGAAGTCCAGTACGGCAAAAGGAAGACCATCATACTTCTTGGAAAGGAGCCGTACAATCTTTCACGGGAAAGGGCTGCCGACCTGATCGCAGAAGCCGTCGAGATGTTCAACGGCGGCAGGCGTGTCACCAAGGAGGCGATGAGGACTCACATGGCCGACACGTACGACACCCTGTATCATGCGATGATCGAGAGCGCCACCACGACCAAAGATTACGCAATGGCAGCCTCCATTCTGGAAAAGAAGGCAAAGCTGCTGCGCCTTGATCAGCCTGATGACGTTCCTATCCGCAAAGATGAATACCAGAAGCGCTTCAGGCTCGTCTCGCTCACTCCTGAATCAATCGGCCTCCCTGTGGCCAACAGGGATGAGCTCGCAGCTCAGATCGATGCACTCGACTATATCTCGGAGCGTGACGCCCGTAAGCTGAAGATGGATGCAGGAATCATAGATACGGACATAGCTGAAATATTGGAAAATGTCACACAGGAAGAAAGTTAACGAAACAAAGACCACGCTTGCATCTGTCCAGTACCAGAACAAGATGGCACAGACCGTCGCTCTTGTAGGAGCACGTAAGACCTACATCCATTTCGGCCGAGGTTCGGCCAAGACCACCGATGTGCAGGTGGAAAGACTCATCGACCTGATATACGACATGCCCGGCGCGCCTGTCGTGTGGGTTGCAGACACTTTCACCAACCTGCAGGCCAACATACTTCCGGCTGTGCTTGAGGGACTTGAGCGCAAAGGATACAAGGAAGGCGTGCATTTTGTCGTGGAATCCGCACCGCCTGAATTTACGGATAAGGAGACCGAAAGCCTTGAGGACTGGCTGCGCCCTCACTTCTGGAAACCCTACAACAAGCTGGGTACATACAAGCGCACGATCATATTCTTCTCCGGACTCAACATAAGGTTCGGCAGTCTCGACCGCCCGTCATCGCTGGCCGGCGGCTCTTTCGTCTTTGTGTTCGGAGACGAGGTTAAGTATTTCCATCCCGCAAAGATCGCGAACCTTCTGAAGGCCAACCGTGGATATTTCGGACAGTACGGCCAAAGCATCTTCTACAGAGGCGTGATGTTCACCTCAGACCTTGCGGATACGTCCCACGTCGGAGAATACGACTGGATGGAAAAAGAGGCTAAGAATATGGACATAGAGGCAATCCTGCTCGTGATAAAGACAGGGCTCGTGTACAATGAGGCGATGCATGAATACGTCGCAGCCAAAGAGAAATGGATGAAGACCAGAAGCCGCACGGATCTTGTCGAATGCCGACAGAAGCTCAAGACGGCATCCCGATGGAAACACAGGTGGGAGACTGCGAGAAGGCAGCGCGCAGCCGGCACGTTCTACCTGCGTGCATCAAGTTACATAAACGCCGACATCCTTACTGCGGAATGGTTTGCGGACGCCATTGCCTCAGGACTCCCTGACGTGAACACCGCCATCCTTTCCCTCAATCCACGCCTTGAGAGCGGAGACAGGTTCTATGCCGGCCTACGTGCATCCCACTTCTATTTCGATGGAATCGACGAGAGGGCATACGACCGTATGCAGCTAAGGCAGCAGGAGGATTGCAGTGTCCTGAAGTACTGCAATCCCGATCAGCCTCTGCGTCTGGGCGTGGACTTCGGAAACATGTGCTCGATGACATGCGCACAGCTGCAGAGGCACGAGGGAAAGGAGACTCTGCGTATCATCAAGTTCCTGTATACCCTTGCACCCGAATACATCGACGAGCTTGCAGAGAAGTTCCGTGCGTATTTCACACCCATGCGCAACAAGGTCATCTATCTCTATTATGACAGGGCAGGCAACAGTTATCGGGCAGTCGGTAAGGATCAGGTCGGTATGCTCAAGAAGGCAATCGAGAACAAGGACGGCAGGAGGACGGGATGGCAGGTGCACCTCATGTCCCTCAAGCAGGGCGACATACGCCAGTCTGAGGAATATGACTTCATGCAGAAGTTCATGGCCGGCACCAACCCCCGCCTGCCCCAGCTGCTCATCGACGCATATGCAGCCAAGCCTCTGAAACTGTCGATTGAGAATGCCCGTACCACCGTGAAGATGGGAGTGGTGTATAAAGACAAATCGTCCGAAAAGCTGCCGGTATCGGACCTTCCGACGAAGTCCACGAACCCATCCGACTCGTTCAAGTACCTGGCCATGACTCCGGAGTGGCGAAAGGTCGCAAAAGGCGGTTCTGCGGCACTCCCGGGCAACATCGACATCGTCAAGGCGTAGTTCATTGTCGTCATATATCACCTTTCGAGTCGTTTGCAATCGCAAACGAAAGGGAGGGCGGGCCGCGCTCTTTTGCCACACAAAAATTTTCGCCGATGCGATTTTTTATGCAAGAGGCTGAATTTTACCCCTTTGCTGAAAATCAATCTCCTCAAAATGCAGAATATCGGCCGTTTTCGGGGATAGAATCGGCCGTTTTGTGGTTTTATATCAGCCGTTGCGCATACGGTCATCGTCCTTTGCCAAAGGTCGTTATAGACCTACATTTGCATCATGAATCTATATGACGCAATCAAGGAGATGAGACGGCTGTCTGCTGAGGGAGAATGCTTCAGCTTCACGTTCATGTCCTACAACTCAACGGCAGGGACATCCGACGGCATTGTCTCGGTTCTGCACGGCAGACTGCTCAAGAGGGAGCGTAAGGAGCACCACAGGCACGCGGAGATCGTGGAAGCTTATCTCAATCTCGATACCATGGAGTCACGCCGCTTCTATCAGCCTCTGCTGATGACCTTCAACGGGCAGAAGGTCACGCTCGAATAGGCCCGTCCGTGTCCTTTATCCGCTGCATTGCGCGATGTATCTTTGTGACATTCAAAGCAAATGACGCTCAGATGAGTAAGAACATACACAAGATTTCACGGAATTCTTTCGTTGCCGATGCAGGGGACGGAAAGGTCTTCATGCTGTCGAACCATGTCGGCGGCGGACTTGATTCCGTTTTCCTCGACGTCGAGGGGCACAACTGGGAGACGATGTACCACAGTGCCGGAGACTACAAGATCGTGCCGTACGGCCCGGACAACCTTCTGCCTACGACGTTGCGCAACGTCATCGGCAAAAACAACCTTGTGCCGGGCATTCTGGAGAGGCAGGCCGGCCTGCTTTTCGGCCAAGGGGCTTTCCTTTGCCGCACGGAGTTCGCGGACGGCCAGCCCGTGCAGACATGGGGCGAGGACAAGGAAATCATGCAGTGGCTTGAATCGTGGGATCATGTGTCGTATCTCAAGGGCTGCATAACGGATTATCTGCATCTGAAGGGTTTCTTCGATGCGCGATACCTTACACGAGGACACCGTGTCGGCCGTGGCGGCATGATTTCCCATCTTGAGCACATCCCTGCCAAGAATGCACGTCTGGAATGGACGGACACACGCAAACTGAAGGACGTGCGCCATATCATCGTCGGAGACTACGAGAACCGTTGTGTTTCGGGGGTAAGGGCATATCCTGTGGCCGACCCTAAGGATCCGGGCAGATATGCGGCCTCAGCGGCGTACAACAGGACATATTCGTTTTCAAGGGACATGTATTCTGTGCCTCAGTACTGGGGTGCGCTCCGTTGGATCATCCGAGGCTCGGAAATTCCTCTGATATTCAAATATGTGACGGACAACGGCCTCAATCTCGCATATCACGTGCATTCTCCGAGCTCATACTGGGACTATCGCCGCGAGGTGCTGCGCCGTCAGAATCCGGACTGGAGTGATGCGCAGGTGGAAGTGGAAATCGGGGAAATCACGATGAAGCTGCTGGAGTCGATGACGGAGGTGCTCACAGGCAAGGAGAATGCAGGCAAGTTCATCCATACAATCGACATCGTGGACGACATGGGAAAGGAAAGCAAGTGGGTAATCGAGCCGATTGACCAGAAGATAAAGGATTTCGTGGATTCGCAGCTCAAGATTTCGGAGGCATCCGTTTCCGCGATCACTTCCGGAATGGGCCTGCATCCGTCACTGTCCAACATCATGGTAAACGGAAAGCTGGCATCCGGTTCCGAGATGCTCTATGCGTTCAAGCTGTACCTCAATTCGGATGTTGAAATCGCCTCGCAGACGATTCTCAAGCCCATCAATCAGGCCATTGCGTTCAATTTCCCGGATAAGAAGGGTCTGAAGCTTGCTTTTTATCACCAGTCCGTCAAGACTGAGGAATCCCTCAGCTCTTCTGACAGGCTTAAAAATCAGTAGCCATGCTTTTCAATAAGAATAACAACGGCTCACAGGAGCTGTATGAACTGACCGGACTGTTCTATGCCTCGAACAGCTTTCAGACGATTGCAGCCGAAATCGAAGCTGCTACGGCAGTGGTGGCATCCAATGTCGGCAACGATATAATTGCCGATGCGCAGGCGTCGTATGCGGGCGATGCTCCTGACATGGAGCTTGTGAACGCCGTGCGGACTCCGATTGCATGTCTTGCTATCGGGAACTGGGCAAAACAGAATCTTCTTAGCCATGAGGATACGGGCAGGAAGATGAAGGTGGACGAGAATGAGCGCGTGCCTTTCGAGTGGATGATAGACCGCGATGACCGGGAACTGCGCGAAAAGTATTATCGGGCGCTGTCTGCCTTGTGGGCTTATATTGATGCGCACAGGGACGTTTACGGGGTGACGCTGGAAGAGTCGGAGTCTCTTGTGCAGACGGTGGACGAGCTTGAGAAGGTCGTTCCGGTGGAAAGAAGCCTGTATTGCTTCCACCTGCTGCTTCCTCTGTTCGTCGAGGTGCAGCGCACGAAGCTGGAAAAGTTCGCGGATGCATCCAGAATGGCGGAAATCCGTGCGGACAGGGACGGGAACCTTGCATGGCACGCACGAAGATATGTGATTCTTGAGGCGCTCTGTCTTGCTGTGAGGCGCTGGAGCCTGACTGTATTCCCTCTTATGGTTGCAAGGCGGTTCGCACCGTCGTACCAGGGCAACAATGAGCACGCAAAGGCTACTCTTCAGGAAATGGAGTGGTATCTTCAGGGGCTGACGGCGGATGCCGCAACGGCCAGAACCGAACTGCAGGAGCTGCTTTCGGACGGAGTGAACGGCTGGGCCGATGTGAAGCTGGTGCCGGATAATGACAGGCGCAACAAATTTTTCAATGCAGGATGACAGAGGTCTATATATATGAAACCGGACAGAAGGCGGAGATCCCTTCTTCATGGGACGAGATGAGCCCGCGACAGGTTCTTGAGACGTTCCGACTGTATGAGGCCGTGATGCTCAAGGGCGGGACTCTGCTTGAGTTCAATGTGCGGGTGCTGTACATGCTGCTGGGCCTGAAGCCTTCGAGAAGGATGATGAGGAAGCTGAGGCGCAACGGATTCCGCCGTGAGCGGTTTTCTGAGAACGTGTACACGCTCTGCGATTCCTGTCTTGGGTTTCTGTTTGAAAATGAGGACACTGGCGACGGGGTGAAATTCGCTTACACTTCCGTGGTCAATTCCTTGCCGGAGGTCAGGGGATTAATATTCGGCCATCCCCTGATCGGACCGGCTGACTTGCTCCAGGATCTTTCTTTCGGGGAGTTCAGACATGCGGCCACAGCGCTGAATGCGTTCTTCCGCAGCCGGAATGTGCAGGATCTTGACGAATGCATCGCGCATCTGTACAGAAGACGCAGCCGGAAGCCTAACAGATGCGGGCGCTATGTGGCCGATGTGGATTCCGTTTCGTTCGAGAAGGATGTGCGCAGGGTTTCGAGGATGAAGTCCTGGCAGAAGAATTATATAATGACGTGGTTTGCGGCATGCCTGAACTACCTGCAGAACGACACTGTGGTCATTGATGGGGAAAGCATCAACATGTCGCTGATGTTTTCCGGGGACGGGGCTTCTTCGTCAGCGGAGACTTCGTTCACGTGGAATGACCTGCTTGTGCAGATTGCGCGCGACCAGACCGTCGGAAACATCGAAAGAGTGGATCAGGAGCCGTTGTTTTCGGTCTTCAGCCTGATGTGGACGAACTATAAGGAGAACAAGAGACATGAACGTGATTCAAAGACTAAGCAAGGTAAATAAGTATATCCGGCAGTTCTCTGTCGATGGCATCCGCCCTGTCGTTGTCACGAGGTCGGGGGATGCGGTCACGAAGCTGGCGAGACTTGCAGGCGACCAGCTGCTTGTGGCGCGTCCGGAGCTGTCTGTGGACGGCGATGTGGACTGCATGAGGCCGCGTGTGACGCTTGCATTCTTTGCGATTGCCAAGATTGACGGCCCTTCGCTTACGGAAGAGGTCGAAAACAACACATATGACCGCCTTGAGGTGCTTATAGATAAGATTCTGGCGCAGTTTGCCGAAGATATTACAGGGGCGGAGTGTCCTCTTCTGCGTGGGATGGATCTTGTGGCTGTGGATGTGGTGCCGGAATCGGGTATTTTCGGCGGTTGGAGCGGATACAGCATCGAAATTTCGCTTGAGTGATGGACGTGAGGGGTGCATTTGTCAGGAAGGTGCTGCAGGAAGAGACCGAAAGGATGCTTGAACGGCAGGAGGCGGCGATTTCCGCGGCTTTGTCTCGTCGATCCGGCACCTTGCTTTCATCCAGAAGGGTATCCGTGTCCGGAGGGGGCGATATGGATGGGACGGCAGTGTTCTCACATCCGATATACGAGCGTTTCCTTGACATGAGGCGCATGGGGAAGGACGGACGCCGGAGAAAGGGCCGGAAGATACACAACCGCTTTGTGTTCGGAGCTTACGCATCGATCGCGAAAAACCTGATGTACGGCCTTACGGAAGAGGTTGCAAGGGGATTACGGGAGAACTGGAAGGGCCAATGAATGGTAATAAATGACAATATAATGGTGTAAATGCATATAAGATGATACGGATGATATTGCTTGATAACGGACACGGGAGCGACACACCGGGAAAAAGGTCTCCGGTGTGGAGTGACGGGCTGTATGTGCAGGAATGGAGATATGCGCGTATGGTGGTGGACGGCATTGCGGACGGGCTGGAACGGATGGGTATTCCGTACGCCATTCTGGTGCCGGAAGAGAAGGATGTCGCTCTTGGCGAGCGGTGCAGGAGGGCGAACAGGATTGCAAAGAGGAACGGGGCGCACCAGGTGCTGCTGATTTCGGTGCATCTTAATGCCTCGAATGTGGTTAATGCAGCTTCAGGATGGGAGATTCATACATACAAGGGGACGAGTGCGTCGGACGAGTATGCAAAGGTGTTCTGGAACTGCGCTGAAGAAGAGCTGGGAGACAGGTTCCCGATGCGTGGGGATTTCATCGATGCGGATCCGGACTGGGACTCGAATTTCGCGATCCTGCGTGACACCGTGTGCCCGGCTGTACTGACGGAGAATCTTTTCATGACGAATGAGAAGGACTGCCGCTTCCTGATGAGCGACGAGGGTTTCAAGACGATTGTCGATATTCATCTGAAGGCGATAGCCAAGATTTGCGGAATTTCAGGATAAATAAGTGTATCTTTACGAAAAATCATCTCCATGGAAAAGTCAAACGTGTTCAATTTTGATGACATTCTCGATTTTGATGGCAACGTCATTGAGTCGGGTGTTCGGGAAGCAAGTCTGTTTCTCGCGAATCAGTATGAGTTCATTAAGGAAACCAGGCAGTATGCCGCGATGATATTGGGTCTGTTCTCGGCTGTCTTCGCCTCTCTTGCAGGCGTACTTGTCGGCACTTTGGAAGTGGCTTCTGCGATGACAAGGGTAATCCTTATATCCGGCATGGTGGCAAATGGTGTTCCCATCGGGATACTGATCAGGGGACTTTTCTATAAAAGGCTGGTTCAGAATGCCGGTGCTCAGCCGTCCGCATATTACAGTCCGGGAGCTGTACTGTGGGTAAGGAATAATAAAGAGTCGAATCCGAATGGGTATGAGCCAGACAAATATTTCAAGGTGCTGCATCTCATGTCGCTGCAGTTGCGCATCGATGAGAACGGGAAAATACAAAAGAGCCTGGTCCGTTGGTACCGGATGGCTCTTTACTGTGCGGTTGCAGCATATTCAGCTGTAGTGGTCGTAATCGTCATTGCAGCCGTTATCGGCGTGTAGGACGTGTGCCGTGTGTGTTCGGGTCGGTAAAGCCCGGATCTATCGGCGGTATTGGATTTTCGTTTGTGTAAATCATAATTTTAGTGTTGTTTAATGACTTTGTGTTATTGGTAAGCCCCACGCAGCTGTGAAGCTCCGCGGGGCTTTTGCTAAAGGGTGGCGGCGAGTCGGTTGATGAGTTCGCTGAGGCTGATGCCTTGGTCGGCTGCGAGCCTGTCGAGCTTGGCTCTGGTTTCGGGCGTTACGGTAAGGGTGAGGCTTTCGCGTCTTACGCCGCTGATTGCTTTGCGGCCGGCTCCGGGTCTTGCTCCGCCGCTTCCGGCTTTGCGTGGTTTTTTCTCTGTAGTTTCCATTTCTTATGCGTGTTTGTTATTATTTTATTCGCAAAAGTTTTCGTTTTGAAATTTTTGCTTATTTTTGCATCATTAAAAAACCTTTAGGCAGGGCGGTTGCGCCCGCCCCACCCTCAAAGTTACTTCTTAACTATCACGATTTTGATAGTAATAAGAAACACCTTGAAAACATTTTTAAAGTCTAGCATAACTCGTAAATGTTAAAGGTTCTTTTACTACAGATCGCTGTAGCACCGTCGAGGCCGCCCCACGCGGTCTCGATTTTTTATTTCAATGAACTCTCATCTGATTGCACTACAAAGGTACGAAATTATTTTGAAATAACAAGCG
>JAFTMS010000040.1 GCA_017452265.1 Bacteroidales bacterium | reverse complement strand
GTAGTTTGAGCGGAAGACGAGGTTCGAACCCGCGACCCTCAGCTTGGAAGGCTGATGCTCTACCGACTGAGCTACTTCCGCAAAATCTTTGAAAAGTTTTCTTTTCAAAATTAAACCCCGATCGGTATTTTGTCGGGGTTTGGTGGGAGAAGATGGATTCGAACCACCGAAGGTATAAACCAGCAGATTTACAGTCTGCCCCATTTGGCCACTCTGGTATTCTCCCAAAATTCGTTAGAACTTTCGAGCCGATGGAGGGAATCGAACCCACGACCCCGAGATTACAAATCACGTGCTCTGGCCAACTGAGCTACATCGGCAATGTTGTCTTGTTTCCTTTTCAGAACCTTTGTTTCCGAAAGGGATTGCAAAGATAGGTATTATTTTTTTATCTCCAAAACTTTTGGAACTTTTTTGTCGATTTTTTCTTTCTCGCCCATGATGGCCTTAAGAATTCCGTCGGTCGTGATGCCGCATTCCTCGCGGAGCTCCGCCTGGGTTCCCTGGCTGATGTACCTGTCCGGGATGCCGGCTGCCCTGACCGGAAACGGATTCTCCTGCGCCGACATGTATTCCGCGACAGCTCCATGCAGGCCTCCGACGACTGTTCCGTCCTCGACCGTGATGATCCTGCTGAAACGTCTGCATACATCTGCAAGAAGTTCCTCATCGACCGGCTTTATATACCTTATATTATATACGGCCGGATTCCATCCGCTCTGCTCCTTCGCCTTAAGTGCCGCTTCGACCGCCCTGTTCGCAACCGGGCCGGCCGCTATGACGGCCACGTCACTTCCGTCAAGCATCATCTCTCCCTTTCCTGTCTCCATTTCCGTGAACTCATGCCCCTGCCAGTCCACTCCTTCGCCATAGCCGCGCGGATACCTTATTATATACGGACCCGTCTGGGACTTCATTGCGGAGTACATCATGTCCTTGAGCTCGATTTCGTTGCAAGGAACTGCAATCACGGCACCAGGTATGCTTCTGTATATGGACATGTCGTAGCAGCCGTGGTGCGTGGCTCCGTCTTCGCCGACGAGTCCGCCCCTGTCGAGACAGAGAACCACCGGAAGCCCCTGGAGCGCAACATCGTGGATTATCTGATCGTATGCCCTCTGCGAAAATGACGAATATATGTTGCAGAAAGGCTTGAGGCCTCCTGCGGCGAGTCCTGCCGAGAATGTCACTGCATGCTCTTCCTCGATTCCCACATCGTAGAAACGGCCCGGAAGCTCCTTGGCGAGCATGCTCATTCCGCAGCCGGAAGCCATTGCAGGCGTGATTCCGACCACCTTTGGATTCTGACGGGCGAGCTCCAGAAGCACTTCGCCGAACACGTCCTGATACCTGCTCTCTCCCTTTTCGCTCCTGATTCTTTCTCCGGTCTCGGGGTCGAACAGGCCCGGCGCATGCCAGACGGTCTGGTTCTCTTCTGCCGGAGCGTATCCCTTGCCCTTCTTGGTGAGCGTATGCAGAAGTATCGGGCCTCCGATTTCCTTGAGCTTCCTCAGGGTTTCCACAACCTGCGCTATGTCGTTGCCGTCTATAGGTCCGAAATACCTGAATCCCATGGCTTGGAAAAGGTGTCCTCCGCTGTCGCTGACCATGTGCGACTTGGTGGTCACGACGATCTTCTGTATCATCTTTCTGAACCATCCGTCGCCTAACTTGTCCCAGACGTGCTTCTTCGCCTTGTTGTAGCGGGGATCCGTCGTTATGCGCAGGAGGTATTCATGCAGTCCGCCGATGTTCTTGTCTATGGAGATGTTGTTGTCGTTCAGAATCACGAGGATGTCCGCCTGGCTTGCTCCGGCATTGTTCAGGCCTTCGAATGCGAGGCCTCCCGTGAGCGAGCCGTCGCCGATAAGGGCCACTGCCTTGTCCTTCAGCCCTTGGAGCTTGGCTGCCTCGGCGAATCCCAGTGCTGCAGAAATTGATGTGGAAGAATGTCCTGCTCCGAATGCGTCGTATTCGCTTTCGGAACGCTTGGGAAATCCGCTGATTCCATCCTTCATCCTGTTCTGCCTGAATGCCTCGCGTCGTCCTGTGATTATCTTGTGCGCATATGCCTGATGGCCCACGTCGAAGACGAGCTTGTCCTGTGGGGCGTCGTATACATAATGAAGGCCGATGATGAGCTCCACGGCACCGAGGCTTGAACCGAGGTGTCCAGGGTTTATGGCGCAGCATTCCACCATGTAATGACGTATCTCCGCACAGAGCTGCCTGAGCTGATCCATGCTGAATCCCTTGATGTCCGAAGGTGAATTCACCTTGTCTAAAAGTGTGTACGTCATCGGTTCCTGTCCCATATCTCCAACAATTCAATCATGCGAAGGTACGACTTTATTCTGACAAATTGAAATCAGTTTTTGACTATTAGCGCAAAAACAGCTATCTTCGCGGGGCGTTGGCGCATTGCTCCTGCCGTTGCGGCTTCGCACCGTATGCATAATCATAAAAACATACAATATGACACAGACAATAAGAAAATTCATGAATGACAGCCCCCTCGCAAGATGGACTGTCCTGATTCTTGTCGCATCGGCCATGTTCTTCGCATATATGTTCGTCGATGTGATGTCTCCGCTCAAGTCTACTCTTGAAAAGGCTGTGGCGGACGGCGGACTGGGCTGGAACAGCTCTGTCTTCGGCACATACGCGTCTTCGGAGTATTTCCTTAACGTGTTCTGCCTCTTCCTCATCTTTGCGGGAATCATCCTCGACAAGATGGGTGTACGCTTCACGGGAGTCCTTTCCACTGGCCTTATGGTGGCAGGTGCCGCGATAAAGTTCGTCGGCATCTCGGACTGGTTCCAGGCCACGGCATTCTGCGGCTGGCTCGATTCGTGGTGGGTGGCCATGCCGGGCTCTGCGAAGATGGCCTCGCTCGGCTTCATGATCTTCGGCTGCGGCTGCGAAATGGCCGGTACGACCGTCTCGAAGATTCTTGCCAAGTGGTTCAAGGGTAAGGAGATGGCTCTTGCCATGGGACTTGAAATGGCTATTGCGCGTCTTGGCGTGTTCGCCGTGATGTGGCTTTCTCCACTTATTGCCGCCAAGTTCCCGAATGCGGCCGTACTTGCTCCAGTGGGTTTCTGCACCGTGCTTCTGCTCATCGGACTCATCAACTTCATCGTATTCTCTGCCATGGACAGAAAGTTCGACAGGCAGCTTGTGGAGGCAGGTTTTGCGACCGACGAGCATTCGGCTGAGGACGAATTCCGCATCAGCGACCTCGGCAAGATATTCACCAGCAGGATGTTCTGGATTGTGGCACTGCTCTGCGTCCTGTACTACAGCGCCATATTCCCGTTCCAGAGATATGCCCCTAACTTCCTTGAAACCACGCTTGACGTGAGTGCGGAGACAGCTTCGCGCCTGTTCAGCTTCTTCCCGATCCTGGCTATGGTGCTCACTCCGTTCCTCGGCGGTTTCCTCGACTACAAGGGCAAGGGAGCCTCGATGCTCATGCTCGGTGCGGTCATCATGACCGTCTGCCACCTGTGCTTCGCATTCCTTCTGCCGGTGTTCCCGTACAAGTGGCTTGCTGTCGTGCTCATCGCGACGCTCGGTGTCTCGTTCTCGCTTGTGCCTGCGGCTCTCTGGCCTTCAGTGCCGAAGATCATCGACGAGAAGATTCTCGGCTCGGCATACTGCGTCATCTTCTGGGTGCAGAACATCGGACTTTTTGCTGTTCCGCTCCTTATCGGAAGCGTGCTCGAATCTACGGGCGGATATTTCGTGCCTATGATCATCTTCGCTTCATTCGGTGTCCTTGCGTTCGTGATGTCCCTTTGGCTCAAGGCTGAGGACAGGAAGAAGGGATACGGACTCGAACTCCCTAATGTGGAAAAATAATGTCAGACCTTAAGAATACCTTGAGGGACAACAGATGGGCATGCTGGCTTGCGCTGGCGTGCCTTGTTGTTCCGATGTTCGCCTCCTACTTCTTCGACGACATGTTCTCGTCGCTTTCGGAGCTTTTCAAGAATCCGGAGTGTCTGGAGCTCGGCTGGAATATGGCTGATTACGGCTTCTATTCGAGCGGATACTCGTTCCTGTGCATCTGGGGAGGCCTCATCATCTGCGGAGCGCTTCTGGACAAGTTCGGTGTGCGCCTTGTCGGATCCATCTTTGTGGGAATGATGGTGCTGGGCGCAGGCCTGGTCACTTTCGCAATTTCTGCAGGATTCGTTCCGAAGACTTCGCTGACTGTCGCATACATCGGATGCATGCTTTTCGGCCTCGGAAGTGAAATCGCCGGTGTGTCTGTCACAAGGTCCATCGCCAAGTGGTTTAAGGGCAGGAATATGGCTCTGGCAATGGGGCTGCAGCTCTCGATCGCGCGTTTCGGTACGGCAACGGCAATACTCGTAGCTCCTATGATTGTGACGCAGAAGGCTGTGGGTGAGGTGTATACGCTTTCGGAAACCAACAGGCCGGCGCTTATCGGTCTGGCGGTTCTGGCTGTCGGTGCGATTCTCTGGGCTGTATTCGTGGCTATGGATGCCCGTTTCGACAGGGAGACCGGAGGAACGGACAAGGTGCAGACTGCTGAAGAAGACAAGTTCCGTTTCTCGGACATATGGAAGGTACTGGGCAATCCGCGTTTTCTGATGATAGCCCTGCTCTGCGTGACGTTCTACTGCTGTGTCATCCGTTTCAAGAAGTTCGGTGTGTCGATCCTTCTGCCGCTTTTCGGTGTGGATCTCGACATAGCGACCGTTCTTCTGGCCATGATACCGTTCTTCACGATTCTCTTTACACCGCTTTTCGGAGCGCTGGTGGACAAGGTCGGCAAGGCGACTCTTTGGATGATAGTCGGTTCGGCTCTTGTGCTTGTGTCTCACCTGATAATTACTTTCGCTCCGCAGGGAGTGCCGGCATATGCATATGTCTCCATCGCTCTTCTCGGCATCGGCTATTCTCTTGTGCCGTCCGCGATGTGGCCGTCGGTGCCTAAGATAATCCCGGAGAAGAACCTCGGTACGGCATATTCGCTGATATATTGGGTGCAGAATCTCGGAATGTGGGCGGTGCCTATATATGTAGGACGCATCTTCACGCGTGAGATAACCCAGGCCGGCAACCATGCGCAGGAAGTGTCGGCGGCGCTTCAGGCGGAACATGTGTTCATACTGCTTGGAATCGTGGCGGTCGCTGTGGCGCTGATGCTCTTCTTCTCTTCGAGAAAGCATCCGGAACTGGGGCTGGACGAGCCTGCCGGCAAATGACGATGATATATATGAAGAATCCCCGGTGATGAGCCGGGGATTTTCTTTATCTCATGATTGTGGCTTCTCTGTCCGGGCCGACTGAAATTATCTTTATCGGCACTCCGAGATACTGCTCCATGAATGCGATGTATTCGCGGAACTCCTTAGGAAGCTCTTCCTCAGTGCGGCAGTGGGTGAGGTCTGTGTTCCAGCCCTTGAATTCTGTGTATACAGGCTGGATCTCAGCGAATGTGTCGAATGGCCACTGGTCTGACGGCTTTCCGTCCACGATGTACGACGTGCACACCTTGATGGTCTCGAAGCTGTCCAGACAGTCGGACTTCATCATGATGAGGTCTGTCACTCCGCTTATCATCACTGCATACCTGAGGGCGACGAGATCCAGCCAGCCGCAGCGGCGCGGACGGCCTGTCACTGCTCCGAACTCGTGTCCGATTGCGCGGATCTTCTCGCCGGTCTCGTCAAAAAGCTCTGTAGGGAACGGGCCGCTGCCGACTCTCGTGCAGTATGCCTTGAATATTCCGTATACATGGCCGATCTGGTGAGGGTTCACGCCGAGTCCGATGCAGGCTCCGGCACATGCTGTCGACGATGATGTCACGAACGGATATGAACCGTAGTCCACGTCGAGCATCGAGCCCTGAGCGCCTTCTGCAAGGATTTCCTTGGTCTTGAGCAGACTGTTTATATAGTATTCGCAGTCCACGAGCTCGAACTGGCGGAGATACTCCACTGCCTCCATGAATGCCGCATCCTCTGCATGCGGATCGCATTCGTAGCCCATCTGGTTCAGAATGGTTATGTGCCTGTCCTGAAGCTTTGCGTATCTTTCCGGAAAATCAGGAGCAAGGATGTCGCCGACGCGGAGACCGTGACGGCTTATCTTATCTGTATATGTAGGGCCTATACCCTTGAGTGTGGAACCGATCTTGCCCTTGCCCATGGCCGCTTCGTTTGCAGCGTCAAGCAGTCTGTGAGTCGGGAGGATGAGGTGGGCCTTCTTTGCTATAACGATACGTTCTGTGACAGGAATGCCGGTCTTGGCTATGTTGTCACATTCGCCTTTGAATGTGATCGGGTCGAGAACCACTCCGTTACCGACAATGTTTGTAGCATCCTTTCTGAAGATTCCGGAAGGGACAGATCTGAGCACGAAGCTCTTTCCCTCGAAATGGAGTGAATGGCCTGCATTCGGGCCGCCCTGGAAACGTGCCACGACAGGATAGTTGCCGGCAAGCACATCCACGATTTTACCTTTTCCTTCGTCGCCCCATTGGAGGCCGAGTACAACATCTAATTTCATGATGGTATGTATATATTCTTGATTATCGGTTTGTTAGAATGGGAGATCGTCTTCCGGACCGTCGTCTGCAATGTTCTGCGGAGCTGCGGGCTGCTGGTATGACGGCTGTGCCTGCTGCTGTGCATATGGCTGAGCTGGTGCTCCGGCCGGCGCTCCGTAGCCCTGAGGCTGCTGTGGAGCGTAACCCTGCTGCGGCTGTGCTCCGTATGCCGGCTGCTGGCCGTACTGCTGTCCGCCCTGCTGTGCATATCCCTGCTGCTGGTACCCTCCCTGCTGTCCTCCTGAGTATCCGCCCTGTGATGCAGGATTGTCGGACTTCCTTCCGAGAAGCTGCAGCGTGTCTGCAAGGATTTCGGTCGTGTATCTCTTGTTGCCGTTCTGGTCGTCCCATGACCTCGTGCGCAGGCGTCCTTCTATATATAGCTGGGTACCCTTGCGGACATATTTCTCCACTACGTCGGCGGTATTCCTCCATGCCACTACCGAATGCCACTCGGTATGCTCCTGAAGATTGCCGTTCCTGTCCCTGTATCTTTCCGTCGTGGCCAATCTCACTGTCGCCACTTTGGCTCCGTTAGCTGCATCTCCTGTATATCGCACTTCAGGATCCTGACCTACGTTGCCGATGAGTATAACCTTGTTTATCATATACTTGTATTGTGTTTTTCCGTGGTTTTGAACGGGCTCTGCCCAAAAACTCCGCAAGTTAATGATAATTTCTCACAAAACATCGGACATCTTTGCCAAATCTGGTGTTTCACCAGTGAAAATTTCATAACCGGTGACTGCCTGGTAGAGAAGCCATGTCCTTCCGGAAGTATATTCCGCAAGCGGATTGGCCTTCGACATCTTCTGCAGCAGATTTGCGTCAAACGAAGGATTCCTGTAATTTGCCTCAAGGATATGTTTCGCCCTGCATTCCTTTCCCCCTCTGAAATCGTCTTCAGTCAGTTCCTCAAGCTGCGGAATGGCTGCCGGTATGTTGTAGATTATTATGTCTGCCCGGCGGAAGTACCGGCAGAAGTCCGTCAGAGGCAGGACTCCGGAATCGAATTGCGTGCGGTTCATCAGAAGGACATTCATGCCCAGCGAACCGGCTGCCGCTGCCGCCGCCTTTCCAGCGCCTCCGAGACCGACTGTCAGAACGGTAGGAACGTCGGCCTGACCGCCGTTTACGCCATTCCGAGAGAAATCGAGGAATCTCTCCTCTAACCACATCCTGACTCCCCGGAAATCGGAATTGTAAGCCTTTATTCCCTCCGGCGTCTTTACCAGCAGGTTCGTGGCCCTTACCGCCTTGCATTCCTCGGAAAGTATCTCCGCCTTGGCAAAGGCGAGTTCCTTGAACGGTGCAGTGACGTTTATTCCGTCATACCCTTCGACGAATCTGTCGTAGGCTTCTTCAAAATCTTCTGTTTCAATCAGTTCGTATGGATATCTGCCGTCATATCCTGCCTTGAACAGGGCGGGGGAGAGGGAATGCGCAATGGGATGTCCGATTAACCCGAATGTCATATCGCGTGCACTTTTAGTGGTTTTTTGCTCCAGATACCCTGATTTTCCGGGGTATCTCGCGCAGTTTCATAGCATTTTTGCTCCAGATGTATCCGTGCTGCGCTGCCTGACTGCTTCATACATCAGAATGGCCGCAGAGACCGACACATTCAGCGAGTCCAGACGGCCCAGCATCGGTATCTTGATATGTGCATCCGCCGCCTTGCGCCATACGTCTGTCAGTCCGGTCGCTTCCGTGCCCATTACTATTGCAGTGCCTCCCTTCATGTCGGTGTCGTAGTACCACTCGGAGTCCTGCAGCTGTGCTGTAAAGATCTTTATCTTCCTGTCTTTCAGCCATCTGATCGTGTCTTCCGAGCTTGCTGTCGCCACTGGAACAGTGAATATCGCTCCGATGCTTGAGCGTATGAGATTCGGATTGTACATGTCTGTGAGCGGATCGCATACTATCACTGCATCGATTCCGGCAGCATCTGCACTGCGCAGCACGGCCCCCAGATTTCCCGGCTTTTCTACAGACTCCAGAACCACCACCAGAGGATTCTCCCTGAGGTTCAGGCTGTTCAGGCTCATTGACCGGCATTGCATCTCCGCAATGATGCCTTCCGTGCCTCCTCGGTATGCCACCTTGTCGTACAGCTGCACGGGAATCTCCACAAAACCGCATCCGCCGCATTTCTCAACGGCATCCGCAATGTTCCTGAAGTCATCTTCCGGCAGAATGTCCCTGCATACAAATACGGTATGCGGAATGTATCCGGCCCCTATGCAGTGCAGCAGCTCACGCCTTCCCTCCACGACAAAGAGGCCCTCGCGACGCCTTGCCTTCGACTTCTCCTGAAGCTCCAGCAGCGTCCGTATCTTAGGGTTCTGAGCCGATGTAATGCTTTCCGTTCTCATGCCGTCATCTTCTTGTGAATTCGTAGAAGAGGTGGTCGGATTCGATAATGAACCAGTCTATTTCGAATTTAGAGATTACGTCACGGCCATAGTAGCCGACCTGATAGTTGAAACTGTATTCCGTCATTTCGCCCCTTTCGTTCCTGTAAGTGGCGGTCTTGAAGACTTCGCGTCCGGCATCGTCATACTTGAAGTTCAGCGGAAAGCTTGAAAGCGAGGCGGATTCCATTTCATGGCGAACTGACTCGAAACTGCTGTATTCTTTGTTGTGCCCGTCCACGACCGTATGCTCTATGCTCACGGGATTCTTGAATACAAAGGCTATGCTGTATCCCTTTTCGCAGTCCTGATACTCTATGTGGCTTATGGCAGAGGTCAGCGTGTCCTCATGAACGACATGCTGTGCCTCGTGCAATGTGGCTTCCTTATTATGGCCGATTGCGGTCAGCTCCCATTCCCCGAAGATGGTCTCCTTCATTTCCGCCTCCGAAAGTTCGGGGCAGGGTTCGAGTACCGTCATCTTTGTGCACGATGCAAGGATGACCGCCGCAATCAATATTAATATTCCTGTCCTTTTCACGTTCACTGGTTCTTTGGCCTCATCTGAGGGAAGAAGAGCACATCCTGGATTGTCGGTGAGTTTGTCATGAACATGGTCAGACGGTCGATGCCCATTCCGAGACCTGATGTCGGAGGCATACCGTATTCAAGCGCACGCACGAAGTCCATGTCTATGAACATAGCCTCGTCGTCGCCCTTGTCCTTGAGTCGGAGCTGGTCCTGGAAACGCTCGTACTGGTCGATCGGG
This sequence comes from Bacteroidales bacterium, assembly GCA_017452265.1. Classification (GTDB taxonomy): domain Bacteria; phylum Bacteroidota; class Bacteroidia; order Bacteroidales; family UBA932; genus Cryptobacteroides. The sequence goes on along the minus strand of JAFTMS010000040.1, from coordinate 4,855 downwards.
TCGTTCAGCTCGCTGTATGCATTGGCAAGCTCCTTTCCGCATACGAACAGCTCGAAGCGCTCTGTGAGGGCCGGGTTGCTGCGATGGCGCTTTGTGAGCGGAGACATCTCCACAGGATAGTCCGTGATGAATGTCGGCTGCACGAGATGCTTCTCGCAGTACTCTCCGAAGATGGCGTCGATGAGTTTTCCCTTTCCGAATGAAGGGTCGGTCTCCACATGCAGCTTCCTGCAGGTCTCGCGGAGCTGGTCCTCGTCCATTCCTGCAACGTCCACGCCTGCATATTCCTTGATTGCCTCAAGAATAGGGAGGCGGCGGAAAGGCGGCTTGAAGTCCACCTGGTTCTCTCCGATGGTCACGACGGTCTGGTTGTGCAGCTTGAGGGCGATCTTCTCCAGAAGCTTCTCCACGAATTCCATCATCCAGATATAGTCCTTGTACGCCACGTATATCTCCATGCAGGTGAACTCGGGATTATGTGTCTTGTCCATGCCCTCGTTGCGGAAGTCCTTCGCGAACTCGTACACACCGTGGTATCCGCCGACGATGAGTCTCTTGAGGTACAGCTCGTTGGCGATACGCAGGTACAGCGGAATGTCAAGGGCGTTGTGGTGGGTGATGAACGGACGTGCTGTCGCTCCTCCCGGGATGCTCTGGAGTATCGGTGTCTCCACCTCGAGGCAGCCGGCTTCGTTGAAGTATTCACGCATGGTGGCCACAATCTGGCTTCTCTTGATGAATGTCTCGCGCACCTGAGGGTTCACGATGAGGTCCACATATCTCTGTCTGTACTTGAGTTCCGGATCCGAGAATGCGTCGAACACCTCGCCGTCCTTCTCCTTCACGATAGGAAGCACGCGGAGTGACTTGCTCAGAAGGGTAAGCTCCTTTGCGTGGACAGAAAGCTGGCCTGTCTTGGTGATGAATGCGAATCCCTTGATTCCGATGATGTCACCGATGTCAAGCAGCTTCTTGAATACTGTGTTGTACATGGTCTTGTCTTCGCCAGGGCAGATCTCGTCGCGGTTGATGTACACCTGTATGCGTCCTGTCTCGTCCTGAATCTCTCCGAAGGAGGCGGCGCCCATGATCCTCCTTGACATGAGACGTCCGGCGATCACGACATCCTGGAAGTTGCCTTTTTCTGCATCGTACTCATCCTTTATCTGCTTTGCAGATGTGTTTACAGGGTAGAGTGCTGCCGGATAAGGCTCGATTCCGAGTTCCCTGAGCTTTGCGAGCGATTCTCTGCGGAACTGCTCCTGCTCGTTGAGGTTCAATGTGCTCATAATAGTTATATCTTTTTTAGTTTATTTCCATTAAGACTGCAAATTTAGAAAAAAATCCCTATCTTTGTATGCTATGGCGGTTGAAAAGAAATGGATATTGCGAGAAAGTGCTGACCGGCAGACGGTAAGGCAGCTTTCCTCTGAACTCGGAGTGGACCCGGTATTGGCGGAACTCCTTGTCCAGAGGGGCGTGAATACGTTCCAGCAGGCCCGTTCGTTCTTCCGCCCGAGCCTCGACGATCTTCACGACCCTTTCCTGATGAAGGATATGGAGGAAGCCGTCGGGCGTGTGCACCAGGCGGTCGTGTCCCGTGAAAGGATTCTGGTATATGGGGATTATGACGTGGACGGAACGACAGCGGTGTCTTTGGTATATTCATTCCTCCGCCGCCTTACCCCTGCAATCGACTTCTACATCCCCGAACGATACGACGAAGGCTATGGTGTATCTTATAAAGGTATAGACTGGGCATATGAAAACGGTTTCGGGCTTATAATCACGCTGGACTGCGGAATCAAGGCCAACGAGAAGGTGGAGTACGCACGCGGACGCGGCATAGATATGATCATATGCGATCATCATCTTCCTGAAAATGAGCTTCCTAAGGCTGTGGCTGTACTTGATCCGAAGAGGGAGGACTGCAACTATCCTTTCGACGACCTTTCCGGCTGCGGTGTGGGCTTCAAGCTCGTCCAGGCGTATTCCCAGAGGTATGATATCCCGTTCGAAAGCCTTATTCCGCTTCTGGACCTCCTTGTCGTGAGCATCGCTTCGGATCTTGTTTCCGTGACCGACGAGAACAGGATACTGGCTCATTACGGACTGAAGCAGCTCAACAGCAGTCCACGTGAGGGCCTTCTTGCGATGATCCATCTGTCAGGGCTTGAGCCTATGCATCTCACCATCGATGACATCGTCTTCAAGATCGGTCCGCGTATCAATGCCGCAGGACGAATGGAGTCGGGACGTATCGCTGTAGAGCTTCTGACAGCTTCTGATGAGGCGACGGCCGTACGTATAGGAACGGAAATCAACGAGCACAACAACGAAAGGAAGAATATAGACAGGCGTATCACCCAGGAGGCTCTTGAGATGGTGCGCACTGGCAACTGCCTTTCAAGCGGCAATGCGACCATAGTGTACAATCCTCAATGGCACAAGGGTGTGGTCGGAATCGTGGCTTCAAGGCTTGTCGAGGCGTTCTACAAGCCGACGATTGTCTTCACGCAGTCGCAGGGCGGTCTGGTGACGGGTTCGGCGCGAAGCGTCCACGGGTTCGACCTGTATGACGCAATCGAAAGCTGTGCGGATCTGCTTGAGAATTTCGGAGGCCATCTTTATGCAGCCGGACTGACGCTCCGTGAGGAAAATCTCGAGGCATTCTGCGAAAGGATAGAGAAATTCATCTCCGGAAGAATCATCCCTGAGATGCAGACTCCTGTCGTGGATGTGGACGCAAAGCTGAACTTCTCGCAAATCACCCCTAAGTTCCTGCGCATCCTCAAGCAGTTCCAGCCGTTCGGCCCCGGCAATTCCGCCCCTGTCTTCCTTACCGAAAACGTATATGACAACGGCATGGGCCGCAAGGTCGGCGCAGAAGGCGGCCATCTGAAGCTCGAACTCATCCAGGAGTCCCACCCGTACCACCACATCTCCGCCATCGCCTTCAACATGGCCGGCTTCTTCGACCACATCAAGGCCGGAAATCCCGTCGACGTCTGCTACTCCATCGTCGAAAACTACTACCGTGGCACAGCCAACACCCAGCTCCGCATAAAAGACCTCCGCGAACGCGATGAACTCCTGTAGGGGGTGCGGCGCGTTTCTGCATAAAGGATGCGAAGAATGTTAATTGCGAATATGGTGTATTCGTAATGGGGCGATACTCAGCCAAAATCGACGTGTTTGATATGATTTTGGCTGAGTATCGCATATTTTTCGTAAAAATCACTATTGGGTTAAACTTAATGTAATTGTAAATCAATATCTCTATTTCTTAAATAAATCAGAGCGAGTACCCGTTCTTACTAAATTAAGAATATGGAGTTCTCCATCATCTTCCTTGCTGTATATCAAGAGCCAATCAGGTTGAATATGGCATTCTCTGAATCCTGCAAGTTTCAGATCTTTCTTGAACTGATGCGTAAATATGATTTCTCTCATATTACTGTACGCTTGCTAAGTAATCCTCGAATGATTTACATCTTGTTACCTTGCCTGTTTTCAGTTCCTCAATGGCATTAAGCGTGGTGTCATTAGCTTCATTGATAACACCAAGACTACGCAGGTATTCTACAAGACCCCTTCCAGCCTTGGTTCTTTCATTCACTGTAATTGTATAAGTTGCCATAATCAAAGTGTTTTAATGTACGTCTGATGCAAAATTAACTATTCTGTCGTTATCAAACAATATTTCATTGCGATAACTTTATGATAGTGATGCACTATGTATGCCAGATGTGACAATGAGAAACGCATAATGCTTACCATTTGACTTTTGCTCAATCCCATTTTGCTTGACCTCCTATGCTTGATATAATTGAATATATAAGTTTATGTTTCACTCAAAAATTTTTGAATTATGGATAACAGGAAATTAAAGAAAAGAAAGAGGCAGGCAGACAAGACAAAGAGGATTTTCGAGGAACTGAATAGACCTGTAACCTACATCCTTGATGATGTAAAGGAAACTGTGATCACGGAAAACACCTGCAAAGCAATTCCTTATAAAGTCCTAAAAACCTATTTTCTACCAAAGGGAATGTTCTGAGAACTAAAGAAAGCCAACTTACCGTTGATTGGGTAGGTTGGCTTTTTGTTTGGAGATTACTGTATTTCAGTTATATAGCTAAATGCCCAGCCAGTTGCATTATAATAGGTCGTTGTGTAACCTTTCGGTACTTCGAGTACGCATGTTGTATGAACATCGCCATTAAATATTGCACTTCCATTTGTAATTGTAGGGGGCTTAGTTGCATAAATCCTTACTGTCTTTAATGCATTATTTGCAAAAAAAGCGGAATATTCAATAGTGGTCACAGAACTAGGAATGGTAATTGATTCTAGTTTTGGACAATTGTAGACAGAATGTGAAACGATTGTTTCGATTTTGTTGGGGAAGGTGAAATCTATTATTCCGGTAGCAGCAAAGGCAAATTGTCCAATCGTTGTTACACTGTAGGTATGGTTATTTCGGATAAAGATGAGCAACCATAAAAGGCACTTTGTCCAATTGTAGTTACGTTTTTTGGTATGTTAACTTTAGATAGCGATGAACAACCATAAAATATTTGGGAAGGAATTGCTGTCAGGTCGTTTGGAAGTGTCACCTCCTGTAGAGTCTTACAATTATTAAAGACATCTCCTAGAAACGTTAAACCTTCAGGAAGTTCGATTTTGGCTATAGCTGTATTTCTAAATGCCATATTACCAATTGAATTAACACTGCTGGGAATATTGATATTTTCAAGAGATGTACAACCATAGAACGCGTTTGAAGAAATGGATGTAACACTATTTGGAAGTGTGACACTTGTAAGAGTTGTGCTTGCAGTGAAATGGTTTC
>JAFTMS010000034.1 GCA_017452265.1 Bacteroidales bacterium | reverse complement strand
GTGAGTGTGCCGAGTGGATCGGAGTGGAATTTCTTGAGGGCTTTCTGGGCTCCGGCTATGAAGTAGTATGTGAGTTTGAAGGCGTCTTTCATTGATTGGGCTGATATGGATGTGAGGTCGGATTGTCCGCAGGTGTATCTGAGGACTTCGAGGATGAGGGAGAATCGGGCGCAGTAGCGTTCCATTTTGGTGGTGATGCCGATGTAGGATGTGCTGGCGTGTTCCATTGTTTCTCTGCCTGTGTTGTACCATTGTTTGTAGAGGTCGTATGCTTCGGGGCTGAGGCGTATGACGGTTGTCTTTCCGTTGTAGCGGATTTTCCGGATGGTGTCGATGATGGTGTTCCAGCGTGATAGGATTTCGTCGTCGATTTCGTCGTCCTGGAAGCGTGAGAATGTGCGTTTGTCAGGGTAGGCGAAGAGCCAGCGGTAGATGAATCCGCTTTCGGTCTTGCCGTCTGCGAATTTGCGGAGCATTCCTGGTTGTACGCCGCCGATGATGCCGACGAAGGGGCTGCTGACGGAGAAGGAGTCGGAGTGGAGTCTGTTTACGATGATGGGTACTCCGGTGAAGAGTTGGGTCCAGACTTCTTCGTCGTTGCCTGAGCGGTAGCGGCTGAAGCTTTTTACGAATCCCATGAGTTCGTCTGCGTAGATGGCGAGGCCTCTGGGTGTGTTGAGATGTTGTTTGAGGAAGCCTTCTACTGTGATGTCGCTGAGGACGATCTGGCCATATACGGGTTGTTCGATGGCTTTGTCGGGGTCGTTCTTTGTGGCTTCGTATTGCTTGAGTTTCTTTTTGTAGGTTTTGAGGTTGTCGCGGTCTATTTTGCGGAGGGGTTCTATGGCGAATTCGAGGCAGCTGCTTTTGTTTGTGCCTGGTTCTCCTACGATGGCCATGTAGAATATGGCTTTTTCTGTCCAGCCTTTTTTGATTTCGACGGCGAGGGCGTTGCCGAGGGCTATGCTTGAGGCGAAGATGAGTGCGGGGCAGATGTAGTCTGCCGGGAAGTTGAGGCAGGCTTTGGTGCTGTCGATGATGTGTCTGATGGGGTCGGGGAAGGGTATGCTTTCGTATTCGGATGTGTTTGCCGGGCGTATGCCGTTGATATGGCAGATGTAGAAGAATGAGCCGAGGGTGATGTGTTTTGTGCTGCGGAGGAATCCGTCGAATGCTTTGTCTGTGGTCTCTGGCGTGTATTTGTCGGAGTATCTTGATACTCGGTGGAAGGGTTCTCTGCCTGGTTCTCCGAGGCGGCTGAGTGCCATTCCGACTGTGATCCATTGGTCGTAGTCGTCGAGGGGATGCTGCTTTTCTTCCCAGATCTGCAGGTGTTCTTCGAGTTTGAGGGCTGTGAGGTCTTCTTCCGTCTCTTGGTCTTGTGGGAGTTCGTCGGTGGGTTCTTGGGGTTCTGACGGTTGCGGAAGGGTGTAGGTGGTGCAGTCGGGATTGATGTACGGATCGGTGTCGTAACTGACGACTCTGAGGCGTGTTACGTCTTTGCAGGCTTTGTCTATGGTGAGGCCGAGTGTCTGCATTTCTTTTTCGAGGGCGTGGAAGTAGGTTTTGTGTTCGGTATGGTCTTGGGCTGCTATGGGGATGATGGCGAAGAGGCCTCTGCCGCTGACGGAGAGTCCGGCGTAGTAGATGTACGGGAGGCTGGAGAGGGCCTGCTTTGCGGCTTCGATGTCGGGGAGGTTGTCGAAGTCGAGGACTAGGAGGGGGTTGTATTGGATGATTCTTTTTTCGAGGGGCTGAGAGGATTCTCGGGTGGAGAGGCGTACTGACAGGCTTCCGGACGGAAGGAGTGTTGTCTTGAGACGGTTCCTTTCGTTTTTGTCGTCGATGGATCTGATGTGGTCGATTGTGTCTTTGTACTGCTGGTGTCCGAGCTGGAGGAATGCTTTGACTGTGCATTCTCCTGTGGGGAGAAGTACGTTGCTGATTGCCTTGTAGCCGTGCTGATAGATTGCGGAACGGTCTTTTGCCGGTGCGGTGCTGCTGAATATGCTCACTGTCATATTGCAGGGTGATTGCTTTTCGTTTAGCATAATAGTTCTGTTTAGGGGTTTATGATTATGCTATTTTGAAAAGCCGTGTTTGTAGCGGACGAGTTCCTTTGTTTCGATCTTGGCATCGAATTCTTCTGCGCTGATGAGGGTGCGGCCTTCGATATAGAGGAAGGTCAGTGTTCCTTTGCCTTTCCATCTGTAGATGGTGGAGATGTCAACGTTGGCGATTTCTGCGGCTTGCTGGACTGTGTAGTATTTCTTCGCTGATGTGGCGGTTTCCAGGTGTGGTGGCAGGGCTTCGCTTACGGCTTCCTGTATGATGGGTTTGAGGATATTCTCGCAGAATCCCTGAAATAGTTTGTTTGCATCCATTGTGTTCCTGTTTATTGGTTGGTAAAACAGGAGTGGCCACTCGCTTTATGTGATAATTATCTTTTGCAAAGGTATAGTTTAAGAATGTGTTTCTCAATTTGTTAGGGGCTTGGACGGGCTTCGGTGGTGTTCGGTGGATGATTGGATTATGAAAAAACCGGCTCTGTGGTGGGGCCGGTCTGGGTGTATGGGTTTCGATGGGATTGCGGTGGGTGTTCGGTGGGTTATGATGTTATATGCGATATTTTTGCAAAATCTGCCATATTCCGTAGGATTCTGCGATGTTGTTTGCCTTGTCTTTTTGCATTTGCAGTGGCGATGGGTTGCCGGAGCGGTCTGTGAAGAGGAAGGCTGAGTTCATCAGTTTCTGGGAGAGTTTGAAGTGTTCTGCGAAGAGGGTTCCTTCGTTTCTGGGTCCGATCCATTGGGGTCTGTTGTCTGCTGTGATCTGTCTGTCGAGGATGAGGCTGGCGAGGTAGTCGTCAGATGTGCCTTTGATGTAGTCTTTGAGAGCTTTTGATATGCCTTTGAATTTTGCTTGTCTTTCTTCGGTTCCTTTGTGCAGCTGCTGGATTCTGTTGAAGATTTCTTGAAAGATGATGTCAGTGTTGCGGACTGCCATGAGGTATTCGTATATGATCATGCTGTCGCCGTAGGTGTTTTCGACTTCTTCCTGATGGTCGTCGTAGTGGTTGGCGAGGGTGATGACTGTGTCTTTGAATTTGTTGTATTCGTTGGTGAACAGCCATATTTCGTGTCTGAATATGGGGTTGCTTTCGGCTTTTTCCCAGTTGTCGCAGATGAAGTAGTAGGTGTTCTGCAGATGGACGGTGACTTCCGGATATTGGTTTTTGATCCGTTGGATTTCGAGGCGTTCTATACCTATATTATATATAGGGGCAGATTTCAAGACCTCCTGCATGTCGCAGGAGATCTTTGTGAGCAGTCCGAGTGTGCAGTCTATGATGTTTCTGTCCATGTGTGTTACCATTTCATGTATGCTTCGTCGCTGAGGATGGTTTCGGCTTTCTGGAGTGAGTCGGCTTTGATGTATTTCTTGAGCATCTTGATGCTGGTGTGTCCGGTCATTGCGCAGATGTTGAATACGTTCATTCCGGCGAGGTACATCAGTGTGGCTCCGGTTCTTCGGGCTGTGTGGGTCTGTATGAGTTTGTATTTGGGTACGTAGGTCTTTTGGGTTACGCCGCCTTTGCTGGTCTCGACTTCTATGAGTTCGTTGATTTCTGCTATTTCTCCGATTCTTTTGATGTAGTAGTTTATTTTCTGGTCTGCGAGGTGCGGAAGAGTGTAGTTGTATTTTTCCAGTATGGCTACGAGTTCGGGTTTTGCAGGGATCATTACTGTGGCTCCGGTCTTTTGCTGGCGGATGTGGATGATGACGCTGCCGTCGTCGTTGACTTTAATGTCTTCTCTTGAGATGTTGTTGTAGTCTGAGACTCGTTGAGCGGTATAGACTCCTACCATGAAGATATCTCTTGCGGTTTCGTGGCCTGGGGATTCTTTTGATATGTCTGCGTTGCAGAAGGCTTGGAGTTCTTTCTTGGTGAGGTAGATTGAATCGACTTCGACTCTTGAGGTCTTGAATCTCCTGTCCTGGAACTTGACGTTCTTTGTGTGGCCTTCAGCTACTGCGCTGCCAAGGATGGTTGCGAGGTTCTCGATGCACTTGGCTGCGGTGTTTGTGCTGTATTTCTTTTCGGTGTAGAGGTATGCCAGGAATTCGTTGCGGAAATTCAGGTCGATGTCGTCGAAGTTGTATTTTTTGCCGACAAAGTCCTGGAAGGCGTCGAATTGGACGATACAGGTCTTGATGGTCTTGATGCTTGAGATGCTGAATGCCTTGCCGTGTGCGTTCATCCTTTTTCCGGAAACTACGTCGTCTCTATAGGTGTGGATGTATTTGTTCAAGGTCATTCTTTTTGCTTCTTCGGCTTTGCGTTTGGCTTCTGCTTCCTGGCGCTCGGCTTCTTCTCTCATTTCTTTATAGACTATGTCCTCGATGAGTTTTCTTGACTGCTCGATTGTGAGGGCTTCGCCTTTCTTGAGACGGGAGTCGATGGTGTCTTGGATGATGTCGAGTTTTGAGTAGAGTTTCTGTCCGTCTGCGGATTTGCGGAATTTGCTGAGGGCTTCTGCAGAGGTTTGAGATTTCTTCCAGGCTGCGATATCAACCTGCATCAGTGTGTCGATTTTGTAGTCAAGATTAAGTTTTCTTGACCTTACTCTGGCGAAAATTGTCGCCATTCCAGAAGAGTTCTGGGTTCTAAGTACAAATGAAACTGCCATAATGTTCAAATTTTTCGTCAATACAAATATACAAAATATCTGCGAATGTACCCACATTGTACCCACATTTTTGCGAAGTGGTGCAATGATTTGCAAAAGGGGTTTTGCAAATTTAGTTGTATATCAGTGATTTAGGAAAAACTTGATTTGAATAGGGTTGCAGATTTGGGGTTAAAAGTGGTGCGACTATCTCCACCAGCAAAAACGCCTTTCTACGACATTGAGAGGCGTTTTTTTCTTTGGTCTCATATCAGAGGGCCGCCGCGACGTGGTTGCAATTTACTTGTAATTTTTCCAACTCAAACGCCCATTACACTTACAACCCTTATAATCAAAATATGGTCTGCAGAACATTTTATTGAAGATTTTTACATTAAGACTTGATTTATACATCTTATGTAATAATATTTATTACCATTAAAGAATAATTTTTCCTATTTTTGCAGCCGCTTTTCAAAAAGCGTTTATGTAGATACAGGCATGTGAATTGCCAGAAGGTTTTAAATTTTAATTTATTGGAAACTATGGAAATCAACAACATCGGAACAAACGCAGGCATCGTATGGAATGCACTGAATGCAAATGGTAAGATGACAGAGACAAAGCTCAAGAAGGAGACAGGTCTTGGAAGCGCAGAATTCTACACAGCTCTCGGATGGCTCGCACGCGAGGGAAAACTCAATGTAGAGGTTGAGACAAAAGGCTCGAAGTCTTGTGAGTACTATTCACTGAACGCATAATCTGCCAGACGGCATACCGATCAGAAGGCGTCCCGGACATGAGGACGCCTTTTGTCATTTTTCGAGAGCACGAAGCTGAGACATAGGAATATGCCCCCTCAGGCTGTTCACCGTATACAATTCAGGATTATAGATGACCAGTTCGTCCGTATATCCGTCATCCGAAGGCAGAATATACACATCCACAAGGCCTTTGTCGGAATCGTAGCGACCGCTGTAGACATAGGACTTCAAGGCGATCCTGAGGTCGTCCAGAAAATCAGTCCTGTCCGGCTGCGATGCCTCCCCCATCCTGAGCACGTAGACCTCATCGACGTCATCAGCAATCAGCCCCACCGGAGTCTTCCTGATCATTATACGGGCAATCGTCATCTTCGCACCGCTTGCAGAGACTTCCTGTGAACCCTTTACATTCTCGTATTTCATTATCACCTTCTCCACCGGAGTCCGCTGCTGGGCAAATGCGTGGACTTCCGACAAAACCAAAGCGGCCAGCATCATATATATAAATATCCTGTTCATGACATGTGCGGCCACAGCCTTGTCTGCGACCGACAGGCTATCCATTCAGCAACCGTACCAAACAGGCATACAGAAGAAAAAGAAGACAGAATCAGCGCTCCGGGGAAATCGAAAGTACCGTCAGAACACCATCAGCGACCACAAAGCGCACATTGCATCCCGCAAACGAAAGCCCGTACTCACGCTCCGGATCGTTCTGATAAGACGGCCTCGGATCGAGCGACAGCACCTGCACCAGCGCCGGCAGTTTGGACGGATCCGGCATGGCAGCCGAAACCTCCTTAGGGATCACTACCTTGAGCGAACGTTCGTCAAGAGCGTCCACATAGCCGCATCTGGCATGAGGACGCGAATCGGCATACTTTATATATGGCTTTATGTCGTATATCGGCGTCCCGTCCATAAGGTCTGCGCCGCGGACATGTATCACAGGGCCTTCTGCCGCCTCGTAATCCACACGCACAAGCTCCACGCATGACAGCCCGATAGGATTCGGTCTGAACGGCGAACGGGTGGCGAACACGCCCATGGATGCGTTTCCTCCGAGGCGAGGCGGGCGCACCGTCGGCTGCCATGCCTGCCGGACAATACAATCAGCCGAAGCGGCTCCCTGCCCTCCCCTTCTGTTTGCAGAAAACTCCCAGATCAGCCAAAGATGCGAAAAGCCCTCCAGTCCCCGCACAGCATCCCGGCTGCGGAACTGCGGTTCGAAAACAATGCGGCCTTCCAGAACGTCCGCAAGCCCGCTCTGCCGCGGAATCCCGAACTTTTCGGGGAAATCCGTCATAATATGTGCGATAGGTGTAATATTCATATCAGAAAGCATCAGGAAGGCAAATATACGACATTGTACAATCATTCACAAAACAGCGGCGCTCAATCCGCCGCATTGAAAATTCAAAAAATATGTCTACCTTTATCGGACTAACCGTATACTTATGAAATTCAGACATATCGCTGTCATATCACTTATTGCATTCAGCCCCCTCGCCTTGAATGCGGAATCAGACAGACTGAAGCATAAACTTGACGAACTTGACACCTGCATCGAATCCCGTGAAAGGTACGTCGCCGAAAAACAGGACAGAATAGAAGATTTGAGAAGCCGGCTTGCCTCCGAAATCAGACGGGGGGGGCAGACCTATGATATTCTATCAGACCTTTTCGAGGAATACAAGTCCTTCAAATACGATTCTGCATACTTCTATGCGAAAGAACTTGTAAGATCGGCACAGGCCTCAGGCGATGTAGCGAAGCTTGCTGAAGCCAAGTCGGCCGTCACATTCTGCTATCTGTCATCCGGACTGTTCAAGGAAGCATCCGACATGATCAAGGAAGTAGACCCGGACGCCCTGCCTGTCGAATCCAGACTGAGATACTACGACCTCTGCAACCGCCTGTATTACGACATGGCGGATTACTGCAACATCCCGGGAATGTGGGAAGAATATGTAGCGGAAGGCAGCGAGTATGCGGATTCCCTCATGGCGCTCTGTCCGCCGGACAGCCAGCAATGGAAATACGCCAAGGCACAGACCGACATCAAGCACGGCCGTCATCACGAATGCATCGAGATATACAGAGACCTGCTTCTGCACCATGACGTGACTCCGCACGAAAGAGCCATGATAAACTCCAGCATCGGCTGCGCGTACAGGTTCGTGGATCAGATAGACAGCGCAGAATATTATCTTGCTGAAGCGGCTATCTGGGACATAAAATCAGCCACCAAGGAAACAACTGCCCTCTATCTGCTTGCGGAACTGCTCTGTGCCGGCCCTGATCCTGAAAGGTCGTACGACTATATACACGCCGCCCTTGAGGATGCGGACTTCTACAACGCGAGACACAGGAAGCTGAGCATAAATCCGATTCTTCCCGTCATCGAGAAGGCCCGCATGGACTCGCTCACAAAGCAGCGCAACCAGATGGCGATGATTATAGTCCTCTGCCTGCTCCTTCTCGCTCTTCTCATATTTGCAGCATCCATCGTGCTGCGGCAGAATGCAAGACTCAAAAGGAAAAGCCGTCAGCTTGCGGAAGCGGACAAGATCAAGGACGAATATATAGGCCATTCGTTCTATATAAATTCAGAATTCATCGCCGAACTTGAGGAACTGTACAAGACCATCAACCAGAAGCTTGTGGCCAGACAGTACGAAGACCTGAAGGACATATCAAAGCTGTCGAAGGTGAACAAGAGACGCGAAAGCATGTACGAATCATTCGACAAATGCTTCCTCAGCATATTCCCGTCCTTCATCAGAGAATATTCAAAACTCTTCCCGGAAGGAGCGGTCGATCCCGAAGCGAAGTCGCTGACATCAGAGATGCGTATCTTCGCCCTGATCAGACTCGGAATAACAGACAGCGAAAGGATATCGAAATTCCTCAACTATTCCGTCCATACGATCTACACGTACAAGACACGTGTCAAGACGAAGAGCATCGTATCAAACGACGAGTTCGAGGCCCGTATAAAGGCCGTTGAAATGGGAAAATAAGCCTATATGGCATTAATACAAAGTGCTGGTAAATCAATCTACAATTCATTGATTACCAGCGCTTTCATTTTAACATATTCCAAAATCATCAATACACACGTTCAACAATTTCGTTTCTACGCCGAAAATGGGTTGCTTTGCATACTTGTTTTATACATTAACAATACTAACCATTATTTTATGAATCGATCATTGACCTTATTTACGGGACTCCTTATTTTCTGGATGTTCTCGTTTTCAGCAGCCGCTCAGGACGGCTATGAGGTTAAGGGAACAGTCGTCGATCAGTACGGTCCGGTTGTAGCTGCAACAATACTGGAGCAAGGCACGGCCACGGGTACCGCAACTGACATAGACGGTAACTTTTCCCTCAAGGTTTCAGGTCCGGATGCCGTTGTTGAAATCAGCTGCATCGGATATGCGACACAGACATACGCCGCTTCTGCGGTTCCTTCAAGGATTATCCTCACTGAGGACACGATGTTCCTCGAAGAGACAGTCGTCATCGGATACGGTTCACTGAGCAAGAAGGAACTCTCAAGTTCAATCGTGCAGGTGAATTCAGATGATTTCTTCAAGGGAAGCATGAACAACCCGATGGAAATGCTTACCGGCAAGGTTGCAGGTCTCAACGTCAACACGACAGCGGCCGCAGACCCGAACTCAAGTTCAGACCTCCAGATCCGTGGTGCGACATCGCTTTCTGCATCAAACAGCCCTCTTATTGTGATTGACGGCGTCCCTGGCGGTGACATCAGAAACATCGCAGCTCAGGACATAGAGTCCATGACAGTGCTAAAGGATGCCGCTTCAGCTGCAATCTACGGTACCCGCGGTGCAAACGGTGTAATCCTCATCCAGACACGCAAAGGCTCTGAGGGTGAAGTCGGCACGGCAAACATCACTTACGACAGCTGGTTCGGCGTGAACTTCGCGAAGCCGCATGCCGAGATTCTTTCTGCAGACGAATTCCGTCGTTCGATGAGAGGTATCGACTATGGTTACAGCACAGACTGGTACGACCTTCTTACAAGGGATTTCTCATACGACCTCAACCAGTATCTTGCCATCGACGGCTCCACAAAGTCAGGTTCTTACAATGCTTCCATCAACTACAAGAACGCCACAGGTATCGACATCCGTTCGGCACGCGAAGAGTTCGGCGGGCGTGTCGCTGTAGAGCAGAAGGCATTCAAGAACAGGCTGACGGTGAGCATGTCCCTCAACGCACGCCGAGTGAATGAGGAATGGGGCAATGACGGAATGTTCGACACAGCCCTTACGCTCAACCCGACAATGCCTGTATACAATGAGGACGGAAGCTGGTACCAGCCTACACACCAGACAGGTATCCGGAACCCTTATCAGGAACTTGTAGTGAATCAGAACAACGGCCAGAGGCTTTATCTCCTCGGCACCACTGAAGCAAAGCTGAACATCATCACGACCGACAGGCAGAACCTCAGCACATCAGTAAGCTATTCACTTCATTACAACGACCTTAAATCGAACTACTACACTCCTTCGACCTCCGGTGAATCATACTGGGGCGGCTACAAGGGACGCGCTAACATCCGGTACCAGAAATGGTGGACAAGCCATGTGGAGTGGCTCGCGAACTACTCGCTTTACCTTGATGACCACAGCATTCAGGCTGTAGCAGGATATTCTTATGAGGAAGACAACTGGGAGAGCGTACAGGCAGGAAACAACGACTTCACTTTTGACAACTTCGGCTACAACAACCTCGGCAGCGGTGCATACCTCACTACAGACGGCAAGACAGCATCAATGTCTTCAGGAAAGTCACTTTCAAAGCTCATCGGTGTATTCGCACGCGTGAACTACAATTGGAAGGACATCCTCATGGCTTCGGCGTCAGTTCGTTACGAAGGATCGACAAAGTTCGGTGCAAACCACAAGTGGGGTGCATTCCCTTCTGCATCACTCGCATGGGAAATGGCTGAAATGCCTTTCCTCAAGGATGTTGCTGCGGTACAGAGCCTCAAGCCGCGTGTGTCATATGGTGTCACAGGACGTTCGGACTTCGATGCATACCAGTCTCTTGCGACATACAGCACAAACGGCCAGTACTACTTTGACGGCCAGTGGGTCATGGGATATGCACCATCAGTGAATGCGAACCCTACCCTCGGTTGGGAAAAGCTCGTCAGCATCAACGCCGGTGTGGACTTCTCGTTCTTCAACAACAGACTCCGCGGTTCAATCGACTGGTTCACACGTCAGTCTCAGGATCTTCTCTACAACTACACGGCTCCACAGCCGCCATATGTATGGTCAAATATCCTCGTGAACGTAGGTACAACCACAAATACAGGTATCGAGCTTGCTGTTGACGGCGACATCTTCCGCAAGAAGGACTTCACCTGGACAATGGGTGTGAACTACTCGTTCGGTTCCACCACCCTCACCAAGCTTTCGAACGACATCTACAATGCTTCATACGTAGAGCTCTACCAGAAGCCGGGCGTCGGTACAAGCGAATACTTCTTCCGTATCCAGGAAGGCAGCAAGGTGGGTCAGTTCTACGGATATGAGTGGGCCGGAGCATCAGAGGACGGCAACATGCTCGTATACAACAAGGACGGCGAGCCTATTTCAGCGGCAAAGGCTACTGCTGATGACAAGAAATACATCGGCAACGGCTCACCGCTCCATTTCCTTTCATGGAACAACACATTCCGCTATAAGAACTGGGACCTCAACCTCTTCTTCCGTGGCGCGTTCGACTTCGAGATCTTCAACATGCGCAAGTACGGAATGGGACTTCAGGGATGCGGTACAGACAACGTGCTCCGTGACGCATACCTCAAGGATGCAGCAATGAAGAGCGGCGGTGGAGTCATTTCTTCATATTTCCTTGAAAGAGGTGACTTCTTCAAGCTCGAGAACCTCACTCTCGGCTACAACTTCACTCCGAAGAATCAGGAGGTTCTCAACAGCCTCAGGGTATATATATCGGCCAAGAACCTCTTCACCCTTACGGGATACTCAGGGAATGACCCATCAATCGTATCGATCAACGGTCTTACACCAAGCATCGACGTGACAAGCGCATATCCTGTCGCTACACAGGTAACACTCGGCGTCACTATGCGTTTCTAACAGGAAAAGATGAAAGATATGAAAAAGATTATATTGAATATTTCAGCTGTGCTTGCCGGATGCGTTTCAGCGGTATCATGCTTCAATCTTGACGAGCAGGTGTTCGACAGGATGGATGCGAACATCTACTATTCGAGCGAGGCAAGCGTGCAGGGAGCAGTGGCTTCAATCTACAGCATATGCATAGAGAAATATCCGGAATTCTGCTATTTCCTGCAGGAATTCTCTGCCGATCAGATCGCATGGAGGACATGGAACGGCGGACAATGGGGATGGGACGAAGGTGAAAAGTTCGTCCTGTCGGCACATGGTTGGACTTCAGAGTCCAAGATCATCAAGACCGCATGGGAAGGCGCATGGTCTGCAATCGGACTTTGCAACAACGTGGTCTACGACCTCAGCAGGATCAAGCCTGAATCAATCGGAATGACTCAGGAGGAAGTGGATTCATACATCGCGGAAGTAAGGACTCTCCGTGCATGGGCTTATTACAACATCTACGAGCTCTGGGGCGGTGCTCTTCCGCTCAACGTGACATCCACTGCGGAAAGCAGCGTGATTCCGGGAAGCGCAGACCCTGATTTCGACACAAGCTGCAAGAAGATATTCGACTTCATCGTGAACGAACTCGACGAGAGCCTTGTAAATCTTAAAATGAATGAGGTCAACCGCATGAATCAGGCGACAAACCGTGTCATCAAGGCACGTCTTCTGCTTAATGCCGAAGTGTTCGTCAAGGAGAACAGATATTCGGAGTGTGCTGCGCTCTGTAAAGAGATCATCGCAGGCAACTACGGTACATACAGCATCGCAGAAGACCACCGCGACATCTATTCTGCCAACAATACGGAGTGTCCTGAAGTCATGATGGCCTTCGCATATCAGGAAGCCAACAAGCACAACGCCAACATGCGTAACATGCCGTTCCTTTCATACGTATATAAGGAGACTTTCGGCATGCCTTCATGCTCACAGAGCGGTTGGAACTGCTGCTGCATCGCTCCATCTTACGACAATTCAGGAAATGTACAGCCTGACGGTGGTACCGACGGAGGAGTATGCTTCCTTGATGAGAAATATGGCGACAAACTCGGAGCAGTATACGCACGCTTCAACGACAAGGACATCCGCAAGAAGCCGTTCAAGGCAAATGTGGACGGCACTTACGAGGGTATGTTTCTCATCGGTGAGCAGGTAGACTACAACACAGGCGAGACTCTCAAGGCTGATGCCGACAGAGACGGACTTCCTCTGGTATACGTAGACCAGGTGGGTACATTCATGAACCTCGGCAGAGAGCTTACAGAAGTGATGAATCCACGCTGGGGAGAGACAAACTCAGGCCTTCGACTAATGAAATACCCTATCTTCCCTGATGCAGCCGGAATCAATTTCGTCGACATCGATGAAGTCGAGTTCCGTCTTTCAGAAGTTGTGTACATGCTTGCAGAGTGCGAACTCAGAGCAGGAAACACCGAGACAGCAAAGGATCTTGTGAAGAGCGTCAAGGGCAGATATTTTGCGGATGCAGACGATGCGCTCGAACTTCCGATGGGCTTCTCGGCCTACGATGAGGACTGGATGCTACATGAGTGGGGAATAGAATTCCTCGGTGAGGGCCGCCGCCGTCGTACAGACCTCCGCCGCTTCGACCAGTTCACGCAGGGACAGTGGTGGTTCTTCGGCCGTGACACAGAGGCTGGTTATGACCTTTCTGCAACTCGTGACAGAAAGTACGAGTGGTATCCGCTTCCTGAGTCAGCGCTTTCTGTAAACCCAGGACTTGTACAGAACCCTAACTATTAATAGATTATACGAATATGAAAAAGATATTTAACTGGCTTATCGTACTGCCGGTCATGCTTCTTGCCGCTGCCTGCTCGCAGCCGGAAGATATTGTGTTCGACCATGAGAAGCCTGCCTTCGAGACAAAGGACGGACAGATCCTCCTTGAGGTCATAGTACCGTCCACAACCAAGGCTGACGATGTCATCTACATTTCAGGTGCATTCAACGGAGGTGATGAGGTGGCCGCTGCTGATGTCACATGGCATCTTGAGAAATCCACTGTAAACGACAAGAAGTGGGGTATCTATCTTGATCCGTCAACATTCGTAAGCGGAAAGACCCTTGCTGACGGATACCGTTTCGTATCCGTTCGCGAAGGTGAGGAAAGGACAGCGAAGAACGAAGCGGTGAACCGCACCGAGAATCCTGCTCCTGGCACAAGCACAAACATCTACGTGTCGCACTGGAACATGTATTTCTATGTCGCTCCTGAAATCGAGCATGACGGTCCTGTGATATACGTGGACGACCAGACCGGATGGGACGGCCTTGCAATGTATGCATGGGGAGATGCTGAAGCATTCGGCGGATGGCCAGGCATGCTTCCTACAGGCACTGAGGTAAAGAACGGCAAGACTTGGAAATACTTCGACATGGGCGAAGCTGTACGCGGTCTCAACCTCAACCTCATCTTCAACAACGGTGGCGGACAGCAGCTTGCAGATTACAACATAACCGTAGATCTTGATGAATACTACCTTGTGCTCACCGCTGACGGTGTTCAGACCGACAACTCGCTTCCTGAGCATGACGGAACAATCCGTGTATATGTAGACAATCAGGCTGGCTGGGAAGCAGTCGTACTCTATCAGTGGGGCGCAGTGAACGACCTCGGCGGCGCATGGCCTGGCGCACAGCCTGCTGGAACAGCAAAAATCGCAGGTGTGGAGTATACATACTTCGAGTATGCAGCCGCAGATGTAGAAGGCCTTGCTCAGAACCTCATCTTCAATAACAACGGTGGCGGTATCCAGACGGCAGATCAGCCTTTAACTTTCAGTGCAGATGTCGTTGACCACTTCTATGTGATCTATGGCGAAAAGGATTGTGCAGTAATCGCTGACCCTTTCAACCGTGAGCCGATCGACACACCGCAGGAACCGGAGGAGCCTGAGAATCCGGAAACTCCGGAGGTTCCAGCCGAACCGGTTCCGGTCGTGTTCTATGTTCAGAACAACACCGGTTTCGAGCCAACTTATCTCTATGCATGGAACGGTGACGGCAAATCAGAAATCTTTGGAGCATGGCCTGGCGCTGAATTAGAAGACAACGTTACTCTCGGAGGAGTGCCTTACAGCCGGGTAGAGGTTACCGCCGAGTCATATGACCTTGTTTACAACCCGATTCCGCACAATAATGCAGGCACTCAGTACGATGGCCCGGCAATCACTCTGACCAAGTACAACTTCCTTGTTGCAGGTGCTGCATCAGCAGAAATCGGCACTGCTCCTGCAGTGAAAGTCTATGTTGATGACCAGACTGGCTGGGACAAGCTTCAGGCTTATTCATGGGGCGACATCAATGACGTGATGGGTGGATGGCCTGGTGCATCTTCAGTTACCGAGAATGTAGAGGGCAAGGATTATAAAGTATTCGAAATTCCTGCAAACGGTTTCGGAACATCATGCAACCTTATCTTCAATAACAAGACCGGTGACGAGGGGGTACAGCTTGCAGACTATAATGTGATTGCAGACCGCGACATCTTCCTCACGGTTACAGCGGAAGGCGTAACTCCAATCGAATAGTCAGATGAAGCTGAACAGAACACTTCTTGTTTCCCTGCTGGCTGCGCTCTGCCTGAGCGCGGTCAGCTGCGGGGACAAGGAAATCCCGATCATCAAGGATGGGCCTGAAGTTCCGGCAGGATCACACGGCAGCGGAAACGACATGGTCATCTATGAGTTGAATCCTAAGCTCTTCATGAAAGGAAGCGCCTTCAACGGCATTTCTGACCGGCTTGACGAGATTCAGGATCTCGGTGTGAATGTAATCTGGCTCATGCCCATCTATCAGGAAGGCTCGAAGAGCTCTGTCGGCTCTCCGTACTGCGTCAGGGACTATAAGACCGTAAATCAGGACTACGGCTCGCTTTCTGACCTGAAGGCACTTGTGGCAAAGGCACATTCTATGAACATGAAGGTGATATTCGACTGGATTGCGAACCACACGTCATGGGACAACACATGGATTACCGAGCATCCGGATTGGTATACCAAGGACGGTTCAGGCAATATCATCTCCCCTGCCGGGATGGGCTGGAACGACGTTGCCGACCTGAATTTCAATATCACGGCTATGCGCACGAACATGATCGAGGCCATGAAATACTGGATAAGCGAGGCAGATGTGGACGGCTTCAGATGTGACTATGCGGAAGGAGTTCCTGCGGATTTCTGGACGGAAGCGATCAAGGCCATACGAAGCGAGAAGAAGGATGCCATAATGCTGGCGGAGGCTTCAGATGCATCGCTGTACGGATGCGGCTTCGACATGCTTTACGGCTGGGACTACCAGTCCAAGCTGGCAGACGTATTCAACGGTAAATCCTCTGTAACAAAACTGTACGAAAGTCACAAGTCCGAATACTCAGGGCTGGCAGACGGAAAGGAACGTATGCGCTTCACGACCAACCACGACAAGAGCATGAACGAATCTGCACCTGTACAGATGTATAAGAGTGAGCGAGGAGCCATGGCCGCATTCGTGATTGCGACGTACATGGGCGGTGTGCCTATGATATACAGTTCGCAGGAGACAGGATATGCACAGAACCTCAGTTTCTTCAAGTTCACAGCTATAGACTGGAACGCAAACTCTGCATATACTGATGAGTATCAAAAGATTATGGCCGCCTATCACGAGACGGCATCAGTCAGGGGCGGCGATGTGACCCTGTACAACACAGGCGACATCGTATCCATATATTATCCTGACGGACTGTTTGTCGCAGTGAACACCAAAGGTGAGGCTGTCCAGGTCAAGACACCGATGGAACGGGCCGGAGACAAGGCCGAAGACATGATGTCCAAGACTTCCGGAACGATTCCTTCGGCTCTGTCTCTGGACGCATATGAATATAAAATATGGAAAATAGAAAAATGATGACAAGAAAGAATATTTTTGCCGGTCTGGTGGCCTCTGCACTTCTCGTGGCATCTTGCTACGGAAGCGACTGCACATGTGAGGACGGCTATGAAGTACCGGCTCCCGAGGACGTGGTCATGTATCAGGTCAATCCGCGCATATTCGCTCCTGAGAAGTCGTTCAACGCCGTCGCACAGCATCTTGACTCGATCAAGGCGCTCGGTACAAATGTGGTCTGGTTCATGCCGATATATCCTGTGGGACAGATCAATACGGTCAATTCTCCGTACTGCATCAGGGACTACAAGGGCGTGAATCCGGAGTTCGGAACGCTTGATGATTTCAAGAAAGTCGTGGATGAATGCCACAAGAGAGGCATGAGCGTCATAATCGACTGGGTGGCCAACCACACGTCATGGGACAATCCTTGGATTACGGAGCATCCGGACTGGTACACTAAGAATGAAGATGGCGAAATCATCCCTCCTATAAAGGACTGGAAAGACGTTGCGGATCTGAATTTCGATAATCAGGAAATGCGTCTGGCCATGATAGATGCCATGAAGTATTGGGCCGTAGAGGTCGGAGTGGACGGTTTCAGATGCGATGCTGCCGACTTTGTGCCATTCGACTTCTGGAAGCAGTGCTGCGATTCGCTCCGTGCTATTCCTGACCACAAGCTTCTCCTTCTGGCCGAGGGCAAGAGGAAGGATCATTTTGATGCAGGCTTCGAGATGAACTACGCATGGGACTATCTTGCTGCCTTACGTCAGGTCTTCAATCCAAGGAGGGGAATGCATGTTCCGGCATCACACCTTTTCGAGGCTGATTCATCAGAATATGCAGGCGTCCCTGAAGGCTGTGTAAAGCTCCGCTTCACGACGAATCATGACGAGTCTGACAAGATGTCTCCTATCAGAGAATTCGGAGGTGAGAGGGCTTCAATGGCTGCATTTGTAGCATCAGCATATCTTCACGGCGGTGCCCTTGTGTATGGTTCGCAGGAGGTCGGCTATCCGGGAAGGATCAACTTCTTCCGCTATGTCCCTGTGGACTGGCAGGAGTGCGGAGACCTCTACAATGAATATATCCGACTACTTGGCCTGTACAACAGCATACCGGCGGTACGCAAGGGAAACATCACTGCACATCCTCACGACGATGTACTGGTATTCAGCAAGAACGACAGCGAAGATTCAGTACTCGTAATTGTGAACGTACGTCATGAGGATCAGGTCATAAGCATTCCTGCCGAATGGGCTGGCAAGGAATGCACAGATCTCATGAGCGGTGAAAAGTTAACGCTCGGCGAAGACATGTTCATCGAACCATACGGCTATAGAATATTAAGATAGTGAATGTACCTGATTAGTAGATTGTATTTTCACGTCTGACCGGTCTTTCCCAAACAGGCGAGACCGGTTGTTTTTTTTCTGTAAAGGTTTTTTAGAAACTGCTCGAAAAGATACATAAAAGATAAATGAGAAATCCGCTTTTTATACAATAATGATTTTTCGCAGAAAAATTAAACAGTTTCTATCTATATTTGCAATTCCAAATCAAAATAAACACCAAGTGCAATGAAGAAAAGTATTATCAGGGTTGTTATCGGAGCTGTGGCGCTTTTCACCGGAAGCAGTCTCAGCGCTCAGTCTGCCGACAATGTAGCCTACCAGGACAACGAGGTGCGCTTCACCGTGATAACGGACGGCGTCATCCGTCTTGAATGGCAGAAGGACGGGCATTTTACGGACGAGGCTTCGCTCATAGCCGTGAACAGGGAGTATCCGGATACCGAATTCAAAGTGAAGAAGACCGGCAAAAAGGTCGAGATCACCACTTCAAAGATGAAGCTGGAATACAGGCTCGGAACCGGAAAGTTCACGGACAAGAACCTCAGCATACGCTCGACAGACGCTCTGGCTACCGAATTCGAATGGAAGCCGGGCATGAAGCAGAAAGAAAACCTCAAAGGCACATTCCGAACTCTGGACGGTCTGGACGGCACGCTTCAGACTCAGGAGTGGGTTTCGGACATGAAGAAGGGACAGAACCGCGAGCTGGAGGAAGGCCTTCTGGCAAAGGACGGCTGGACTCTCATCGACGAGTCCTCAAACTATCTTTTCGATGGTTCGGAGGACTGGAACTGGGTGAAGGAACGCGATGTCAAGAACTGCCAGGACTGGTATTTCATGGCATACGGACACGACTACAAGGACGCACTGAAGGACTTCACCGTGTTCGCAGGAAAGATTCCTCTTCCGCCACGCTATGCCTTCGGATACTGGTGGTCACGCTACTGGGCATATTCCGACAAGGAGCTGCGCAGCCTTGTGAACAAGTTCCGCACATATGACATTCCGCTCGATGTGCTTGTTGTGGACATGGACTGGCACTATACAGATGCGGGACGAGGCGGCTGGACAGGCTGGACATGGAACGAAGCGATGTTCCCGAATCCGGAAAAATTCATGGGCTGGCTGGACGATAACGGCCTTCAGGTGACCATAAACCTTCACCCGGCAGACGGTCTTGAGCACTACGAGAAGCGCTACCCTGAGCTTGCACGCAGCCTCGGCATAGATCCGACGTCCAAGAAGAAGGTGGACTGGGTGAACTCCGACAAGGCCTTCATGACAAAGGCGTTCGAGCATGTCTTCCATCCGATGCAGAATGAAGGCGTTGACTTCTGGTGGCTCGACTGGCAGCAGCACGTGTATGACACAAGACTCACAAAGCTCCACAACACATGGTGGATCAACTACTGCTTCTTCAGCGACATGGAGTTGAACGGTGAAAAGAGGCCTCTTCTCTACCACCGCTGGGGCGGACTCGGAAACCACCGCTATCAGATAGGTTTCTCGGGAGATGCCGTAATCACTTGGAACTCACTCGATTTCCAGCCATATTTCACAACCACGGCATCTAACGTGCTCTACGGTTACTGGAGTCACGACATCGGTGGACACATGGACGGAGGATTCGGTATAGACCCGGAGCTGAACATCCGCTGGCATCAGTTCGGAGCCGTGAGCCCGATCATGCGTACCCATAGCACAAAGAGCAACAGGCTGAACAAGGAGCCTTGGGTGTTTGAGGAGAAATATGCCGACATACTCCGCCAGACCGTACGCCAGCGCTATGAAATGGCACCGTACATATATACAATGGCACGCGAGGCATACGAGACAGGACTTTCGCTTTGTCGCCCTCTCTACTACGACTATCCTGAGGCAGCTGAGGCATATGCCTACCGCAACGAGTACATGTTCGGTGAGAATATGCTCATCGCCCCTGTAACACAGCCTGGCGAGGACGGATATACCGAAATCGACGTATGGCTTCCGGAAGGAGAATGGTATGAACTGCATACGGGAACCTTGCTCAAGGGAGGTGCGGTGCTGAAGCGCCAGTTCGCTCTCGACGAGTACGGAATCTATGTGAAGGCCGGTTCTGTGCTGCCGTTCTTCGGTGACGACATCGACAATCTCAGCGGAAGCGGCGAGGCTCTGACAGTCACAGTATTCCCAGGCGGCGAAGGCAGCTTCAGAATGTACGAGGACGCCGGAAACGACAAGAATTATGTGACCGAATATGCAACTGTGGACATGTCCGCATCATGGAACGTAAATACGCAGAAGATCGTAATCGCCCCACGTCAGGGCAACTACAAGGACATGCCGGAATGCCGGGAATACAAGGTGAAGGTAGTCGGCACGGTTGCACCTTCATCAGTCAGGGTGAACGGTGCAGAGGCTTCATATGAATATATTGGCGACGAATTTGCTGTGCTCGTAGACCTCGGAGAGGCATCATGCGAGGCCGAAAAGGTCGTGGAACTTGTCTTCTCTGAGGAGGACACTATGCTTGCCGACGGGCTTGCGGCATACTCACGCAGAGTGGGAAGAAGCATTGAGAATGCGAAATTCAAGGAGGGTCTGTCATCGACCATCGATGCGCTTGCGAAGCTCGGAACAGTGAACGAGGCTGCATCATACAATCCTGAAAAGGTGCGTGAGCTTGCTGACGAATTCATGGAGAACTACAGAAGGCTTCCGGAAATCCTGAAGGAACAGAAGCTCAACGACGAGCAGATCGAGTGGTTCCTGAAGGACTGCGGCTGGAAACTGTAGATTGACACGTCGCTCCGCTCCTCGCAACGACGCTCCTTGCAACGGCGCAAAATGCAACAATCTGATTATCAAAACTTTATTAAAAGTGCGTGCTCCCCATCGGCAGCACGCACTTTCTGTATACAATTAAAAATCAGCGACTTACTTTTTACGCTTCCACAGCTTCGACATATCTTCAAGTGTCTTTCCTTTTGTCTCCGGAACAAGTTTCCAGACGAAGACGGCGGCAAGGATGCATATCACTCCGTAAAGGCCGTATGTGAATGCGTGGCCGAAATTCTCCATCGAGCCGAGGCTCATGTTGTACATAGGAAGGAAGGTGGACGAAACGATGAAGTTGAATATCCACTGGAATGCGACAGCGATTGCAACAGCTGCTCCACGGATCGTGTTCGGGAAGATCTCAGAGATGAGCACCCAGCAGATCGGGCCCCAGCTGAACATGAATGAAGCGCTGTAGACCATGATGCTGATTACAGCGATGACAGGCGGAAGCGATGCGGACACGCTTGTGACAGCCACACCTGCAGCTCCGAGAGCCATACCGAGCGATCCCCAGATGAGAAGAGGCTTGCGGCCCCATTTCTCCACGGTGAAGATGGCTACGAGGGTGAATGTGATGTTCACGATGCCCATGAGGACGGTCTGCATCATCGGATTGCCCATACCGAGGGATTCGAATATGCGCGGTGCAAAATAGAGCACTGCGTTGATGCCGACAGCCTGCTGGAATACGCTGAGCATGATGCCCACAAAAATCACGAGCCAGCCGTATGTGAAAAGCTTCTCCGTCTTCTCTGTCACCGTTTCCTTGATTTCCGAGAGAATCTCCTGAGCCTTGCCTGCACCGTTTATCTTTGACAGGATGGTGAGGGCCTGATTGTCCTTGCCTGTCATGGCAAGATAACGCGGAGTCTCAGGAACGAGGAAGAGAAGCACTGTGAAAAGACCTGCCGGAATGGCCTCGCTGACAAACATCAGACGCCATCCCGTTGTGATGCTCCAGTTTCCGTCTCCGAGAAGAAGGGCAGAATTTGTGATCTCATTGAGTCCTGACGCAGCCTTCTGAATGGCCGGTGCGATGTGGTCTCCGAGAATCATGAAGTTCACGAAGTACACAACGAGCTGGCCGAAGATGATTGCGAACTGGTTCCATGACACGAGGGTTCCGCGCATGTTGCTCGGTGCCACCTCAGCGATATACATAGGGCATATTGCCGAAGCGAGTCCCACGCCCACACCACCGAGGACACGGTAGAAGTTGAAGGCTATCAGAAGAGAGTATGATGGTTTTCCATACTCAAAGAAAAGGAATTCAGGATAATACGATCCGAGGGCCGAAAGGAAGAAGAATACTCCTGCCATGATGAGGGACTTCTTACGTCCCATCCGCGAGGCGCATATTCCTGATATAGCAGCACCGATCACGCATCCGATAAGGGCGCTGGATGATGTGATGCCGTGCATGAAGTCGGTGTAGACAAAGTCCTTCGCTCCCATGAAGAAAGCCTGCAGACCTTTCTCTGCACCCGAGATGACTGCTGTATCGTATCCGAAAAGCAGTCCTCCGATAACGGCCACAAGGACTATCGAAAACAGATAGCCCTTGCTGCCTTGGTTATTTGTACTGGACATCAGCAGTACATGTTAACTATTGCCTCATACAGCTCCTGCTTGCCGCTTGTCTGCTTAGGCTCGTTCACCTTCTTGCCGTATTCGTATGCCTCTTCAAGAGTCATCTCACCGTCCTCGAACTTCTTGCCGAGTCCTTCGTCGAAGCTTGAGTAACGCTCTGCGACCATCTTGCAGATTGGAGACTCCTCGAGAAGCGCTGCCGCATTCTCAAGAGCGCGTGCCATAGCATCAATTGCTGCGATGTGAGCGATGAAGATATCCTCAAGATCGGTAGAATTACGACGGGTCTTTGCGTCGAAGTTTGTACCACCGTTTCCGAGACCGCCGTTGCGGATGATCTGCATCATAGCCTGAGTGAGGTCGAACGAGTCGATCGGGAACTGGTCGGTATCCCAGCCGTTCTGATAGTCACCGCGGTTGGCGTCGATAGAACCGAGCATGCCTGCGTCAACTGCGCATGCGAGTTCGTGCTCGAATGTATGACCAGCGAGAGTAGCGTGGTTCACCTCGATGTTCACCTTGAAGTCCTTGTCGAGACCGTTCGCACGAAGGAATCCTATAACAGTTTCAGTATCAACATCATACTGATGCTTTGTCGGCTCCATAGGCTTTGGCTCGATGAGGAATGTGCCTGTAAAGCCCTTTGAACGGGCATAGTCACGTGCCATTCTGAGCATTGTCGCAAGATGTGACTTCTCGCGCTTCATGTCTGTATTGAGAAGGCTCATATAGCCCTCACGGCCGCCCCAGAACACATAGTTTGTACCTCCGAGCTCGATTGTAGCGTCGATTGCGTTCTTTATCTGGACGATTGCACGTGCCACGACATCGAAATCCGGGTTCGTAGCCGCACCGTTCATATACCTCTTGTTGCCGAATACGTTTGCCGTTCCCCAAAGGAGCTTGATGCCCGTCTCAGCCTGCTTCTCCTTGAGATAAGCCACGACTTCCTTCAGGCGTGCCTCATATTCCTCAACGTTCGCGCCCTCATCAACGAGGTCCACGTCATGGAAGCAGTAGTACTCGATACCCATCTTCTGCATGAACTCGAAGCCGGCATCCACCTTGTCCTTTGCTGCCTGTATAGGGCACTCCGCCGCATTCCACGGGAATGTCTTTGTGCCGCCGCCGAACTGATCCGCACCCTCAGCACAGAGTGTGTGCCACCATGCCATTGCGAACTTGAGCCAGTCCTTCATCGGCTTGCCGAGGACCACCTTTTCTGCATCATAATAACGGAAAGCCATCGGGTTTCTGCTCTCCTTGCCTTCAAACTTGATTTTTCCTATTCCAGGAAAGAATTCTTTTGTTGCCATAATGTTTAGTGTTTATGATTATTTATGTTTCAGTTTCACGTCATTCGCGCTGTTTTTACGTCATTGCGAAGGCCTCAGGCCTGTGGCAATCTACAGCCGCTCCTTCCAGCTGCCATAAGCGTCCGCATATGCCTGAGCGTCCGCCTGCGACGGCTCGATGACAGCAAGCTTCTCGAGAGTCGCGAAAGCCTCGTTGTTGTCCCTGTATATGCCTGCACCGATTCCCGCTCCCTTGGCAGCGCCGACAGAACCGTCCGTATCATAAAGGTCTATGACCGCTCCCGTCACTCCTGCAAGCGTTTCACGGAAAATCGGGCTGAGGAACATGTTGGCATGTCCTGCGTGTATCTTGCTGACGTTCATACCCATCTGCTCCATGATCTCGATTCCGTACTTGAACGAGAAGACGATGCCCTCCTGCGCCGCACGCAGAAGATGCTCCCTGCCGTGCACATTGAAGTTCACTCCATGGATCGAGCTTCCCACTTCCCTGTTCTCCAGCATACGCTCCGCACCGTTTCCGAACGGAAGTATGCTCACTCCGGCACTTCCGATCGGTGCCTTTGCTGCGATTTCGTTCATTTCGGCATACGAGATGCCTTCCGGAGCCACATTGCGCTTCATCCACGAATTGAGGATACCGGTTCCGTTTATGCACAGAAGCACTCCGAGGCGTGTCTGTTCTTCGGTATGGTTCACATGCGCGAACGTATTCACGCGTGATTTAGGATCGTAGTTCACTTCCCCGAGCACACCATACACAACACCTGACGTACCGGCCGTCGAAGCGATTTCTCCAGGATTGAAGACGTTGAGTGACAGCGCATTGTTCGGCTGGTCACCTGCACGGTATGTTATCGGCGTTCCCTCTGCAAGGCCAAGTTCGGCGGCCGCTGACGCGCTCACACTTCCCTGCTCCGAGAACGTCGGCCTTATGTCTGCGAGAAGTTCCCGGGAGATGCCGTAGCAGTCCAGAAGCAGCTGTGCAGGCGCTCCCTCGGCAAAATCCCAAAGCATGCCCTCGGACAAGCCGGACACTGTCGTACATATCTCGCCGCTCAGCTTCATGGCTATGTAGTCGCCCGGAAGCATGATCTTATGTATCTTTGAATATGTTTCCGGCTCGTTCTCCTTTACCCATGCCAGCTTTGATGCCGTGAAATTGCCCGGCGAATTGAGCAGGTGGCTCAGGCACTTTTCCTCACCTATCGCCTCGAAAGCCTTCTGGCCGTAAGGAACCGCACGCGAATCGCACCATATGATGGAAGGGCGCAGCACATTGCCGTCCTTGTCCACACACACGAGGCCGTGCATCTGGTATGAGATTCCTATCGCCTTGATGTCCTTAGGATCCACACGGGATGCCGCAAGAATGTCTGCCGTCGCCTGTTTGAGATATTCCCACCATGAAGATGGTTCCTGCTCCGCCCAGCCTTTTCTGACTGCGATTATCGGAGCTTCCGACTTTGGATAGAATGCGGATGCGGTGCATTTTCCGCTCTGGGCATCCACAAGGCTCGCCTTGACTGACGAGCTGCCGATATCATAACCAAGTAAGTACATAGCTTAGTGTCATTATGTTCAATGCAAATATAGTATAAGAAAACGACACTCGGAAACTTTGTACCAAAAATACGTTAAGTACATGGTGATATATTTATCTGTCAAAGATTTACAAACTCGGACAACATTCTAAAATTACCATATCCTTTCTTTCCGAAGGCACTTTTGTTGAGCGTATACAGCCTCGCAGGCTTATGGTTTACATTCCGTTCCATCTCATCCGTTTCGATGAGTATGCCTGAAGAAAAGAGCTTCTTGCGGAAATTGCGGTTGTCTATCTCGATGCCGAATACTGCCTCAAGCAGATTCTGCAGCTGCCTGACAGTAAATTTCTTAGGCAGAAGCTGGAAGGCCGTGGATGACAGCAGCACCTCCTTCTGAAGAACCGTCAAAGCATCGGAAAGTATGTCCATATGGTCCATTATAAGGTGGTGTATGTCGTCCACATTCATCCACACAGCGCCCTGCCTGCTCGTATAGTCCGTCATGTTCCTGTCAAGTTTCACAAGGGCGTAATAGCCCACAGTCACCACCCTGTCCGTATGTATTCCGTGGTATTCGCATATCCAGTTCAGTTCGTCGGCATTCACCCTTTCCGGATCCGAGAATATGGACGTCTGCTTCAGATACAGTCCCTTCAGCCCCGTACTCCCCTCCAGCACCCTCGCCGCCGCCTCCGGAAGCGTCTCATTCTCCCGGATCATCGCCCCGGGAAGCTTCAGCCAGCTGTCATGATACAGCGGATCCGCCGTCTTCCTCCTGACCAGCAGCACCTTAAGCGCCGTCCCGTCAAACCCGAAGATCACACAATCCACCGAAATTGCCGAATTTGTCTGTACGTTTGACATGAGTCCTCCTTATGCTTATCAAGATAAATATGTAGATCATCGTGACCTGAAGTCAAGTGAGGCCGGAGCAAGGCCGGGGGCAGTGGCGCGGAGGGTGGTGCGGCCGAGAGCGGTGGCCTGAAGGACGACGAGGCATTTGCCGTGGAAGGCTTTGCGGCAGTCGGCCTTGAAACGTTCCATCGAGACCGGATTTCCGTTGTCGACGCCGGCGATGACGGCACTGTCACCATCAAGTCCGAAGCTTATGAGATTGTCGGCATCCGGACATATATTCCCGTCTGCATCAAGGACTTCCACCGTCACAAATCCGAGGGCGTCATCTTCGTATCCTTCGCCGTAACGGTCCATCGTAAGACGGAGTTGAGCCGGCTCTCCTGCCGTATGCACTGCCTTTCTACCCACTTCACGACCAGCGGCATATGCAACCACTTCTGCGGTTCCCGGCTCATATTTCACTCTCCAGACCGTATGAAGGCAGTCCTCTGTCTTACGGCGTACGCCCTGGGAAACTCCGTTCACGAAAAGTTCCACCTCATCGGCATTGTTATAATAGCACCACATGTCTATATCCTCTCCTTCAGTCCAGTTCCAATGCGGGAAGAGGTGCAGGACAGGTTCGTCGGTCCATTCAGACCTGTAAAGATAATACACATCCTTAGGGAAGCCTGCGAGATCCACAATGCCGAAGAAAGAGCTGCGAGCAGGCCAGCCGTACGGAGTCGGTTCGCCGATGTAGTCGAAGCCAGTCCAGACATACTGTCCGCTCACGAAGTCGTTGTTCCTCACAAGCTTGAGCGTCTCCTCATGAGTATTTCCCCAGGGAACATGGCAATTCTCGTAGGACGAGCAGGCGAACGAATCGTCGTGGAACGGGATGTCCCAGCGGACAGGCCAGATGAACATGCTGTCGCTCGGCATGCGGTAGTATCCGCGCGTCATGAGGGCGGAATTGCTTTCTGTGATGATGAAAGGCTTTCCCGGAAAATTCTTCGGCACGTCCGCAATGTTCTGATTATGATAGTTATAGCCTATGATGTCCAGTGCGCCGCTGCGGAACAGATGATTGCCGGGATCCGGTTCGTTGCATCCAGCCGTCACAGGCCTTGTCTCATCATACTGGCGCACGATGTCCGCAAGCTTTGCCGTAAGAAGGGAATTCACGCTCATGCTGCCGTTATCGGACGCAAGCATATCCGCAGAATGTCCGAAATTGAGGATGAGGTTCGCCTCTGCAAGACTGAGTGTGTCCGCATCAGCATGCGACCACTGCTCAAGTACTTCATTGCCGATGCTCCACATCATGACCGAAGGATGGTTTCTGTCCCGGAGGATGAAGTCACGCAGATCCCTCTCGTGCCACTGGTTGAAATATCTTGAATAGTCATGGGCGGTCTTCTTCTTGCGCCACATGTCGAAAGCCTCGTCCTGAACGATGAAGCCCATTTCGTCGCAGAGATCGAGAAGCTCAGGAGCAGGAGGATTATGGGAGGTACGTATGCTGTTGCAGCCCATTTCCTTGAGGATTTCAAGCTGACGGCGCGCTGCATTCATATTGAAGGCGGCGCCGAGGCAACCGAAATCGTGATGCAGACATACGCCATTGATCTTCATGGACTTGTCATTAAGGAAGAAGCCCTTTTCCGCATCGAAATGAAAATGACGAAGTCCGGTCCTGGTCTCAACCCTGTCCATAATTCTGCCATCGGGAGCGGCTATTTCAGTCACCAATGTATACAGATACGGATCATCCACATCCCAGAGATGAGGACGTGACACTTCCACCATCTGTTCCACATCCGCTATTTCAGAAATGCGGTACAATTCCTCGGCACGTCCCACTTCCCTGCCCTCGGCATTCCTGACAATCTGCCTCAGAATGACCTGCAGGCTGTCTTCTTCTTCGCTGAGCACATCCGTCTGCACAAAGAAGAAGCCGGCATCCGGGCCATCATCTGGGAATTGGTCATATCTGACACGAGGCATGGCGTATACTCCGTACGGTGCAATGCGGATCTTCCCCGTCTTCGTAAGCCATACGTTACGGTATATGCCGCATCCTGAATACCAGCGTGAATTAGGTTGCTCGGCGTTGTCCACCTTCACGGCCACGACATTCGGCTCATCGTAGCGCAGATAAGGAGTGATGTCATATCCGAAAGATATATATCCATACGGGCGTACGCCGAGGCTCTGACCATTGATGAATACTTCAGCATTCATATACACTCCGTCGAAATCCAGCCTCCAGAGCATGTCCGCATCCGCGGATGAAGGCACGAAAGTCTTTCTGTACCAGCCCGTTCCTCCTGGCAGAGCACCACCTCCCGGGCCGGACGGATTGTCATTGCTGAAATCCCCTTCTATCGCCCAGTCGTGAGGAAGGTCGAGACAGCGCCATGAGCTGTCGTCATAACCGGCGGAAGCCCACTCTGCAGAATCGCCCAAAGAGAAGCGCCAGCCGTCGTTGAAGGACACACGTTCACGGCCGCAGTCATCAGCCTCGCTGCAGGACAGCAGCAAAGCCGCCAGCAGCACATACACCAATCGTCTCATAGTGAAAAACACAAATACTTACAAATCAACAACCTGCAGAAAATGCGTGCCGCCAATGGGGAGCACGCAGTTTCTATAAGTCACTAAGATACAAGGGTTTACAAAACCACAGCTACAGCAGAACCGTCGTAATGTACCGTCTGCACCTTTCCGACACCGTCCTTCGACACAGGAATCACATTGAAGACGCGCTCCTTCAGCATGCCCGGGAATTCTCCACGGCGCTCACCTATCTTCAGCGCTCCCGACTGAGCGTCATATGTGAAGTCGATCATCGAGCAAAGGCCCTTCTCGTAATTATAGTTCACGTTCTCATCCTCGTAAAGGGTAAACTCTCCGTCTGCTCCCTCATATACATAAAGGTCTATCACATCGGCAGGCTTCTCGTCCGACCACTGCATTTCAGGGCCCATCGGCACAATCGAGCCGGCACGTACATAAAGCGGCATCCTGTCGTATGGCGCCTTCACATTCAGAGTCTGGCCTCCGGCCACGTATTCATTGTTATAGAAGTCGTACCAGCCTTCGCATTCTGGAAAATAGACCTTACGCGTGCGTGCCCCGTACTCGTAAACAGGAGCTACCAGGAACGACGGACCGAACATATATGTGTCTCCGATATCGGCCACCTTTTTGTCGGGCAAGAAGTCCATTACAAGAGGACGCATTATCGTATAGTCCTCGAACCACGTCATGCCGGCAAGCGAATATATGTACGGCATAAGGGCGTAGCGGAGCTTGGTATAATATACTATAGATTCGTATGCAGGATGTCCTTCCGGAGCGATTTCCCAAGGCTCACGCAGAGGGAACTGACCGTGGGCACGATAGAGAGGGCAGAAGGCGCCGAACTGGAACCAGCGTGTATTGAGCTCACGCCACTCCTTGTAGTCCGCATTCTCTTTTCCAGTCCTGTCCCAGACATTCTGTCCGTCCACATAACGGTTCTCGACACAGAAGCCTCCGATATCCATCGTCCAGTACGGTATGCCGCTTATCGCGAAGTTCAGGCCGGCCGAAATCTGGGCCTTCATGTCCTCCCAGCGCGTGGCTATATCTCCGCTCCATGTCGCCGTAGAATACCTCTGGAGGCCTGCAAAGCCGCTTCTCGTAAGAAGGAACACGCGTTTATCGTTGTCCACACCACGCTGTCCGTTATATATCGCATCCGCATTCACAAGGGCATATGCGTTGAAGAACTCAGTCGAAGAGCCGAGGGCTGTCGGGCCGCAGAGGGCCTTTCTGTAGTCCATGTTTGTGCAGTCGCGGACATTAGGCTCGGAAGCGTCCATCCACCATGCATCGATGCCGAGCGGATAATAATGCTCATACATCTGATTCCAGAAAAGTTCACGTGCCTGAGGCGAATATGCATCGTAGAAGCCGTAGAGATATCCCTGGCCTATCCAGTCGCGTACACCGTCCTCGTACGCCTTCGTATACATCCATCCCTTTTCGTCGAATTCCTTGTAGTGCTCGGTGTCCACATAGAATTTAGGCCATACGGAAATCATCATGCGTCCGTTCATGGCGTGAATAGAGTCCACCATTGCCTTAGGATCAGGGAAACGCGCAGGATCGAATTCATGACCGCCCCAGTCGTCCTCCCTCCAGTGGCTCCAGTCCATGACGATGTTGTCGATAGGTATATTCCTCTTGCGGAAGCCCTCAAGGGCCTCGATCATTTCTGTGGATGTCTTGTAGCGCTCGCGGCTCTGCCAGTATCCCATTGCCCACTTAGGCATCACCTGGGCCTTTCCAGTAAGGGTACGGTATCCGCTGATGATCTCGTCCATATCCTCTCCGGCGATGAAATACCAGTCCATCTGCTTTGTCATCTCGCTCCACCACGAATGCTTCGCCTGCTCCACAGGATCCACGACGTCATACGCACGGAGGCCACAATAGGACACCCATCCGTCCGGCTTCCATTCCACCTTGAGCGGAGTCTTCTCCCCTGCCTCGAGATGCACCGTGAACTTGTAGGCATTCGGGTTCCACGCCGTCCTCCAGCGCTCCGGAACGACCTCTTCCCCACCGACCGTCACCGTCGTATATCCGGCATAATAAAGGATGAACTGATAATCTCCCGTCACAGGAGCCTCGACCGCGCCCTCGTAAGTGACGTCGGAATTGAAGAACACGAAGCCTTCCGGAAGGTTCACGACCTTCTCCATCTTCGGTTCGACGAGATATTCAAAATACAGTTTAGGCTCGTCACGGACAATGGTTTCGCCGTGTTCCGGCACGTAAGTTCCTGTAAGACAGCCTTCCTTGCCGTTCTTATCGTAGAGTTTGAACACTTCACCGAGCTGACTGTAATCGCTCGGATTGCCGAATCGCATCATAGAATAGCTGTCCATCAGGACGCCGTAGCCCTTGTTGGACACAATGAACGGAACGGACACCTTTGTATTGTACTGGAAGAGTTCCTCGTTCTTTCCCTTATAGTTGAATTCGTCCGCCTGATGCTGTCCGAGGCCGTAGAACGCCTCATCTTCAGGAGATTCGAAGACCTGGCGGAAGGAATATCCATGTGTCCCGTCCACCTCGATCGGCTCGAAGGTCTTTCCGCCTCCCTGCTGCTCGGCAAGAATCACGTTGCCTTCGAGGTCCGTGAACCACACTTCGCCGGTGGAAGCGAGCACGTTCGCCTTTACCGCAGACGTGGAGACGGTTATCGTATCTCCGTGCTGCTGCGTCGTGAATTCCGTCCTGCCCTCCTGCGGCAGAATCACGAGGCTCTGCGGATCCGCGAACCTTTTTTCCGGGGTGGCGGAGACATGGATGAGCCTGTCCCCCATCACCTCCAGACGCACGAGCTGAGGACCTCCGTCCACAACATCATGCACCTTTACCGTCACACTTGAACCGTCCTGCCTGTAAGCTCCCGAGCAGGCGCCCAGGGCAATGGCCGAAAGCAGGAGAAGAGAAATGCCTTTTGCCTTCATATCAGTATATAGTTTCAGTTGTTAATTCCAATGCGGTCTTTCGACAATACAAATATAGGCATTTCGTTCCGGATGAAAGGGGTGTTTTGTTGCATGTTGCGGTGTCATTTGATACAAAAGCTGTCATATTTGATATCTGACGATGGATTGTGGGGGATTTGTCGTATCTTTACAGAGATAGCCACGTCGCTGTGCTCCTCGCAATGACATACGACATGGCTATCACTATGGTAACACTGAAACTGATATGTATATGAAGAAATTCATTTATGCTGTTGCTGCGCTGTTTTTTACTGCAGGTGCTTCGGCACAGCAGAACGTCAGCATCCTTGTCCATGACCAGGCTACAGACGGACAGATCATCCCCAAGGAAATTTACGGTCAGTTCGCCGAGCACCTCGGAAGCTGCATCTACGGAGGCCTATGGGTGGGTCAGGAATCGGACATTCCTAATACGGACGGCTACAGGAACGACGTGCTGGAGGCTTTGAAAGAGCTGAAGGTCCCGGTGATGCGCTGGCCGGGAGGATGCTTCGCAGACGAATATCACTGGAGGGACGGAATCGGGCCGCGTGAGGACAGACCGAGGATGGTGAACAGCAACTGGGGAGGAACAGTGGAGGACAACTCGTTCGGAACACATGAATTCCTGAATCTCTGCGAGATGATAGGCTGTGAGCCATACATTAGCGGGAACGTCGGTTCAGGCACGGTGGAGGAACTTGCCAAGTGGGTGGAATACATGACGGCGCCGGACGGACCGATGGCCAAGCTGAGGGCAGAAAACGGCCGCACAGAGCCGTGGAAGGTGAAGTACCTCGGAGTGGGCAACGAAAGCTGGGGGTGCGGAGGCAACATGGTGCCGGAATACTACTCGTTCCTGTACAACCGCTACCAGACATATTGCCGGAACTACGGGGACAACAGGCTCTACAAGGTCGCCAGCGGAGCTTCGGACTACGACTACAACTGGACGGAAGTGCTTATGAAGAACATCGGAGGACGCATGGACGGTGTCTCGCTCCATTATTATACGGTGAAAGGCTGGAACGGCAGCAAGGGCTCGGCGACGCAGTTCGATGAACAGGAGTATTACAACACGCTTGGCAAGGCCGTGGAGATCGAGAGCGTCATCAGAAAGCACATCGCCATCATGGAACAGTACGATCCGGACAACAACATAGACCTGCTTTTAGACGAATGGGGAACATGGTTCGACGTGGAGCCCGGCACAAATCCAGGTCATCTGTACCAGCAGAACACGATGCGTGACGCAATGGTTGCCGCCCTGAGCTTCAACATCTTCCACAAATACACGGAAAGGCTCAAGATGGCCAACATCGCCCAGATTGCGAATGTGCTTCAGTCCATGGTGCTGACAAGGGGCGAGAAGATGGTGCTGACTCCGACATATCACGTGTTCAGGATGTACAATGTGCATCAGGATGCCGTATACATCCCGGTGGAAGTGCCTGAGATCAGGGCAACTGACAGCAACGGAAGGCCGTATCCGCTTCTTGACGCCACAGCATCAAAAGCTTCAGACGGCGTACTGAACATCACTCTCACAAACACATCGCTCACCGAAGATGCGGAAATGACGATATGCCTGGACACTGCCGTAAAGGGGAAGGTACATGGTGAAATACTTACATCGGCCGACATTCAGGACCATAACGATTTCGACAGTCCGGACGTTGTCAGGCCGATGCAGTTCAAGGATTTCAAGATAAGGAACGGAAAGCTGACCATCACTCTGCCGGCGAAATCGATTGTATCGCTTTGTGTATGTCCTTGAGTTTGGCGGACATTGCGCATAGAAGGATACCAAAGACTATCAGGCCTACGCCTGCAATCAGAATGACGGTGGCGATTCCGGCACTGAATGGATTCAGCAGTACAGCTACAGACAGCATGAGAAGCAGAACGCCACCGCATATCACCCAGCCGCTGCCCTGAAACTTGAATGTATCAAGGTCGCTGCCAAAGGCAATGATCATGAAGCTGTGGTACATCATCCAGATGCCGAGCATGATGGGGAGAAGAACGAGGGTGACGCCCGGATACACACAGAGGAAGATGCCCATAAGAAGATCCAGAATGCCTCCGACAATGACATATCCCTTCATCATCAGGTAATTGCCGCTCGTAGCCGCGATTATGAGCTGTGCAGCACCGACCACAAGCATGAGCACGCCGAAGAGGATGCTGAGCACCACATAGCCTTCAAGCGGGAATACGAACACTGCAATGCCGGCTGCAATGCTGAGGATGCCGGCGACCGCAAGGAGCCACCAATGCTGTATGGCACGGCCGGCTCTCTTTGTCAAGTTCTCAAAATGACGTTTCATAACACTGGTTTTTAATTATTCAAAACCAGCACAAATCAACATCCGTGCTAAATCAGGTACGGATTACCGGTATTCGTAAAGCTTTACGTGAAGGACTTTCACGTCGCCTACGGATATGCGGACGTGGCGGCCCTGGTGATCCTGATCTCCATTCAGACGGCGTATATATCTGAACGAACCGTCCGGAAGGACTTCAACTTCATCCACGGAGCCGATTCCGCAACGTGAGCCTTGCCATGATGTTCTTGCAGCCTCAGCCTTTCCTGAACCGGCAGCTGCAAAACCGTCCTCGCCCAACGCCTTACGTGCCGTCTGCTGCTTCTCAGTCGTCTTTGCGAACTCCACGACTATGCCGTTGCCGGCAACTACATATTCATTTTCAGCCAGTCTGATTATGAGGCCGCCACCTTCAGGCCATACACTTCCGTCAGTAGCACGCGGATCCCACGGCAGGGTGAAATTGTGACGGCATGTGAGCGTCAGGTCACCGTCAGTTATGATGCGCTCCTTATCCTCACTATCGAAAAGAAGGCCCCACATCGCATCCTGTCCCTGCCATCGGGTAAGAAGAGGCATCATCTCGCGCAGTTTTTCATATCCCTCCACGAAAGGAGTTCCCTGTGCATCCGAACCGTCTTCGATCGAAAACGGGCTTATACCCATGGCATCGTGCTCTCCGAACACATAGAAGGCACGCACACCGTTGTTCTGTGTATGGCGAATCTCAGGAATGAAAAGCGGATTGTTGTGAAGGTCGTACTGCGCCACCCAGTCCTTGAAACCGTTGTCATAAAGATCAGGAGCAAGAATATCGACAGACGGTGCGGCACAATGCCAGACGTCGACAAGATGGGCAAGAGGTCCGGCGGACGGGTATTCACCCGGTCTGCGGCCGCGGCTGTTCATCGCTGCATTCACAAAGAGCGGCACATCGTAAATGCTGCGGGCAGCCTGTGCCATACGCTCCACATAGCAGGCATAATGCCAGGCCATGAAGATTTCATCGGCATATATGTCCTCACCGAACACTTCCGCCCATGTCCCCTTCGTCCTTGAGCCGTTTGCAGCCCATTTCTCTGCCATATACGGATGCAGGGCGGCTCCGGAGGAAGACAGATGTTCGAGAAGCTCCTTCGGCACGGCAGAACGGAAAAGCCTGTCCGCGACCTTAGAATGGTCACGCGCATCCTCCAGCATACCTATTTCGTTCTCTATCTGTATCATTATCACGGTGCCGTTGTCCCTGTCCGCCTCCGCAACATGTTCCAGCCACGCAGAAAATGCCTTGCAGTCGGCTCTGAACACGTTTTCGGAGAATGCACTGGCTATCTCAAGAGGCTTACCCTCCTTTGTATATGTGCGCGGAAAACGCTTGTAATCCTGCTTGAACCACATCGGAGCATAGCAACTCATCGAATTCTTCCATGCACCGAACCACAGAAAGACCACCTTAAGGCCATTTGCACGGGCCGTTTCCAGCACCTTGTCCGTAAGAGAGAAGTCGAACTGACCTTCGACAGGTTCCATCAGATCCCAATATGCAGGAACAAGCACAGTATTCAGCCCCATACGCGCCAGCTTAGGGAAAATGTGTTCTATGTCTTCGGGACAAGCGGCGGATGAATTGCCGAGTTCGCCTCCAAGGACAAGGAATGGCTCGCCGTCCACGACGAGCTGGGTGGCGGTGCCATGGGTACGCAAAGATGCAGTCTGAGCAGATGCCAAGGATGACATGAGCAAGGCAATGACAAGGAGAATGGTTCTTTTCATATGATATCAATATGGGTGGCCGTTTGGATGGCCACCCACAAATTTAACAATAATTACTGAACTTATTCAGCTGGAGTTTCTTCTGTCTCCGGATTTTCTGTTTCAGGTTCCTCTTCTGTTGCATGAAGATCCTTCCACTCCGAACCTGTGAATTCAGAAGATATGTCCTTGCCCGCAAGGCCGTCGCAGAAGTACTTGTAGGCGAGCTTGCGACCGTAATTTGCATCAAAAAGGTTCGGTGCATCATCCGAAAGCCAGAATTCATGCTCGTCAGCAGCATCCGTAAGCG
This sequence comes from Bacteroidales bacterium, assembly GCA_017452265.1. Taxonomy (GTDB): domain Bacteria; phylum Bacteroidota; class Bacteroidia; order Bacteroidales; family UBA932; genus Cryptobacteroides. The sequence continues at coordinate 71,454 of JAFTMS010000034.1, read as the reverse complement.
TCCAGATGGTGATTCCGGACTGCTGGGCAGCAGGGATATTGGCCTTGTAAGACTCCACAATCATCTTGTATGTCTCGGCCTGTGCAAGGAGCTGGTCAGCAGTCGGGCTTGCTGTGCCCACCTGAACATCAAGCTCAGTTACGCGTACAAGCTTGCCTGTCGCTGCCATGGTCTTGAACATTTCATCCACCTGCTCCTTCGTAATCGAAGTTGACACGTGCATCTGCGTACCGATACCGTCTACAAGCGGAGCGCCTGTGCTGTTGTTCTTGTCGATATAGTCTGCAAATCCGATGAGAGCCTTGAGCTTGCCAGGGCTGACTTCGAGATTGTAGTCGTTCACGAAGAGCTTCGCATCCTGGCCGCAATACTGACGTGCATACTCGAATGCCTTCACTGCATATTCCTGACCGATATAATAACCCCAGTACCAATGGTCTGAAGCCCAGTTGAGAGTAAGGCCTTCATTCTCTACAGGAGCCGTATCTTCACCGTTGAATACGTTGTTGATGCCTCGCCACTCGTTCGAACCGTCCATGATAGGCTCGTTGATGACGTCCCAGTACTTCACCGTCGGAAGATGTTCGGCCATCTGCTTGATCCAGCTTTCCATAGCTCCAAGAAGGAGTGCCTTCTTTTCTTCAGGAGTCTTGTAGATATAGGTGATCACCGGAGCGGCCTTCTGCATCTTTGGAGCATTGTAGCGGCGTGCCGCAGCTGGCGAAGGAATCTTCTCACCGAACTTGAAGTCGTCGATGTAGTATGTAGCTGCAAATGCACCGAAATTGATGAGAAGTCTGTTCACATCGTCATATGCAGTCACAGTGCCATCCTCAGCGGTAGTCGAAGTCTGGAATTCATACTCCACATAGAACCAGTCTGAAGAGGTCTCCACTCTGTGGTAACCGCCCTGGCTGCCGTAAGTCGTACCGTTCTGATACTGGAACTGAACCGTACCAGGCACATCTGACCTTACCCAGAATGAGACCACATAAATCTTGTCGCTTGAAAGATAGTCCGCAAGGTCGTAAGCGCACTGAGCCTTCCATTCCTGATACTCGCCGCCCTCTTCAGGGTTGGTAAGCATCATTGCATATTTGCTGTTGTAGCCATCCCCGTCAGCGGATATCTCCTTGACAGGACTGTTGTTGCCCCAGCATCCGAATGCTGAAACCTCACCGTCCTCAAACGTTCCGGCATCTCCCACAATATTGATCATAGGGTCCGCAGGCTCTTCAGGAGCGCCATATTCAGGATTCTTCTCACCGAACTTGAAGTCGTCGATATAGAACTTTGCGCCTTCGGAATCAGCCCTTCCGAACTGCACACCGACACGGCAGATTGCTTCAGGATCGGTCTCGGCATAAGTGAATTCGCCAGAGCAGAGAATCCAGTCAGAAGCGAGTTCGAACGAATCCTTGTAAATACCTGCATATTCGTCATTCTGACCGATGAACTGCACAGCAAGTCCTGAATCGGACTTAGCCCAGAATGAATATGCATATGTCTTGCCGACTTCGAGATCGTAAGGATAGAACAACTGGGCATCCCACTGATTTACGCACTCGGCAGTCAGCGTGAACTCCAATGCCTGATTTCCGCTGTATCCAGGAGAAACGACCTGATAGGTATATTTACCCCAAAGTCCTGTCCATGAACCTGTCGTACCATCAGTCCACTCGAACTTTCCGTCATCTCCGACGATATCGATCATAGGCTCCTGCTCCACTTCCTCAAGCTTCTTTCCGAACTTGAAGTCGTCAAACCAGATCTGTGAGCCAGGTTCTCCACCGAACTGAAGGCCCACTCTTTCGATGTCGGCAAGGTCTGTTTCTCCGTGAGTGAACTCACCGGAGAAGAACGTCCAGTCTGTTCCCGGGGTGAACGTATCCTTATATATACCACCGTATTCTGCATTCTGGCCTATGAACTGACACTGGAGACCGGAGTCAGACTTTGCATAGAACTCATAATAATATGTAACACCCGGCTCAAGGAAACCGTCAAGAGCCCAAAAGATCTGAGCATCCCACTGGTTTGCACACTCAGGAGAGATAGTGAAATGAATCGCATTTCCGCTACCGTCACGTCCCGGCTGCACTACCTCGTATGTATACTTGCCCCAAAGGCCTGTATAACCGTTAGTACCGTCCTCGAAACCGCCGTTAGTCACGACATTCTCGCACTTCTCGCCCTGAGGCACCTCTACCTTCATCTCCGGAGCAATCAGAGACTTGAGGTACTGCTGCTTCTGCTGAGTGTGCCAGAGGAAGTTGTGTCCATACACCTCGATGTCTGAAGGAACGAGCTGCATGAATGCGTCTATCGTCGTGAAATCGAGGTCTCCGTTTGCCTTCACCACAGAAGAGTGCTTCATTGCATTTCCTGTCGTGAACATCTGGAACTGCTCGTCCGCAAGCGCCCTGTAGGCCGCATCCTCTATATATTTGTCTGCACCGAGTCCGAGACCTATCTTCATGTCCGGAGTGTATTCCTCCGCATATTCCCTGATGCTCTTGTACAGAGACATCGACTCATCATCGCTGAGCGGAAGGTCGTCTTCCGTGATTGTCTGATCCGGTTCCTGCCACTCCATGATTTCATCCACACATGCGGTCGAAAGCGCCGCACAGGCAAGAAGCGGAAGTATGAATCTATTGTATTTCATGATAATATTTTCATTTATAAGTTATTACTCCTCAGTCTCCTCTTCCGGATAATCGGAAACGACCACCGACTTATAAGGCACAAGGCGCCAGTTGTCTACATAGATCATCTGGTTGAAAGGCTCCGGCTCCCATACGATGTCCTCCGAGAACTTCACGGCATTGTTCACATAGAACATTCCGAAATTCGCATAGCTTGCAGCAGCACGGTCCGCACATACGTTTGCGAAAGTGAGGTCCTCTTCGGTGTTCTGATACTTTCCGACTGTGTTCACTGGAATGGTAATGGTTGTCCAGCCTTCTGTCTTATAAGGCTCCTTGCCGCCGTCTGCAGTAAGCCAAGGCACCCATACGACTGCTGTCGGATATGCGATGTTGGTCGTATTTGTGGTCTCAGTCGAGCCATATCCGTAGTTCGAAAGATTGTTCTGGAAAGTGAACTCCAGCATACCGGTAGTCCAGTCTTCCGGAACATAGACGTCGAACTGGAGGGCGATTTCAGAAACCGGAGTCTCGGCCGGGATAAGCTCGGCATAAGTCGCAGCCCAGTTCTCGGTGTCGGCAGACCATGCTCCCTTCTCACCTCCTGCTGTGAACCAGCCCTTGCCGTTCGTACCGGCCTTCAGGCCTCCTTCGGTTTCTGCAAGGACAGACTCGGGAACTACAGGAACCACGTTGCCGCGTCCGGACTGAAGAGGATCAGCGGTAAGTTCCTCAGATGTGTAGGTGGCGCTCCAGCCTCCCTGTGTGCCTGTACCGTCGAAATCGAGGATGATTCCGCGTCTTTCATTGAAATACGAAGGTGTCTGTGCGTATCCGTGTGCCCCTTCCGAATAGAGATATCCTCCCTCAGTGACGCCTTCAGGCATGACGAACGAATACCACTCGCCGTCCTCGTCACATGTCACCTCGGTCACCTCAATCCCACCTGGAAGCGTCACCTTCACAGTCTCATGAAGGTTTGTACCGCTCACGATGACAGTCTCACCCGGCATTGGAAGCGTCTGATTGATACCGGTAACGGTCGGAGAAGCCGCACGGATAAGGAACTCATAAGAAGTCTCCGTACCATCCTTCACGAGACGGATGATATCGCGCTCTTCAGGATCAGCATCAACGACCGGTGTCTTGGCGTTGATCTGCACAAGCATGGAATTGTCGGTGACATATGCTCGGTTGAAATATGTGTCATATCCGTTGATGTACACCTTCTTCATTCCGTAAAGACCTGATCCCTCAATGCGGATGAGCTGTCCCAGACGGGCAAACTCCACCGGACGGTCAGGAACCGAAGACTCGTAGTCCTCAAGGTATATCTGCTTTACCACAATAGGCACGCTCTGATACTCCTCGTTGAAGTATTCATCCTCTTTGTTGCAGGAAACGGACGCTACCGACAGCAAAGCGATGCACAAGAGCCACATGTATCTTATATTTTTCATAACCATTTATTTAATAAGTCATTACCCATTAATCAGTTATACAATTCAGTAACATCCACTTCCCTTTCGCCGAAAGTATAGGCAACCGGAGCGGCGTTAAGCAGGTTGTTGCGTCCGCGGTCTACATCCGAAATCGGAATGAGAAGATGCTGGGCAGTTGCAGTCGACACACCTTCACCCGGATCCTCAGCCATCTTATACGCGCCCGCAGCCTCGTCCCACTCGTATCCTCGGTTGCGTTCCTGAGCGTTGAGATAGTCCACGACTTCCTGCTGCTTATAATATGCACGGCGGATGAGGTCGTACCAGTACTGTCCCTCATATGCAAGCTCGATACGGCGCTCGTAACGGAGGTCCTCATAGGTAATGATCATCTTCGTCGGCATGCCGGCACGCGTGCGGACTGCATTGTAATATTCGAGAGCAGTCGGATCGTTAGTCGTCTCGGCATTGCCAAGGACAGCCTCGGCGTAGTTGAGATAGACCTCGGCAAGACGCATCATGTATGTATTCACGCCTGAGCTCTGCTGATAGCTCTGTCCGTTGTCCTTGATGGTACCGATGACATGTTTCTTGATGTTGCACTTGTTGTCGTATTCTCCAGGCTGCTCTGTCTCGTTGTAGACGTATCCGCCGCCGAAAAGATCGTCGTATACGGCACCGACAGTAGCAATTGTAGCATGACGACGGAGAACATCAGCAGGATCGTATTCGTTCACCATATCCCATGAGGCATATGTCGCATTTCCCCAGTTGGTTTCGCCCACGTTGGTAGACCATGAGAAATATGCAGAAAGACCGTTGTTGCCTCCCCAGCCGATGGCGTCAGTAGAACCCTGAAGCCACTGGAGCTGGAATACAGACTCGCTGTTGTTGTTCCATGTAGCGACCGCGAAGAGCTGCTTGTATTCAGGAAGAAGGGCATATGGGCCTTCCATACACTTGAGCGCCGCCTGCTTCGCAAGGTCAAGATAGTACTCGTTGCGGACACCGTCATTGAAGTTTGTCTCGATGTTGTTGCCGTCATATGCACCAGAAGTGGTGAGGCCTGCCATAGAGAGATACACTCTTGAAAGCATTCCGAATGCGCTGTAGCATGTCACGCGTCCCGGATTTGCCGGCACTTCGGAAAGATTTGCCGCCGCGTACTCGAGGTCACGGATGGCGAACTCCATGACATCTGTCTGGCGGTGCGCAGGAACTATAGGATCTGCCACCTGAGCGGCTGTGTCCGTATAGATGATGCCCTTTCCCCAGAGCGATGCGATGTACCAGTATGCGACGCCCCTCATGAAGCGTGACTCGGCACAGGCCTGCACCTTAGCCTCCTCTGAAACAGAAGCTGTCGAGAAGTTCTGAATGTTGGTGATGGTGTAGTTTGCCTGCGCAATCACTGAATAGAGGGATCCCCATGCCTCTTCGAGACCAGGGCTCAGGGCCGTCTCGGTGAAGTTTGTGAAAGGATAGATGTAGTCTGACCAGCGTGCGGTGAGGTTGTTCGACCTTCCGTCGCCCATGCTGTAGTAAAGCTTGTCGTTGAAACTGTGCCACACATAGTTATACAAAGGTGCGGTTGCAGTCTCGAGAGCCTCATCACTGTCGAAATAAGTCTCCTGGTTGGCACTTGTAGTGTTGGTCGAAGTCAGGAAGTCCTCACACGAAGTGAAGGACATAGCCCCGGCCAGCATTGCCACGAGAATCAATATCTTGTTTTTCATTTTCGTATTCATTTAGAAGTTAGAAGGAAATGTTCACACCGAATGTATAGATGCGTGGTGACGGATAACGGCCGTAGTCCACACCTGTCATGAGGGCATCGCCGTACATTGCACCGATTTCAGGGTCAAGTCCCTTGTACTTCGTCCATGTGTACACATTCTGGATCGTAGCATAGAGTCTGAGGCTTGAAATCTTTGCCTTCCTCATCCAATCTGAAGGGAAAGTATATCCGAGCGAGATGTTCTGAAGACGGATGTATGAAGCATCCTCTATAAGAAGGTCGCTGATACGTGTGTAGTTTGCATTAGCGTCGGTCTTCTGGATAGCCGGCATCGATGTCTCACCAGCATTCACGACGCGGAGGTTTCTGTAGTCGTTCTCAGGAAGGCTCGGGTCGATGACCTCTACACGGGCGTAGTTGAGTGAAGACTTGAGGACGTTGTTGTTCACGCGAGGATCCTCGATGCGATAGCGGGTGAGGTTCATCGCCTGGTTGCCGTAGGAACCGTTGAAGAAGATGTTGAGGTCGAATCCCTTCCATGTGAATGTATTGCCTATACCGTAGGTAAACTTCGGCTCAGGATTACCTATATATGTACAGTCTTCGTTGTTGATGACGCCGTCACCGTTGAGATCTGCATATCTGTAGTCTCCGATCCATGTACCGCTCTCAGATATCGTATTGCCCTCCGGAAGAGCGACCTGCTTTACCTGACCGTTCTCGTCGCGGTAGAAGAAGTCGGCAGCCTCGTCGAAGCGTCCGATCACCTTGTAGCCCCAGAACTGTCCGATAGGCTGTCCCACAGCAGTCTTTGTGACGATGAAGTTGTTAGAGCTCGGCTGGTAGTTCTTTTCAATTGAAGAATTTGCCGTATCGAGGGCGAGAACCTTGTTTCTGTTGAGCGAGAAGATGAGGTTGGTTCCCCAGTAGAAATCTCCCTTGCTGATGTTTACAGTGTTGAGTGTAAGCTCTATACCCTTGTTCTCGAGAGAACCGACATTACCCCAAGGGTTTGCTGCGGCACCTTGTCCTGATGAACCGAGATATGCAGGAAGAGGAAGCTGAAGGAGAAGGTTTCTGGTCTTCTTGTAATATACGTCAGCAATGAATTCGATACGGTTGTCGAAGAGGGCAAAGTCCAGACCGACATTGTATGAATCCGTTGTCTCCCATGTAAGCTCAGGATTTGCGGTGTTTCCTGTAAGGACACCTGTTCCCCATGGAGTGGTCTTGTATGAAAGAAGAGCCATGTATGCGAAATCGCTCACGTTCTGGTTACCTGTCGAACCCCATCCTGCACGCAGCTTGAGATTGTTCACGGCAGCCGCATTCTCCATGAAGCCTTCCTCAGATATGCGCCATGCGAGGGCTGCAGAAGGGAACCATCCCCACTTGTTGCCGGAAGCGAACTTTGATGAACCGTCACGACGGATTGTCGCAGTCACAAGATAACGGTCGTCATATGAGTAGAATGCACGGCCGAACATCGAGGCAATCGAATTGGTCACCTTCGTACCTGTAGTGGTGGATGTGGTGATGTCTCCGGCGCTGAGGTCCGGTGTTGAATTCGAGAGGAATCCTGTCGCGGTACCCACCTGGTTCTCCCATTTCGAGAATGACATTTCCTGTCCGAGCATGAGGTTCAGGTTGTGCTTTTCAGCAAATGTCTTGTTGTAGGTGAGGATGTTTCTCCAGGACCAGTATTTGGTCTGAGTCTTTGTCCACTTCGAAGTACGGGTGTCACTCTTCTTTACACCGAACTGATAGTCAGGCTGATAATAATAGTAGCTGTTGAAGTTCCAGTCTGTAGAAAGCTCGGTCTTGAATGTAAGGCCGTCGATGATTTCAGCCTCGAGGAATGTATTGAAGCGGAAGTTTATCTTCTCGTTCTTGTTTGTACGGATAGATGCGAGTCCGACAGGGTTCTCAGGCATCCATGTGTCTTCAGGGCCGTCGAACGAGCCGTCAGGAGATGTCACGGCCACGGTCGGCTGCTGAAGCAGGGCGCTCATGATCGTGTTGTTGTCTGTTCCGACATTCTGCTTTGACTGTGCGAAAGAGAAGTTCACACCGCCGCGGAGCCAGCTCTTGATCTGAGTATCGATGTTCGAACGGAGAGATATACGGTTGAAGTCCGAACCGAGGGCGATACCTTCCTGTCCGAGATAACCACCGCTTATTGCATATGTGGTCTTGCCGTTTCCACCGGTCACTGAAAGACTGTGGTTGTGCATGAGGGCCTTGCGGAAGAGTTCGTCCTGCCAGTTTGTACCCTCGCCGAGAAGCTCAGGACGCACGAACTGGCTGCTCTGCTGCACGATATACATTCCGGCACGTACGTTATGCAGTTCAGCATATTCCTGAAGATTGAGCATGTCCAGCTGCTTTGCCATCTCCTGCCAGCCGACGTATCCGTCGTATGTCACTGTCGCATGTCCGGCCTTGCCCTTCTTTGTGGTTATCATGATGACACCGTTGGATGCCCGCGAACCGTAGATTGCGGCTGCTGACGCATCCTTGAGCACGTCCATCGTCTCGATATCCGATGGGTTGATGGTTGAAAGAGGGTTGCTTGTCTCATCGTCAGTCGCAGAATCGATCACGACTCCGTCGATGACGAAGATAGGCTGGTTAGTGGCGTTGAGGGAGTTGATACCACGGATGCGGATGGATGACGAAGCACCCGGAGTACCCGAGTTCGCCTGTATCTGCACACCGGCGGCACGTCCCTGAAGAACCTGGTCTATCGAGGTCACGACAGATTTCGAAATCGCTTCATCTCCTACCGAAGCCACGGCACCGGTAAGGTCTGCGCGCTTCATCTGGCCGTATCCTACGACGACCACTTCAGAAAGCATTTCAGTATCCTCCTGAAGGAAGATGTCCACCACCTTTCTGCCTTCCACCTGTATTTCCTGAGTCCTGTAACCTATGCAGGATACCGTCAGGACGGCATTGGCAGGAACCGTAAGGGTGTAGGTTCCGTCGATTTCAGTCACGGCACCGTTGGTCGTGCCCTTCTGAATGACACTGGCACCGATGACAGGACCGATTGCGTCCTTCACCGTACCTTTGACAGTGACATCCTGTGCATAGGCCGCCCCCCCCAGAGGCAGAATGCACAGCACCATCAGAAGCCAGATGTGCTTTAAGTCAGTTTTGCATTTCATAAATGAAACAGTTTGGTTAATAGTTTTATGTTGTGTTAAATCTCGTCGGCCACAATTTCCATTTCACAAAGTTATGAATGATTAATCACCCACGTAGGCACATTTAAAACAAAGACATTTAAAATTGAAACATATGAAACATTTTTATATCAATTATGTACCATAAATTTAAGAAAAGCATCAAAAGGAGCAGAAAATCCGCAAAATGTAATAAATTTGCAAGAAATGAAACACTAAAACTGATACATATGAAACAAAGGATAGTTTCGGCAGTCCTGCTTGCTTTCCTCACTGCAGGCATCGTTTCCGCACAGATGGCACGCCTGTACACATCGGAATGGGGACTGGCGAACAGCAAGACCAACGAGATATTCCAGGACAGCAAGGGATTCATCTGGATTTCCACAGAGAACGGACTCATGCGCTTCGACGGCATGGACTTCTCGACGTTCCGCTTCGACAGAAACAGTCCCAATTCCATAGCAAGTGACCTTGTCCTCACCGTATTCGAGGACAGCCGGGGCGTGTACTGGGTGGGCACATCCGCCGGACTCCAGACATTCGATGTGGAATACAACTCGTTCACGAAGCTGGATCTCAAGGATCCCGACAATCCGTCTTCAGACCAGCATATATCAGCAATCACGGAAGCCGTCCTATGCGGCAAGCCGAAGATAATCGCGGCCTCTTCGGGACACGGAATATACATCATCGATCCACAGACACATGAAGTTGACATGGACATGCAGTACGTTCTGAACTCGGCTCTGGAATCACAGTTCATCCGCAGGATCTTCACGGATTCGCATCAGCGGCTGTGGGTGGCTGCGGAGGACGGCGGCATAGCCGTCATAGACCTCCGCAGCGGAACAGCCGCGCCGGAAGCGCTTGGCAGTACGCCGAAGAAGCTGCGGGACGAGGTGATGGTCAATGCGTTTGCGGAGAATGAGCGGAGCGGAGACATGCTGCTCGGTTCTTCAAACTACGGCATACTCATATACGACTCTTCCGAAAGACTTATCCGGGCATGCAAGTGCAGGAACGCCCGTTCGTGCAAGGTGGAATCCATGCTGCACAACAGGATTGCACCGCAATATGGGGACGACACATATATAATAGGTGTGGAGAACCATGGTCTGATGCTTTTCGACATGGCGCAGGAAAAGCTGGAGGAAATCACTCTTCCGAACGTTCAGCAGAGCACGTCCACATGGAAGGTACACAGCCTCATGGAGGACAATCAGGGCAACGTGTGGGCAGGAGCGTATCAGACCGGTGTCCTCGTGATTCCCAAGTCCATGTACGGATTCGAATACACGAACCTCAGCACCTCGTACGGCCATGGCGACAATTCCGCTTGTGTGACCTCTGTAATAGAGGACGGCAAAGGCAACCTTTGGGTGGGAACGGACGGAGGCGGCCTTTTCAGGATAGACAAGAACGGCAGAAAGACTTCATACTCAAGCGAAAACACCTCGTTGTCCAACAATTCCATAATGTCACTGGCAATCGACAAGAGGGGTATGCTCTGGATTGCGACTTATCTGGGAGGTCTCGTGAGCTGGTCCGAGCAGACAGGATTCCGTCAGTTCCGGGACCAGGCCTCGCTGAACACGAACAAGACAGTGAGCCTCGCATATTCATGGGAGGAAGATGTATTGTACGTCGGAACGCACGGCAACGGCCTGTCCATCATATCGCTGCCTCAGGAAAAAGTCATCAGGAACTTTGCCGAGGACGACAACAAATGGATAAGCACCTTATATATAGACAATGCCGGACTGCTCTGGGTGGGTACATACAACGGCCCGATGTGTTACGACCACAGGGTGCGCAAGCTCATACAGTACGACGTATATGACTTCCTCGCCACGAGAATCCAGTCGTTCTGCGAGAGTGCGGACGGAAAGATATGGATCGGCACAGGCGAAGGAATAGTCAGCTTCGACAGACAGACAAAGCAGACGGTGTCGTATTCCGAAAATGACGGACTGCCGAGCAATGTGATAGCTGACATACAGGAAGGAAACGACGGAAATCTCTGGATATCAACACTTAACGGCCTTTCAAGATTCAATCCTACGACCAAGGAATTCAAGAACTACTACCACCATGACGGCCTTCAGGAAAACGAGTTCCACTCGAAGGCATCCTACAGGTCACGCGACGGCAAACTGTATTTCGGTGGCATAAAGGGACTTACATCGTTCTATCCGCACATCGTAGACCAGAGGACGCATCCGGTGCCGCCGCTGTATTTCTCGGATCTCCGCGTGATGAACGAGCCGGTATCATATGATCCGCTTCTGGGGGACAGCAACATCCTTGACAAGCACATCACAGAAGCCACACAGATCACGCTGCCGTCTTATGAGAACATATTCTCCGTGAAATTTTCTGTCCTTGAATACACGAATCCACGCAAGATAGCGTACGCCTACAGAATGGAAGGATTTGACGAAGGCTGGAACCACACAGGGGCGGACTCACGCGTGGTGACATACACAAACCTGCCTTCAGGACGCTACACGATGCAGGTAAAGGCATATTTCGAAGGCGAACCGGACGAATTTTCATACCGGGAAATCGGCATACGGATACTTCCGCCGTGGTACAGGACAGTCTGGGCATATATCCTTTACACATTGTTGGGAGCGGCTGCCGTGCTTGCTGTGCGTGAATACAGGAAGAAGCTGGAGGTGCAGAGGCAGGAGAAGGAGGAATCCGAAATCAAGGAGCTGAAGCTCAGGATGTTCACGAATATCTCCCATGAGATACGCACTCCCCTCACCCTCGTGATGAGCCCTCTGAAGAAGATGCGGGAAAGCGAGACGGAGCCGAAGCAGAAGGAACTGTACAACCTGATGTACCGCAACTGTCTGCGCATCCTGCGCCTCGTAAACCAGCTTCTGGACATGCGCAAGATCGACAACGGTCAGATGCAGCTGCACTTCCTTGAGACGGATGTCGTATACTTCATCCGGGACATCATGCAGTCTTTCGACAATCTCGCGGTAAGCAAGAACGTGAGCTTCCACATGGAACCGGAACAGGAAGTGACCAACCTTTGGATAGACCAGGGAAACTTCGACAAGATCATATTCAACATTCTCTCCAACGCCTTCAAATACACACCTGACGGCGGTGAGATTTCCATCAGGGTGAGCAGACCGACGGCCAACAACGGAGTTCTGCAGGCCACGGTAAAGGAATATGTTGAATTCACCATCGAAAATTCAGGGAGCATGGTGGAGGAGCAGCATCTCGACAGGCTCTTCGACAGGTACTTCCAGGTGGACGTCCGCGATGCGAAAGTCGGCTCCGGAGTGGGACTGAACCTTGCAAAGATGCTTGTGGAGCTTCACCATGGAGACATCAGGGCATACAACACAGAGTCCGGAATGGCATTCTCAGTGCGTATTCCTGTGGGCTGCGGACATCTTACGGCAGAGGAAATGACCAAGCCGACTAATCATAAAGACCTGTACACCAAAGACCTCGCAAAAACCGAAAGTCATGAGGACGTGACGTTCAATCCGGACGAGGCATCGGACGAAAAGGCAAGACAGACAAAGTCCAAGAGGACGATCGTGCTTGTGGATGACGACAGCGAGATGCGTGCATATCTGCGTCTTGAACTGCAGAGCCTGTACAATGTCGTCGTCTGTGCCAACGGCAAGGAAGCATGGGGCATAATCTCCACGACAGTACCCGATGCCGTCATCACAGACCTGATGATGGACGGAATGGACGGAGCGGAACTGTGCGGCAAGATAAAGAAGAATCCGGGAACCAACCATATACCTGTCCTCATCCTCACTTCGTCTTCCGACGAGCAGAGCGTACAGAGATGCACCAACAGCGGTGCAGACCGTTTCTTCACGAAGCCGATTTCGCTGGAAATCCTCAAGGGAGCCATCGCCAACGCCATTTCCACACGCGACACAATCCGTAACAAATACAGCAAGGACATCAATTACGGATACGGCGAGATGCAGATGCACAACAGCAGCAACCACCTGATAGACAAGGTCATAAAGGCAATCAGAGAGAACATGGAGAATACAGAGTTCGGTGTGGAGGAACTCAGCCGCGAAGTCGGGCTCAGCAGGGTGCATTTAAACAGAAAGCTCAAGGAGATGATGAACATATCCCCGAGCAATCTTATACGTTCGATCCGACTCAAGCAGGCCGCCTATCTGCTCATCAACAACAAGGTGAACATTTCGGAAGTCGCCTACAAGGTGGGATTCTCTTCACATTCATATTTCTCCAATTCCTTCCATGACTATTTCGGTCTCACTCCGAAGGAGTTCGTGGCAAAATACATGGACTGCAAGGATGAAGAAACCCTGAAGAGGATATTCGATTAGAACATCGCCTTTACCTGGTTGTACACGTTCTGAGCCGTGAAGCCGAGCTTTTCGTCAAGCACCTTGTAAGGAGCCGAGAAGCCGAAGCTTTCAAGGCCGAACACCTTGCCGTTGCAGCCGACGAGGCCCTGGAGATTTACAGGAAGACCGGCAGTGAGGCCGAATATCTTTGCTCCGTTCGGCAGGATTGCATCCTGATACTCCTTAGGCTGGCTGTGGAAAAGTCCTTCAGAAGGACAGCTTACGATGCGCACCTTGAGTCCGTCCTCACGCAGAAGGACCGCACCGGCTGCGAGAGTCGACACTTCCGAGCCTGATGCCACAAGGATCACATCAGGATTCTCATCCGAACCAGCGACAATATACGCACCCTTTTCAGCCTGGCTGTAATCAGTGCCTTCAGGCAGCTTGTCTATGTTCTGGCGCGAGAATATGAGGCCTGTCGGGCTTGTGGTGTTCTCCATCGCCATTTTCCAGCACTCTGTGGTCTCGTCTGCATCAGCTGGACGGAGAACGAGCATCGAATTCTTTCCGCTGTGATTCTTGAGCTTCTCCATAAGGCGGATCTGGGCTTCCTGCTCAACAGGCTCATGGGTCGGGCCGTCTTCTCCTACACGGAATGCATCATGTGACCAGATGAACTTCACAGGAAGTTCCATGAGAGCTGCCATACGCACTGCCGGCTTCATGTAGTCCGAGAACACGAAGAATGTTCCGCAGGCAGCAATAACGCCACCATGAAGAACCATACCGATGCAGCAGCAAGCCATTGTGAGTTCGGCGACACCGGCCTGGAAGAACGCTCCGCTGAAATCTCCATTAACAAAAGCATGAGTCTTGTTGAGGAAGCCGTCTGTCTTGTCTGAATTCGAAAGGTCAGCTGAAGCGCAGATCATGTTAGGGACCTGCTCTGCAAGCACTCCGAGAACTGTTGCAGATGCGTTTCTTGTCGGCGCTCCGGCCTTCTGCTGTATGCTGGCCCAATCAATCTTAGGAGCCGCACCGCTGAACCACTCTGACTGTCGGGCAGCCTTTTCGGGATTTGCCGCTGCCCATGCAGCCTCTTCAGCATGACGCTCTGCCGCAATGGCCTTGAGCTCTGCCTCGCGCTTGGCATAAAGATCCTTCACCTCGTCAAACACTACGAAAGGCATGTCCGGATTTCCCCCGAGATTGATTATAGTATTCCTATAGGCATCACCTCCAAGAGGCGCTCCATGAGTCTTGCAGTTGCGCTCGTAGCATGTGTTGTCAGCAGTCTTTGCGCCTTTTCCCATCACGCATTTTCCGATGATAAGGGTAGGCCTCTTTGTCTCAGCCTTGGCAGCAATGAGTGCCCCGCGGATCTGACAGCAGTCGTTACCGTTGATAGTCAATACATTCCATCCCCATGCCTCATATTTCTTTGCAGTGTCTTCAGCCATCACAGCGCTGCACTCTGTCGAAAGCTGGATGTCGTTCGAGTCGTAGAACATCACGAGATTGTCCAGACCGAGAGTGCCGGCGATACGTCCTGCTCCCTGAGAGATTTCCTCCTGGATGCCGCCGTCGGAAATGTATGCATATATCGTTTCCTTTGCGAAAGTCGGATTGGATGTACGTGCAGAAAGGAATTTCGCCGCTATCGCAGCTCCTACAGCGAACACATGTCCCTGTCCGAGAGGGCCTGACGTATTCTCGATTCCGCGCACCACGTCCACTTCAGGATGGCCCGGTGTCGGCGAGCCCCACTGACGGAGCTGCTGAAGCTCTTCAAGGGTGAACTTTCCTGTCAGGGCAAGCTGTGCATAGAGCATCGGAGCCATATGTCCAGGATCGAGGAAGAAACGGTCGCGTCCCTCCCACTTGGGATTCTCAGGATCATACTGCAGGAACTCCGAGTAGAGGACATTGATGAAGTCCGCTCCACCCATCGCGCCGCCGGGATGTCCCGATTTAGCCTTTTCCACCATAGATGCCGCCAGAATACGTATGTTGTCGGCCGCAAGATTCAGTACTTTAGTCTCGTTCATAAGATGTATTGGGTTTCTGTTTGTCCTAAAAAACCTGCGAATTTAATCATTTTGCCCGATAAACCGTCCTTTTGAGGCAGTTTCTTTCCATTTCGTAACAACATGTTTCAAATGTAACAGAAAAGGCATACGTTTTTGATACCGGTGTTGCAAAATCAAAAGTCAATGAAACATCGGATGGAAGTACAATGACTCATATTGAGTAACTTTGTAATTGGAAAATCACGCTTATCATGAATATACGTATAAAGGTTCTTATCATTGCCTTCCTCATGGCCGCCGCTTCATACGCAGAGGCAGAGGTCAGGCTTCCGGCCGTATTCGGCGACGGCATGGTGCTGCAGAGGCAGCGGCCGGTGACAGTGTGGGGCTGGGCCGGGCCGGGCGAGGCCGTGACGGTCGGATGGCATGGCAGGACGTACAGCACTTTTGCCACAGAGGAAGGGCGCTGGTCCGTCGAGCTGCCTGCATCGCACCCGGGAGGGCCGTACGTCATGACGGTGAACGACATTGAAATATATGACATCCTCGTCGGGGACGTATTCCTGTGCAGCGGACAGTCGAACATGGAGCTTCCTGTGAGAAGGGTGACAGACATGTTTGAATATGAGATAGATACATATCAGAACAAATCCATAAGGCATTATACCGTACCTAAGACATTCGATTTCAGCGGCCCGCAGGAGGATACTCCCGAGGCTTCGTGGAAGGCATGCACGCATGAGAACGTGATGGAATTCTCCGCACTCGCCTATTTCTTCGCAAAGGATCTGTACGAAAAGACCGGCGTCCCTGTGGGCATCGTGAACGCAAGCTGGGGAGGCACTCCGATTGCCGCATGGATGAGCGAAGATGCTCTGAAGGAGTATCCGGAGCACCTCAACGAGATGCACATATATGCCGACGACGGCTACCGCACACGCATCAAGCAGCTCGAGGGCGAGAATTACCACAGATGGAATTCCACAATGGACGGGAACGATCCCGGTCTTACGGGGGAAGTGAAATGGTACGACGCCGGTTACGACGACAGCGCATGGCAGGAAGCGGACATGTTCTCGAAGGACTGGGGGAACGATGGTCTGAACCCGTCCGGAGGCTCGCACTGGCTGCGCAAAGACATCGAAATACCCGGGAAATATGCCGGAAAGGAAGCGCTGATCAGGCTCGGATGCATCGTAGATGCGGATTCAGTATATGTGAACGGACATTTTGTCGGCAATACGACATATCAGTATCCTCCGCGCAAATACAGGATTCCGTCAGGAGTGCTCCGCGAGGGAAGGAACAACGTGACCGTGCGCGTGATCAGCAACGGAGGGCAGCCTTCGTTTGTGCAGGAAAAACCGTACATGATAATATGCGAAGGCCGGGAGTTCAGCCTTGAAGGCATCTGGAAATATCATCAGGGCTCCCCTATGCCGGATGCGCCTTCAATGATGTTCTTCTGCTACAAGCCCGTATGCCTCTACAACGCGATGATTGCACCGCTCAAGGGACTGACTTTCAGCGGAGTGATCTGGTATCAGGGAGAATCGGACGTAGACGGACGCAATGTGTATGCAGACCTGCTGAAGAAGATGACGGCAGACTGGCGCAGGACTTTCAACGATGCGGAACTTCCGTTCTATATAGTGGAGCTTGCGGACTTCCTTCACAAAGACGACGTAAAAGGCCGGCAGGCTTGGGCGGAAATGCGTGAGCAGCAGGCCATTGGAGCAGCGGAAAGCGGCAATGCCGTGCTGATCCGCAACAGCGACCTCGGAGAATGGAACGACATACATCCGCTCGACAAGAAGACGCTCGGGAAGCGCATAGCGAAGGCAGCCGGAAAGAATCTGCCGGAATAATCGGAATGAAAACAAGACTAAAACCATAAAGCAGTAACCATATGTCACCGAACAACAACGCAAACGAAGCGAAAGGCTTCTACAAACTGTCATGGGTCCAGAGGATAGGATTCGGCGCAGGAGACCTTGCACAGAACCTCATCTACCAGACCGTCAGCATGTACCTGCTGTTCTTCTACACCAACATCTTCGGGCTCGATCCTGCAGCGGCCGCCGTAATGTTTCTGGTCGTGCGTATCGTGGATGTGGTCTGGGATCCCCTTGTGGGCACATTTGTCGACAAGCACAACCCGAGATGGGGCAAATACCGTTCGTACCTGATTCTGGGCGGCATTCCTCTGACTGGCCTTGCAATCCTCTGCTTCTGGAACGGATTTTCAGGGTCGCTCCTTTATGCATATGTCACATATGTGGGCATGTCGATGCTCTACACCCTCATCAATGTACCTTACGGAGCGCTCAATTCCTCACTCACCCGCGACACGAACGAGATCACGGTTCTCACCTCGACCCGTATGTTCATGGCTAATGTCGGAGGTCTTGCAGTTTCTGCCGGCATCCCTTGCCTTGTGGCGGCGCTTGCTGTGGGCAAGGTCGGACATGAGACCATCGAGATGGCACTCTTCATGGGCCTCGGCTCACTTCCGTCGTTCATATTCATGCCGCTCGTGCCTGCAATCAAGCGCAAGGTGGGCAAGAAGAACATGTTCTACATCTTCCTGTCAGTGGCCATCATCGGTATGGCAATGATGTACATCATCAGCAGAATGGGAACCGTAAAGGATAACATTGTCCTCATCTATATCGCACAGTTCATCAAGTCCACAGGAGTGATTGTGGCAACAGGATATATGTGGGCACTTGTCCCTGAGGTGATCTCATACGGAGAATACACTTCAGGAAGACGTATTTCCGGCATCGTAAACGCATTGACAGGTATTTTCTTCAAGGCCGGAATGGCTCTCGGAGGGGTGGTGCCGGGCCTTGTGCTGGCATGGACCGGATACAAGGCTGCCGAGCAGTCAAGCACCCTTCCGACAGACCCTCAGGCATGGTTCTACGCGATGCTGATCTTCGCCCTCGTGGGACTCGCCCTCCTTATCTTCTGCTTCTCGCAGACCAAGGAGCGTGTCGTGATGGATGAGAAAGACACCAAGGACGTGAAGGTAAGCGACCTCTGGACGGAGTTCTTCCGCAACAGGCCTCTGCGTGTCATCGCCTTGTTCTTCATCACGGCATTTGCAATGATGTCGGTCGGAAATGCGGCAGGAGCATATTTCATGAACGACCTTGAACTCCAGACACCGCTCGCACAGGAAGGTATCCGCTGGCTCGTATGCGTGATTCCGGCAATCCTTCTTGTAGTCGCCATGTTCATAATCTCGAAATATGAGCTGGAGGACGACGTTATCGATGACATCAACCGCAAGATTGAAGAAAGAGCAAAAAAATCATAGAAGCCTATAGTATGAAAAAGACTTTATCATCTGTCATTGCTTTGTCGGTGCTGGCATCGTGCGCTTCAGTGGAGCAGCCGGGTCTGAAGGACGTATTCCAGGACCATTTCATGATGGGGGCTGCCCTCAACGAAGCTGAGATAAACGGCACGGATACTCTGGGCATAGAACTCATAAAGAAGAATTTCAACACAATAGTCGCCGAGAACTGCATGAAGTCCGAGGTGATACATCCGGAAAAGGACAGGTACGATTTCTCACTCGCGGACAAGTTCGTGGACTTCGGCAATGAAAACGGCATGTTCGTGGTCGGCCACTGCCTCATCTGGCATTCCCAGTGCGCTCCGTGGTTCTTCCTGAACGAAGACGGCTCACAGATTGACGCTGAAGAGCTCAAGGCACGCATGAAGGAGCACATCACGACAGTGATGACAAGATACAAGGGGCGTGTCCACGGCTGGGATGTGGTGAACGAGGCTGTCGTCGAGGACGGAAGCTACAGGCAGAGCAAGTTCTACGAGATACTGGGTGAGGAATTCATCCCCCTCGCATTCCAGTATGCCCATGAGGCTGATCCTGATGCAGAGCTTTACATCAACGATTACGGAATGAACGTTCCGGGACGCAGAGACACATATGTGAGGATAGTCAGCGACCTCAAGTCACGGGGACTCCGCATAGATGCCGTGGGAATGCAGGGACATATGGGAATGGATTATCCTGACTTCGCACAGTTTGAGGAGAGTCTCAATGCATTCGCCGGAACAGGGGTCAAGGTAATGATCACGGAGTGGGACATGTCTGCACTTCCGACTGTGAACAGAGGAGCCGATGTGGCTGACACCGAAGCATACAATGCGATGATGAATCCATATCCTGACGGACTTCCTGAGGATGTATCGGCAAAATGGAACGAGCGCATGAAGACATTCATGGATTTGTTCGTGAAACATTCCGACGTCATCACACGCGTCACAGCATGGGGCGTGAGCGACGACGACTCATGGAAGAACGACTGGCCGATGAGAGGTCGCGTGGAATATCCGCTGCTCTTCGACCGCGAACTTCAGCCTAAGGCATTCTTGAGGGAATATATGAAGAAGGAACATATCAAATAGATATTATCATGAAGACTACAAAACGATACCTTTATCCTGCCGATTATATGGCAGACCCGTCAGTACACGTATTCAACGGCCGCATCTACATTTATCCGTCACACGACTGGGACTGCGGACAGACCGAGAACGACAACGGCGACCAGTATGTGATGAAGGACTACCATGTCCTTTCCACAGACGACCCGATGAACGGCGAAGTCATCGACCATGGTCGTGCGCTTGCCCTTGAGGACATTCCGTGGGCAGGAAGGCAGCTTTGGGACAACGACTGTGCGGAGAAGGACGGAAAGTATTACATGTACTTCCCTATGAAGGACAGGAACGACATATTCCGTATCGGAGTAGCCGTTGCAGACCGTCCTGAAGGCCCTTTTGTTGCACAACAGGATCCGATCAGAGGCAGCTACAGCATGGATATCGCCGTGCTCAAGGAGGACGACGGATATTATCTGTATTTCGGAGGAATCTGGGGCGGACAGCTTCAGAGATACAAGGACAACAAGGCTCTTGAAAGCGCGTATCTTCCTGAAGGCGACGAGCCTGCGCTTCCGAGCCGTGTTGCAAAGCTGACCGACGACATGCTTCAGTTTGCAGAGGAGCCTAAACCAGTGCTGGTTGTTGACGAAGACGGTAATCCTCTGAAGGCCAACGATCCGCACCGGTTCTTCGAAGCAAGCTGGGTGCATAAGTACAACGGGAAATACTACTTCTCGTATTCGACCGGTGACAGCCATTTGCTCTGCTACGCGATCGGAGACAATCCATACGGGCCGTTCACATACAAGGGAGTGATACTTACACCTGTAATAGGCTGGACAACGCATCACAGCATCATAGAATATAAGGGTAAATGGTATCTGTTCCATCACGACAGTTTCCCTTCAGGCGGCACTTCATGGCTCAGAAGCCTCAAGGTGTGCGAAATCACCTACAATGAAGACGGAACGATCAACACTATAGATGGAACTGATGAATAGGACTTTGAATAGAGCCATCGCATCGATATTGTCAGTTCTTGCCATTGCCGGCTGTTCGTATACGGACCCCGGCAATGGTCATTCGTCATGGCTGCCTGAACAGGACTGCACTGAAGCGGCAACGACTTTGGAACTGGCGGAAACGGAAATCGGAAAGCTACAATGCTCTGCCACTATTACGATAGACCGGGGACTTGACCTTGAAAACGACGGTTTCATCATAAAGGACACACCTGCCGGACGCAACATATATGCAAGGACAGAGACCGGAGCACTTTACGGCTCATACACCCTGCAGAGGCTTGAGCGTACAGGTCAGGCTGACGGCGTACTTGACATACGCGAGGAACCATCGTATGAAAGACGCATCCTGAACCATTGGGACAATCTTGACAACACCGTCGAGCGAGGATATGCCGGATGGTCGATCTGGCACTGGGGCGAACCTGTACCTGTCGGACTCATAAAGGAATATGCCCGTCTGAATGCGTCCATCGGCATAAACGGAAGCGTACTGAACAATGTCAATGCGACTCCTGAGATGCTTCGCCGCGACTATATAGAAAGAGTGGCAGTGATTGCTGATGTAATGCGCCCGTATGGCGTACATGTCTATCTGTCAGTGAATTTCTCATCTCCGGCGGAACTTGGAGGCTTGGCGACATCCGACCCTCTTGTTCCTGAAGTCCGCGAGTGGTGGGCGGAAAAGGTGGCTGAGATATATGAACTCATACCCGATTTCGGAGGCTTCCTTGTAAAGGCGAATTCCGAAGGCCTTCCGGGCCCCCAGGATTTCGGACGCACGCACGCAGACGGTGCAAACATGCTTGCTGAGGCTCTGGAGCCATATGACGGCATCGTCATGTGGAGAGCCTTCGTATATGCGCCGGACAGTGCGGACAGGGCGAACCAGGCATACGAGGAATTCGTACCTCTGGACGGCAAGTTCAACGACAATGTCATTGTACAGATCAAGAACGGCCCTGTGGATTTCCAGCCTCGCGAGCCTTTCAGCCCGCTTTTCGGAGCGATGTCAAAGACAGCGATGATGATCGAGTTCCAGATAACCCAGGAATACATGGGCGGATCGAACCATCTTGTCTATCTGATGACGCAGCTTGAAGAGTGCATGGACAGCGACACTTTCTGCGAAGGAGTGGGATCGACCGTCACGGACATCACCACCGGAAAGCTCTATCCTGACGCATACAAGACCACTGCAATTGCCGGCGTGGCGAACATAGGACGCGACAAGAACTGGTGCGGGCATTATTTTGCCCAGTCTTCGTGGTACGGATTCGGCCGTCTCGCATGGAATGCAGGACTTTCGTCTGAAGAAATTGCAAGGGAATGGATACTTCAGACCTTCCCTCGCCAGAACAGATGCAGGTCGGAGAAATACAAGACGGAGTTCGTGGAGCCGGTTCTGGACATGATGATGACCTCGCGCGAGGCCGCTGTTGACTATATGATGCCGCTCGGTCTTCATCACATTTTTGCCGGCATCCATCATTATGGACCCGAGCCATGGTATGATCCCGAAGGAGCACGGGCAGACTGGCTTCCGAAGTACTACCATCAGGCTGACTCTCTTGGTATCGGCTTCGACAGAACCCGTTCCGGAAGCGGCAATGTGGATCAGTATCATGAGCCGCTCGCTTCCATGTACAATTCTCTTGAGACATGCCCGGAAGAACTTCTCCTTTGGTTTCATCATGTGCCATGGACACACGTGATGTCATCAGGACGTACCCTATGGGACGAAATCTGCCTGCATTACGACAGAGGCGTCAGGAAGGTGCGCGAGTATCAGGCCGTTTGGGAGGGTGTCAGAGCATATGTGGATCCGGAGCGCTGGGAGGCTGTCCGGGATAAGCTTGAGATACAGGAAAGCGACGCCAGATGGTGGCGCGATGCCTGTGTGCAGTACTTCGGGGAATTCTCCGGGCTGCCCGTTCCACAAGACGTAGAACAGCCTGAACGTCCTCTCGCCGAACTGAAAGCCATCAGGCTCGACATGAAGCATCATAACTGACATGCATTCAGCGTGAAACGCAAAACGTTGATTTACATCATTTTACGTTAATACACCTGTGCCAAATGGCACAGGCGTATTAACGTAAAACACTATAGTACAGCGGATTATGCGTCACATTGCGAAGGCGTTGAAGCCGCCGTCTACAACGGCTACGGTGCCTGTGACGAAGCGTGAGGCATCGGACATCAGGTAGTGGATGGTGCCGCAGAGCTCCTCCGGGTCGCCCATGCGTCCGAACGGTGTCTGACGGATCACATCCTGGCCGCGCTGAGTGTAGCTGCCGTCCGGATTCGTGAGCAGGGAGCGGTTCTGTTCGGTGATGAAGAAGCCCGGAGCAATCGCGTTCACACGTATGCCCTCACCGAACTTCTTGGCGCATTCAGTCGCCATGAAGGCAGTGAAATTGGATATGCCGGCCTTGGCTGCAGCATAGCCTGCGACACGTGTCATCGGACGGAAGGCAGCCATCGACGAGAAGTTGATTATCGAGCCTTTGCCCTGCTTCACCATCGGTTCGAGGAAGACCTGCGTCGGAATCACCGTACCGGTAAGATTCAGATTCAGAACAGTCTGGAACTGAGCGACATCCAGATCGAAGAATGTCTTGTCAGGCGGAATCGTCGCGCCAGACATATTGCCACCTGCAGCATTCAGAAGCGTATCTATACGTCCGTATCTCGCAAGAATGTCAGCGCAGTTCTGACGCACTACATCCGCATTCAGAACGTCAGTCTTCATGAACTCGCAGCTTCCGCCTGCCGCCACAATGTCAGCGGCAATGGCATTGCCCACATCCTCCTTACGTCCGAGGATGATGACCTGAGCCCCTTCCAGAGCAAGATATTTTGCTATAGCGCGTCCGAGCACGCCTGTGCCGCCCGTAATGACGGTCACGTTTCCCTTGATATCAAAAAGATTTGCCATGTCACCTATAAATTATTCGTAAAATCCTGTAATTCTGTAAGGTATGCCGAGCTCCCTGTCCACCGTGGCCATTATGCCCTGAACCTGCCCCATCGCGAACATACGTCCGAGGAAGGAATATCCTGCATTATAACCTTTCGAGCTGTCGTCAAGCATCGTCATTCCATGATCCACACGCATCGGAAGAGCCGGATTCTCCTTCTCGAATATGCGTACAAGCTCTATCAGATCCGCACGGCCTCCCAGATGGCTCGCTTCCGTGAAATCTCCGTTTTCAAATATATGACATGAACGCAGATGCACGAAATGTGTGCGTGAAGCAAACCTGCGCGCCATATCCACGACATTGTTCTGTGCCCCGGCAGAAAGCGAACCGGCGCAGAATGTCAGTCCGTTGTGCGGATTGTCCACAGCCTTGAGGAACCAGTCGATGTCCTCGGCCGATGTGACGATGCGCGGAAGGCCGAGCACCGGGAAAGGCGGATCGTCCGGATGCACGCACATGTTCATGCCGCATTCCTCGCACACAGGCATGATTGCGGAAAGGAAATAGCGCATGTTCTCACGGAGCTGCTCCTTCGTGATGCCGTCGTAAAGAGCCAGCAGATTGCGGAAAAGCTCCACAGGATGCTCGTCGTCCTCACGTATGTTTCCGCTGACGAATCCCTGCGTCTTCACGATGATGTTCTCCACGAGCTTATGCTCAGCCTCCGGCGTCATCCGTGCCTTGAGTGCCTCAACCTCGGCCAGAATATCGCGTTCCACCGAAAGTCCCGGCACCTTGAAGGCCGCCCATTCCTCACGCGCCCCCTTGCGGCCCACTATGTAGATGTCGAAATATGCAAATTCGGAATACGAGAAATACAGATTCGTCGTACCGTTCGGATTCGGATGCTCCAGATCCGTACGCGCCCAGTCCAGCACAGGCATGAAGTTGTAGCATATCGTATGTATGCCCTCAGCCGAAAGATTGCGCAGGCTTTCCTTGTAGTTCTCTATAAGCATATCCCTGTCCGCTCCGCCGTACTTTATGCTTTCGCACACCGGCAGGCTCTCGACGACAGACCATCTCATGCCGTAGCTTTCGATATATTCACGCAGCTCGCGGATCTTCTCCCTTGTCCATATTTCTCCGTTCGGCACATCGTGAAGGGCTGTCACTATGCCCTCGACACCGATCTGCCTGAGCATTTCAAGCGTAATCCTGTCCTTGCGTCCGAACCATCTCCATGTTTTTTCCATAATATAAAAAGCTGTTTAAATTTCAATCGTTACCGTTAACGGAATGCAAATATGCGAAAAAAAACGGTTCAAAGAGTATTGAAAAACGTAAAAGACACAGCAATATACGCAATTTGTACATTTTTGCTATATTCGCGAACAATAACACAAAACCACATGATGCATAAAAGGCTCATAACCGTACTTCTGTCCATTCTGACGACCTCCATCTTAATGGCCGCAGACGGCTTCGTGTCATTCAGAAAGGCCGCCGGAACGTTCCCAGTCGCCTCTAAAGGTCGCGCTACAGGCATATATTTCGACAAGGCCGACCACGAAGGCATACACATGGCCGCCCAAGACCTCATCGAAGACATCGGCAGAGTGTGCGGAGTGAAACCGGAAACGCTCGACGAACCGGAAGGAGAATGCATCATCATAGGAAGCATGGACTCACCCGTCATCAGAAAGCTGGCCGAAGTTGGAGCAATAACCGGTCAAGAGCTTGATGGAAGGAATGAGAAATACATCCTGACGGTCGTGAAAAGGCCGCTTCCAGGAATAAAGAAGGCCCTCGTCATTGCAGGAAGCGACAAAAGAGGCACGATATACGGAATATACGAACTTTCGAGGCAGATCGGAGTGTCGCCGTGGCACTGGTGGATGGACGTACCGGTGGCAAGACACGAAGACATATATATAAAGAATGGAATCTATACTGACGGAGAACCGAAAGTGGCATACCGCGGCATCTTCATCAACGACGAATGGCCTTCGTTCGGAAGCTGGGCCATGGAGAAGTTCGGAGGAATCAACAGCCGGTGCTACGAGCACATATTTGAGCTTCTGCTGCGTCTCAAGGGCAACTTCATGTGGCCGGCCATGTGGGCAAGCGCGTTCTACGACGACGATCCGCTCAACGGCGCACTGGCAGACCGCATGGGCATAGTCATGGGCACATCCCACCATGAACCGATGGCTCTGGCTCAGCAGGACTGGAAAAGGAAGGGTGAAGGCGCATGGAACTATGTTACAAATACGGATGTCATGCGCAGGTTCTGGACATCAGGAATCGAACGTTGCAAGGACTGGGAGACGCTTGTGACGGTAGGAATGCGCGGAGACGGCGACGAGGCCATGGAAGACAGCGGAAACATAGCCTTGATGGAAAGGATCGTGCGTGACCAGCGCGAAATCATAAGCTCGGTGACAGGAAAGCCGGCGGAGGAAACGCCTCAAGTCTGGGCCCTGTACAAGGAGGTGCAGGACTATTACGACAAGGGGATGCAGGTGCCGGACGACGTCACTCTGATGCTCTGCGACGACAACTGGGGCAATGTCCGCAGGCTTCCGGCACTGGATGCAAAGCCGCGCAAAGGAGGCTACGGGATGTATTACCATTTCGATTACGTGGGAGCGCCACGCAACTCCAAATGGGTGAACATCAGCCCGATACCGCGCATATGGGAGCAGATGAACCTGACATATGCCCACGGTGTGGACAAGATCTGGATCGTGAATGTCGGCGACCTCAAGCCTATGGAATATCCCATCACCTTCTTCCTCGACATGGCCTGGAATCCGGAGCGCTTCAATCCGGACAATCTCATCGGGCATTCCGTGGAGTTCTGTGCTTCGATATTTGGAGAAGAGCATGCACAGGAGGCTGCAAGGCTTCTCCGTACATATGCAAAGTTCAACAGGCGCATGGCTCCAGAACTGCTCGACAGCAGGACATATTCGATGAATTATGGAGAATGGGAAAGGGTGACGGCGGAATACGGCAGATTAGCTCTTGATGCGGCTGAGCTTGCCGAAAAGCTGTCTCTGGAATGTCAGGATGCGTATTTCCAGCTCATCGGCTATCCTGTACAGGCCTGCGCGAACCTGTATGACATGTACTATGCCCAAGCCATGAATGCGGAACAGGCCGGGCGGAACGATCCTGCGGCAAACCTGTGGGCAGACAGAGTGGAGGAATGCTTCATCAGGGATTCGCTTCTGACGGAAGAATATCATCGCATGGCAGGCGGAAAATGGAACCATATGATGGACCAGATACATATAGGATACACCTACTGGAACCAGCCGGAGGAAAGGACCATGCCGCAGGTGCGGAGAACGGAAGGAGATATGACGGGCATCTCGATAAAGCTTCCTTCATGCGAGGTTCTCCATATGTCCGAAACCGCTTCCGGGCCATATGTCTTTGAGGAAAGGGACGGATACGTAAGCATTGAAGCAGAGCATTTTACACGCTCATCTGACAGAGGGCAGGCGCATTGGTGCATAATTCCTGAACTCGGCCGCACGCAGTCTGCAATAACGCCTCAGCCTGTGACGGCCTCAACCGAAGGAATGTGGCTGGAATATGATATTGAACTTGCATCTGAAGGCCCTGTGGAAGTGATTCTGCGCTTCTCCCCTACCCTCAACCACAATGTGGACGGACTGCGCTATGCAGTCTGCTTTGACGGCGGGAAGGAACAGACCGTGAACATCAACGGCCACTACGACGGAGAAATCGGAGAATGGCAGAGACTGCATGTCATCGACTGCGTGACGACGCACGAAATAGACGCCCCGGGAATGCACACGCTCCGCATCCGTCCTCTCGACAACGGCCTTGTCCTCCAGAAGGTCATGGTGGATGCAGGAGGACTGCAGGAAAGCCTGCTCGGGCCGCCGGAAACGCTGAAAAAACAGGTAAATTGAGCCTCACAGGGCGTTAATTCGATATAATTGATTACATTTGCGGTCTTGTTGAACAAATCTTTTTACAAAACCACATAATCGGACATGGATCAGCAGACACTTAAGAAGTACAACTACTGGCAGTGGAGGACGCTCATCGTCCTCATGATAGGATACATCCTTTATTATTTCCTCAGGAAGAATTTCAGTGCGGCCCTGCCGGCTTTGGAAAGCGAACTCGGCATAACGAAGACACAACTAGGTATCTTCCTTACTCTCAACGGCATCATATACGGCCTCTCACGCTTTGTGAACGGTTTTCTTGCAGACCGTTTCAGCAGGCGTCTGCTGCTCGCCGGAGGACTTGTGCTTTCGTCTGTCGTGAATTTCGCCATCGGATTCAGCCCGAAGCTGGACGGAGTCTTCAACCTTCTTGATGTGGAGGGAAAGGCCACGATGGGACTTGTATATCTTATAGGTTCGCTCTGGGTTATAAACGGATATATACACGGAATGGGATATCCTCCATGCGCAAGCCTCATGGCACACTGGTTCAGACCTTCCGAGCTGGCCACCAAGCAGTCCATCTGGAATGCATCGCATTCAATCGGAGCCGGTGTGGTCATCCTGCTCTGCGGCACTCTCCTTACCAGGTACGGCATGACGGCATGGAACCTCTGCTTCATAGTTCCGGCTGTAATCGCCCTCATCGGAGCCATCGTCGTATACGTCACTCTCCGTGACACCCCATCGTCAGTGGGACTTCCTGAAATTGAGGAACTTGACAACAAGGCGGAAGCGCATACAGCCGAGCCGGAAAAGCAGCTCACAGGCAAGGCATACAGCCATTTCCTCAGCAAGCTTGTATTCCGCAACCCTATCATATGGATTCTTGCGGTTTCGAATTTCTGCATATACGTGATACGCTTCACGATACTCGAATGGGGCACGTTATTCCTCACGCAGTACAAAGGATTCGAAATCGGCTTGTCTTCTACCATCGTCTCAATGTCCGAACTTCTCGGCGGCGTGCTCGGCGCAATCGTCGCAGGATGGTTCACCGACAAGTTCATGAAGAGCAAGGCACAGAGGACATGTCTGATCTGCTGCATAGGTGCGACGCTCTGCTTCCTCGGATTCTGGCAGACGCCGGCCACTGCGCACTGGTTCTTCAGCGCCCTCTTCATATGCCTCTCCGCATTCTTCGTCTACGGTCCGCAGGCGCTTCTCGGAGTCGCTGCCTCACAGCAGGCCACCAAGCGTGCCGCAGCCACAGCCAACGGAGTGCTCGGAATCTTCGGATATGCTGCGACGGCAGTGTCGGGAGCTGGTTTCGGATACCTTGCAGACCATTACGGCTGGAATTCAGTATTTCTTGTTGCTGTAATCTTCGGCGTGATCGGAACGCTCGTCATCGCCACCCTCTGGAAAGCACCTGCAGACGGCTATGCAAAAGCCGAAAAGGTGATGAAGGAAATTGAGAATCTTTGAGCGGATGACGGGGGTCGAACCCGCGGCCCTCGGCTTGGGAAGCCGATGCTCTACCACTGAGCTACATCCGCAAATCGGAATGCAAATTTATAGCTTTTTGATGAATTTCAAAAATTTTCAGACGGAAGCTGTTGCAGAAATCATAATTGTTCGTATATTTGCAGTGTATTAGTTCACTATTACACTAAAGTTGTAAAACAATTTTAAGAAAACATATAAAACGAAACAGTTATGATTACCATCGACAACCTCGGATTCACCTACGGCGACACGGCCGGGCTGAAAAGCATCAGGGTGGACAAGGAGAAAGGACACATGCTTCCGACGGAGAAGTTCGTCCTCAAGAACATCAGCATGAAGCTGGAGGAAGGCAGGATATACGGCCTGCTTGGAGAAAACGGTGTAGGCAAGACCACCCTTCTGACTCTTCTGTGCGGACTGAAGAAGCCGCAGGTGGGCAGGATAGATGCAGACGGCCAGAATCCATACGACCGTACGCCGTCTCTGCTTGCCGAACAGTACTATCTCAGTGATGAAGTGGCTGCCGTTAACATGAAGGCCATCGACTATG
This sequence comes from Bacteroidales bacterium, assembly GCA_017452265.1. GTDB lineage: Bacteria > Bacteroidota > Bacteroidia > Bacteroidales > UBA932 > Cryptobacteroides. The sequence goes on along the minus strand of JAFTMS010000034.1, from coordinate 41,727 downwards.
CATCGAACTACGGAAAGTTCTGGAACAGATTCGACATCGGAAAGTTCACGGAAATCATGCAGGTGCTCGAAACCGACGCGCAGCAGAAGATGAACAGGATGTCCTTCGGACAGCTGAAGAAGACGTACATCGCCTTCGCCCTCGCCTGCAACACGAAATATCTTTTCATGGACGAGCCGACAAACGGCCTTGACATCCCCTCAAAGGCCCAGTTCCGCAAAGCCGTGACCAAGTACACGCGCGAAGACGCCGTTATCCTGATTTCTACACATCAGGTCCGCGACCTTGAGAACATCATCGATCCGATAATAATCCTTGACAGGCAGGAAGTTCTGCTCAACGCCACCACTGAGAAGATTTCGGAGAAGCTGTATTTCGATTACAGCAACGTACGCAACGCGAATGCCCTCTACAGCGAGATGACTCCGGGAGGAAGCGTACAGGTGAGCCTCAACCAGACGGGAGAGGAAAGCAAGGTGAACATCGAGGCGCTCTTCAATGCCGTGCATGGCAACAAGGAGCTGATAAAAGGGCTGTTTAACGAACTCTAACACAAGACACATCATGAATACATACAACATATTCAATTTCAGGCGATTCGGCAAATATTTCGCCAGCGACCTCCGTTCGTGTGCATCGAATTACGGACTTTCCATGCTGCTCATCAGCATCATGGGCGTGATCGTATACGCAGGCACTGTCCTCATGGGCGTAATCTTCAACCAGACATGGGAAGGGCCGGAACTCGCTTTCAGAGTGGTCACGTTCATGATATCCATGTTCGTCCTTATAGTGGCAATGCCCCCGAAATGCTACGGTCATGTCACTGACAAGAAGGCCGGCTCGTCATGGCTGCTCGTCCCGGCGTCCCGACTGGAAAAATATCTTTCCATGATCCTCATGTGCGTAATCATGATTCCGGTAATATCGGCAGCCGTATACCTTTGTCTCGACGCGATCATATGTGCAATCGACAGGACGTGCGGTCAGAGCCTTTTCGCGGCTGCAATAGGGCTGTTCAGAAAAATGGCAGAAGCGACATCTGTCATAACGGCAGACCTGATGACGGGCAGTCCGCAGGCTATTGTTGATGAAGACGCCATCATCAGTTTCATAGACCAGATCTCCTGCCCATGGCTATATGTCGACGACTTCATCGGAATGGTGCTCACCTTCCTGCTCGGCGCCGTATTCTTCAAAAGCGGAAAGACCGTGAAGACATTCCTTGCACTCGCAGCTCTATCGACAGCAGTCAGCATAATTGCAAGTCCCGTAATGATGAAGTGGGGATTCGATATGGCGGGCATAATGGAAACGGAGGGAAGCGTCAACGGACTTTTCGACTTGGGGATAGTACGTCATGTGGCACTCTATGACACAATCAACGACACCATCGTGAACATAGCACTTCTTCTCGGCATCTGGTTCAGACTCAAGACTTTGAAACATTAGTACCATGGAATTCAACGACAACAGACCAATATACCTGCAGATCTGTGACTCGATATGCGAGCGTATCCTCTGCGGAGAACTCCAGCCGGACGCACGCATCCCTTCGGTGCGCGAATACGGAGCCGACATCGGAGTGAACCCGAATACGGTCATGCGCAGCTACGAGAAGCTCACGTCGGAAGGGATAATCTACAACAGGCGCGGAATCGGGTATTTCATAAGCCCGGAAGCCCGCGAAACGGTCCTGAACGCACAGAGACGGGAATTTCTCGAGAACGAGCTGCCGGCCATCCTCAGGCGCATGAAGCTTTTGGGCATCGACATTTGCGATGTAATGAAAAATGACTAAATTTGCGCCGTATTAGACCTGAACCGGTATCAAAGACCGGTATATATGACAAAAAGACTCTTAAACATATTCATACTGCTCTGTGCAGCAGCAATATCGTTATCGTGCAGCAGCGGCCTCCTTCCTGAGGACGCCGCTGTACTCGACGGTGACGGCACCATAATGATAAGCGGCGCCGTATCCTCGGACGACACGCCTTTGGAAGGCATAAAAATGGTGTTCGAGGCCTACGGAAACGGTTCCACGCCTATAATGACAATGAACGCATACACCGGCAGCGACGGCATATATTCGATACACGCGACCGGATTCAGCGGCCCTGTGACATGCACCGTCAGCGCCATAGACGAGAGCAAGATATACGAAAACAACAAGTCTGCGGAAATCAATGTTTCGTGGCAAGGTTCCGCATACGACAAGGAAAGGAACACCTTCGTCGTGAACGACTGCAATTTCCACCTCAAGAAAGCACAATAGGATGAGAAGGTCCGGCATATCATTCATTCTGGCCCTTGCAGGTCTCATATGTAGTTCGTGCGCTGTAGAAAGCGACATGGACATCGGGAACATCCCTCATGTAAACGGCAGAATCACAGACCTCGATGACAATCCGCTGGAGCATATCAAGGTGACATTCGAATGGAGTGCTGGCACAGAACCGTCTGTAGTCTACACGTCAAGCGAAGGTATGTTCAGCACCTCCTTCATAGAATGCTGGGACACCGGGGGGGGGCATGACCGTGACCGTAACTATCGAGGACATAGACGGAGAGGAAAACGGCGGACTTTTCAAGAGGCGGTCCGACAAGCTGATGATCTACAGGGAAGATTTTTCGGAAGAACCCGTCAGAATTGAGCTGGATTACCGCCTGACTCCCGCCACTGCTTCGGAGAGCAGCCCACAAGCTTGACGAACTGTCTGTGGAAGTTTGCCCTGTCGCTGAAGCCAGCGAGCTCGCCGATGATATGCGTCGACATATCCCTGTTTTCCAGCAGCATACGCTTTGCTTCCTCAATCCTCAGTTCGGTTCTCCACGTTCTGAAATCCACGCCCTTCCTTGTGGCGAAATACATGTGCAGCACTTCCTTTGACGTGTGAAGCTCCTTCGCTATCTCCTCGCGGCTCCTGTCGTATTCGCAATACCTCTTTTCCTCCACCCATCTGGCAAGAGAACGCTCAAGCCTGCGGAATTCGTTGTCGTTGATGTCGCGCACAGCCTCGTCAGGATCCTTGGCGGCATTCTTCCTGCGGTTGCGCGCGAGCTTCTCCATAAGGTCCTGGCCTGAGAGCGTCTTGTACGCGAAGGCATCCAGAAGCAACTTGTGACTGCCGAGGAACGAGATGAAATTCGCACAGAAATACAGCATGAAGAGCGAATAGAAGAATGTGTACACCTTCATCCAGCCCATCGGGAAGAGCATATACACGAGGACGAACATCTGTGTGAGCATCATTATCGCATAACAGAAGCGTATCCATTTCAGCTTCTGATCCTCCTCGTCGTCGTAATACTGCTCTATCTGATGTCTGCTCTTGATGTAGACGCTGTTGAATGTGATTATATGGCTGACGCACTGGATGATGAACAGGACTATGCAGCCTATCATCACGGCTGTCCGCATCCAGCCCTCGTCCCACCAGAACGACTTCACCAGCAGAAAGCTCAACGCTGCGACGAGGCCGACGTTGAGGTAGAACTTATCCCCGTCGATATGGTTCTCGTCAAGAAGGTTTATCAGCGAGAAGGAGAGGATGGCCGAGGAAATGGCCGTCACCACAAACATCATCAGAGACGCAAACATCTCATAATCAGGAATGCCGGAATAGCGTAACGTCGTATAGAACAATGCGGTGCATATGAAGAAGCATACAGCTATCGTGTTCTTCGTCTCTGCTATCTTGCGCGAATAGTCCGTATTCGGAACCTTGATGAGCAGCAGCAGAAAGCCTAATACAAATGAAGTCACTATCGCTATTATCAGCGACAGTTCTATGTTGAATACAAGACTTACAAGACTGGACATCTGTGTGGTTAAGGTTATTCGTCTCCTTTAAATTGCTATCAGCCTGCGAAATTACGGATTTTTTCGCTATTTTTGCAATCGTTTTTCGTCTATTTTCGGGAAACGCATTGAACTTGACAAAAAATTAAAGCATAAAATGTTAGACACCAGCACAATAGAGCAGATAGACCAAATTGCCACACCTTTCTATTATTACGACATGGATCTCTTCCGCAGGACGGTGGATCATGTCGCGGAACTTGCGCAGAAGTACGACATCAAGGTACACTATGCCGTGAAGGCCAATGTGGAAAGAAGGCTGCTGGAGTACATAAGCTCAAAGGGATTCGGTGCGGACTGCGTGAGCGGAAATGAGGTTCTGCATGCGCACAGCTGCGGTTTCCCTGCCGACAAGATCGTATACGCAGGAGTCGGGAAAAGCGACAAGGAGATCTACAATGCGCTGAAGCTCGGCATCGAGGCATTCAACTGCGAGTCGCTTCAGGAGATATTCGTCATCAACGAGATGGCGCACCATTACGGGCTGAAGGCCAACGTATCCGTGAGGATAAATCCGGACATCGACGCACATACGCACAAGTATGTGACGACGGGGCTTTACGAAAACAAGTTCGGCATCTCGCAGCATGAATTCGACAAGCTCATCGAGATTCTCAAGAAGAGCGAGCATATCAACTTCATAGGCCTGCACTTCCATATAGGTTCGCAGATTACGCGTGTGAATGAAGTATATGCGCTTGAGTGCAAGAGGGTGAACGACATAGTGAGATATTTCGAGGATGAGGGACTGAAAGTGGAGAACATCAACCTCGGAGGTGGTCTCGGAGTGGATTATGACGATCCGGATGGCAATCCGATAGCGGATTTCGAGACATGGTTCGGGACAATAGCGCAGAACATCGTGCGCCATGACGGCCAGAAGGTGCATGTGGAGCCGGGACGTTCGCTAGTGGCACAGTGCGCGACGCTGATTTCGCGCGTGCTGTTCGTCAAGAGCGGCGAGACGAAGAACTTCCTCATCATGGATGCCGGCATGAATGACCTCATACGTCCGGCGCTTTATGGTGCATACCATATGATCGAGAACCTTTCGGCGAGCCAGAGGACGTTCTTCCCGACGCATCAGGCTTATGACATTGTGGGCCCGGTGTGCGAGTCGAGCGACGTGTGGGGAGCGGGAAGGCTGCTGCCGCTGAGCGTGCGCGGAGACCTTATGGCAATACGCAGCACAGGTGCATACGGACAGGTGATGGCAAGCAGATACAACATGAAGGATCTGGCTCCATCGGTATTCAGCGATGCACTGGACGAGGCGCCGAAGATGACGGACTATTTTGAATAATATCTGATTACATATGTTCGAGAATTTAAGTGAAAGATTAGAGAGGTCGTTCAAGATCCTCAAAGGCGAAGGCAAGATCACCGAGATCAACATCTCGGAGGCGATGAAGGACATCCGTCGCGCCCTCCTTGATGCCGACGTGAGCTACAAGATTGCAAAGCAGTTCTGCGATGACGTGAAGAAGAAGGCCATCGGCCAGAATGTGCTTACAGCAGTGAAGCCTCAGCAGATGATTGTGAAGATTGTGCATGACGAGCTTGCCGCCCTGATGGGAAGCGAGTCTTCGGACATCAATCTGAAGGGCGCTCCTGCAGTCGTGCTTGTGGCCGGTCTCAACGGTTCGGGTAAGACGACGTTCTCAGGGAAGCTTGCTCTGAACGTCAAGAGCAAGAGGGGCATGAAGGTGATGCTGGCGGCCTGCGACTATTTCCGTCCTGCTGCCATCGACCAGCTGAAGGTGCTCGGAGAGCAGATCGGTGTGCCGGTATATTCTGAGGAAGGATGCAAGGATCCTATACAGATTGCACGCGGAGCCATTGCGAAGGCTAAGGCTGAAGGATATTCCGTCGTGATCGTGGATACAGCCGGACGTCTTGCTGTGGATCAGGAGCTCATGGACGAGATTTCGGCTCTGCATACTGCGATACAGCCGTCCGAGACTCTGTTTGTAGTGGATGCGATGACAGGTCAAGATGCCGTGGAGACGGCCAAGGCTTTCAACGACAGGCTGGACTTCGACGGAGTCGTGCTCACGAAGATGGACGGTGACACGCGCGGCGGTGCGGCACTTTCGATCAAGGCTGTGGTCGGCAAGCCGATCAAGTTCGTCAGTACGGGCGAGAAGATGGAGGCACTGGACGTGTTCCATCCTGCACGTATCGCGGACCGTATCCTCGGCATGGGTGACGTGGTCTCTCTCGTGGAGAAGGCTCAGGAGCAGTTCGACGAGCAGCAGGCCCGTGAGCTGAAGAAGAAGCTGGCGAAGGACCAGTTCACGCTTTGGGACTTCTACAATCAGATACAGCAGATCAAGAAGATGGGTAACATCAAGGATCTGGCTTCGATGATTCCCGGCATGGGCAAGGCTCTGAAGGATGTGGATATGGACAATGATTCGTTCAAGGGCATCGAGGCTATAATCCTGTCCATGACTCCGTACGAGCGCGAGCATCCTGAGTGCATGAACGGAAGCCGCAGAAAGAGGATTGCGGATGGTTCGGGCACATCGATTCCGGAGGTGAACAAGCTGCTGAAGCAGTTTGAGGGCACAAGGAAGATGATGAAGACGGTGATGGGAGCGAATATGGGGAATATGATGAAGGGAGCGATGAAGAGACGCAGGTAGAAACGTTTTTAATTTATAAATACAACCGACAGCACACTGTCTTTTGGCGGTCCTTCCCACTTCGTGGGCCCCTTCCCTTTTCGGAAGCCAATGCCGTCCAAAGACAGTGTGCTGTCGGTTTGTTGTATGCAAAGATTCCCACGCTGCGCTCGGAATGACGTACCATGATCCGGGAAATGGGGCGGATTTCCGGATGAGGAGCGCAAAAAGCTGGAGTGCTCCGGGAAATGGGGCGGATTTCCGGAGCAGAAGCGCAAAATGATGGGGTGATCCGGGAAATAGGGCGTTTTTACGGATGAGGGGGGTTGGATTGTTCTTCGAGTTTCTTGCGGTAGGCGTCCATGCGTTTTTTCCAGGCGAGCTGGCGGGCGCGCTGCTCTTTGGCCTTCTTGGCTTGGAGCTCTTCGAACTTCTTTTCTATATAGTTGTCAGCCATTATGGTACGGTCACTCAAATTCCGCAAGTGCAAGTCATTTCCGATCTGAAAGTCAGAGCAGCTTGCGGAAGTCATTTACGATTATTTTTCGAAGTCCTTTATGCGCTGTTCTTCGGAGAGACGGCAGACGAGAAGGCGGCCGTTTCGTTCTGCCACAATACAGTCCTGCAGACCTTCCAGAACTATGCTTTCGGCTTCCGAGGCATGTACTATACAGCCTTTGCAGCCGTTCAGGTGGACATTCTCCCCTACCACGGCGTTTCCTTCTGCATCGTGCGGCAGAAGCGTCCACAAGGAGCCCCACGTGCCCACATCACTCCAGCCGAAATCGCCGGGACACGTATAAATATAGTCAGCCTTTTCCATCACGGCGTAGTCTATTGATATCTTTTCGCATGTAGGGAACACCGCACCAACAACTCCGGCTTCACGCTCCGTGTAGAAAGACTCCGCCATAAGATCCAACTTGGCGGCAAGTTCAGGGGTATATCTCCGCAGGGATTCAGTGATCGTGTCCACATTCCATACGAATATTCCGGCGTTCCAGAAATAGTTTCCGGCTGCGAGATACTTTCGGGCCGTATCGATGTCCGGCTTCTCCTTGAAGGCTGTCACCGGAAGAATTGCACCACCTTCAGATGCCTGGCTCGGAACGTCTGCAGGAGCTTCAGTCTGTATATAACCATAACCGGTCTCCGGCCTTGTAGGCTTTATGCCTATGGTCACTATCCTCCGGCCTTGAGCCGTAAAATCGAGAGCCTCCTTTATAATGCGCTGGAATTCAGCAGAATCCACGACAAGGGCATCTGACGGAGTCACGACGATATTGGCCTGCGGATGCCTCTGACGTATCTTCCAGCAGGCATACGCGATGCATGGAGCCGTGTTTCTGGCGCATGGTTCTGCGAGGATGTTGTCTGACGGAATCTGAGGCAGCTGTTCATGTACTGTATCCACATACGATGCACTCGTCACCACCCAGAAATTCTCCATCGGACAAACCGGCGCAAACCTGTCCACGGTCATCTGTATCATCGTCCTGCCGCAGCCCATGACATCCACGAACTGCTTAGGAAATTCCGGAGTGCTCATCGGCCAGAAACGGCTTCCGATACCGCCTGCCATTATCACTATGTGCGTATCCATCACTATCTTCCCTTGTACATTTCCTCGTAGTACTTCTCGTACTCACCGCTCGTGATGTTGTCCATCCATTCCTGATGCTCGAGATACCAGCGGACGGTCTTTTCGATGCCTTCCTCGAACTGGAGGGACGGTTCCCAGCCCAGCTCCTTCTGAAGCTTCGTGCTGTCGATGGCATAGCGTGCGTCGTGGCCGAGGCGGTCGGTGACATATGTTATCAGGTGGTCGCTGTGGCCTTCCGGATTACCGAGGATACGGTCTACGGTCCTGATCATCACCGTGATGAGGTCGATGTTCTTCCACTCGTTGAAGCCGCCTATGTTATAGGTCTCGGCTATCTTGCCGCAGTGGAATATAGTGTCGATGGCACGTGCATGGTCCTCAACAAACAGCCAGTCACGGACATTCTCGCCCTTACCATATACAGGAAGCGGCTTGCCGTGACGTATATTGTTGATGAACAATGGGATAAGCTTTTCAGGGAACTGATACGGCCCATAGTTGTTCGAGCAGTTCGTGACTATCGTCGGCATGCCGTAAGTGTCGTGGTATGCCCTTACGAAATGGTCGGATGAGGCCTTGGATGCGCTGTACGGAGAGTGCGGATTGTATTTCGTGGTCTCGTAGAAGAAGTCGTCGCCATATGCCTTGTGGCCTTCGGATGAGGCTACGGTCTGGAACGGCGGCTCGATGCCTTCGGGGTGGTTCATCGTGAGGGCGCCGTAGACTTCGTCGGTGCTGATGTGGTAGAAGCGGCATGGGATGAGATTGCCACGGGCTTCGCCCTCGCAATGACATGAGGCGTTCTCCGGCATGAGGTAATTGTATGGTTCCCAATAGAGTTTGGCAGCCTGAAGCAATGACAGAGTGCCCATCACATTGGTCCTGGCGAAAGTGAAAGGATCCTTGATGGACCTGTCTACATGAGACTCTGCGGCAAGATGTATGATTCCATCAACCTTCTCGTCCTGCATCAGCTGATAGAAGGCATCAAAGTCGCAGATGTCCATCTTCACGAACTTATAATTCGGCCTGTCCTCTATGTCCTTGAGGTTTGCCAGATTGCCGGCATACGTGAGCTTGTCGACGTTGATTATATTGTATTCAGGGTACTTGTTTACAAAAAGACGAACGACGTGTGACCCTATGAAGCCGGCGCCGCCTGTAATGATTATGTTCCTTTTCATGATTATCTTGTCTTATGGTCGTCAGCCACCTGGAGCAGGTACTGGCCGTACTGGTTCTTCTTCATCGGTTCCGCGAGTTCCTTCAGTTTCGCAGCATCTATCCAGCCGTTGAGATAGGCGATTTCCTCCAGGCACGCTATCTTCAGGCCCTGCCTCTTCTCGATGACCTCCACAAACGTCGAGGCCTCCGAAAGCGAGTCGTGTGTGCCCGTATCCAGCCATGCGAAACCGCGTCCCAACGTCTGCACCTTCAGTTCACCGTCATCAAGGAAGCGCTGATTCACCGACGTGATCTCAAGCTCGCCACGCGCTGACGGACGTATGTTCTTCGCCACATTCACGACCTTGTTCGGATAGAAATACAGACCTACGACGGCGTAGTTGCTCTTCGGCTCCGACGGTTTCTCCTCTATGCTCAGGCAGTTGCCGTCCTTGTCGAATTCAGCCACTCCATAGCGCTCGGGATCGTGCACCCAATACCCGAAGACCGTCGCCTTGCCGTCCTCCTCAGCAGCACGGACGGCCTCCTTCAGCATAGGCTCGAAGCCGTTTCCATGGAAGATATTGTCTCCCAGGACCAGACATGCGCTGTCATCGCCGATGAACTCCTCCCCTATCAGGAAGGCCTGGGCGAGTCCGTCAGGAGAAGGCTGCTCGGCATAGGTCATGTGCACGCCATAGCAGCTGCCATCCCCCAGAAGCCTCTGGAAACCAGGCAGATCCTGTGGCGTGGAGATTACGAGGATGTCGCGTATTCCCGCCTGCATGAGAACGGAAATCGGATAATAGACCATAGGTTTGTCATAGATGGGAAGCAGCTGCTTGCTGACTCCTTTGGTAATCGGATAGAGACGTGTGCCGCTTCCACCCGCGAGAACGATACCTTTCATATATTTCGATTCAATTCTGTTTCAATATCTGCGTAAAGGTAGCCTTTTTCATTCATATTTGCAAACACTTGCGACGTATCTTCTTTCCATGAAATGAAATCTTGCCAATTTGCAACGGTGTTTGTATATTTGCAGGATAAAGGGTTTTAAGAAAACGTGACAGAATGAACATATTAGTGACAGGGGCCAACGGCCAGCTCGGCAACGAGATGCGCATCATCTCACGGAACAGCGCAGACAGATACATATTCACAGACGTGAACCAGATCGAAGGACAGGAGACCATGTTCCTCGACATCACCGACATGGACGCGATACGTGCAGTCGTGCACGCGGAAAAAGTCGACGCCATCGTCAACTGTGCGGCCTACACCAACGTGGATGCCGCCGAGACCAACGCAGAACTGGCGGAGACGCTCAACGCCACCGCTCCCGGAAACCTCGCTACGGCGATGAAGGAGGCCGGCGGCCTGCTGGTGCACATATCGACCGACTATGTGTTCGGAGGCGAGCCGTACAACACGCCTTGCACCGAGGACAGGACAGGCACACCGACCGGAGTCTACGGCCTCACCAAGCTCCACGGCGAGCAGAAGGTCATCGGCACCGGCTGCGACCACGTCATCATCCGCACGGCATGGCTCTACAGCGAATTCGGAAAGAATTTCTGCAGGACGATGATGAACCTGACGGCCACGAAACCCCAGCTGAAGGTGGTCTTCGACCAGGCAGGCACGCCGACATATGCCCTGGATCTTGCCAACGCCGTAAAAGTGATACTGGAGGACTATGGTTCACATCGCGGCACGTCCCCGGCGTCACCATATCCGAAGAGCGGCATCTACCACTACAGCAACGAAGGCGTCTGCAGCTGGTACGACTTCACAAAGATGATTGCCGAATACAACGGCACCACAGCCTGCGACGTCCGGCCTTGCCACAGCGACGAATTCCCGAGTCCGGTAAAGCGCCCGGCATACTCCGTCCTCGACAAGACCAGGATCAAGGAGACGTTCGGCGTCGTGGTTCCGTACTGGACCGACTCTCTCCGCAAGTGCATCTCCAACCTCAAGGAGATGTAGGACAGGTCATCATCAGATTACAGGAAGCGTGTCGGGAAAAGTTTCGCAGGCACCGGCGTCTTCCGCATATTTACATAAGGCCTGCGAAATTCGTGTGATATGAAGATAGCAGTAGCAGGAACGGGATATGTGGGTCTGTCGATGGCGACCCTGCTCGCTCAGAAGCACAGCGTCATGGCTGTGGACATCGTGCCTGAAAAGGTGGAGATGATAAACAGGAGGAAGTCTCCGATACAGGACGAGTACATCGAGAAATATTTTGCGGAAAAGGAGCTGGACCTTACGGCGACCCTCGACGGCGAGGCAGCCTACAGGGATGCGGAATTCGTGGTCATCGCGGCCCCGACCAATTACGACGCGAAGAAGAACTTCTTCGACACATCGGCCGTAGAGGCTGTGATAAAGCTTGTGATGTCAGTGAATCCGGACGCGATAATGATAATCAAATCCACTGTGCCTGTGGGATTTACGGCATCAGTGCGAGAGAAGTTCCACTGCGACAACATCATGTTCTCCCCTGAGTTCCTCCGCGAATCAAAGGCCCTCTACGACAACCTCTACCCTTCGCGCATCATCGTGGGCACGGACACCCTGAACCCTCGTCTGATGAAGGCGGCCCACACTTTCGCAGGACTTCTGCAGGAGGGAGCGCTCAAGCCGGACATCGACACCCTCTTCATGGGCTACACCGAGGCAGAAGCCGTGAAGCTCTTCGCAAACACATACCTCGCCCTGCGCGTCTCGTATTTCAACGAGCTCGACACATACGCCGAGATGAAGGGCCTCGACACCCAGGAGATAATACGCGGAGTGAGCCTCGACCCACGCATCGGCGACCACTATAACAATCCTTCTTTCGGATACGGCGGATATTGTCTTCCAAAGGACACCAAGCAGCTCCTTGCGAACTATGACGATGTGCCTCAGAACCTCGTCAGGGCCATTGTGGAGAGCAACAGGACGCGCAAGGACTTCATTGCCGACAGGGTGCTGAGCCTTGCCGGATATTACGACGAGAACGCCACTTACGACGCATCGAAGGAGGTCGGCTGCACCATCGGAGTGTACCGTCTGACGATGAAGTCGAACTCGGACAACTTCCGTCAGAGCTCGATCCAGGGCGTGATGAAGCGCGTGAAGGCGAAGGGAGCGAAGGTGATAATATACGAACCGACGCTCGAAGACGGGACGACGTTCTTCGGCAGCCTTGTCGTGAACGACCTCGAGAAATTCAAGCAGATGAGCGACTCCATCATCGCAAACCGCTACGATTCAGTGCTGGACGATGTCGTGGAGAAAGTCTACACAAGGGACATTTTCAAACGTGATTAGTCTGACGGATTATGGAAAACTATCAGTATCATATATTTTCGCCTTATCGCGTGTGCCCGCTCGGCGCCCACGTCGACCATCAGCACGGACTTGTGACAGGCTTTGCTTTTGACAAGGGCGTGGACCTGTGGTTCAGCCCGACCGAGGACGGAAGCGTCTCTTTGCACAGCGAGACCTTCGAGGGGGAAGTCAGCTTTGACGTGACCAAGCCGACACAGGTGAAGGAAGGAAACTGGGGCGACTATGCACGCGGAGCGAAATATGCGCTCAAGAAGCGTTTCGAACTGACCAGAGGCATACGCGGAGTCATCAAGGGCAGCCTCCCTGTGGGCGGACTTTCAAGCAGCGCAGCAGTGCTGACGGCATATGTCATGGCGCTGGCAAAGGCCAACAGCATCACGCTTTCCAAGATGGAGGTGATCAAGACGGCCAGCCAGGCGGAAAGGGAATATATCGGACTGACCAACGGCATCCTGGACCAGGCCTGCATCGTGCTCGGCGAGAAGGACTCGCTTCTGTTCCTCGACACAGACACAGAGCAGTACAGAATCATACGCAAGAATCCGCGTATGCCCGAATTCGAGCTTGCAATCATATTCTCGGGACTCACGCGCAGCCTTGTCAGCAGCGACTACAACCTCCGTGTGGCGGAGTGCAAGACGGCGGCGTGGAACATGATGGCATACACAGGCATGCCGCTGAAGAACCTCGACAAGACATTCCTCAGGGACGTGCCGCGCGAGACATACGACCTGACACGCGACAAGATGCCTCCGCGTTTCGCCCGCCGCGCAGAGCATTTCTACAGCGAATACAAACGCGTCCGCAAGGGCGTAACAGCTTGGGAGACAGGAAATCTCACGCTCTTCGGACAGCTCAGCTACGAAAGCTGTGAAAGTTCGATAAAGAATTACGAATGCGGAAGCGAAGAACTGATCGCGATATACAACATCATGCGGCAGTGCGACGGGATCTACGGCGGACGCTTCAGCGGAGCCGGATTCAAGGGAGCGTGCATCGCTCTTGTGGACCCTTCGAAGAAGGAAGCCATCCGCGAGCAGATTACGTCGGAGTACCTGCGCATGTTCCCGGAATATACCGACACATTCGAAATTCACTTCTGCAAGACTGACGACGGAGCAAGATTCATATGAAAAACATTGTAATAGCAGCGGGATACGCGACACGTTTAGGCGAGCTTACGAGGAATTTCCCGAAGCCGCTCCTTGAAATCGGCAGTTCGACCATTCTGGGCCGTATGCTCGATGACATAGACCGCATACCTGACATCGACGAGCACATAATCATCACCAATCATCGCTTTGCTCCGATCTTCGAAGATTGGGCAGGAAACCAGAACTATACGAAGCCACTTACAATCATCGACGACGGCACTTCGACCAACGAGACGCGCCTCGGAGCGGTGTGCGACCTTCTGTATGCCATGGAAAGGCTGAATATCGATGACGACATGCTCGTGGTTGCGGCAGACAACATCCTGATGTTCAGTTTCCGGGAGTTCGTGGACTTCGCCAAGGAAAAAGGAACTTCATGCATCATGTGCCATGAGCAGCCGAGCACAGAGAGGCTGCAGAGGACGGGCGTGGTGGTTCTGGATGAGGATCTCCGCGTGCTGGACATGGAAGAAAAGCCTCGTGAGCCGAAGTCGCACTGGGCCGTACCGCCTTTCTATATATATATGAAGAAGGATCTCCCTCTTGTGCGTCACAGCGTGGAGAACGGATGCGGAAAGGATGCGCCGGGAAACCTCGCTCATTATATGGTGGACAATACGGTCATTCACGCGTGGCCGATGAGCGCAGGACGCTTCGACATAGGAAGCCTCGACAGTTACGAAGAAGCAAAAAAGATATTTGGATAATCATGACAATATTAGTGACAGGCGCAGCCGGATTCATCGGCAGCAATCTGGTGAAAGCCATTTATAAAAGGTATGAGAACCCTACGGTTGTCGGCATAGACAACATGAACGACTATTACGACGTCCGTCTGAAGGAGGAACGTCTCAGGCAGCTCGAGCAGTATCCGGACTTTCATTTCATCAAGGGCAACATCGCAGACAAGGCTCTGATAGACAAAGTGTTTGCAGAGTTCAAGCCTCAAGTCGTCGTAAACCTTGCGGCCCAGGCCGGCGTCCGCTACAGCATCACGAATCCGGATGCATACATAGAGGCGAACCTCATCGGTTTCTACAATATTCTTGAAGCATGCAGACATTCGTATTCACTGTATGACGGAGGTGTTGAGCATCTCGTATATGCTTCATCCTCATCCGTCTACGGCTCCAACAAGAAGGTACCGTACTCCACCGACGACAAGGTGGACAACCCGGTTTCACTCTATGCAGCGACGAAGAAGAGCAACGAACTCATGGCCCATGCGTACAGCAAGCTCTACAACATCCCGTCCACCGGACTACGCTTCTTCACGGTCTACGGCCCTGCCGGACGCCCCGACATGGCGTATTTCGGCTTCACGAACAAGCTTGTAAAGGGAGAAAAGATACAGATATTCAACTATGGTAACTGCAAGCGTGACTTCACCTATGTGGACGACATCGTGGAAGGAGTCATCCGCGTCATGCAGAAGGCCCCTGCAAAGCAGACCGGCGAGGACGGACTTCCGGTTCCGCCTTATGCCGTATACAACATAGGAAACAACCAGCCGGAGAATCTTCTGGACTTCGTGACCATTCTTCAGGAGGAGCTTCTCCGCTCAGGCGTGCTCCCTGAGGACTATGATTTCGAGTCACATAAGGAGCTTGTCCCTATGCAGCCAGGAGACGTTCCTGTAACTTATGCGGACACTTCCGCCCTCGAACGCGACTTCGGCTTCAAGCCATCTACCTCCCTGCGTGACGGTCTCCGCGCATTTGCACAATGGTATAAGGAATATTACGGATAATTTAAAACGGACAGACATATGCCGGACATTTCACAACGCGGGCTCGAAATGCCCTCATCCCCTATCAGAAAGCTCGCCCCACTTGCCAATGAGGCAAAGGAGCGAGGCATAAAGGTGTACCACCTGAACATCGGACAGCCGGATCTTCCCACTCCGCAGAAGGCTCTTGACGCACTGCATGATGTCGGACGTGAAGTACTGGAATACAGCCCATCCCAAGGCTTCCTGTCGCTCCGTGAAAAGCTCGTGAACTATTACGAACGCTACCAGATCAAGCTCACTCCCGACGAAATCATCATCACCTCCGGCGGTTCCGAGGCTGTGCTCTTCGCCTTTCTGAGCTGTCTGAATCCTGGCGACGAAATCATTGTCCCGGAGCCTGCATACGCCAACTACATGAGCTTTGCCATTTCGGCAGGAGCCGTGATCAAGACAGTCACGACCACCATTGACGAGGGATTCTGCCTTCCTAAAGTGGAGAAGTTCGAAGAGCTCATAACAGAGCGCACAAAGGCGATCCTGATCTGCAACCCGAACAATCCGACAGGATACCTGTACACACAGAAGGAGATGAACCGGATACGAGACCTCGTGAAGAAGTACAACCTGTATCTCTTCAGCGACGAGGTGTACCGCGAATTCATCTATACGGGAAGCCCGTACATATCGGCGATGCACCTGAAGGACATCGAGCAGAACGTCGTTCTTATAGACTCTGTATCAAAGCGTTACTCCGAGTGCGGCATCCGAATCGGAGCGCTTATCACGAAGAACAAGGATGTGCTCAAGACCGTCATGAAGTTCTGCCAGGCACGTCTGTCCCCTCCGCTCATCGGCCAGATTGTCGCCGAGGCTTCAATTGAAGGCACAGAACAATATTCACGCGACGTCTACGAGGAATATGTAGAGCGCAGAAAATGCCTTGTGGACGGTCTGAACAAGATCCACGGAGTGTACTCCCCTATCCCTATGGGTGCTTTCTACACTGTGGCGCGACTGCCAGTGGAAGACGCGGAAGACTTCTGCGCATGGTGTCTCACAGACTTCTCGTACGAAGGCGAGACGGTCATGATGGCTCCGGCGAGCGGCTTCTACTCCACCCCGGGACTCGGCCGCAATGAAGTCCGTATAGCATATGTCCTCAAGAAAGAGGATCTCCGCCGTGCACTTCTCATCCTCGAAAAGGCGCTGGAGGCATATAGCAATAAATAAGACCTTACTTCCCGGTGCTTGGAATGGTATGCCCTCAGGTGCAGCCTCCGGTTATCAGGCACGTTACGCGCGAGCAGTAACATCCTCACCGGCAAGCAATTACGTAAAATCGCCTGCGTCACATGGAGCAGGCGATAATTTGTAAGGTGCTGATACATAGATCAATTGTCGTCTATTAGAAGTGGCACCTCTATTTCAATTTTGTATATACTCTGATACCTTAATCTTTCCCATTGTTCAACTATACCAGGGCAGCAGTAGAAAGCACCGAAGCGAGGCTGTGACATCTGCAGGAATGCGCAGCATTACAAAGATGGCACTGTCTCGCCGGTGCGGCATAATAAAAAGCAAGCCTTCTGAACGCAGCGTTAGCGAAGTGAAGAGGGCTTGACCGCTTAATCATAAGACTATTTCTTTGAATAATTAATCCAAACCACTATCTTTGACACAGCAATTGCATAGAAAAGCAATAACGCCAAAGCATTATAGATTATGAGAGTATTCCACGGAAGTGCCATAGAAGTAAAGGAACCTGAAATCAGAACCGGCAAGTTCACCAAAGATTTCGGAGAAGGATTCTATTGCACAAAACTCAAGAGACAGGCCAAAAGATGGGCAATGAGAAAGGAAACTCCCACCATAAACACATACGAATACACCCTAGACAAGACCCTCTCAATCCTTGATTTCAAGGACATGACAGACGCATGGCTAGACTTCATAGCAGACTGCAGAAAAGGTATCCCGCATACCTATGACATCGTCATAGGAGCTATGGCAAACGACCAGATCTACAACTACATTGAGGATTTCATCGCAGGAGTGATCACAAGAGAACAATTCTGGGTACTGGCAAAATTCAAATACCCGACACATCAGATCTGCTTCGCTACAGAAGCATCTCTGAAATGCTTAAAATTTGTTGAATCTGAAAAACTTAGCAAGAAATGACAGGACGCGAACTTAAAAGACACAACGACCTCTTCTACCTCTGCGCCCTGATTGAATACATTGCCAGAGCAACAAAGAACAGAAACAGAGTCATCGTCAACGCCATAGGAGAAGAACGTCTGAGCAAGATATACAAACTTGCAGACATCTACCATAGCGACAACATCGCAAGAGTAGCAGACGACCTCATCAAAGAGTGCAACATAGAAAACGACTACTTTGACATAACAGACGTAAAGTACGCAGTCCCCACCCACTGGGACATCGCCAAGGTATATAAACGCCTCATCATCAGCGTATCCCAGGACAACCCAAAACAGTACATCAAAACCCTCATCACCGTGTACAACTCCTGGATTGCAGACAAGATAGACGACTACAACAGCAGCTTCTACTACGATTCAGCAGACTGCATCTACCAATCCTACCTGATTGGCAAACCACTATAAAGCAGTTTAGGCCAATGGCAATGCCACTGACCTAAACTCAAAAAACGTTGTTACCATTCGCACAACGCTATACGCCTCTAGTCTCAGTCAAATCCTCATATGATTGAGCTCCTACATAATTTTTAAGTAATGCTTTCTCATTAATAAGAATTCGATGGAATAACTTCGCCACACAAGGATAAACATTCGCTTTATGACGAATATCAGGCATATGGACCTGAACAAAATAGAAAATAAAAGAAGCGATAACAGATATAGCAAGAGTAACCATTACATCACCTATTTTCACAAAAATAGGGAAGGGTGCAGGAATCTTGCGAAAAACCAATTCCATAACAAGCAGAAATATCACATCTGCGAATAACATGTAAAGAAGATCTTTCCTTAAACTAAATATGTATTCCTTTATCCACCTCTTCATAAAAATCTATAATCACGATCCTCATCTCCCTCCCCGCAGCAGCCAAGCGCGAGGACGGCCCTTGGGTCGAGCCGGTCGGAGCGCTTGAGCTGCAGCAGTCGGAGGGCGTATATTCCGACTGCGGTGCTTACACAGGAAGCGCACTGAAACTCACACGCCACTACTCCCAAACCTCATCAAGACCGGACTTCCAGGCAGGGAACGGAGGATTCTTCACAAGCTCATTGTAGATAGTCAGCATCTTCATACGCATCGCACCCGCCTTATTGATAACAGAAGGAGTCAAAGAAAGAAGCAACGGAAGCTTATCAGACAACGGAACCTCCAGACCAAAACCATGATCCGCATCCTCAGCACTCACACCAAACTCCATCTCAATCATCCCATCCTTATCACCACCCGTCAACACCTCATACAAAACCGGACAACACGTCTCAACCTTCGGCAACTGCAACCTCTCATTCGTCATCCTATCCCAGAACCTGCCCCAATTCACAAACAACATCCCACGCGTAGCATCAACCCTCGCAAAATTCACAACCAGATAAACGCCCGGCTTAACCTTGTAAATTATCTCCACCACATCCTTCCGCACAGCAAAAGTAAACTCCGGACAATCCATACTAAACGTAGCCCCAGCCTTCGCCGACAACATTTTCCTCATAGCAATACAACCTTAATTATTTACACTCTTCTAATTCGCGCAACCCTTCTTGCCGCCCCAACGTGGCCAGAACAAGTAACTGCAGAACTGCCAAACACCCTTGAAAAAGCTCTTATACTCATAGATCATAATGTTATAGTCTTTCTTCTCTCAAGGCTTCCAGCAATTTATAAACTGTAGTAGAAGGGTTACCTGAAGTATTCAATTTTTTCGCTCTGGCAATAGCAGCATCTTCACCTTGATTAAACAACTGCAAATCAAACGCATTTAAAGTTCCCTTCTTATAATTAGGCGAAACTGATTCATACTTAGCAATACACCTCTTAGAATCCAGTTCAGACTTACACTCCTGATTATGCAGCAAGAACCACAACTCCACACAAGGATTTGAAACAAGAAGAGTAACCTCCGGAATACAAGTCAACTTTTCTAAAACCCCATCAACATCCAGATCATACATCAAAAATGTCTTATCAGAGGCTGTTGTAAAATACTCCCTTTTGCAATTATCAATATATCTGCATGAAATATTTGAATCACTTTTCTTTGGCACAATCTGTATAGGCAAGCGATACTTGGACTTCAAATAATTCACATAAGCGACCTCAGTTTCACCCTCACAGAACACAAAGAAGATAGGACGCATCTTCTTCGCTTTTGATTTACGAACATCACGTGCCATAGCCAAACCTAAAATCCAAGTGAATCATTAATATATGGGACAGCATCAAAACGCCCCTGCAGATATGCCTTTTCAAGATCCATAGTATCCCTGAAATCCTTGTAATCATACAACGAATACAAATCTGTAGATCCATCAGTACGCTTGTTGGTAAAATACACCTGATCCTTGCGTACCTTATTATTATCCAACAAATAAGTATTATGTGTAGTATAAATAAGCTGGGCACTCTCACTCCGATTGAAGAGACTTATGATATATTCCACCAATCTGGTATGAAGACTCCTCTCAATCTCATCCACAAGTAAAATCTTATTGTTCTTCACAATATCCAGTATAGTCAACATCATAAAGAACAAACGCTGTGTACCATCAGACTCTTCTGTATTAAAATCAAACGGCACAGTAGGATTATTCTTATGATAAGTAGTTATAATCAACTGGGTCTTCTGAATATCATCCATCGATAAAATAGTATTATTGTTCAATGGATCAAACACAGCAGTCGTATATGGCTTCAACTCATGCTTACTGCTTACATTAACAATATCACTATCTGCAATATGTAGCACACTAAGCAACTGCTCTTTATTAGCCTCTAATAATCTACCCAAAAGAACTGGATTATAATTATAGAAATCCAGAATAAAATTCTCATAAAAGAAACGGAAAACCTTCTGAGCCACCTCACGCCCCAACTGACTGGCACGAGAAACAAACAAAGTCTTCTGGGAAGTATTCGCTACCACATCCATAGGACGGGCAATCGCATCCCTGAAATCATACACCTTCTTCTTATCTGGTCCCAAAGACTCATCCCTACTGAAGACCTTTGACCTGCGACCATTAGGATAATAATACAGTTCCTCCTTCATAATCTGAGTCTGAGTCATCTGAAAAGAATACTCATACTCAACTCCGTCTGTATTGAAACGAATAAAGAAACTACTTAACTTATCCGCACCTCCAAACTTGAATGGGGCAAACGGAAATACAGTATTCTCATTATGATTATGAGAATTGATAATCATACCAACGCAAGCCCTGATAGCCTTAACTATACTACTCTTGCCAGACGCATTAGCACCATAAATAGCAACGGTCTTCAGCAATCTGCCTTTCTGATAAGAAAAAGTATTATCCTCAAGTTCCTTAGACTTCTTGGTCTGGATATTTGCTGCACGCATATCCAAAACCACTTCATCCATTATAGAAAAGAAGTTACTTAATTTAATTTCAATAACCATTTCGACCCAATATTTGCAAAACTTTCACAAATATAACAACTAAAATACCAAAAAGACAAATTTATTTCAAGAATCCTCTAGTCCCTCCTAAACACATCCCTCGTATAAACCTTCTCCTGCACATCATCAAGGCAAGCATCATAACGATTCGCAATAATCGCATCACACTGTGCCTTGAAGGCCTCGAGATCATTCACCACCCTACTCCCAAAGAAAGTAGAACCATCTTCCAGCGTAGGCTCATAAATCACCACCGTCGCACCCTTCGCCTTGATACGCTTCATCACGCCCTGGATCGCACTCTGACGGAAGTTGTCGGAATTCGCCTTCATCGTCAAGCGGTACACGCCCACAACGACCTCACGCTCTGCAGCAGAACCGAACTCATTATTGAAAGAATAATCATAATAACCAGCCTTCGCCAACACCTGATCCGCAATAAAGTCCTTCCTCGTCCTGTTACTCTCCACAATCGCAGTCATCATATTCTGCGGCACATCATTGTAGTTCGCAAGAAGCTGCTTCGTATCCTTCGGCAAACAATATCCGCCATAACCGAACGAAGGATTGTTATAATGAGTACCGATACGCGGATCCAGACCAATACCATTGATGATAGCCTGAGTATCAAGACCCTTCACCTCCGCATAAGTATCAAGCTCATTGAAATAAGACACACGAAGCGCAAGATAAGTGTTCGCAAACAACTTCACCGCCTCGGCCTCCTTCAAGCCCATAAACAACGTAGGAATATCCTCCTTGATCGCACCCTCCTGCAAAAGACCTGCAAACGTACGCGCAGCCTCCTCAAGATGGTTACCCGCAATCGCACGGATAGCATCATTCTCCTCATCCAACGAATCGATCATCTTAGGATAACCAACAATAATACGAGAAGGATAAAGATTATCATACAACGCCATGCTCTCACGCAAAAACTCCGGAGAAAACAACAACCTAAGTTTTCGCGAAGCATCCCAACCCCTCTCCTTAAACACACGAGCATACTTCACATACAAAGACCTACAATATCCCACCGGAATAGTAGACTTAATAATCATCGTTGCATCCGGATTAACCTCCAAAACAAGATCAATCACATCCTCAATATGATGCGTATCAAAGAAATTCTTCTGCGGATCATAATTGGTCGGAGCCGCAATCACCACAAACTCCGCATCCCGATAAGCCGCCGCACCATCCAGCGTCGCCACCAGATCCAACTCCTTCTCAGCAAAAAACTTCTCGATATAATCATCCTGAATAGGACTCTCTCGACGATTGATCTTCTCAACCTTCTCCGGAATCACATCCACCGCAGTCACACTATGATGCTGCGCCAAAAGTGTGGCCATCGAAAGACCAACATAACCAGTACCTGCTACTGCTATTCTCATATCTAAGCTTAGTTATTATTTCCCGACAAGTTTATTTTACTATCGCCTCCTTAATGCCCTCCACAATATACCTCACATCCTCATCAGTCACACAAGGACCGGCAGGCAAACAAATACCCACCTTGAAGATAGCCTCAGATACACCATTCACATAAGCCGGAGCTGAAGCATAAACCGGCTGCTTGTGCATAGGTTTCCACACCGGACGAGCCTCAATTTTCTTCGAAAGCATAAACACACGAAGAGCCTCAACATTATCATTAGGCTGACAATCAGTCACAGCAGAATCAACAGTCTTGATAACACCGGCAGCACCACCGACAGCAGTCTTAATCACCTCCTTATAAGCATTCTCCTGACCTACTATACGAAGTGAAGGATCCAAAGTAACAGTACATAGCCAGAAATTTGAATCATATCTTCCACCAGCAGGCTGCTTATGAATCTCTACACCAGGAACAACTGCAAGCAGCTCCTCATAAAGAGCCTGCACATGCTTATGATGATCAATGTGTGCCTGAGCCACCGTCATCTGCCCGCGACCAATACCCGCACAGATATTACTCATACGATAGTTATATCCAATAGCCGAATGCTGATAATACGGATAAGCATCACGCGCCTGAGTAGCATACCACATGATATTGTTCTTGCTCTCGGCATCATTGCAGATAAGTGCACCACCGCCCGAAGTCGTAATCATCTTATTACCATTGAACGACAGCACACCAAACTTACCGAACGTACCCAGCACCTTACCATCAAACTTAGAACCGAAGCCCTCAGCCGCATCCTCCACCACCGGAATATCATACCTGCGAGAAACCTCCATAATCCTCTCACAATCGTAAGGCATACCATACAGAGCCACCGGCACAATCGCCTTCGGCTTCCTGCCAGTCTTAGCGATACGATCCTTAATCGCCTCCTCCAAAAGCACAGGATCCATATTCCAAGTCTCAGCCTCCGAATCCACAAACACCGGAGTAGCCCCCAGATAAGTAATCGGATGCGACGAAGCACAGAACGTGAACGACTGCACCAGTACCTCATCACCAGGACCAACCCCACAAGCAAGCAAAGCCAGATGCACAGCAGCTGTACCTGCCGACAAAGCAACCACTTTCTTGTCCTCACCCACGAAAGCCTCCAAATCAGCCTCAAATCCATTAACATTAGGACCAAGAGGCACCACCCAATTAGTATCAAAAGCCTCCTTTACATATTTCTGTTCAACACCCTCCTCACTCATATGAGCAAGACACAGGTAGATTGTTTTTCTTTCTGACATATAATATTTGTTTTTTAGACTATTAGTATTTCCCACCAACTATACTTGCCAAGGCATGTTACGATCTACAAGTCATTTTTCAACTTATCGTAAAGAAGCACCTTTGTCAAAAACTCATTTTGAAGAGTTGGATAATGCGTACTAACGAATGAGACAAAATTTGGTAAATCCGTAGACTTTTCCAATATAATATATTCTATATCATCTATCGCCACCTCAACATTAGGAAGATAACTTGGTGCAATCTGTTTTCTATACTGAATTAATTCTGACTCATTTTTATATGAGACCACTTCCATCTGCTCAATATTTCCTACAATTCTCCACTCTCGTTCATTGTAGAACTTTCGATTTTTGAAGTACAGCTCACCATCATTCTCAAAAACCTGCTTTCCATATACCTGCTTTAGTCGAGAAGTGAACCAGGGCGAAGATTTAAAAAATTCTATGCTATTAGAATTACTATTATGAGGAATTCTATCTGTTTTAGAGTGGCTATAGAAAACTGGAGATGCCCCTAATATTTTCAACGCAGATCTTTTAATTCCAATCGCATACGCGCCGTACCAATTTACATGATTCTTCACCATAGACAATGGAATATCGCAAAATGATATACTATCAACAAAATAAGCCAACTTCGTTCCTGCAATCTTTTCATAGATCTTACTAAACTTGAATCCACTTATTTTTTGACCAGAACTAGGACTTAGAATCTTTTCTATAACATTATATGAGGATGTGAAATGAAAGAGAGTCTGAGAACTAATATTTGTTCTTTCTGGATATGAACCAATTGTACTATTCATAATTTACAACGGTCTTAAAATCATATAATCTCACCTGCATACTCTATCTTCTTACCAAGCACAGTAGCAAAGATCATCTGTATATCCTTGATAAAACTATAATTACGGTAGTAATAGCAATTCAGTCGAACCTTATCTGGATAAATCACATTATCATTGTACCACACTGCAATCTCCTGGTCACTCATAACGGAGAAATCGGGAACATTCTCAAACTTAGCCACTAGCGAATTTCTTCCAGCTTTAATATCTGCAACAAACCCAGCAATCATCTCATCCTCTACGCGATACTTCAAAGTAGCAGGGCCAGTAATACCAGGACGAAGTTTAAGTACATCTCTATCTGCTCCTTCCAACTTATCAGCATATCCTGGGACATCAGGACGGGGCCCTACGAAACTCATATTACCGATCAGCACATCCCACAAACCAGGAAGTTCATCAATCTTATAATGACGAAGCTTTGCACCGAAAGGAGTAATTCGAGAATCACCTGCAACAGAAACAGAAGATCCGCTATGCTTAACCGTCATTGAACGGAACTTATGACAATTAAATAATTTGCCATCCTTACCAACTCGCTTCTGAACAAAAAATGCAGGTCCACCTGGCATCTTAATTTTCACCAAAATCGCAGTCACCAAAATAACCGGCCATAAAAAGAGCAATCCAAAGAATGCTACTATACGATCAAACAACCATTTGAGAATCATAACGAATATTTCTTAACATAAACTAATTTCTTATACACCCCAAACACCATATTCCAAGCAGTCAGCCACAGCGAGTGGACGGCATTATTACCGTTCGCCTCATGGAACAGCTTATAGTGCCACTTCATCAGTGTTACATACCCGTGAGTAGAAATACTGCCCGCACGCCCCCTGCGATACTTTGCCAACGGCTCTGCCAGCAGGTGACAATCCGCCTTATGGCACACCTTCAGCCACATGGCATAGTCATTGTTCTTCTTGATGTCAGCTATCTGTAGCAGCCCCACATGCTCACGGTCATACATCACCGTGAGGCATCCCGGCCAACAGAAGTTATACATTCCCCTACGGCTCACATGCTTAGGACCGCTAATCAGCACACCCATATCTTTGCCAGTTTCATCCATCTCCACATACTCTGTGTAAGAGAAGTGATAGCCGTTCTCCACCATAAAACTCACCTGCTTCTCCATCTTCTCAGGCAGCCAAAGGTCATCCGAATCCAGGAACGCAATCCATTTACCCTTCGCCCTACGGAGGGCATTGTTGCGAGTAATGGCAGCCCCACTGTTCTTATCGTTGCAGATATACTTTATCCGGCTATCCTCCTGCAGATATGGCTCAATCACCTTCAGGGTATTATCCGTACTGCAATCGTCTGAAATGATCAGCTCCCAGTTCTGGTATGTCTGTGCCTGGATGGAACGAATCGTTTCGCAAATGAATGCAGCACAGTTCCATGTGGGAGTGATGATACTTACTAATCCGTGGTTTTGCATATTTACAAGTTGTTATTTTTAAATTATTCCTTATGCCAGTGTGCTCTACCCCAATCAATAGCGTCCAAGTCCGCTAACCACCTCTGCTTTCAGATGAGGTTTCATAAACTCATGTTTATTCCCATTGCAACGATAAAACGACTCTATAAGGCTAAAATCATTATTCGAGCTGAATACGTGCCTCGATGCATAGAAATACCTGATTAAGTTCTGGCGTCTCATTTCCTTTGCTTCTGCCTCAACAAAACACCCGTCAAGTTCTTTCTTATCTTTAAAATATTGCGAATCATATATGGAGACAAATAGACTTGGAGATAGTGGCATCGTCACCTCACCACCATATTGAATCAACCCACAATAGAGACTTTGGGAGTACTTTGCATGAGATTCAACAGCTATAGGAAAATCAGATGTGTAAAAGTCATTACCATTGCTAACCCTAAACACAAAGATATTATTGGCCATCATACTTGCACACTTTTCCACCTCCTCATAATTCATATATGTCAATATAGCATGTAGAGCAGGTTTCTCGCAAACAGCCTTTACTTCCAAATTCTCAAAATCATCATTCCCTTCCTGAAATGCCAAGATATGCTTCAGCATATCAATCCCAGCCTGTTCAAACCTCATATAATTATCCACCTCAGCATCTCCTATTTGAGGATGTCTCAGATATTGTGTCGCAATGTGAAGCGCTATTTCTTTCTTCTCACAATAGTTCAATCTATATTGTCCCTTATCACTTATCCATTCATCTTTAATATCGTCAATTTGAGACAAGAGTTGACTATATAGAGGCTCTATATCTTTAGCAAACAAATCCTTCTCTATTGATAGATTATTGATTTCACCACCTGTCTCAACTTTAGTTTTATTCACATACTCATCAGAGAGCGTGTACATATCCTCATGGCAGCATACCGACATCAGAGAAGCCCTGTAACTTTTGCTGCTGATCTTATCATAAGCATAGATGCTCTTATCATTATCAGAGAATCTTCTAAGATAACATCTAGGTATGTAATGCTGTTTCATTTTTTATTTAGATTGCATATGTGCATTAACAGAATTTTTAAGGTCTATAAATAACTACAATGTATCGTCTCGCCGATAAATTCTGAACAGTTCCATGTGTGTGGGGGGGGGATGACACTCACTAAGCGTACTCATTCATATATTAATTCGTTCATTTACTCAGTAACTTTTACCACTCGATTATCTTTTATCTCTAAATTATAGTAATTCATCATATTTCTAATTTGCACATCATTTTGGTTTTCATGACAATTCTGACTAGCCAAGGAGGAATGATAATGAAAGTACTGATAAAAGTTATCTAAGCCAATATAAGTATACCCATTACGTTTAAGAACAATCTGTTTTGTTCCATTAAGAACTCCCATAAAATAGAACCACACATCATCTGCTAATGGCGTAAGACTCATAAATAAGTCCTTTCTGCAGATATCCTTATATAGGTATTCTTTCTTGTATAGGCAGCCAGCTCCTCCAGTAGGGAATACCATACCTTCACGCACATCACTAATCGTGTCATCCCAGGTATTGTATTCTGCAAATTGATTACCTTCCACATGAGGTCTATGTGCACGATGAGTGATTATACAACCTGGATTCTGCTTATGCGCCTCAATCAATCGTTCGACCATATTCCATCGACAATAGAGATCATCATCAACTGTTATGATCACATCATTTGGATATGTTTCCAAAGTTGGTATCAACTTTTTAAAAGAGCGTAACTCCTCACAATATTTGACAGTAAGAAGACCTTTCTGCTTAAGACTAGCTATACGTTTTGGTAGCTTTTCATCATTCCAATTATCGCTATCAAGCCATAGGACAATTTCGTCAGGCCTATAAGTTTGACTTAATAACGAATATATAGAAAAAGCTAATACATTATTTACACGTCTCCCATAAGATGTAAGGGAAACTATAACTCTTTCCTCACCTTCTACTCTTAGCCTATTGAGAGGTTTAAAGTTGGGTGTATATAATTTATATCCCAATTTTATTAGTTCTCCCACACAAGATTCTGTAAGAGTTTTTAATTTCCTGAAATTCATCATGTGATATAATTTTATCGTTTTCCTAGTACATACCTGCACAGAACATTACTCTTGGATAACACAGTGATCACCATCAGACAAACAAGTGTACATATTAGCGAAAAAAACGCACAAATTATAAATATCGTAAAAGGATCAACATTTGAAATCCAGCCCAGTCCTCTAAAATCAGGTAAAAAGAAATACTGTAACAAGTATATTCCGAAACTATTTTTTGCTACCAGATTGATGATTTTAGCACATCTTCCATCTGATTTCACTTGCTTAGAAGATTCATAGAGAAGCATCACTACTATATACAACCCCAAATATCTAAGTAGTATATCATTTAGGAGACGTTCTAATATATTGGGGAACAATTCTTCATATCTAAGCATGAAGAAGATTATAAAGAACAGTCCTACACAAATTGTTCTCAGTAATTCACTATCAAGTATTCGCAAATAATACTTCGAGAAATATTTAGCAAACATTCCCAAAGTAAAGAAATGTAAATACTTTGTCAGATGATTTAATTCAATTACTTCAAGGTATTTATCACCAGCTCCTGTGCTCAGATAGCCAATACCAGCGACAGAAAGAATGGTCATAAAAATCAATTGCTGTTTTTCTGTTTTCGTCACCAGACAAACAATGTAATATATGATAAAGCATTCCAATAATACACATCCAAACCAGTATTTTCCGAAACCTTCTATAAAATCTATCCCCGTCTTTCTAGACAGAGCCCAAAACAACGAGAAAATAATCGTTGGTATCAATAACATCGTTACTTTCTTCCAAGCATTTATGAGATATTCGCTTATTGCCTTACGCGACTTTAATGCTAAATATCCACTCACAAAGAAGAACGCCGGCATATTGAATGTGTAAATCAAATCACTTACTATACTTCCACTAAGTAATGTTTAAAAAATAAGTTGCATCAGTTGATAGGTTTGATGAGGTAGTTCCACTTTGGAAGTGTTGGAGAGAAAACGACCTGCCACGAGAGTCTCTTTTCATAGGATTCATCAACCTGTCTCTTGATATCGTAAGTTTTGTTGTTTATGTCGGCATATACTTTCAGTCCTGTTTTGGTGGTGGTCCTGGCTGCTCTTTCGGCAGCATCTTCCACAGACATCAGTGGAGCGCCATTCCAACTACGGGTTATTTGGGAGAACAGTCGGTGCTCAATAGGGTTGAACTTTGAACAATACGGAGGATAATGCATAACGAGAAGCCTCATATTCAATCTGTTGGCAAGATCCATAAGATCCTGTTTGACTATCCTGTGGGAACTGGAATTAGAACCTCCACCATCACACAGGATGGCGATTGTTCGTGCATCAGGATACTGCTCCTTGAGGTACCGGTTCCAGACTCTCTCGATATTGTCGCAGACAAACTTGGAGGTATCGTGGCTGACTCCTATTGTCATATATCCGATATTTTTGGCAACATCGTAGATACCGTGAGGGACTACCGTGCCGTTTCCGAATGTTGCAAAGTCGTGATCGAAGGCTTTCAGAGTGCCGTTGGAGAGAGCTTTGCCAGGCCTTTTGAAGTTACCGGTCAGTTCCTTTTTCTTGGTGTCAACGCTGATGGTCGGAATGCCGACCTCCTCCAGAGACTTGCGCATGGCAGCGATGTTCTCAAACTGCTCGTTCCTGTCCTTGACGTCTCTCATCGGGATATCCTTGCGGAAGGACCTCTCTTTAAGTCCAAGAAAATCAAGTATCTGCGTAACATGATATCTGGATATTACAA
The DNA here is from genome assembly GCA_017452265.1 of Bacteroidales bacterium. GTDB lineage: Bacteria > Bacteroidota > Bacteroidia > Bacteroidales > UBA932 > Cryptobacteroides. Next base: position 11,762 of record JAFTMS010000034.1, on the reverse strand, counting down.
ATCCGGCCTTGGCAAGTTCATTCTGAATCTGTGTCTTGGTCAAAGAGACCCAGACCACATCCTCATCCTGGGGAAGACCTGCAGTATGAGGCTCTATGATTTGAACTGTTGCCTGAACCCATTCAGGATGCTGGGGCAGCACAGCATGACGTCCACCGCCCTGCCTACGGATACGTTTCCGTTCGATAGGATGGTCGGAATGCAATTCTTGCAGTCCATTTTGAAGAGTATGTGTGCTAATTCCCATTCTTTTGCTAAATTTGCGGTAACTGAGTCCTTGAGACCTGAGACTTTCTGCCCTTGTGGCGAGAAACAGTCTTCTGTCTCTTTCATTCAGACCGGACATATACGCCAATTCGCTTGGCGAGAGTACTTCTGGAGGAGTTTTCGGGTGCATCTTTATGCTTTGTGGTTATTGTATAAAGATACGAAATTTTCTCCAGATTTACTATATTATGTCATTGATAATCAAATAATTAAACAAATATTTTACACCTCATCACGGAAGCTTATTCAAGTACCTTTCGGCTCTAATTTCAGAAGGCAAAACCATCATTTGATGGCCGCTTGATTTTATGCTTAAGTGATGCAGGTTATTTTTTACATTTTACTAAGTCCAAACCCAAACAATTCAACATGACCATAAATGACACAAATAATTCCTATACACTTTATAAAGTCGAGGTAAATAACTCTCCCCCCGAAAGTTAAATTATTAATAGTCTGTGTATTACCCATAACTAACTATTTACAGTTTTGTTTTTTATAATATAATCGATTCAATAATACCCTTCATATCCACAGAATCAAAATAGTTCATTGCACCTTGCTTATATTTAGGTAAAGCATCAATTACTTTCTCAATTGTTGATATTATTTGATCAGTTCTCATTGGATACGGAATACATTCTCCACATCCATACTCAAGATACGTATATTTTAAAGCTGGTATATCATTAGAAATCATTGGTATACCAAACTTTGCATATTCAAAAATCTTATTCGGAGCACAATATAGTGGGTTTAACGTTAAAGAGATTTGTCCTTTACGAGGGAAATAAGAAAGCACTCCTATTGAAGCTAATTGTGTTATCAACAAATGATATGGTGGTCGTATAAAAGGTATAAATATGATTTTATCCGATTCATACTGTTTCTTCAGTCTATCATACATATCACTTCCTTTACCCATGGCTATAAATGCATAGTCATCAGGTAATGCGCTGACAGCCTCACAGAACTCCTCCAATTTACGCTCCCCATCCAAGAAGATTCCTTGATAGAGAATCACTTTTTTGTTCGCTATTTTAGAATAAACAGATTCCACTAATTCTTTAACATCAGAAGGTATATCTATTAATTCCTCATCTTCTACAATCACTTTGTTAGGTAATACAATAGGTAGTTCTTTTAATTGAAGCATACCTTTTAATATTTGAGCTCTATTATACTCACAGCATACTATTTTATCAGCCTTTGACATTACTGAGGCTAGATCATATGATGGATTTAATAGTCTATATTTCCAATTTAGTTTCGGCTCTACATGTTCGAATAGATGAAGTATTGTTTTATACTTACCGATAATATCGCTCAACAATACAATAGTTTCAGATTGTATAATCCACACTCTATCATCTTTGGTAATATCGGCATTTTGAAGGTATCTTTTTACTTGTGATTTAAATAGAAGTTGTTGCTTAAACTTAGTTATAAGATTAGCTTCACCATTATATGCCACAGTAGGCCAAAATTCAACACCTTCACTTTCAAATTTTTTCCTTGCAGCCACATCTGAATATACGCCAATATGAATAGGTCTAGTGCCCATATGAGATAGTAACCGTAGTATTGTTAATACTGGGGGATAATGCATAATATCCTCTTTAAGGATGATAAAAACTCTTTTCATTGTTTACATATTATTGAACAAACATTTATTTTTCAAAGCTATCGCTGGCAATAAATACAAAGCCATAGTATTCGTAAAATACACTGATGCGACCATAGACAAAACTATTAATGTAAATATTAAGGATTTACCGCTTAGAGTATTCCCTTTCCATAAATATCTAAAAAATAAAAACATTAGAAGTAAACCTATATACCCGGTATATATTAGGACATTCTGGAATGCATTAAAATATGTGACCATATCATTTTTTCCATATAAAGCAGATATTACATGCGAATTATACGCACGACTCTGAATATATGCATCATGATCATTACCTATTATCTTGTAGAGATCAGAATACTCTGAGAAAATGAAAAATCCTTGATATAATCTCATGAAGGTTGAACCGGCATAACCTCGATCCACTGTATCTTCAACTCCCATAGTACTAATCCTTTCATTCATTTCTTTACCAACATCAGTTTTAAAATAAACAGTTAATAATAGACAAGAAAACAAAGAACCAAAGAGCAGAGATGAAACTAACTTTATACCTTTTTGTCTTATTATAATACTAAAAACATAGCATATGAAGAGTGCCAACAATCCAACCAGACCATTTCCAGTCCTCGAGCATAATAGCGTTATACAGAGTATAGAAATTAGTTTCCAGTTCCTTTTCTTATTATTGAATAATTCCAAAGCTAACAACGGTAATAAATATTGCACAAAAACAGCAGGTTCCTTAAATAGCGAACACGAGCGACTCCACTCCATTGTTAACCGAATATACTCTTGACCATCTTCCATTACAGCTATTGGTAAGAAAGGGAAAACAGAAGGTATATGTATATCTATAACTCGTCCGAGTTCTTGTAAATAAAAATACGTAATAACAAATCCCGCAATCTTTTTATATTTAGATATAAAATAGTCTAAATCAAAAAGATCTATAAACATTATATATGTAATAATAATCCTTATTATACCTAGAGGAAGAAATTCTACAGCAGATGAGCTTGATAAAATATGTGATAAATACCACCATCCAAAATAAAGAAATAGTGTCTGTGGAACCCTTGAGTATTTTACACCATGTATCATCAAATGGCATACTGCCAATAATGACATAATGATAAAAGAGAAATCATATTTGCCCCATCCATAACATTCAAGTATTGGAGATAGTAACAACATAACCATCACAATTCGTGCGAATAGAGATGGCTGTTTATAATAACTATTATATATTCCCATACGGACTATTATCTCACGAATTTATTTTTAATGAAGGCAGCAAATTTCCAGATACTTTTTAGAACCGGAGTAGCCTGAATAACATTAAAGAAAGATATTCTGTTATAATAAGGAGACCTAAATTCATTACAAGCTATAGATTTATAACCTCTAATTTTTATTTGCTCATAAATACCCTCTCTGTTCCTATTTTTTTCAGATACCTGTACTAAATTTCGATTATACTTAGCACCAGCAGCAACAGTAGAAATATAGAATTCACAATTATTCTTTACTATATTAAAGACGGTCTTTCCTCTTCGCGTATTTAGCAGCAACAGAGACACTCCATTCCTTCTATTCATTTCAGGGAAGAACTCTTTTATACCCCAATAATCTGCTAATGTAATATCTCCTTGTCGTGGAATTCTAGCAAAGGGACAATCATAACAAGAATACCGTGAAGTCATACCATACATAAAACTATATAGGTAAGGACTAAGGTCGTATGATGGGAATTTATACCTCTTTCTCTTTCCCTCATGATTAGTAAGGTAAAAAATCTCGCATCCTCCCCATCCTTCATTATTTCTGAATTGATAATCGGATACTTTACCCTTATATTTATCCTCTAAATACTTAATGTGCTGATCAAAAAGCCATTGGCTTGGCACTCCATGACATACAAGATCTGAGGTGAGAAGAGTGTCGTAATCCTTACGCAGAAATGATTTCAAACCTGCAACCTGACATCCTGTGCCTACAAAATAACACCATCGTCCAGTCTTCAGTTCTTGTTTAATATCAGTAAACACTTGTTGCAAATTACTCTGTACGTATTTTGAACCACGAAGCATATTAAGATCTTCGAAATTGTCGACACCGACATGCTTTACCTGATGATTTTCATCCATAGTTGCACCATACACCTTTCCCCCTTGATTAAGAATCCAACTTGCGATCACATAGAACATACCACCACTCGAACTCTTCTTACGCTGCTCCACATCCTTCACCATAGCAGCATAAACCTCAGGAGAGTCTGTATTACTGTAATTAGGATGCTCAACAGGGCATACACGTTCACAAAGGCCGCAATCTATGCACTTATCTTTATTGATAGTAGGATACAAGAATCCTTCCTCATCGTTAACAAAGGATATAGCTGTCACAGGGCATGCCTGCTCACAGGCGGTACATGCGCAACACTCAGATTTAGCTAATGTCTTAAAATACATTATTGCAAAGCTTTAGTTAAGAAATCATACGCCTTTTGGCGCTCTTGTTGTAATACGTTATTGGTATTATTAAAGTCAGCTATTTCGTTCACTTGTCCATCTGTAATCTCAGCATCCAAGAGACGATTATTCAAGTCACAAAGGTCTAGTATACTTGTTATACGGGTTGAAAAGCTGGAAGGCATGTATGTCCAGAATTGCTTATTCAAGTTAATTGAAAATGCAGTTCCATGGAAAGAGTTGGTTATTACCACTTCCGCATGAAGAATTAACGAAAGTACATCACCTGGGTTAACAAAGTAAATTGTCTGGTCTGCATACCTATCTTTGATTACATTATCCGAATAAGAAACCACCTTCATGTCTTTCTCCTTGGCTATCTTACGAACTGAGCGATAAATCAAATCCTTATCTTTGATATTATAAGGGAGATAAACAAATAGATACTTCTCCTTAACAAGACGTTTTGAAGCAAATGGTTTCCATTCTTCCTTATTTAGCATAAATGTTGGGTCCAGCACATGTGTTGCACTGATTCCCATCTTATCCAACAATTCAACAGCTGACTGCTCTCGAACAGAGATAGCAGAATACTGCAACAGCTGCTCCTTCACATAAGCAGCATAATCATCTGGCAAAGAAGTCATACCGATAGAAGATGCATATGCTATCTTCTTACCTTCAATACCATCAAAGAAATAGTGCTTATCGTTACCTTCATTATGCTTATAATTCCAAAGCTGATCGCTACCAGAAATATAAACATCAGCCTTTGGACATCGTTGCATAAAATCACCTTCTGCATAAATTGGTTTTGAGACTTTACAATGCTTATTAAGATAGCTATCAAAATTATACCTAGTAATTACTTGTATCGGGAAGAATAAAAATCTTCTTAGAAACTTCAGAATACTAGAGAAAGAAGTTTGCCAATATCGTTTATATGTCACACGAGATGGTACATAGTTTACAAGTGTAGGTAAATATCCTAGTTTCTTCAAAACTTCAGAAGTAGCGATTGCTTGTAGTTTTGAACCAAAGTTAAATCCAACATGGACCGTAATAAAAGCTACTTTTATCATTTCTTTATACATTTTACTATAAAATATTTAAATTCACTCCACCAATATAGAGCATTGAGAAGTGGGACTGTTAAAACAGGATATTTATCAAATCGTTTGTGATATAGAATTCTCCCACGATGTATCATAAGACGCTGTCTTTTATGCGAAGCTTCTAAATTAATCGTTTTAGAGTGTTCATGAAGATAAACACAATCTAATACCAAATAATTGTTTAAACCTGCAAGCTGAACAATCTTTCCTGTAAATCTTTCTTCTCCAAACAAGAAAGTACTCTCATCAAAAAAGCCTAGATCCTCAAATACTTTATAGTTAACAAAAAGGAAAGCACCGGGAACGAAACCAACCCTTTGTACATTTTTGAATTTCGTGTTCGATTGATACTTATGTTGTTTAGGCCTAAACAAATGAGTATACATTCCTATATCATAACATAAATCTGGTACTCTCATTTCTGGGAATGAAAGAATAGAGCCATCAGGTAATTTCTGTAATGGAGAGATAATTGCCGGTTTCTCTAATTTTCCATAAATGCTACATAATGAATCAATTATATTCCAAGAAAAATGAACATCATTATTCATGATACACACAAATTCTGGGCTATACTTCCTCGCATACCTTAAGCCAAAGTTATTTCCCTTTGCATAACCACCGTTTTCTGGAGAAAGAATTACGTCTACATACTCGTTACCAGCAAAAGTTTTAGAAATTTCCTCAAAGGACTCATTAGGTGAAGCATTATCAACTATAAGTACTCTAAAATCCTTTCTATCTGTTTGTAGAAGTTCGTTAGTAACTCTGATTGTGTCAGAGTAAGTTTTAAAATTCAATATTAAATATAAAACCTTAATCATTTTTTATTTCTGAATTTAGACCAAATAGTTACCAAATTATCTCTCAATAATGTATTCTCAAGGACATAATACTCTATGCCTAGCCAGCCTATAAAGGATATTAAACTTATTACCACTAAAGCTATCAATCCATTATCAATATGACGAATACATAAATAAGATAGCAATACTATTGGAATGACATTAATCACCCTTACGAGAACGCCCTTTATAGGCATGGAATAATCAATATATTTTTTTACAAAATACTGAGCGGATATCATTACAGCTATCTCACTAATTACCCATACGACAGCTGTACCAGAAGATGCAAATAATGGAACTAGTATAATATTACTCAATAAAGCAACGGATGCTCCTATTATAGAATTGCGAAGAATAGCCGTATCCTTCTTCATTGGTGACAACATCTGCAATACCAATATCTGTTCATATCCGCAAATTAACATCAATGGCATGACTATTCTCATAGGCATAATAGCTCCTTCATAGCCTTCACCTGCTACAATACGAATAATCTCTGGAGTACAAAACTCTGTGATAATAATAATCGGTATGACAAACGCAAATAATAGATCGACAGATTTATTCGTAAGCCTCTTAAATTCTTCAATCTTTCCCTCGCCCAACAATGCACTCATTCTTGGCATCATAACACCTGTAAATGCAGAATAAAAAGAAAGTATTATTGCAAATAACTTAGTGGCAGTTGTATAATATCCAACCTCAACGGTATTAGTGACAAACCCTAAATACGCAACATTGAATGTTGTATACATTGAGGTAAGCAACATATATGTACCTAAAATAAGAAAGGATTTAACATAAGGAGTAAAATTAATTTCTTTTAATGAGATACACACAAATTTCTTGCTATATAAAAGATTTACGATAGCATTAAGAACTACCATAAATGAAGTCAAAAAGAAATAGAGCAAATAATCGTCTGCAGTCTTTACAAAAACCAATACAGAAACCACATATAAAGCTCTAATAATTATTGAGCGTGTAGTTATATATTTAAAATCCTCAAGACCTTTGAACAACCATTCGACCAAGAGCGTGTTCGCAAGTACTTTTGCTGCTCCTATGTAGAATAAAGATTTATGTTCATATAATTGAGGTACAAACAGTATTGCTAACAGTAATAAGATGATTGCTATTATAGTAGCTGTTAGGTTGAGGAATAAAAGATTATTAAAAGTTTTTGAGAGTTGCTTTTTATCTCCTTTCACACGAGCTATTTCTCTAATGCCAATGGTAGTTATACCCATCATAGAGAAATATATAAAGTACTGTACAATACTATCTACAAAGTTGCAGATACCAATGTTATTCACTCCAAGTACTCTAGTAACGTACGGAAATGTAATCAAGGGAAATAGATATCCTGATACCGTAAGGATACTACTATATACTACATTCTTCTTTATTGAGCTCATTAAAAGATGTCTTGTGCATTAATTGTCAATATTCGCCGCAAGAAATTCACTTTTTCTCATCGGGTACTAACAACAGTTCAATATTAGACTCTCTTTTCATTATTCCTCTATCAAACTATCTTACCTCAACACATCTGCAATTCGAGGACAAGCCAACCCATCACCATAAGGATTAACAGCCTGAGACATCTTAGCGTATGCCTCAGCATCCTCAAGGAGAGTGCTCACCTCATTCATAATCTTATCATAGTCTGTTCCCACCAAGTGTACAGTACCGCTCTCCAACGCTTCTGGGCGCTCAGTAGTATCACGCATCACAAGTACAGGCTTACCAAGACCCGGTGCTTCTTCCTGGATTCCGCCTGAATCAGTAAGTACAATAGTTGCCTTAGACATCAAGTGAACGAACTCAAGATACTGGAGTGGCTCAATAAAGAAGAAGTTTGGACGAGTAAGGTCTTCACCAAATACTTCGTGAATAGGCTTACGAACATTAGGATTCAAGTGCATTGGGTAAACAAAGTCAACTTCTGGATATTTCTCTGAAAGATCCTTCATAGCTGTCACCATACGGATGAAGCCATCACCAAAGTTCTCACGTCTGTGGCCGGTGATAAGAACGAGTTTCTTTCCGTCTGCCAAACGAGTAACATCGTAACCTGCATTCAAGAGAACTGCATCCTGCTCCTTAGCTATAACCTCATCACTTTTCAGTTTGTTTACAACATAATGAAGGGCATCAATCACAGTGTTACCAGTCACATAAATCTTACCCACTGCCTTCTCCTCAATAAGGTTCTTCTCTGAGAGTGGTGTTGGTGAGAAGTTGTAGGTAGCAATACGACCTGTCACCTGACGGTTCATCTCCTCTGGCCATGGGCTATAGATGTTGTGTGTACGAAGACCGGCCTCTACGTGACCTACAGGAATCTGTGCATAGAAAGCTGCAAGAGCAGCTGCTGTAGAAGTGGTGGTATCACCATGCACGAGCACTACATCAGGGCGACACTCTTTGAACACGTCACGCATACCATTGAGGATGCGTACTGTCACATCAGTCAGGTCCTGACCCTGCTTCATAATGTTAAGGTCAATATCTGGTGTCACCTCAAAAATCTTGAGCACCTGATCGAGCATCTCTCTGTGCTGACCTGTTACACACACGATTGTTTCAAACTCATCAGCTCGTTTCTGGAACTCCTTCACGAGCGGGCACATCTTTATAGCTTCCGGTCTTGTGCCGAAGACTAGCATTATCTTTTTCATATATAGTGTATATTTTGTTTGTACGCGTCCACAATTCCGCAAACTAACGCTTAGTCTCTGATTTTCAGAGGCTTCATCGTGGGGTGTGTAAGCTAACATTTTTGATTTTCTTCTTATTGTGTGCAATAGCATGGCAGAAGATGTGTCAGATCTTCTCCAATCGCAGCTTTCTTAAGGCAATCCATCAGCTTATCCAGATAACTGTCGACCTTTATACCTGCCATCCTGCAGCTTTCGACCACAGAGTACATGAACGCATTGTGATTTGCAGATCCCTCGCTGCCTATGTTGCCGGCTGTCTTCAAGTTCATCTTGATGTGTCTCATCATCTGCTCGCAAAGGTTGTTGGACAGCTCCAAGTCTCCATTCTCAAGAACCCTCTTCATGGCCGGCCACTCACTTAAAGCATACTTGACTGCCTTCATCAACTTTTCTCCGCATTCTGTCTGACCTGTATTCTGAAGTTCTATCAGCTTGGCTTCTATCCTTGACATTATGTCTGCCGTATTACCGAGCTTCAGTCTTTCAACCAGTCGAGCAGCTCCTGTCTTTCCTGCCTTGCTGCACTCGTACTCAACCGTGAGTTAGTGGTCAATTTAGGGCGTCCAACAGTATGCACTCGTCTTGTGACGTTTGTTTCAGCTGTATTCCCATGTTGTTAATTGATTTTTATCTGCTCAAAGCCGGCAGGTATTCCTTGTAGGTATCCAATCCCAGAACCTCACATCTGAAGTATTCCCCGAAGAAGTTCCAGACTGACTTGCCGCATAGTTTCAAGGTGCTGATGATGCTGTGATACACAGCCGACATCTCTACACCTTCATCGCTGCCGAAGTGGAGCGAACATTTTCTATTTGCGGCGAACGGTCTGACTGACCGCTCCGCCAAGTTATTGTCTATCGGATATGATCCGTCTTTCCTGTAGAGGAAGAGCCCATCCCAGAAGTGATTCAAATAGTTCAGGGCCTGCATCATGTAAGGACTTCTGAACTCATTATCTTTTCTCAGTTCTTCATCAAGCCTATTTCTGATACGTTGAACAATGCTTTCAGTATATTCACCCTGACGCTCAACTGTTATATCCTGATTGCTCAACCCTCTTAATTTATATCCTTCTTCCAGATCATAAAGTTCAGATATCATATCCTCGAACTCCTTGGCAACCACATCCTCTCCGTGTTCACAAGCTCTTCTGAACTTTACCTTTGCGTGAGCCATACATATGAGGTGATCAGTCTTCTCCAACTCTCCGTCAAGGAACGTGTAGGCATTGTAACCGTCTGACATCAAAGCTTTCAGGTCTGCTTCGCCAAGGAAGTCTGTCAGAACCTTTCTGCCTCTCGATCCCTCATCATAGAAGAAGATTACGATTCCCTGAGCCTTGTTTACAAGCACCCACATGTACTTCTTTGTGTACTTGTTGAACCTTCTTACCTTGCACCAGGTTTCGTCGCAGTTCACTATTGCATCCTTCTCTAAAGCGGCATCCTTCAGGATAGGTATCAGACTGTCCAGATGTCTTTTGCCCTTCTTCAGCCAGTTCCTGAGGGTGTTCTTGCTTACTGTCATGCCCATGTCCTGAACCCATTGGTGGAGATTTCCGAAGGTCACATTCTTCATATATACCTCGTATGCAAGAGCTTGCATGAACTCCGGAGTTGCTTTTGTCCCGTCGAACCTCATCACCTGTTGAGGATGACCATCCTTCGGATAATATTTCCAGGCTGGCTTCTTCCCGGGCTCTACCACATGGAGCAGCTCATACTCATGAGCGACAAGCGTGGTCTCGAGGCTATATACCGTGATTGTCTTGCTCTCCATTATTCTGGAACCTGCAGGGAGTCTGCTTCTGTCAGACTTGTGGATCTTCTTCTTGCCGTCTACACCCATGCTTCTGTAAGACTCAGGCCTGTTTGCGGTATTGAAGGTCTGACCTGTAGATGAGCTGTTCCCGCTCTCGTTTGCATCGGATGAGATCAATTCAGATGTTTCAGGATTGCTTCCATCAAAGTCTTCTTCCGCTGCCTGTCTGTCATCATTGTCGACATTACTCTCGTCATCGCTGTCGTCCTTTGACTTACTGCGCCTGCGACCATACTTGTCTGCTTTAGCAGCCTTCAGCTGTTCTTCGAGCTTCGCTATCTTCTTGCGGTAAGATAGAGACTCTTTCTGAGATTCCGATAACTCTTTCCTAAGAAGCTTAAGTTCTTCAAGTAGTTCATTTATCTTGGAACTGGACTCTCCAAACTTCTCAGTCAGCTCATCAATCTTTATTTCAAGAGACCTTATCTGAAGATCCTTTGACTCAGACTGATTTATCAGATACTCTATGTAACGGTTGATCATCTCCTTGTCAGGCATGGCGCTGCAGTAGTCACGAGCGGTTCGAGGAGTCGACTCAAACTCCGACAGATGTCGGTTACGCTCTATTTCTTCTATGAGATCTTCCGTTTTCATACGCCTTGAACACAGACATAAAGTTACGGATTTTCTCGTTCAATTCCAAGTAAAACATGGTTTATTTATCTGACTTTCAGACGTTTCCTTATCGGGTACTCCAGCAGCAGGACAACGTCCTTCCAATCGATCATATATGTCAGTTCGTCTCCTTCTCTCACCACCTTCATGAACTGATATTCCGGTGCAAAGCGCTTCTCGTAAAGACTGAAAGAGATCCTGTCGAACGAGAACAGACGGACCAGCCTGCGGTTCTTTGACATCACTATGAACACTTCTCCTTTCTG